>NZ_CP130464.1:0-1064785 GCF_052955985.1 Vibrio sp. B1Z05
ATGACCAAAGACACTAAGATCTTGATTAAACAACCTAGAAGTCACAAAGATGGCCATTTATTTGAAGTCAATGATGCAGCAATCGAATGGATTGAGCAGTATCAACATTTCAAGGGTGTTACCAAAAGCATCATAGAATTGCTTAATCTCATTTCGCTACGTGGAATGAGCAGCAAAGACGGATTGGTTTCGACCACTGAACTCATCGATGCAACAGACGGTCAAATTACCCGTGCAGCTATCCAACAGCGCTTACGAGCGGCAGTGAACATAGGTTTATTTGGCCAAACTCCAGTACGTTTTGAAACAGGCCTTGCTGGAAAAACCATGCTGCATAAGTTTGTAAACCCATCTTTGCTTATCACAACTTTAGGTACCGGAAGTTTACAAACCGAAACTAGTAAAAAAACCGCGAAGAAGAAAAAAACCCAGGCACTTGCTCAAACTCACGTTAATAAACAACTGCTCAGCGAACACGGATTAAACAATCCACCCGCAATGTTAGACGAAGCCGATCAATTTGTCGTGTCTCCAACTAACTGGGCCGGTATTATTGATCAAGCATTAGCGCCGCCAAGAACCCGTAAAAACTACCAAAAATCAATGGTTTCAATTTCGGGGACACGTGCAGTAATCGAAACTCGATCTTCCAAGCACATTATGACCGTGGATGATCTCATGACTTTGTTTGCGCTGTTTACCCTAACCGTGCAATACCACGATCATCATCAAGATAATTATCACATCAATGCTCAGATTGCGCCGAATAAAACCCCATTGTACATCACTGATATCCTGTCTCTTAGGGGCAAAAAAGACAGTGGTCCGGCGCGTGATTCTATTCGTGACAGCATAGACAGAATTGAATACACCGATTTTCAATTACATGAATTAACAGGGCAGTGGTTAAGTGAAAACATGCCTGAGGGCTTTAAAAGTGATCGTTTTCGTTTCTTGGCTCGAACAATCACCGCCTCTGAAGAAGCGCCAACCGAGAACGAAGCAGGTGAGATTAAAATCAAACCTAATCTCTATATTTTGGTTTGGGAGCCGTCGTTTTATGAAGAGCTGCTAACACGTGATTATTTCTTCTTGTTCCCACCAGAAATTTTACGTCAGCACACCTTGGTGTTCCAATTGTACTCGTATTTCAGAAGCAGAATGTCACGTCGCACTAACGACAGCATGTTGCTCAGTGAGTTAAATCAGAAACTGGCGAGAAACATAGAATGGCGTCGTTTCTCGATGGATTTATTACGCGAGCTGAAGAAGCTGTCTAACGGTAAAGGCAATGATGAACTGTTTGTGGTGAACTTGTGGGGCTATCACCTAACACTGAGCGTCTTAGAAACCAAAGGCAAAGTGAAAGACTACCAAGTTGATATCAAATGTAACGCGGAAGAAGTGATTCGTTATGCTCGAGCTAGAACCACCAATGCCGGTAAGCGCAACATGGCGCCGACCTTGCCTAACCCATTGCGCCACGAAATGGTTTCTAAGAAGAAACTCGATGAGTTAGCGGAAATCATCGATGGCGAGTTTGAGCCAATTCAGCGTAAGAAAACCTCTCCAAGAGGGCATTTAGGCCGCCGAGTTAAATTACGTAAGCACTTAGTAGAGATCAACGCTGAAGAGATCACCATAAGTTTAACTAAATATACCTCTTCAGAGGCTCTTGAACGCAGTATAACGGCTTTGTCAGCAATGACTGGTCATTCACCGGTATCTATTCGGGAAGAGTGTCAGGAGCTATTAGAGAAGCTAGATTGGTTAAGAGTGGAAGACAAAGTGGTGAGTTACGAAGCCCTTAGTCGCACCATTGAGTTGTACAACCAAGATTCTGAAGGTGTGCACCTTTCGATCGAACGCTTGATCTTAGGTTTAGCGGTGCGACGTAAAGTGTGTCGACAGATCTTTGAAGGGCATTACGATGAAACGGTTATGCGAGTCCTTAGAGAGATCGCTTCAGGCTCTTGATCATGCTTCCGCATAGATCGTGATTAACATAAGATCTATGCGGGGTTTTTAGTTCGCAGACGGCTTGAGCACAGGGATTGGAGATTCATTAAAAGGGTAGTGGGTTAAAAATTTAACATGCGTTTCTATTTGATTTTGCAGTTCTACTTGCCACTTTGGATCGGGTTGTTTTTTGCAAAACTCAAAGATCAATACCATTATCTGCTCTAATTTACGACAGCAACTGCAGCGAATATTTTGATCCACTTCAGCTCGACACACCACAGATTCTAAACGAGCTTGCGCCAAACATAGATACGAGTAGGCACCGGCGGTATTCCCTTGCTCTAAATGGTGCTGATAAATACGTGCGCAGCCATCTAACCAATATCCTAATCCCTGACTTTGCTCGATCGATAATTCTGGCCCCCATAACTCTGACGGAGCATTATTGATAAGTCGGGCAAGCGTTTCTACTTGATCATGCTTCCGCACTTTATGCCAATGCGACACTTGCTGTTGCCACTGATCCAGCTGATTCACGAAAACCTCCCTCTTCAACTATATTCATAATAAGTGTAAATCAAAAACGGTTAAAATGTAGTCAAATGCAGTCTATGCCAATAAATCAAAAACACGCTTGATAACTGCATCACATTTTAGTTCTAAAACTCTTAACAGGGAGGGGTTAGGTTGATATCAATATCGAGGTCAGAAGAACTCAGCTAAATTACTAAAATAGCCAAGGGTTCTGTTATTAAGCAGTAGGGTAAAAACCCTATAAATTATTGTTATTCTAGGAGCAAAGCGATGTCTATTAATTCTATAAGCCGAGAAGAGATGCAAGATCTCGCGGGTTCGTGGGATGAATTGAATGCAACCCGCGCCACTACTTCGAATAAACAGTTAAAATCTGCAGAGGCAAGACGCCGAATAGAACAAATGCGTGAAATCAGGGAAAGTGGATTGACACTGGAAGAAGCTCGAGAGTTGGGGCTGTTGCATTAATTTTACCCCGTCACCAGGTCGGTACTTAATTTGATTAGACGCGTATTAGATTAAGTACACAGTGGTGACAAAGTGTTCCGTAATTAGTGATCCAATATTAATTACGGTCTTGAAATGCATACACTATGTTTAAAACGGTGTATGCATTTTTGTTTATATATCAAAGTATTATTGTATAGATTGCAGTGGTTTGTGTGCGAGCGAAAGCAATTTTCGAATGCTGTTTTTGCCTATAAATTCAGCCACTTTACAGTGTAAATTTTCTCGTTTTTTCATCCTCTGAAAATGTGTTATATTACGCAACACGAATTCGTATAAAAAACCTCACATGTCGATAAATCTTTCTAAACTTCCTGCTGAAGACAAATACCGCGTTGAGTTAGACAAACAAGCATCTTATTTGGTGTGGAAAGTCAAAAACTCGCAGGGTACTGAACTCGATATTTCAGAGCAACGCAGCAAGCTTAAAAGCGAACAACACGTGCTTTGGTTTGATGAGTCTGTTGCGAAATATCGACAGATGATGAATTTAAAGCCAATCACGGCAGTTTAACCCGCTAGAATGAGCAGTTGATTGCTAGGATTGGTTAAGGTAGTTTTTTGGATTACCAGCTGCGTGCTGGTGACTGTGACTTTTTCTGAGACATAGAATTAGAGAGTAGATCCCGATGGGAAGAAGTTTTGAAGTGCGCAAGGCCTCAATGGCCAAAACAGCTGGCGCAAAAATTAAAGTATATTCTAAGTACGGTAAAGAAATTTACATGTGTGCAAAGAACGGTGGTTCAGATCCAGACATGAACTTGTCGCTAAAGCATTTGATTGCGAAAGCGAAGAAAGACCAAGTTCCTGCGCACGTTATCGATAAAGCCATTGATAAAGCGAGCGGTGGCGGTGGTGAAGATTACCAACCAGCACGCTACGAAGGCTTTGGTCCTGGCGGCACAAGCGTTATCGTTGACTGTCTAACAGATAACGGCAACCGTACTTTCCAAGACGTTCGCCAATGTTTTGTTAAAGTAGGCGCTAAAATCGGTGTTGAAGGTTCTGTTTCACACATGTTTGATCATCAAGCTGTATTCCAGTTTAAAGGTGAAGACGACGAAGTGATTCTAGAAGCTCTTATGATGGAAGACGTTGACGTAACTGACGTTGAGCTAGAAGACGGTGTGATCACTGTATTCGCTCCGCATACTGAGTTCTTCAAGACTAAAACTGCGTTAAACGCTTCTTTCCCTGATATTACTATGGATGTGGAAGAGATCACTTTTGTACCTCAAACTCAAACCCCAATCGCGGGTGAAGACGCAGAGAAATTCCAGAAGTTCCAAGATCTTCTTGATGACTGTGATGACGTACAACAGGTTTACCACAACGCTGAACTGTAATAGTTTAAGTAAATCGTCTTTTGATCTAATGTAATGGGATCGGAGACTGTGAATTGTAGAGCAAGCTATTGGCTTGCTCTTTTTTTTGCATCAATTTTATTGATACGCGTGGTACCCTGAATAGAAGCACACTATAGCGATAAGCAGGAGCAAATTATGAGAGTCAGTTTTCTAGGTTTAGGGGTCATGGGATACCCGATGGCAGGTCATTTAGCGAAAGCCGGTTTTGATGTGCGTGTTTATAACCGCACCACCAGCAAGGCTCAGCAATGGGTTGCTGACTATATTGATGAAACTGATTATACAGGGCAAGCATTTACCACTGTTGCTGAGTGTGTTGATGGCGCGGATGTTGTTTTAGTCTGTGTCGGCAATGATGACGATGTACGCAGTGTCACTACCTCGGAAATTGGCGCTTTGGCGCACATGAAAGCTGGCGCCATTCTCGTCGATCACACCACTACTTCTGCCAACCTTGCTGAAGAGTTGTTAGAAGCTTGTACTAAAGCGCAATTACGATTTATGGATGCTCCTGTGTCTGGCGGTCAAGCAGGCGCAGAAAATGGCGTTCTAACCGTGATGTGTGGTGGCGAAGCATCAGACTTTGATGCGATGCAATCCGTGTTTAAAGCTTATGCGAAATCATCTGTATTGATGGGTAAAGCAGGGCAAGGTCAGCGCGCTAAAATGGTTAATCAAATCTGTATTGCAGGTGCGTTAACTGGGTTATCTGAGGGCTTATTGCTTGCTGAGAAATCAGGTTTGGATGTACAAACGCTGGTGGATTGCCTGAAAAATGGCGCGGCAGGTTCATGGCAGATGGAAAACCGAGCGCAAACCATGGCGCAAGATAAGTTTGATTTTGGATTCGCCATTGATTGGATGATCAAAGATCTGGGTTTCTGCTTAGAAGAAGCAAAGCAACATAATTTGACGCTTCCTCTTACTCAAGCTAGCACTGACGCTTATAAAGCGCTATCTGAAGAAGGGCTAGGGCGTATGGATACGTCGGTTTTACTGAAAGCAATTCGTAAACAAGCGGAATCTTAAGCGCGGATTTGTCATTACCCAGTAATCAATTTGTCGTTTCATCGGCAAACACTATATACTTCAGGTATTACTTCCATTATCAAATTTAACGTGCCGTCCTAGGACGGCACGTTTTTTTACTAGGAGCGGCAAATGTCTGCAAAAAAAGAAATCCAAAACCTGAACAACCGAATCGATAAATACAAACATAAACTTGCCGCGGCAGTTGAAAGACGCGACCAATCTATCATTCAACAATTTGAAAGAGAGATGGCGAAATTAGAAAAGCAAGTTGCTCAACTTAAACACAAAGAAAGCTACGATCTCAACAAAGAGCGTAAAGAACTTTCTGACAAACCATTTTCTCGTTCTATCACTAAGCAAGAGCAGGCCGATATGGGTCAACTTAAGCGTCGTGTGAAAGGACTGGTTGTCGTGCACCCTTTAACTAAACTAGGTAAAGCATTACGTGTGGATGAAGTAACCGGTTTTGCTGATAAAGAGTTTTAATCACTGCCAACCTATCAAAAATGAGATTTAAACTTGCTGATTTCGTTGGTTCAAGTAAAATACGCATCCGGTTAAAAAATAATCAGATAGCAAGGTATCAATGAAAGAGCATGTGATAGTCACCGTCTCCACTGTGGATGGTACGCGTCATTTCCAGTTAGGAAAAATATTACAGCGTTGTCTTAAAACCTTCGGTTATTTCATGGTGGCAGCAATTATTGCTGCCTGTGTGTCTATTTATTATCTCAATAACGAAGTTGAATTTGCGGTTTCTAAACAAACAGAGTTGCAGAACCGCTCTTTAAAACTCAGTGAAGAAGTCGAACATTTACAAAATCTAAAACTGGAACTCGAAGGCGACCTTGGTGCTCGTGAAGAACGATTACAACAAGTGTCTGATAGGCTAGGGGATTTAGAAGTTGTTCTTGGGGTATCTGACAAAGACGGTGAGCTGGAAAGTCGCTTAGATGCCGCCGCTGTCACTTCATCTGTTCGTCTTAATATGCTGAACAATATTCCTAACGGTTCGCCTGTTGGGGATGTGCGAGTATCTTCACACTACGGCTACCGTATCCACCCTAAAACGGGCAAAAAAACCTTACACCGTGGCATTGATTATGCGGTGAATACAGGGGCTCCTGTGTATGCCTCCGCCGATGGTGTGGTTGAAGTGGTTAGGCCAAGTGATGTGGGCTCGGGTAATTTCTTGAGATTGCAACACTCATACGGTTTTTCCAGTTCATACTCTCATTTACAAAAATTCAAAGTAAAATCGGGTGATTTTGTCGAAAAAGGACAGTTGATCGCTTATTCGGGCAATACTGGTTTTTCAACGGGTCCACACCTTCACTATGAAATTCGCTTTGTGGGACGCGCTCTTGATCCGCTAGCATTTCATGAATGGAGTGCCGACAACTTTGAATCGCTTTTTGAAAAAGAACGGGGCATCCGCTGGGATTCTTTGGTGGCAAAAATAGAAAGTCGAGCTAGCAATCAGCTTAAGCTCTCTTCGAATAAGGCCTATAAAACGAACTCAGAAGCTACTGACGCAACCGCAGAGCAATAAACCGCGTTCTTATGTAATTGTGTGTTTTTAGGTCTTACAGGCTTTCCTGTGAGACCTTTTTTAGTGCTTGCGAGCAGGCAGGTGCTGCCAGTAGTGCTTCTTCTCTATCGGGATGGTTTTTAACAAGTCAGGGATCGCCACTTCAAATACAATGGATTCTTGCCATTTATCTAGAGGGTAGGCCGATTTTGTGACTGGATGGGTTTTCATCAACTGTTCCACCAGCCCTTTTTCATTGGCGCGGATCAACCCCATTTCTATGCGATAAGCCAATAAAAAGTTTTTATGACTGGTGAAAAAGAACAGCGGCACAGTGTAGTGCAATAATACTTTATCGAATGCCAGCAAAGGTTTATCAGGATTGGCTGCATTGTAAGCTTCTAGCTCTCCGTAGCCTTCGGTAATGGCACGAGGAAAGTAATCACATCTGCCATTGATCAAATAGTCGAACATGGTTTCAAATTTATCGACTCGAATGACGTTATAACCTTGATCTTCGAGAATTTTAGAATCTGGCCACGCCGACCCCTGACATGCCTTTAATGTTTTGAGTTGTTCTGGGCGGCTAATGGCTAAAAACTTAGCTTCATCTTCTGGGCGAATCAGCATCATGCGATACCCAAGCAGTCCCATCAGCAAAGGAAATCGAGCCGCGCGAAATTGCACTTCTCGCTTCACGGTTGGCGCTGAAGCGACAGTATCTAAAATACCTTCAATATCCAGCAGTGGCAGAACCAAATTTTGACCTAACTGTATTGGCATAAAGTCTAATTTAGCAGGGCCAAAATCATGTTCAGTTTCTTTGATAGCAATTTCTAAAAGTGACACTAGATAGCTATGTGAGACATCTTCTGCGGATTGTTTAGGCGCCATGCGTATGATGCGTGGCTGTTGAGTGGACAGTTCGCTGGGCAGGGCTGTGTCGGAATAAGCAGGAAAACTGAGGGTTAATGTAAACAGTGATAGCAATGCGACTACCGACAACACCAATGTCGAAAATTGAAACCTTGTTAGGGCCAATGTCTGCGTTAATGTTAGCGTAGATGTCACTAGGTAATCCTCTTTGATATATGCAATCGCAATCCATGTGTTATTAGTGTAGCAAACCTTTGAAAATTAACATGAAAGCTCATGCCTTACCGATTTTGAACTAAGCTATATTGAGTTGGTTTATGGATGAAATGAGTACGCACATTGTCGTGCTCAAAGAAAAGGACTGTTCGTGGCGAAATATGTTCAATGGATTGTTTTAATTGCTTGGCTCGGGTTTTCGTTTCCAGCACTTTCAGACGCTCAGGTAAAAGTTGCCGGAGCTCGTGAAAGCGCAGAATTGCCAGCGCATTTAGTGGCGTGGGTAGAAAAACATCCTGTGGTCAGATACAGCCCTTCATTTGATTTGCATCCGGATGATTTTATTAACGCGCAGGGTCTGCACAGCGGTTTTGCTAGCGAGCTTTATGCAGCATTAGACAGGGTACTGCCAGTGCGCTTTATTGCTGATAATACTCGTAACTGGAATCAACAGTTGGTGGCGTTGGAGCAAGGGCAGACCGATATTTTAGCCGTATGTAGCCGCACCCATGAGCGTGAAAGTAAATTTTTATTCTCAGAACCCATCGCCATGCAAGCCCCTGGTTTTTTGATTAATAAAGACTCGCCGCAGCTTGCGGATATCAACAATTGGAATAGCGCTACCATTGTGGGCACGATCCAAGGCAGCGCGCTACAAAATCACATCAAATCAGCCATAGACCGAATTCAGCTCACCTATACCGTCGATAATGAACAATCGGTGAACTTAGTCGCTAACGGTTCTATCAATGTGTTTCTTGCGTATCAATCAAGCATGCACTATTGGGCCAAAGTCGGCAGTTTGGATTCAGTGCAGTTCATACCGTTTGCCAATACATTTCCCGATGTCAGCACTGTGTGTGTGCGTAAAGATGCCCCTGAGCTCGTCGAATTGATCAATTGGGGGCTTAAACAAATCGGCCCGGCAAAACTAGAAGAAATGAGAAGTAAATGGTACTCGAATAAACTGGGTGCTTCCGAGCAATTGTTTGAACAAGCCATTGATCATGAAGAATCGTTGTGGCGCGTTGAAAAGATGCGCTGGACTTTCTTTATCATGTTCGCCTCCATTGCATTGTTCGTTTTAATATGGACCGTTTGGCTGCAAAAAAGAAAGCTGTTTCATGAGTTCTTTGGCTCAGCAAATCAAATCAAGATTTTTATCAGTTTGACCATTTCTATCTGTATCGCTTTTATCGTTTCTATCTCTTTGGCTTTAAATACTTTAAAACAAAGTGAAATAGAAAATTATCAAATCCAGCTCGATCTTGCTCAAGATGGTGCTAAAAACCTGTTATATGAATGGGTTGCGGAAAAACGTGCCTTAGTTAAGTTGATACTGACTGCGGAGTTCTCGGTTTTATCTGAGATTATGGGGCAGCTATCTGCCATTAGTGATGATCAAGTTGAGCGCGCTGCATTACTCCAAGAAACGCCGGTGCTGACTAAGATTCGCCAGTTTGTGCATGACCGAGCTTTATTGTCATCTAATTCGGGTTTCTATGTTATTGGTGAGGGCAATATCACCCTAGCATCAGACAGAGATAGCGATTTAGGTACGCAAAATTTACTGTTTGAGAAAGCGCCTAATTTACTGGCGCGAGTATGGGATGGTGAGGTGGTGTTAGTGCCTCCGGTACATACACAGGTGCGATCTATGACTGGAGGCATAGAAGGGACTCCTGATGCTGCGATGTTTTTGCTAAGCCCGATCGCCAATAGTGCGGGGCGGGTAGTGGCTATTTTTGCGCTGGGAATTGACCCAAGAGCGGGCTTTTCTAACTTGTTTCGTATCTCCAATATTGGGCGTACGGGTGAGCAATTTGCTATTAGCCGAGAAGGGATCATGCTTAGCCGAAACCGCTTTGAATCTAAGTTATTAGAAGATGGCATTTTAGGCGATAACCTGACCTCCATTCTTTCTATTACTATGGATTCTAAGTTGTTAGAGCAGACTTTTGCACAGCATCCACTCGATGTGGAAAACGATACTAACCTTGAGAATTACCAAGATTACCTAGACAAGCTAGTGATGGGATCATGGCGCTGGATCCCTGATATTGAGATAGGCATAGTGGCACAAATTGATATGGATGAAGTGCTTAGTGATTATCGCGCCACTCGAGAGGTACTGCTGGGTCTGTTGATCATCGCCCTGATTGTGATTATTGCGATTGCCTCATTTATGATGTTTGTCGGTCGTCGATCCTATCTGCTTTCGCAACGATCTAAGTCAGAGCTTGAAGCGTTGGTCCAAACCCGCACCTCAGAGCTTGAGCAAAACCAACAACTGCTTTCTATTTCCGAGAAAAATACCAAAGCCATGATGCAAGAAGCGCCATCTGCCATTTTAATGGAAGATGATAAAGGGGAGATCATTCAGGTCAACCTTGCCGCCAGTCAACTTTTGGAAAAATCCGAGCCTGAGCTACTTAACAGCAGTTTCGCGCAGTTGTTTTCTGCTGACATTGAAAAGCAAGTCAAAGAAGCGATGGATAGGTTTTGGTTAAAAGATGAGCCCATTGAGCTACTAAAAGACCAACAACTGACCTTAAACTCCTCTAGTGGTGAATTAGTCTACTTAAAGGTCATGCTAACGCCTATTTTGCTGTCTAGCGGGCGTTTTACTCTGATCTCGATTCAAGATATTACCTCACTCATTAGCGCCGCCAACGCCATGAAAGAGGCCAGCAATGCCAAATCTAATTTCTTAGCCAACATGAGCCATGAAATAAGAACGCCGATGAATGCCATTATCGGCATGTCTTATCTGGCCTTGCAAACCGAGCTCAATGATAAGGCGCGAAACTATATCAGCAAAGCTAATGGTGCGGCTGAATCACTGCTGAGGATCATTAACGATATTCTTGATTTTTCTAAAATTGAAGCGGGTAAGCTGGTGGTTGAAAGGGTTAATTTTAATCTCGATAACACCCTAGAGAGCTTAGCGGACGTACTTTCACTTAAAGTGGAAGAGAAGAAACTAGAATTGCTGTTTGATGTTGATCCTCACATTCCTAAAGAGATAGAGGGTGATCCATTGCGCTTAAATCAGGTGCTGCTCAATTTAGGTTCAAACGCGGTCAAATTTACCCACTCAGGAGAGATTTTGATCTCGGTGAAACTGCTCACCTGGCAAGGCAGTCGCTGCCAACTGCAATTCTCGGTGCAAGACACGGGGATTGGCATGACGGCAAAACAGCAATCGCAGTTGTTCCAGTCTTTTTCGCAGGCGGATGCATCGACCACCAGAAAATACGGCGGTACTGGGCTTGGGCTGAGTATCTCTAGTAAGTTGGTTGAGTTGATGGAGGGGAGTATTAGCGCCACTAGCAAGCCTGATCAAGGCAGTTGCTTTACGTTTGATATTTGGGTCGGGGTCAATCAAAGCAAACCGGACAACAAAGAGCGTTATGGGCTCTATGGTATGAAAGTACTGGTGGTCGATGATAACCCCGTCGCTCTTGGCGTGATCCGCGATTTGATTAAAAGTTTGGGAGCCAATGTGTCGGTTGCCAGCAGTGGTTCGCAGGCGCTAGAAACTTGCAACAAAGAGGGCGGCCGGTTTGATTTGGCGATTATTGATTATGACATGCCACAACTTGATGGTGTGGATACCAGTCAGCAACTTAAATCAATCAATGATAAGAAGTTAAATACCTGCCTGATGGTGGCTGCCAGTGTGACAGAGGATAGCTCTGCCTTGCAAAATAACCCTTATGTTGATTTTGTGGTGCGCAAACCCCTAACCGCATCGAGTTTATTTGATGCCATTGTTGATTTGCCACAAACCGATAGTGACCTTCCTATGCTTGAGCAAACCTCGATGCTTGGGTCTCAAGCAAAAGCATCATTGTCAGGGATTACACTATTGCTTGTTGAAGACAACGATCTTAACCAAGAAATTGCCGTCACCTTGCTTGAAGCAGAGTCAATTAAAGTTGAAGTGGCAAGTAACGGTAAACAAGCCTTAGATAAAGCCCAACAGGGTAGCTTTGATGGCATTTTGATGGATATACAAATGCCCTTAATGGACGGTTATTCAGCCACTAAACATCTGCGAGAGATGGGAGTGACCGTGCCTATTATTGCGATGACCGCCAATGCTATGTCAGGTGATAGAGAGAAAGCCCTACAAGTAGGAATGGACGATTATATCTCTAAGCCTATTGATGTCGCAGAGATGTTCAAAGTGCTCACGCGTTGGTTTGCGAAGGGAAATAGCACCAGTGTTGAGCCGGATATCAATCAGGATAGTTGCGATAACGTTCGTATTGATAGTAAAGAACAGCGTGTGACGCTTTCACAACAAGCAGGGCTTGCCTACTGCAATGGAAACCAAGAGTTATATGGACGAATTTTATTGCGCTTTACTCAAGGGCAGGGCGATTTCTTAAATCAGTTCAATAATGCTTGGTCAGAACTTGATTGGGAGTATTCAACCCGCCTTGCGCACACACTAAAGGCCAATGCCGCCAATATAGGTGCACAGCAGTTGCAACAGCTCGCCTCCGAGTTGGAAACATCGGCTGAGTTAAAGGCCGATAGCGAACGAATAATGAGTCAGCTCGATGAAATTACCTTAGAACTGGCAAAAGTAATGAATGAGATTAAGCCTCTGCTAGTAACGCCGCACACAGCAGAGGTAATCGCTGAGGATTTACAAACAGAGGTGATAGATAATAGTGCCGAAGTAGCGCAAGGGATAAAACAACTGCAAACACAGCTATTAGCATTTAGTAGTGAGGCGAAAACTCAGTGTAAAGACTTACTTGATATGAGCTTACCTGCCGATGTACGACAGGTGCTGATTGAAGTGGATAACGCGCTAAATGGGTATGACTTTATCTCGGCAGCTGAGCTGATTAAGTCGTTAAAACCGGAATAAACCGAATGTTGAATAACAAACGCTCCCCTAAAAAGGGGAGCGAAATAGCTTAAGAGTGGAAGCTTTCAAGCTCCGAAATCGTGGTTTGTGATACCAAAGTGCCATCCATATAAAAGCGCACATTTTGCCCTTCTTTGATGCCAGTTAGGGTTGCCGTATCTCCGTTTTGGTACAGAATATCCATTTGCACTGTATTCTCGTCAATTTGTACCATCTCGCCTGTTTCGATAGTTCGAGTATTAGAGACTGGTCCTATAGGCGCATCAGTAAGGCTTGGGTCTAGCTCATCGTTCATTTCAAAGTGAGTCTCCACTTTTGAATCAAAGATGTGTGGCGAGCCACTAATCGGGTTTTTACCTGTCCAGAATTCCAGTGAGTTGAACACCACATAATCGGCGGCAGTGGTAATGCCATAAACTGGCGCTAGTAAAAAGTTCACCCCCGCTCTCGCATATCGGTTATCAACAACTTCAACGTTAAATTTCATTACTTTCCCTGTAATGGCATTGCTACCAATACAACCAGTGAGTGCTGATGCCAAAACTGTTAATCCAATTACTTTAAGAGCGATTTTCTTCATTACATTACCTGTTTTAATTAAAAGTGTTTGTCGTCGGAACAGGTGTAGTATCGGCCAGATTCGCTGGTGGCTTTTACCATATTATGCCACTTGGTGTATTGGGCGGAGTTTTTGTTTTTATTGCTTTGGAGTCTATTGAATGTTGTTTTTATGAGCGTGATTTGAACGTAATTTGAATGTAGAAACTGAAATAAATGATGGAAACATAATTTAAGTCAGCATCTTAATATTTATAATGTATATTACTTTGCCTTTATTTTATTGTGAAACTATAATTTCCTTTATCAGTGGTTAAGTGAAAAAATAGTTTTACTATGAATGCAGATACTAAGAGCTCTATATCCTTAGATAAACGCAGTGCGGTTGTCTTTCCCAAGCATTTAAAGTCTTTAGAGCGACTAGGTGAAAACATCACACTTGCGATCAAGCGGCGAAAACTAACACAAGACATCATGCACAAGCGAACAGGTTTATCAAAGCCAACGCTACGCAAAATTTGTAAAGGCGATCCAACGGTCTCTATTGGGCATTATGTCAATGTGCTTGCAGTTCTGGGGTTGGTAGAAGATGTTGAGGTAGTGGCTCGTGATGATGCTCTAGGAAGAAAGTTACAAGATATAGAGCTTCTTCGCTCAGGGAGAAAGTAATTAATGGAAATCTATGTCTACGCAGATTGGGTTGAGACGAACACACCTGTTTTAGTGGGTACTTTGAGAAGTGAAGTGGTGCGCAAAAAGAGCATTTTAGTTTTACGTATGATGAAGAATGGTTAAAGTCTCCTATCGTACATCAAATCGACCCAGAGCTTCATTTATACCCTGGTGAGCATCATGTATTCTTAACAAAGCGATTTGATAGAACTGCAGATAACCGTCGTATTCACTTCACTTCTGCAATGACTCAGCTTCAATATTTTGATGGTAATGATGACGGAGCGAGCTATTTAGAGTTAGCTGAATTCCTGATTAATTATGGTAGCAATACTAAGAGTGATTTGAAGCAACTATGGACAAGAATGCTGTTTAATATAATGGTCTCTAATAGTGATGATCATTTGCGTAATCATGGGTTTCTTTTGACAAAGGGGGCTGGGCTCTTTCTCCTGCCTATGATATTAATCCCACTCTATATGCTACTGGTTTACATCTAAATATTGATGATATGAGTAATGAATTATCACCAGAACTCGCACTAGAAGTGGTGCCGTATTTTCAACTTACTGAAAAAGAGGCTGTCGACATTCATCAAAATTTGGTTCGCGTTGTTTCTCGTTGGGAAAAGTATGCGGTAGATGCTGGAGCTTCTAGAGGCGAAAGGCAAACGATGGAAGGTTGTTTTATTTAGCGCTGTAGGTAATATTTTTGGCCTAATTTGAGTCAATGATATGAATACACACCTTAAACAAATCACATTGTGATTTGAATATTAAGTTTATTCGAATCATAATGTGATTCGAATATGTACTATTTTCGAATCAAGGAGCTTTTATGTGGATTTGGCAACAAGAGTCATGGCCTAACTTTAAGTGGGATAAAAGTGTCATTGAACCTCTTGTAAGAGATACTCGGCTCAATCAAGGTGTTTTGCTTGGCAAGATGCTTTGTCAGCCGCTTGATAAAACTCAGAATCAACTTGATACCTTGTTAGCTAATATTATTCATTCTAGCGCAATAGAGGGAGAGAAATTAAATGCATTTTCAGTGCGATCCTCTCTTGCAAATAGATTGGGCGTTACGGAAGAAAAGCCATTTCCAACCACTACGCAAACGGATGGTCTTGCAGAGATAATGTTGGATGCGGTGAATAATCTAGATACCCCATTGACCCTCAAACGAATCTTACAATGGCACTCATTGCTGTTTCCTGAAGGATGCACTCTTTTTAATCCTGTGCTTGGTGGACAGTTAAGAGGTGACGCTCCCATGCAAGTCGTATCTGGACGTATAGATAAACCCGTTGTACATTTTGAGGCACCCACAAGAGATATTCTTGATAATGAACTTTGTAAATTTATTGAATGGTTTAATGAGTCAAAAACGGATGTTTCGCTCGACCCTTTGTTGAGAGCTGCGATCACACATCTGTGGTTTGTAACCTTACATCCTTTAGATGACGGTAATGGCAGAATAACCAGACTTCTTACCGATCTTGCTTTGGCTCAAGCAGAGCAGCAGTCAGTACGGTTTTATGCAATGTCAGTAGCTATTCTGGCAAACCGAAAAAGTTATTATGAAATATTGGAGAAAACTCAGAAAGGCGGAGTCGATATAACGTCTTGGCTAAAATGGTTTCTTATTACGCTGAATGAAACATTTGATGCAGCGTCAAGGGAAATAGAACAAACCGTATTTAAAACGAACTTTTGGAGAAAAACCGAACAAAGTAGACTTTCTCAAGAGCAAACCAAGGTACTTAATAGCATGCTAGATGGGGATTTCCCTGCTGGAATAAATACTTCTCAGTACCATAAAGTAGCGAAGGTAAGTAAACCAACGGCGACACGGCATTTAGCCACTCTTGTGGAGCTTGGTTGCCTAGTGAGATCTGAGTCTGGGGGGCGAAGTACACGATATTTGTTGATGGATATAGAAGCTAATTTATGAAGAGGTTTTATATACTAGAGGGTTTCCTTTGATTACACCAAGTGCAATCAAAGATAAATGATTAACCCAAGAGATAAAACTAACACTACTGATCTTGATACTGCTCTTTATACCGCAAAATCTCATCAAGGTTTTCGATGAACAGATCCACCAGCATAGGGTCAAAATGTTTGCCTTTTTCGCTGCGGATCAGTTCGATGGCTTTTTCAACGCTCCACGCTTGCTTGTAAGGGCGGGCTGAGGTGAGAGCATCAAAGACGTCGGCGATAGCGGCAATTCGACCCACTAGAGGGATATCAGTGCCTGCGGTTTGATTTGGGTAACCCGTACCGTCCCATTTCTCATGGTGGTTTTGCGCCACATCAATGGCCACTTTAAGTAGCTCTGAGTGGCTGTATTGCCCTAGAATTTCTACGCTAATATTGACGTGGCTTTGCATTATCTTCCACTCTTCAGCATTGAGCTTGCCGGGCTTTAACAGCACTTCATCTGGAATGCCAATTTTGCCTACATCGTGCATAGGTGCAGCGTCACGTAAGGTTTCCGCATCTTCTGCTGTCATACCTGCCGCCAATGCGAGCACGTAGCAATAATGGCTCATACGCATCACATGCATACCCGTTTCGTTGTCTTTAAATTCAGCGGCGCGGCCAAGGCTTTGTATGGTTTCTAATTTACCTTCGTTGATCTTTTTAGTTTGCTCTTTTACTTTTTCAAACAAAGCTTTTTGTTGATCGTGCAATGCCAATTGAGTTTTGATTCGGCGCAGTGCAACCGCAGGTGTGACCGGTTTAGTTAGGTAATCGACAGCGCCTAGCTCTAACCCTTTTACTTCATCTTCTGGGGCAATTTTGGCGGTGACAAAAATAACAGGAATGTGCGCTGTATTAGGCTGAGATTTGAGAATTTGGCAAACCTGGTAGCCGTCCATCTCTGGCATCATAATATCGAGTAAAATGATATCTGGCTGTGGCTGCATTTGCGCAATATTGATTGCCAGTCGGCCGTTGATCGCAACACGCACTTGGTAGTCATTTTCCAGCACGCCAGTCAGAACATCCAAATTGTTTGGTGTATCATCAACCACAAGCACTATAGGTTTGGAAGTCATTCTTTCCTCATTTAACTCAATGAAATTACGATACTTTTAGTATAGAAATAGAAGTGTAGAAACAGATTGCTTATCTCACCACTGTGTAAGCGTAGAACTTATGTGGATCAGCGTGTTATTTGCTTTACACTGGCTGAATTCATGACTCGGTTTCGCCCAGCACGTTTAGCGCGGTATAACGCTTGGTCTGCTTCGCGATAGGTTTTTAGCTCTTGCTCTAGCACAGGAGATACTCCGCAACTGACGGTCACACCTAGGTTGTGGTTGTTGTGAATACTGGCTTTTAATCGATGCGCAGCATCAATGGCATCAAGCATATTTGTTCTGGGCATGAGCACGGCAAATTCTTCCCCGCCAATTCGGCAAACTAAATCACTGTCTCGGCTGTTATTGGCTAAGGTATTGGCGACTTCAATCAACACTCTGTCCCCTTCATCGTGGCCATGTAGATCATTGATGTCTTTAAAATAATCGATATCCACAATGATCAAGCAAGCATGAAATAAAGGATCTTGTTTTACCTCATTACTGAGCTTGCTAAGGGCGCTATCAAAGCGACGACGATTCCAGTGATTGGTGAGAGGATCTTTCTCGGTTAAGGTCATTAACCTTTGCTGTGTTCTTTTTAAGTTACTGATATCGGTACAAGTAATGATGACGCGCGTTGTTTCACCCATTTTATTGCGTTGTTTGTGAACATATAGCATCACGCTAAATGGTTCACCAAATTGGCTGATAGCACTAAACTCACCGCTCCAATAGTCACTTACCTGCAATTGTGCCATTACAGTGTTGATTAACTCTGTGTGTTGTACAAAAGGTAGCTCTGTTACAGAAAGAGTGTTGAGTTGCTTTCTTGCATAGCCAGTGATGCGACAAAACTGCTTATTGACATATTCGGTCTTTAGCGATGGATCTAAAATGAGTACTCCCATCACTTTATCAGTCGCCGCTAGGGTCAGGGTTTTATAGTGATGTTGACGTTCAAGGCGATAGATAATAAAAGCTGTCACTAAACTCAGAGCAATGGCTGTAAATACCTCTAAGTTAAGGCTCACCGTCTTTTCTGTCGTTGCGCTTAATGCGATCATCAAACAAGCTAAAATGAAAAGCAGACTAAATAAGCTCGCTTTCCATTTTTGATTTGCTGAGTCGCTAACCAGTAAGTCAGACATGCTCAGCCTTACTTTTGTGTATCCAGTGCTGCGAGTTGCTCTCTAATCATAGTGGCCAAATCGATGTGCTCGGGTAATTCTTGAATGTCTTGGATTTTTGAGTGTACGGTCATCTTTCTTTCCTCTTGATTGGTGAACAAAAAGTATGCATGGCCGGCAAAGAAAGTGCTTACCACTTTACGCCAACCTCAATAAAGAGCTCTGCGTTATAAGTTTTGATGTCATATTACGTGTTGGGTTGGCTAGTAATTTAATGTATTGAATCTATGCTGTATAAGTCACTATATAAAAAGGGAATTTTATGAGTTCGACTGCATTTAATGTGCCTGTATTGCAGACTAATTACGCTAAAATTTTGGTGGAAGTGTGCAGTGAATATGGCGTTGATCTGCATAAATTATTGGAAGACTCCGGGCTGCCCGCGGATTTACTTCAGTCTGAAAGTGACTTTATTCCTTCAGAGTCCATTAAACGGCTACTGTTTTTAAGCTCGAATCAGTTAGGAATGACCAAGTTTACCGAGGTGATTGCGCTAGCGATTAAACGTCGCATTCTTCCCTATATTCTGCACCAGTTTAAGCCGTACAAAACCATTGGTGAGGCACTACCTCATATCAATACCATTTTTAGCAGCGACACTCCTAGTAGCAATGTGTTCTTTAAACAAGAACATGGTTTGAGTTGGTTTTGTGTTAAGTCGGTAGGCAAAGATCGCAAATATTTTCAGTGGGCTGAGGTATTTGCCATTCTTTATATTATTGAGCTAATGAGCCTGCTAACTCACTCTCGTTGGCAGCCCGATAATATTAAAATTCAGGGTACAGAGACTGATATTATTCAATCTATTTTGCCAACAGGATGTAAGCTCTTTATCGATCAGGAATACAAAGCCATTCGCATCCCGCAACAGATCCTTGAACAGCCTATTCATCTAACCTCAGGTTCGTTTAGCTCTAAACCTGCGATTGTGGAATGGCATACTAGTTTTACTGACAATGTGTTTGAGGTATTAAAACCCTATGTAAAAGAGAAAGATCTCAGCGTTGAGTACGCGGCAGAGCTACTCGATTATTCAGTCAGAACCTTGCAAAGAAAGCTAAAAGCCGAAAAAACCACATTTAGACAACTGAAAGAAAACCTAATGCTGTCCGTTGCTTGTGAGTTATTGGAAGAGGGGCACTCTTTAACCTATGTTTCCAGTCAATTAGGTTATGCCAATTTGTCGCACTTCTCTCGTGCATTTAAGCGAGTGTCAGGTTTAACTCCCAAAATGTATAAAGATTCGGTGACGGAGAAGCCGAAGATTTGAATACTGCACCTTCTTTAAAAGAGCAATAGATCGGTATTACTCTTTTCTTAAGTCGCAACGGCACTGATTTGTGATAAGTTAGCCATCCATTTAATGAGTAAAATTCACAGATAGGCAAGAAAGCTCGATGACGTTTAAAGCAGTAATTTTTGATATGGATGGGCTGTTGTTAGATACAGAGCGCGTTTGTTTACAAGCCTTTGAGAAAGCCTGCCATACTTTAGGTATCGAGTTTTTAGAGCCTGAATACTTAGCCATTATTGGGCAAAATGAGCAAGGGATTGAGCGCACCATTCGAGCGGGCTACCCCAAGGATATTGATTATCCTAAGCTGCGTAAACAGTGGATGCAGTATTATCATGCCGTGTCAGAGCATCAAGCTATCCCAGTAAAAGAGGGCGTGATTGAACTCCTTGAATGGCTTAAAAGTCAGCAAATCCCAATGGCTGTTGCGACCTCTACCGACAAGCGACTTGCGCCGATCAAACTTAAGCTCGCCGGTCTATATGATTATTTTGATAGTTTGACTTGTGGCTGTGAAGTTACTTGTGGCAAACCCGATCCTGAAATTTATTTATTAGCGGCTAAGCGATTGAATATTGATCCTATGTATTGTTTAGGGTTTGAAGATTCAAATAACGGCGTACGCGCTGGAGTTGCAGCAAATTTACAGATGGTACAAATTCCTGATTTAGTAACCCCAACCGATGAGGTCATTGCATTAGGACATAAAATTTTACCGTCGTTAAATGAGGTGCTATCAGAGCTAAAACAAAGCTTATAGCAGTGAACTAGTTGTTGTTAAGTAGTTGTAAAATAAGTTATTTATTTTGTGTGGCTGTTAGTTGTGTTTCGGGCTAGGGTTTTAGGTATTATTCTTCACTATTGTTTCGTTTTTGATCTTAGGTCACCTTTTAGTGGTTCCAATGCTGTTAAAAGTTGTTCATCTGGCAGTGATCGAGGAAAATACCGCACTTCGTTCACATTGGTTTGGTGAATGTTTCAAATAACACTGCACAGCATAACCAAGAGGTAAATAATGGGATTGTTTGGTCAAAGTAACGGTAAACCTAGTAAACATTCAGCCACCACGCTCATCGCGAAAGGCTGCCAAGTTGAAGGCGTGTTTAAACTAGAAAGTGATATGCATGTCGATGGCATTGTCATTGGGCATGTTAGCGTAGAGCAAGCACTTATGGTTACTCAATCTGGACGAGTTACGGGTGATATCTTTGCTGGTAAAGTGATCGTCAATGGTATTATCGAAGGCACTTGTCATGCTACTTCGGTTGAAATCCTTGAAAACGGTCAGGTGAAAGGCACAATCTTTACTGACGACTTGAGCATTGAGCGTGGCGGTAAGTTTAATGGTGATATTAAACCTGCTGAAAAAGAACAAGTGGTTGAGCTTGCTTCAAAAGAGAAAAAAGCTGAGCCGATCAAAGCCAGCAAAGCATCAAATAGCTAAATAGAAACAACGAACATCAATGAAAAAGCCATTTTCCTGATAAGTGAGGGGAAAATGGCTTTTTTAGTTTTGGGCTATTGGCGGTGTTGGCGGTGAATTAAGATTTATCTGCTAACTGCACCAGATATTCAGCGATAGCTTGCATACCTGATTTTGCCACGCCCGCTTTAATTTCGGCTTTTGAGTTGTAGTTGGTGTTGGTATTCACATCATAAGAATACCAGTTGCCGTTTTCATCACTGATGACTTCGATGCCGGCGATATCAATGTGGTTATCGGCTAAGAACTTTTCATGCAGTCCTATCAAGGGTGAGTCATCCAAAGCTGTGGTGATTTCAAACTTATCTTTTTCTTGGTTGTCAGCAGGTTGACTGTCTGCAAATGCAGGACAGAAAGCATCTTCAATAGAGCAACCATCCGCAGGGCAGAGTTCAAATCCACCTTCGGTTGAGACTTTAACCGCGTATAAGAACTTACCACCGACATATTCACAGCGGATAATGTAAGGTTGAGTTGATTTTACGTATTCTTGCAGTAACCAAATGCCATCAAGAGGCGCGTCGGCTTTGAGTCGTCTAAGACCGAGTTTTACATCATCAAGGGTGTTGAATTTCTCAACCCCAAGCCCTTTACCGCCACGGTTTGGTTTGATAATAAGAGGCCAAGTGTTAAATTTTTCTGCAGCGGCAACGATTAAATCGCTCCCCACTACCGCTTGAGTTTTTGGCGTTGCGATGCCGGCTTTTTGTAAGGCGGCGTATTGTGAAATCTTACACACTTCTAAATCGATAACGCCATTACCGTTGACTACAGTCACGTCATGCAAACCAAGCCATTTATCAATAATGCGAGTCAACTCAGGCGCATAACGATGCCCACGGGTATGTGAAGAGGCGCTCATGCGATTGTAGTAAATGGCATCTTCCGGAGCGCAATCAAACTCGATATGGGCTTCATTGACGAACCACTCTTTGGCGGGGACGTTTAGCTTTTTAAAGGCTTCATGAAGTGGAGCAACCCATTCTGCGTTCTCATGTAAAATATAGATTGGTTTCATAACAGCGTTTCCTTCGCTCACTTTTTATCGAATGATTTAGATAGTGCCAAATCCTCACCTGAAAGCCAGTACCAAGTGGCCGATTGCGTATATGAAATGGATATAGCTTATAACATGCAGGCAGGCACGAATGGTTAAAGTAGGGTTGTCAGTTAGAGATACCGTTTTAACTGATTGTTTAAACAAGGTATTAGAGAAATGCCCAAAGCGCGTTATTTTCGGTATTGGCTTTGGGCATTTGCTTTTTCTGAGTTATCGATTTTCAAAACGGTTGTAGTCGAGTAGGCCGTTTTCTATCGGTTGATCTTTGGCATACCATTCATGAATCTTGTCGCTAAATGGCCAAAACCTAAGATCGGTACGACGAATAGCGAAACGATCCAGTAATTCTTCATAGTCATCATCGTCATCCACTTCTCGAATGCGTTTTAGTAGCTCTGGGATTTCTCGCTCTTGCAGGGTCAAGAAAGCCGCTGGATAACTGCCCAGAATACCGTTTACTAAGGTGAGGGTGTCTTCTTCGGGTTTGCGGTTATCTTCTTCGGCAAATAAGCTGGAGATATTGGTGTGTGCGTTGCTGTGCACTAAGGTAAATACGTGCTGTTGCCCGTTGTCTGCTTCTATGTTGATTGTCATTAGTTGTGGAAAGTTTTCGATGCCTCCACCCACTAAACTGTTGATTTGTTGCAATAACAACTCACTTTCTCGCTTGAGCGGTGTATTGGCGATTTCATAGCGCGGCTCAAGGATTGACGAGACATGCTCAGTCAGCAGTGTCAGCAACTCAGTCTTAGGGTCGTTGGTGCGATATTCTATGCCTGATTCTTGATCAAAAGGCTTGGCGTTACGCGTTAGGTAATCAGTAAATTCTATAGATTGGCCTTCATACCAACTGGATAAAATATCGTGGCGAGACTCTTTTGGTAGCAGCGCAATAAAATTGGTTTCTCCTTCAATTCTCAGTAAATCCATATACATGCGGGTAATGAGCTGGTGGCCAAAGTTACCGTAAATATCAAAGCCAGCTACGAGCAAGTAATGAATACGCTCTAACAATGAATAGTCGATAACCCAAGCGGTTTTGGGTTGATTGCCGACTAAGCCTTTTGCCACTGTTGCACTGTCGAAGTGGCGGAAAATTGTTAGGGCTGCGTTAGGGTTAGTGCCGTCCCCATTCCAGATGATATCAATGTCTAGATGCTCACCATTTTTAAAATGGTCATTCATGAAATTCATCTTCTCTGTCAAATAGATAGACTGAGATTTAGAGAATTTGACCCAGTTAAACAGTGGTGTGGTATTGCTGTCTAATTGCCCCGGCAATGCCATATTTTCGGCTTGAGATCTAAGGAAATCAGTCGCCACTTTGTTATCCATGCGGCCTGGGTTGGTAAAGAATACCCAGAAGTGGTCATTAATTACGTTTAGGGCCAATTGTCCGCGACAAACAGGTCCTTTAATAAAGGCCATTATGGTGTTTTGCGCTTCGTCTAAAAGGAAGTTGTAGCGAGAATCGACAGGAATATCGGCAAAGGCGAGAATGGGGTTAGATGCCACTTCAATGTCGTAACTTGGCAGTTTTTTAATGGTGTAATCGGCTTTATCAAACCATGTTAGCCATTTTTGCATGCGCTCTTGGTTTAGTGCGTATGGCATGTGGGTTTTGTCGACAATGGTTTCGCGCTCTGCAATCAAGCGGTAGTAGACACGTGAAACTTGAGGATCGCCATAAGGTCGGCGCGTCGCAATACGTTTTACTGGTTCACCGGGAGGCGTTGCTGAGCGTACTAGGCTAAAGAAGCGCGTTTGTTCATGCTCAGAGAAGTAGATATGCGAAAGAAACAGATGCTCGTATATATAACGACTGGTAATTTGACGCTTTAGGTCATCTTGGTTGAAGTACGCCTCCCATTTAGCCACCTCTGCAAGTTGCGCTTTGGTGAGAGGCGTTGGCTCTGACATGCTTGCCCCTTGGCGTAGCCATGCAAGCAAGGTTTGTTGTTCGTCGTTAGCAAGTGCGGGCATGCCATAAGGCATTCCGGCGAGCGGGTATTCTTCTTTATAGGCTTGAATAGAATCTGAAGTGGGACAGACAAAGGCGCGGTCGAGGCTAAAATCAAAATCGTCATCATCTAAAATGACATCTTGCGGAAGAGGAAACTCTTCTTTTTGAATTAACAACTGCGCCATTACTCCCGCTTCTATATTGGCATCTGCGCGTTGCAGGCGTTCATTCAAAACAGGATAAAAGCCATGTTCACGCCACTCTTGGGTGGAAAACGCATCTTCATATAATCGAGTTGGAGTGGTGGCAGTCAAGCGAGCACCTTGATACACCATCGCCGTGGTTGCGCCTCGGTCTATGCCTTCTGGTGAGGTCAGTTTGAGTTGGCAGGGGGCGTCATAACAAGCGTGGCAGACAACACATCGTTTATCGAGAATAGGTTGCACCTCTTCGATAAAATACTGAGCTTGCGAGAAGTCGTGTGAGACAGTTCTATCTTGAACCTTTTCGGGGCCAAACAGCGCTTCAAAATTTAATCCTACGAAGGTACTACAACCAGTAAATACAATGATGAAGGCAATCAGTGCGTACTTTTTCATTTAACATCCATATCCTCAATAAAAGCGACTCTTTTATGATGGTCGCATCTGCAATTCGTGTCAAAGAATATGAGTTCATAGTGAAGGATATTAAAGAGAATATATCTTTGATAACACACTGTAATTAATAGAATTACGAACTTATGGAGAGAAATTGTCGGTTAAATGCTGTCGGATATTTATCTTGTTTTAATAGAGAGTATTATCGTAGCAGGCGACTTATTCGTATTTGAGTATGCCAAATCGTGTAATTTTTTCTAATTGTATGAAAAATCTATCTTTTAAGTCAGTGATATCACACTACACTTGTAGTCTGATTGTTTTAGTATCCGAGATAAAATAGAGTATATATTCTAATTTTTAATCGACAGATATCGCCAAGGAATAGAACAAGGTGAAATTTAAACGTATTGTCATTGCGTTGATGTGTGGGTTTGCGCTACCTGCTGTTGCTCAACCTGTGACCTTCTCTCAAGCGTGGGCATTGTTACAGCAACAAAACAACTCTCTGGCGGCTAGCCAAGCCAATGTTGACCGCTATCGAAACCTGCAAAGTGCCAAACAGAGCTTAAATTTGCCGTCGGTCACTTTAAATGCCAACTACACCCGTCTGGATGATGACATTAAGCTTAGTGGACAACAGATTGCTGATAGTATTTCGACCCCTATCGCACTGCCGCCTATTTCTCTGCCAATCTTAGCCAGCTCTTATTCAACTATTGCAGAAAAAGACGTATTTACCTCTTCTATTCGAGCGATTTGGCCCATCTTTACTGGGGGTAAAATCATTTCGGCACAATCTATTGCGTCTGCACAAACCGACGAAGCTCGTGCACAACTAGAGATGGAGCGACAAGCCCGATATGAAGATTTAGCCAAGTACTATTTTGGGGTTGTACTGTCTAAGCAAGTGGTTGAAACCTACAAAAATGTAGAGAAAGGCTTGGAGCAACATGCCAGCTTTGCCGCCAAGTTAGAAAAGCAAGGGCAGATTGCTCGAGTAGAAAGATTACAAGCGGATGCATCGCTTGCCAAAGCTAAAGTGGATAGAAAAAAAGCAGAGCGAGATTTAGAAATTGCCACCAGTGCATTAACGCAAATTTTAAATCAGTCGCAAACCGTGACCCCTGTTAGCCCCCTCTTTATCAATAAATCGCTTCCTCCTTTAAGTGCCTATACCAACGAAACGTTAGTGACCTATCCGGGCTTGTCTATTTTGGATGCCAAAGAGAAACAAGCCAAAGGGTTAACGGATGTGCAAAAAAGTAAATACTACCCAGATGTGTATTTATACGGAGATTACAACCTGTATGAAGATGACTCGTTAGCCTCGCAATTAAAGCCAGACTGGTTTGTCGGGGTAGGGGTCAGTATTCCGTTACTTGAAACCAGTGGCCGCTCTAGCCAACTCGACGCCGCTCATAGCGCAGTATTGCAAATCACTCATTTGCGCGCTCAGGCGAAGCAAGATCTTTCGGTATTAGTACAAAAAACGTATTTGGAAGCCGAGCAGTCGATGGAAGAGGTCAAAGGGCTAGAGACCAGTATCGAGCTCGCCGAAGAAAACCTACGCTTACGTCGAAAAATGTTTAGCCAAGGGTTATCTAACTCGTTAGATGTGGTGGATGCGGAGTTATACCTTGCCAGCATTCAAACCCAGCAGCATGTTGCTCGTTTTAACTACTTAATATCACTGAATAAACTGCTCGCACTGAGTGGCAAAATGAACACTTTTAATCAATATGAGACCCGTCCTAACAAGGCTATCAATGAAGCTAGCGTAGGCACTAAAGGAGAAGTCAATGTCAGCTAAAACCCCTATTGCTCTAGTCGCAGTAGTCCTTATTGGTCTTGTTGGATACGGTTTTTATCAAGCTTACCAACCACAGCCTATTCGCATTCAAGGACAGATGACCGCTCAGCAATACAGCATCTCTTCTAAAGTTCCAGGTCGCATTGAAAGTATTAATGTGAAAAAGGGCGATCAGGTTAAGGAAGGTGATCTTATCTTTACTATCTACAGCCCAGAAATTGATGCCAAATTAGAGCAGGCGCGCGCAGGACAAGAAGCCGCCGGTGCATTAGCTCAAGAAGCGGAAAACGGTGCTCGTACTCAGCAAATTTCTGCTGCTCGTGATCAATGGAGTAAAGCGAAAGCAGCGTCTGAGTTGATGGAGAAAACCTATCGCCGCGTGGATAATTTATATCAAGACGGCGTACTCGCCGAGCAAAAACGCGACGAGGCCTACACGCAGTGGCAAGCGGCTAAATACACAGAAAATGCCGCTCATCAAATGTACTTGTTAGCCAAAGAAGGCGCACGCTCTGAAACCAAAAAAGCCGCCAGTGAAAAAGCGCGTATGGCCGCCGGCGCAGTGGCAGAAGTAGAAGCCTATGCAGCAGATACCCATATTGAAAGTTGGTTTGATGGCGAAGTCTCACAAGTGCTACTGCACAGCGGCGAGCTTGCTCCGCAAGGTTTCCCGGTAGTGACCGTTATCGATACCTTAGATTCTTGGGCGGTGTTTAATGTGCGAGAAGATCTGCTTAAACATTTCCAAAAAGACTCAGAAATAAGTGCGTTTGTTCCTGCATTAGATAAAACGGTTCGTTTTCGTATTTCGCATATTTCAGTAATGGGCGACTTTGCTACATGGCGATCAACGGACAGCAGTCAGGGCTTTGATTTACGCACTTTTGAAGTGGAAGCTCGTCCACTGCAAGATTTGGATAAATTCCGCATTGGTATGAGTGTTGTGTTAACGCTAGACGAAAAAGAGTAATCGTATGTTTCGTTTTATAGCGGACGAATGGCAACGATTGTGGCGGGATAAATGGCTATTAGCCTCCATTACTTGGGTGCCGATTTTGCTGGCGGTGAGCCTATGGTGGATCTTTTCACAAGGCATCGCTCGCGCACTGCCGATTGCGGTCGTTGATCATCAGCAAAGCCGTTTATCGCATGAGTTGGTTCGATACCTTGATGCCAGTGAAACCCTGCATGTTAGTACTCACTTTCAAAGTGAATATGATGCCAAAAGGGCGCTCAGTGGTAGTGATATCTATGCCTATGTGGTGATCCCGAGAGATTTTGACCGCGATATTTTCTTGTCCAATCCACCGCAAGTCAGCGTGTTTTATAACAGTCAGTACATCTTAGTGGGGAAACTGGTCAATTCATCGGTATTGCGCTCAGTGGGAACATTTGATGCGAAGATACAAACGACGAAAAAGCTAGCCTCTGGTAACTCAACCATTAAAAGTGCGTTAGGTAAAGCGGTTACGGTGCGCACGCAAATTACGCCGCTGTTTAACTCAAACAGCAACTACGCACAGTTTTTGGTATCAGCGATTGTGCCAGCTGTTTGGCAAATAGTGATTGTGGTGGGTACAGTGCTGACATTAGCAATGCACAAGCGACTAGGCACTATGGATAAGTGGCTTGAGCAGGGCGTAGTGGGCGCTATGACGAAGATGTTAGCCTGTTACATCCCGATTTATTGGACGCTGGGTGTGGGCTTTTTACTGTGGTTTTATGCCTACTTGCAGTGGCCGATGCAAGGCGGCTATGCGGTGCTTATCTTTGCGCAGCTTGCCACAGTGCTGGCGTGCACTTTAGTCGGCGCAGTATTCTTCTTTATGACCTTTGATGCAGCCAGAGCCTTGAGTTTTGCCGGTGCATTTACTGCCCCAGGTTTTGCCTTTATGGGGATCACTTTTCCGGTAACGGATATGGGGACGCTAGCACAAGGTTGGCGCAGTTTGTTGCCAATAAGCCATTATATCGAGGCGCAGGTGAGTCAGGTGTCTTATGGCGCTTCTACTTTGCAAACCTTAGGTTTTCTCGTTCCTATGTTGGGGTATTTAGTTCTGCTACTGGTGCTGGCTAAACTGGCTCCGAAAAAGATAAAAGGGGCGTTAGCATGAATTGGCTGTCCATCTTTAAGCTTGAATTAAAAGCCATTTTAACCAATCCGGTGGTAGTACTTACTATCTTTGGTGGCGTGGTATTCTATTCGTTTTTGTATCCACTGCCTTATGCAAAACAAATTCCGAATCAGCAACATATTACGGTGGTGAATCTAGACAAAAGCAAGGTGAGTTTTGATTTGGAGCGCATGGTAGATGCTACCTCTCAAATTCAGATTGTAGAGCGAGCGCACAGCATTGCACAGGCGAAACAGCAGTTTTTAAATGGTGATGTGCGAGGGATTTTGGTCATTCCAGAGCATTTCTATCGCGATCTATTGCTAGGCAAGAGTCCGACCCTATCCTTTGCTGGTGATGCCTCCTATTTTCTTGTATACGGCACCATTGTGGAAGGGTTAGCCCGAGCTGGTGGTACTTTGGCCGCTAAAGCAAAAGTGGCGCGTCTGGTTATGGAAGGGGAGCCTTTAGTGAGCGCTACCAAGCACCACGCGTCAATTGATGTGAACATGAAGCCTACCTTTAATGTGACTGGCGGATACGTTAATTATGTGGTTCCTGCGGTGTTTGTGTTGATTTTGCAACAAACCCTAGTCATGGGCGTTGGTATCGTAGGAGCAACCATTACCCAGCCAACCATAGCCCAGAATGCTAAAGAACAGCGCGAGTCGTGGCAGAGGTTACTGGCGAGAGTGGTGTGCTTTACTGGGTTTTATTATGTATTGGGCGCTTATTATTTTGGTTGGAGCTTTGATTTTTATTCGGTGGCTCGCTTAGCGCATCCATTGCAATTGTTGATCTTCGGTACACCCTTTTTATTGTCCGGTTGCATGATAGGGCTATTGCTAGGCATGCTAGTACCCAGACGTGAGTTAGTGACTGTGATTGTGCTAATGAGTTCAATGCCGTTAGTCTTTAGCGCCGGTTTTATCTGGCCACTTGAGGCAATCCCGACTCCGTTAATATGGTTGTCCAACTTATTCCCAAGCACTCCGGCCATTCAAGGCTTCTTAAAGCTGAATCAAATGGGTGCTGATTTTTCTCAAGTCACGCCTCAATATTTCTTATTAATTGCGCAGGTGATTGGTTGGTCAATACTGGTGTATGCCCTAAGAAGGCGTAAGCAGGCAATGAAATTGCAAGAGGGAAAGGTATTGTAGAAAGAGACCACAGGTCTGAGTGGTTTAGACCTGTGGTGATATCGAACGTTGTAATTGCTATAACGTCATCTTTGCTTATTTAGGGAAGTTGACGATTGGGAAACATTTAAAGAATCCGTTATCGGCACAGTTCACTAAACCCACTTGTACCGCGTCAATGTGTTTAGTTTTGTTGAAGATACCTACCTGTACAGTAGATTTGTTTGAAAGGCTTACAAGGCCCACATCGGCCACAGTTGTGCCTGTTGAGTAGTTTACTGCTGACCAGTTAAGACCATTCACATCATGAGTAATGTTGGCTAAACCTAAGTTAGCACCTGTCGCTTTACCTGTGTTCCAGTTAAACCAACCAAGAGAGACACCAGTCATTTCTTTGTTAATTTTGTTTGCACCAAAGGCGATGCTGAAGTTTGCACCGGTAGTACGATCGGATTCAGACATACCAATTAAAGAGAAATCAACCCCTTTAACTTCAGATACTTTACCGTGTAGAACCGCTAAACGTACGCCGTGAACCACATTATCGTGCGGTGCGTTCAGGTTGATTGAGGAAAACATAACAGGTGTTTGAGCACAGGCAAATGAAGAAGCAACGCTAGCAGCAAAAGCTACGGCAACAAGTCTTTTTTTCATACAGAATCTATCCTAACGGTGATTAAATTTAATTTGATGCCAAGCAAACAACGAAGCGAAAATTAAGGAAAATGGCTAAGTTGCTATCGTTATTGACATAATTTGTAGGCTTGATGATAGTCGTGCGAATGGTTTGATATAACTAGCAAAAATGGAATGTAATGTTTACCAGTATGAGTTTGGAAATTAAATTTTACTTAAGACACTGAATTTAAACGATTTTATTTTTGGTGTCTTATTGGTGTCTTATTGGTGTCTTATTGGTGTCTTATTGGTGTCTTATTGGTGTCTTATTGGTGCATATTGTTTTGTGATTGGGGAATATCATCGCCAAACTCGAGAATATGGAGCTCTCACGCGATTTGGCTTTAGTTAGCAATGTACAATTAAGCATCAAATATCACGTAAGTTGCTGTTGTGTGGCAGCAATGCGCTCAACTCTTCTATCAATATCGTTTGCATCCATAGGTGCGCCACGCTGCTGGAACACCTTTGATGGTGAATGAGGTATGCCGGAACCGCAAGCGCCTCTTTTCCATCTAACTCTGGCGATGGTAATTGAATAAAGTGCTCGCCGAAATCGGGGAGGGCTTGGATGCTGTTAGTGCCAAATAATATGGCGTCTGTTTTAACCAGCACATCGACCAACACTTGAGTCTGAGAGCTTCTCAATATAGGGCGATTCTCGTGCATCAGATCTTTGTAGACTTGTAAAATGGGTGCATTGAAAGAGTGATGCTGATCCTCATCGACGACCATGCCAATCATAGGAAATGCTATCGTATCTTGCAGCGTCACCTCTTTATTCTTACTCAAAGGGTGAGAGTTGCGTACGAATAACTGGGGTCTCAATGAACCCAAGTGTGTCGCCACATATTTTGCATTGGCAGGTTGGATAAAGTGCAATGCAAAATCAATATAGCCTTGGTCAATAGCAGGATACGGGTTGGCTTTGGCTGAGTGTTCTGTGATGGTCACTTTAGGGGCGATATTTTGCAGTCTTAATACTAATTTGGGAAATAGAGCACTAGATAAAAAAGCAGGCATAGAGATAGCAAAACTATTGTCTGCGACATAGGGGTCAAACTGTTCTGAACCGAACACTTGTTGCAGTTGAGGGAGTAATACCAGTAGCTGTTTTTCGATAAGTAGCGCTTTCTCGGTAGGTACTAGCCCTGTTGATACGCGAGTAAACAAAGGATCGTCAAAAGTGGCGCGTAGACGTGCCAGCGCTCTACTGACCGCAGATTGAGAAACAAACAACACTTCAGACGCCCGAGAGACATTTCTTTCCCTTAACAACACATCCATTGTCACCAACAGGTTTAAATCCACTCTAGCCAAGCTTCGGTTCATAAATTCGAGCCTATTATTCACTTCAGTCATAATCAATTATAAGCATAAGTCGTTAGACGCAAATAAGGCAAGTGCCTATTCTTTACGCAACAGCAAATACTTAGACTTAGTTGAAATTACAGGTGGATATATGAAAAAAACACTTATTACTACGATCATGACTCTGGGTTTAGTTGCATCTGCGAATGCTGCAACTTATGAGGCCGACGTACCCGCTTCAATCATTACTCCTAATCAAGTGGAGTCAAAATATTTAGGTGAGCTTTCGTACACAGATGGTGCACCATCTCTTGATACGTACAATAAGGCGAGTGATTTTGTGGATACAGCCGACGCGGTTCGTGTTTTCCTTTCAGGCATCCCTGTTGCTTCGATTCAAGGTTTATTGGCCGGTCATCAAAGTATCGGTATGGAGGCAAACCGCACTATAGGTATTTCTGAGGACTTATTGGATGCAAAAAGTATCTGGTTAACCGCCAACACAACCACTCCTTATGTGTCAGGTGAGATTGACTTAAAACAAGGGCCAGTCGTTCTTGAAGTCGGCACTCCCGTCCTCGGTTTAGTAGATAACGCAGCCTTTAAGTTTGTGGCACGTGTTGGAGCAACTCATCCACAAGACCAAGGTAAGGGCGGAAAATACTTCTTCTACCATTCATCGTATCAGGGAGAGTTGCCTGAAGGGTATATTCACATTAAATCAGAGGGTTACCGTCACTGGTTACTACTGCGTGTGATCACTACACCGCAAACGATGGACAGTGATATCGCAAAGCTAAAAGAGACCATGAAGTTGTACCCATACGGTGAGCAAGAACGTACTAATTTTAAAAATTTCTCGGGCGTTAAGTACAACACAGTGCACGCGATGGATGAGTCTTTTTATTCGGAAATCAATGAGTTGATCCAATACGAGCCGTCAGCGGTGTTTGATGCAGAGTGGTTATCTATGGCAAAAAGTTTAGGCATTGAAAAAGGTAAGCCATTTGCACCGGATACACGCATGCAAGGTATTTTAAAAGAAGCCTCAAAAATTGCGACCGCCGAAGCGCGCAGTTATTACTTCCATCCAGACGAGTCGGTGACTCGCTATCAAGATAGAAAGTGGTTTACGCCATTGGTAAATGGTCATGAGTTTATCGACAATGAAAATGGCGTGATTAACGCCGATGATCGAGCATTGTTCCACTTTATGGCGACGGGTATCACCCCAGATATGGTGACCAAAACCGAGGGTAAAGGTTCTGATTACCTTCTAGCGACTCGAGATCAAGACGACAAGCTGTTTGATGGTTCAAAACACTATACGGTCACGCTACCAGCAGGCGTGCCTGTAACTAAGTTCTGGTCGTTTATGGTGTACGACAATCAAACCCGCTCTATGTTAGAGACAGATCAAAAAGCGGCCGGGGTAGACGGATTAAGCCAAGGTGTGAAGAAAAACGCGGACGGTTCAACCACTATCCACTTTGCACCCAAAGCTCCGCAAGGCGCTGAAGGAAATTGGGTTCAAACGGTGGATGGCAAGGGTTATAACGTGATTTTCCGTGTTTATGGTCCAACGCAAGCATGGTTTGATAACTCATGGAAACCTAGTGATTTTAAACTGGTTAAATAACTCAATAACGTGACGTTATAAAGTCAAATTAAGGCCTGACTCCCATACACTATTGGAGTCAGGCCTTTTCATGTTTGTATATAGTTCATTAAAGACTAATAAAGTGACTTGATAGGAAAATATAATCTAATCTATATGTTTTTAGTCTATGTAATAATAAGTATTAAATCATTTTCTATTCAGTGATAACCATTAAGAAATAGGTTGTATAAGGTAGTGATTTAATGTTTTATAATTCACTTTAATCAATATGAAATTAATTACCTATGCTTGGTGTTACACATTATTTTAAAAGCATTTGTGATATTAAACTAAATAATAATAGGTGTTGGCTATGGAGTTAACTTTAGAAGAACTATATGAAAATAATATTAAACGTTTTAATAGTACTTTAATTGAACATGAACAATATTCTTTAAATGGACCATTGTTGATGAGCTTAGATAGTTATTACAAACAAAAAACTAAGCTCATGATTGTTGGACAAGAAACTCATGGTTGGCTTCAATCAAGCAATATTGAAGAGCAGGTCGATGCTTATAAAAACTTCAATGTAGGTGAAAATTATAGTCAAACACCATTTTGGAACATTACACGTAAGATTGAGAGAGTATTAGGTATAGATCGCTGCTCTGTTGCGTGGAGTAACCTGAATCGATTTGATCAAAACAGCGGGACTCCTACTGAGAATGATGTTATTGCAAGTATTCTTGAGTTTGATGGACTTGTTAAAAATGAAATCGAAATTATAAAACCTGATGTTCTAGTCTTTTTTACCAACCATAAAAATGATGATCGTTTAGTTAATTTGTACAAAGATGCAAAGTTTGAAGAGATCCTTGGTTTACCAGATAAGCATTTTAAAAGAGTGATTCACCCAGAGTTACCTAAAATAACAATTCGAGCACCTCACCCAAAAACAATTCGTATCCAAAAGTGGGAAGATGCTTTTATCGATCATATAACAAATGTATCAAAAGATTTGGATATGTAATTGAAGTAAATCTTTTAAGAGACTCCTAATGTCAAAATTAAAATGTAAACACTGCGGTTATCTAGAGGAAGCAAACAAAGAGTTTTTCTTTAAACTACTCGGCGGTGGAATAGTCGGATTTGGTGGATATTCTTGGGTAGCATATCTATTTGCAGGAACAGGTTTTGCTTTTGCTATTTGTGTTGCAATAGTCGCCGGTGGGGTGGCTATGCTTGCTTTTTCCGATGAAATTACAAAATGGGTTTCTGAGCGATTCGATTGTCCACAATGTGGCAATAATGAATGGGATCTAATTAAATAACCTCAAAGGCCTGACTCCCATACACTATTGGAGTCAGGCCTTTTTCATGCCAGTTTACTTTCTTTATTTAGCTAGTGGATCTAACTCGCTGAAAGCAATGGTGTTGTGGTGTGCTTGTCCGTACCTAGCTCCATTACCCGTTCAAACAGCTCGGTTAGGTGGCTTTGGTGACTGACCATCAAGATGGTGCTATGCGGCAATAGAGTACGCAATTGCTCAATCAGGGCGTAGGCACTTGGTTCATCAAGGCTACTGGTGGCTTCATCTAGGATCAGCAGTTGAGGTTTTTGTACCAAAGCACGCGCTAGAGCAATTTTTTGTTGTTCGCCTCCCGAGAGCTTCATTTGCCATTCGGTTTCATTGTCCAAGTCTTCTGCCAGTGCGCTAAGTCCAACTCGCTCTAGAGCGGTTTGATAGGGCGCATCGTCTGAGCTTGGTGCTTGCGGGTAGCTTAAACATTCACGCATACTGCTTTTTGGCAGATAAGGCTTTTGAGGAAGTAGTAACACGTTGTGATCATCGGTGTGGAATTGACCTTGATAAAATGGCCAAATGCCCGCCAATGTGCGCAGTAGTGTCGATTTACCTAAGCCACTGGCCCCTCTGATCATCAACGACTCTCCTGACTTCACTTGCAATGAAATATTGGAAAGCAGTATCTGACCGTTTGGTTTTTGTATGCTCAATTGCTCGCAAGATAAGCCATAAGGTGTAGCAAAAGGCTTGTCTGCTGTTACTGGATGAGGCGTAGACCCTTTGTTTGGTGCGGTTTGCGAGAATGCTTCGCACTTATCCATAGCTTCAATAAATTGGGTTAAACGGACAACGGTGGCACTCCAATAAGTTAGGTCGTCATAACGGAAGATAAACCAACTTAGTGAGCTGTAAACACGCATAAAGGCCATACGTACTTGGAATAGACCTCCAACGGTAATCACGCCTGCCATCAGTGCAGGAATAGCAGCAAAGTAAGGTACCATAGCCGCAATTTGATGATAGGTGTTGATGACCATGCCTAGCTTTTTCTCACGTCCCATTAGGGCTTTCCAGTTGAACGAAATATCGTCAAATGTGGAGTCTAGCTGGGATTTCTCTCGCTGTTGACCATGCATTAAAGCAATTTGTTCGGCGCTATCGCGGCTACGCAGCAGTCGAGCACGAAAGTTTGCTTCTCGCTGTTGTTGTTGATAGTAGAGTTTATGCAGTTTATGGCCAAAAAAGTGCGTAACGCCGGCGCCGACGAGCGAATAAATTATGGCGAGCCACAGTAAGTAACCCGATATTTTAACGTCATCAAATAGAGGCAATAAAAAGTCACTGGAAAGGTTCCACAAGATGACACTAAATGCGGATATAGTCGCCACACTTTGAATTAAACCCAAAATCAGGGTTAAGGTATCAGTGGTGAGTAGTTTAATGTCTTCAGCAATACGTTGATCTGGGTTATCAGGCTCTTCGGTAAGCGTGAGTCGATAAAAGTTTTGGTTGCTTAACCAACGACCGACAAGGCGCTCGGTAAGCCAAGTACGCCAACGAATTTCCACCCATTGTTGTAGCCACTTTGCGTAGACTTTCATCACTACGATGATGGCCACAAAGCCAATAAATTTAAGTAGCAGGTCGTAAATTAGCGGACCATCTAATGCGGCCAAGGCATCAAAAAATTCTTTATTCCAAACGTTCAGTTTCACCATCACCTGAACAAGCAATAAAGATAGCGCAACGGTGGCGGCAAATAGCAGCCACGACATGATACTGGCTTTGCTAGACCAATAGGGTTTTGCTATAGCATAAAATTGTTTAAGGATTAACATACATTCCCTGATGTGACTAAAGCACATACAGCGTATAAGCCGTATGTGCTTGTATTAAGGTCGAAATTTATTAATCTTCTGCTTTTTCAGCAGGCATTAAACTGGCATCGATCCAATTGTTAGTGACCAATATTTGCTTTGCCATTTCATCCATTTGAGCTGGAGTGACACTGTCTACCCATGCCAAATAATCAGCAACAGAGGTTAGGCTATCTCCGTATTGCGCTGCGTCATTAAGATAATTTAGGCGCTGACGATCCGAGATATTGTCTGGTGCGAGTGAGTTCTTTGTTTGCGCAATGACTTCGGAAAGCTCTTTTTGGGTAACACCTTGCTCTAATACTTTGTCTAGCACAGCCGTTGCTTTGGTTCTTAGCTCTTCAACACGCAGTGGATCATGCCCATAACTCAGCATGCCAAAGGCTTGGTTGCGGTTTCTGTCTAGTCGAATGGCAAAGCGCACCGAATACACGCCGCCCGCCTCTTCACGCAAAGATTCACGTAAACGATTAGAAATAATGCGGCTTAATAGATACGCTTTATCACCACGTTGCGTGCTGTAAGCAAAGTCCTGATTGAACAGCAAGCTTGTGATTGCCATAGGCTCTTCGCCGGCGGCAATTCTAACTTCATGCTTGCCACTGCCTAGAGGCGGAAGTTCGATTTGAGAGTAAGCTTCTGCACTTGCTGGCAACGAGCCGATATAACGCTGCGCAAGTTCAATCACTTGTTTTGCATCGGCATTACCGACCACAATCAAGTGATGCTGGTTAGCGTTGGAAAACAGCATGTTCCAAACGTTGAACAGATCTTTAGTCTCAATCTTGCTTAATTGCTCTTTGGTTAAACGCAAGCGCTCAGGGTTGTTTACATAACGAATTGCATCGATTGCAGTGTTAAATTGACCATTTGAGCTTGTTTTTTGGTTCTCAATACCACGTTCCATCAAGCGTTTAGAGGCTTGCCAAAGCTCCTCGTCTACTTGCGGTTGTGTGATTTGTAGATAGACGTTTTGTAACCAGTTTTCTAGTGATTTCGGGTTCGAAGTACCCGAAAAACCATGCATACTTTGGTTTACATAACTGCTGATGCGGTTTGAATAAGGAGCATTTAGCATTGCCAGTTGGTCAGTGCTAAAGCCGCCGTAGCCAAACTTACTCATTTGACGCAGTAGCAGTGCAATTGAACGTTGCTCAGCAGGAAGATGCTGACTGCCACCCCAACCGCGATAATCTAAGCGCAGTTCATTGCTCGACTCATCACTGTATTCAAACCAAACTTGAGCGCCGTTTTCTAGCGTCCACATTTTTACGCCTTGTTGTTCTTTGTAAGCGACAATTTTGGCAGCTTCAGGCACATCAGAAACTAGCTTTTTGCTCACGGTAACCGGCGCAATGGCGGCAGGAGGATTGGCCTTGGCGTATTCCCATGCTTGTTGTAATTGGGCAACGCTTGGTAATTGCGCTTGGTTGTCTACTTTTACTTGCGCAATAACTAATGGATTAAGCGTTTGTACCATGCGCTTTAGGTGCGCATTGATTTCGTCAAGGGTGATGCTATTTGACAGTTTTTCAATCACCACAGCGTATTGATCTGAATCGATCAGTGGCGATTGTGAGCGCAAACGGTTAAAGATAGACATCATTTCGCGGCGGTTGGTGGTGTTGCGTAGTGAGTCAGCCATTTGCGAATAGCGATTGATCATGGATTGACGTTCGGTATTCAGATCGTCTTGATTAAAACCATGTGCGGCAAAACGACTGAGCTGTTCAAACGCTTCTTCAGTGCTCGCAAGGTAGTTTTTACCTGTCAAAATCACCATAAGACGGTTGTTGCGATAACCGGCAGCCATTGGACGTGTCATCATCATCAATTTACTGATGTTGTCACTCTCTACTTGGTATTGCTCACGCAGGCGCTTGTTGAGCACTTGCATGGTGATATCGTTAACCAGTTTAGCGCGCAATTCCGATTCAGTATGCGGCGTCACTTCATAGTCTCTAAAGTTAAAAGAGAGTACTTCAGTGGTGATTTCTTTGTCGGCAATCACTTTTAGATCAAGAGTATTGTCTAAAGGTACGTTTAATTGTGGGCGTTGTGGAAGCTCTTTGGCCGGCAGAGGTGCAAAGTAGCGATTAAGCATTTTTTCCACTTCAGCTTGGTTGGTTGAACCGACCACAATCAGGGTCATATTATTTGGATGGTACCAATCGTGCCAAAATGCTTCTATGCGACTTGCATCTACATGACGCACCAGATCCATATCGCCGATAGGCTCACGATCACCAAAGCGGCTACCTTCAAGTAGAATTTGGCGATTGGCTTTGCCTAGGCGTGCCATCATACTCAAAGTGCTACGCCATTCTTCTTCGACAACAGGACGTTCACGTTCCAGTTCATCTTGATCAAAGACCAGAGCGCTCGCTTGTTGAGAAAGCATGTTAAAACCTTCACTTAGCATCTCTTCTGAGCTATTTGGTAAGTGTAGGAAGTAAGAGGTGGTGTAATATTCGGTCATGGCGTTGACATCACGCCCAAATACCATACCGAGTGCTTGTTGATGTTCAATTAGGGTGTTGGCAGGAAACTGCTCAGTCCCGTTAAAGGCCATGTGTTCAACCAAATGAGCAATGCCTTTTTGGTCATCGTCTTCATCTAAAGAACCAGCGTTAACAACCAGTTGAAGTGATACGCGATCTTTCGGGCGGTTATTTTCCACTAAGATATAACGCATACCGTTATCAAGTTCGCCTTGGATCATATCTTGGCGTATTGGTAACTGAGGATCTTCAATGTTTGTTTTGTTTTGTTGGCAGCCAGTGATGGCAATGCATGCGGCTATCAAAATGGGAATATATTTCATACGATAGTGGCGCGCAAAGCGCGCCAACTCCTGGTTATTTATTAGGTGACTCAAAAGAGATGAAAATAGATGGCATTAGGTTTAATTACGCAGATTGACGTTTAGCCATATTTGTCGACCTGAGTTGTAGTAATCGTCTGGAACAACCAGACCATCAACGTGAATACCGGAAGTAGAGATAACTTCTTGAGTATTTAGAATGTTGGTTACGCTCAGACCCAGGATTAGGTGGTTATTAAGCTGAGTTGGAGTCCAGTTAATGGCCATATCCCACGTCACAAGATCGTCGAGTTCGACAGACTGCAAAGAATTGACTGTTTCTGGTTGTCCATCAATTTCAACTGATTCAACACCTAGATACACATTGTCTTTTTTACCTTGCTGATAGTTCACTCGGTTGTTCCAAACCACGCCAGCGTTTGCCCAGAACATATTCAGATCTAAGCTGCTTTTTATTGGAGATTGGTAACCACTCACATCCATTTCGCTATAGCGAACTAACTCGCCGTCAACCATTACCCACTCATCTTGGTAGCCACCGTTTAGGTTATTACCCGCACCATAAGTGCCTTTTAAGTCACCGTGACCACGGCGATAGTTGTAGGCAATTCTCCAGTTGGCACTAAAGTACCCCCCTGCAACTTCGTATGGTTTACGAGTGGCAACTTCAAGGCTAATAATGTGGTCGTCACTTTCGATATTGTTGTGGATCGTCGCTATGCCTAGGTCCGAGTCTTCAGAGAAAGTAATGCCATCTCTTTGCATACGGTAGATGTATGTCGTATCGAAAGCGAAGTTACTGACATTGATATCCCAAGATGCAGTAAGTTCATCAGAGTAAGGCACATCTGCTGAGCTGAGTGCTGCGCCATCGAATGTTTCAGTTGATGCACAAGTCAGGTTACTTTCATCTAGGTTGTTCCAATCACCATCGTTTGGCGTACAGCTACTAGAACGAGAAAGGTAGTTGTCTTGTTCTGCTTGTAGTGCGAAGCCAAGCATATTCGAGCTGTAGTAACGGTTAGCACCCAAGGTAATGCGGTTAGTGTTAACAAGATCGAAATCCCAGCTCGTGGCAATACGAGGTGAGAATACGGTTTGCTCAAATACACTCATGTGGTCAACACGACCACCTAAGTAAAGCCCCCAACGATCCCATTGCATTTTGCTGTCAGCAAATAGGCTGTATTGCTGAGCATCAACGTCGTAGTTTGAGGCATTGTAGCGAGTTAAGGTTGAAATGCTTGGGCTACCAAAATCAAGATATTGGTAGGCAACAAAATCATTGGCGCGATCAACGGTACTTTGCTGGTGGGTTGCTTCTATACCGATACTAGGTTGAAGCTCTACGTTACCGATGTAAGTTGGATCAGAATAATAGACTGATTTAACTAAGTACGAGTCTTGAGATTGCTTCAGGTTGCCGTAGCTTCCCTGATTGTACATTTCTAGACCATCCGCTCCGAAAACAAAGAACGAGCCAAAATAATCATGATCAGATTCACGTTCATCGATTAAATGATCGTACGCCAGCGTGGTTTGCCAGTGACCACTGTCAAACATGTAATCGAGTTTAAATGTACCGCCCATGCCTGCGTGAGTAACAACTGAATCACTGCCTTCTTGAACAGCATCATTGCTGTTTGCGTCATTTAAGAAAGTGTTTTTATGGTGACCGGTATAGCGAAAATCTGTGGTTGTCTGCCATGCGCCAGATTCCCAAATATGGGTAAGGAATAGGTTGTCCATGGTTTGGTCAGAATCTTTGCCATTCGCCATTGGAATATCCGATGCCTGATGACTGACGTTAAGCGCTAGCTTTTGCGTCTCACTAATAGCGCCGCCAATATGTAAGGAGTGCATGCGCTTTTGGTAGTTAGGTTGGTAGTAGCCTGAACCATCGATAGGGGTACCATAATCGTCTGCAAAGTTGATCCCCACTTTCTGCTTGGAGTTCCAAGAACTGTCATTCATGCGATAGTTATAATCAATCACAAATTCATCAGTTGGTTTACGCACATGTGCGTTGACGACACCACCGGTAAAGCCGCCGTATTCCGCGCCAATGTTATGGTCTAAAACCTCAATGCTATCAATAAGGTTAGTGTCAATGAAGTAACCTGAAGTGTGTCCTGAGCTTAGGCTCCCAGGTAAATCATTAGTGCCACCAAAGGTAGTATTGTTGTTTACGCCGACACCATCAATGGTGTATTTGGTTTGATGGGGTCTAGCTCCTGATAAGGAGATTTCTTCTGGTGTTAGATCGCCACCTTGCAGTGAACTTTGCGCATCATCAACACCCACTCTAGGCTCATGCTTGATCGCCTCAGATAGCGTTGGATTATCTTTGGGTGATTGCTCTAATTCCAAACGGTCAATGGTCAGTGCTGTTCCTGTAACCACGATGACTTCGTGGTCGCCTTTTTCTTCAGTTGTGGCTGAATTAGTTTGAGTCTCTGCGATAGCATATCCGCCATATAAAGCGGCAATTATCCCTAGTGCTAGTGGGGTTATTTTGTTAGAACGATCCATAAATCCTACAATTTTTAATCTAGACAGTGTGATTGATAGTGATTTGCTAACAAAGAAGGACATTCTGTTACTGCGGAATGTTTATGCGAATCATTATCATTAGCGTGTATATCATCCACACTCAGAAATTAAAAACAAGCTTTCATTCATGAAATTAATGGTAAGTTCAAGTTTTTATTGGTTTTTGTTATGTTTGTACGGGGTGGAAAGAGTAGGTGGTATAAAAAGTAACCATATTTATAGTGTGGATTAAATGCTATTTGAACAAGCTAGAATGAGCAGATATTTAGTACGATTGGTATTATTGCTTTGATTGGTGAGTATTAGTGCGTTGCATGCCAGTGAATGGTAAACGTGACAAAAATTGGCAAGTAATACGTGAATGGTTACACGTAATATTTGGCGTAGAAAGCAATTCATCCCCGCAAGGGGAGTCATACTGTATAGGGTATGAGGGGGCGTAGGGTTATGAGTTAGCGCATTTACCTGAGTAGTAGTCACTGTTGGTGGATTGCGGCGCTAATACAAATAGATCGCCTTGCCACATTTTAAAATCAAAACACCACTTGGCAAATTCTTCGCGCTTTGGCTTTGCTATCTGCATGTCAACACAGTGTCTCTGACAAAACACTTCCCAACGGCTTGCTTCTAAAAAGTGTTTAGGCTCAGTTTCTGTTAGGTACTTCTCGATAAACTGCTGGCGCTTCTTTGCTTCGGCTTGTTGATATTTGGTTAAAAGTAAAAATCGTTGTGACGTTTGGGTCATTGAATCATTCTGCATATTAGTGAGTTCTTTGTTAGATTAATGTTATCTACACAAAAAGAGCAAACTATACTGAAAACTATCGTTCAAGATCGTGATGGAGTAGACACTAAAATGCAGGTTGTTTTCAGCAATTAGGTGCATTTTATTAACATTTTGTATCATTTATAGAATAATAAAAGGCTGATTTTTCAAGGATGAAAAGCGCTTAGTTTGGTAAGTGTTAACTCTAAATACAACTTTGGCTATTGGAATATTATTCAATGTCACGCATAACAATTTTCAGCGTACACTCGTGTTCTTTTGTTATTAAAACGTTTCTTTTTTATTGGTCATGAGGGTAATGGTAGAGGTCGCGGTGGTGGCTAATTAACCATTTACAACCCTGTGAATAGGGGGCATCTTTACAGTGTAAATTGGCCCTATTTTTAAAACTGCAGAACTTTGATAACTATCTTTTAATTATTCAATATTTCGTTATGTAAATCAGATGTTTACTATACTGAAAATCGCAAGGATTGTAGTTAAACCAAACAGTGTCATTGGAGGAAGTAAATGAGATCGGCGAAAAAGCAGTATGCAGTGATAGGTTTGGGACGGTTTGGCTTATCCGTCTGTAAGGAATTAAGCCGAGCAGGAGCACAAGTGCTGGCTATAGACGTTGATGAAGACCGAGTAAAAAGTGCGGTTGAGTTTTCAACCGAGGTGATTGTGGCTAATTGCTCTCAAGAAGAAACGGTCGCGGAATTAAAGTTAGAACAATATGACATGGTCATGATTGCTATCGGTAGCGATATCAACGCCAGTATTTTGACCACCTTAGTATTAAAAGAAGCGCACTGTAAAACGGTGTGGGTAAAAGCTAACGATAAGTTTCATGCCAGAATACTGCACAAGGTTGGCGCAGATAGAGTCATCATGCCAGAAAGAGAAATGGGCATTCGTATTGCAAACCAAATGATAGACAAGCGGGTGAAGGACTTCCATCCTCTAGGCAGTGGTATTGCATTAACCGAAGTGATTGTTAGCGCGAAAATGCTGGGTAAATCTTTAGCCGATATGTCGCTATGTCGTGAAGAAGGGGTCAGTGTTATTGCCCTCAAGCGTGGGCCAGAAGTAATCTCTTCACCAAGCTATAAAAAAAGCTTAGAGATTGGTGATGTGATTATTATTGTTGGCCCTGAAGCCATACTTGCACAAAAACTACGTACATTATGATACCAAGAATTCATCAAAGCCGAGTCTATAGCCTAGGGCCTGAAAGAAAGGGTGGCAAAGGTGGTGAGCCGAGAATTATTGTTCTCAGCTTTCTTATGATTTTGTTTCCATCTGCAGTGCTACTGACGCTTCCTGTATTTTCTGTTTCAGGTTTGTCGATGACTGATGCCCTGTTTACCGCCACCTCTGCCATTAGTGTAACGGGCTTGGGCGTGGTGGATACAGGTCAACACTTCACTCTCAGCGGCAAGATATTGTTGATGATCTTGATGCAGATTGGCGGACTTGGTCAGATGACACTTTCTGCTGTATTGCTTTATATGTTTGGCGTGCGCCTATCTTTGCAACAACAAGCGTTAGCCAAAGAGGCGCTAGGACAAGACCGACGCATTAATTTGCACAGCTTGGTGAAAAAAATCATTATTTTTGCTCTAGCCGCAGAGTTTGTCGGCTTTGTGATCCTCAGTTACCGCTGGGTGCCGGATATGGGTTGGAGCACTGGCATGTTTTACGCCTTATTCCATTCCATTTCTGCCTTTAACAATGCTGGCTTTTCGCTCTTTTCAGATAGCCTAGTAGGCTTTGTGGGCGACCCGATTGTCATCAGTTGTTTAGCATCGCTGTTTATCCTTGGCGGATTGGGCTTTACTGTGGTGGGAGATTTATCCGCGAACTTACACAAAGGCTTTAGGCACCTACAACTGCACACCAAAATCATGCTATTGGGTACGCCAATTCTGCTTATTGTGGGTACGCTGATGTTTTGGCTATTGGAGCGTAACAACGCCGCCACTTTAGGCAGTTTATCTACGTCTGAGCAATGGTTTGCCGCTTTTTTCCAATCGGCAACCGCGCGTACCGCCGGTTTTAATAGCATTGATTTATCCTCGCTGACTTCTCCTGCGATGCTATTTATGATGCTGTTAATGCTGATTGGTGCGGGTTCAACCTCTACCGGTGGTGGTATTAAGGTATCGACCTTTGTTGTGGCAACCTTGGCAACGTGGAGCTTTTTGAGTCAGAAGAAACATGTGGTGCTATTTCATCGCACTATCGGTAGTCAAACGGTGACTCGCTCTTTAGCGATTATTGTGGTCAGTGGTATTTTGCTGTTCTTTGCGATGTTTGGACTCATGATTACCGAGCAAGCGCCATTTAAAGTGATTATCTTTGAAACCATTTCCGCGTTTGCGACGGTTGGTGTCAGTGCCGGGCTTACCGCTGAACTTTCAGAGCCAGGAAAACTCATCATGATCGTGGTGATGATTATTGGTCGTATTGGGCCTTTGACCTTAGCCTACATGTTGGCTAGGCCTGAAAAAACCTTAGTTAAATATCCAGAAGATCCGGTCTTTACTGGTTAACAGCATAACCTTTATCAGCAAACGTTCCGCGTGATGCAACTGGGCATACTTCTCTATTAAAAAATGAGTGTGAAACTATTTCTCATTTAGGTGGATAAGTATGCTCTTTTATTGTTCAATCCTTTCTTTGTTTGCACCGTTATCACCCATCCAAATATTCTGCTATTGCCCACTTATTGTGCGTTAAGATTTTATCTACTTAAAAATCAACCGTTTAACTTGCTTGTTTTATTGATGCAAAACTTGGCATCAATCTTGGATATTTTCATATGAGTTAATAATCATAATATGGAGATGTTCACTATGAACAAGGCGTTCAACACTAAATTAGCCGTTTTATCTTTAGCACTAACTTTGGGCTCTGGCGTGGTGCAAGCCGCAGATACCATCAAAGTGGGCGTATTGCACTCACTGTCAGGCACTATGGCCATCAGTGAAACCACATTGAAAGATACGGTTTTGATGCTTGTTGATGAGCAAAACAAAAAAGGGGGCCTACTAGGTAAAAAGCTAGAAGCAGTGGTCGTTGATCCGGCTTCTAACTGGCCTCTGTTTGCCGAAAAAGCGCGCGAGCTTATCGAAAAAGAAAAAGTTGATGTGGTGTTTGGTGGTTGGACTTCGGTATCGCGCAAATCAATGTTGCCGGTATTTGAAGAGCTCAATAGCATTTTATTCTATCCAGTGCAGTACGAAGGTGAAGAGTCGTCTAAAAACGTCTTTTACACTGGCGCCGCGCCAAACCAACAGGCAATTCCGGCTGTGGATTACTTGATGGACGAACTTGGCATTGAGCGCTGGGTGTTGGCGGGAACGGATTACGTTTATCCGCGTACCACCAATAAAATTTTGGAAGCCTACCTGAAAAGCAAAGGTGTTTCTGATAAAGACATCATGATCAATTACACCCCGTTTGGTCATTCGGATTGGCAATCTATTGTATCGGATGTGAAGAAATTTGGCTCTGAAGGCAAGAAAACAGCGGTGGTTTCAACCATCAACGGTGATGCAAACGTGCCGTTTTATAAAGAGCTAGGCGCACAGGGGATCTCATCAGAAGATATTCCAGTGGTGGCATTCTCAGTGGGTGAAGAAGAGCTTTCCGGGATGGATACCTCCGCATTGGTGGGACACCTTGCCGCATGGAACTACTTCATGAGTGTCGATACTCAAGCTAACGAAGAGTTTGTGGAAGCGTGGCATAAATTTATCAAAGACGATAAACGCGTGACTAACGATCCAATGGAAGCAAGCTACATCGGATTCAACATGTGGGTGCAAGCGGTAACTAACGCAGGCACAACAGACCCTGAAGCGGTGCAAGATGCCTTGATTGGTGTTGCTGTGCCGAACCTTTCAGGTGGCTATTCAACTATGCTGCCAAACCATCATATTACTAAGCCAGTATTGATTGGTGAAATCCAAGACGATGGTCAATTTGACATTGTTTGGGAAACAAAAGGTCTAGTAGCAGGCGATGCGTGGTCAGACTTTTTACCTGAATCAGCCAAGTTATTTTCAAGCTGGTCAAAACCTTTCTCTTGTGGCGCATTTAACGTAGAAACCAAAAAGTGCTCTGGCGGAAATTAATCATTCTGTGAGGCTTTCTTTTGCTCTTTTTCGTAGCGTTAGTTCGGGAAAGAGCAAAAGGAGGTGATTTTTAACACCTTTAGTGAGCGCATATTTTTTTGGTGAATGATCACCTTTGATTATCAGCCTCATTATTTTATAGGACACAGTTCATGAGACATTTTTATCATGGGTTGAAAGTTGTCGTGTTCTTGCTGATTAGCATTAACTTTGCAATGGCCAGTGTGAGTGATTCAGACAGTTTTACTCAAGCACTGAAAGGTCGCGATACGCAAAGTAAACAAGAAGCGATTGCTTGGCTGGTATCAAGCCAAACTCCAGAGACTTCCACTCAAATATTGAATGCATGGCTACACGGTGATTTATATTATTTTAACGATAAGTCGCATTCTAAATACCTTTCTTTATACACAATTTCTAGCCACAAAGTAGGCTCAACTGCGATCTCGGTTTGGGATGGTGAACAGCGAGTTGTAGAAAAGAAATCCTTATTTAAAAAAATTCGCGTTAACAACCGTTTTCGCGGCGCAATTCGCGCAGAGCTTGCCTCCCTTGGCTTAAACGACCCTAACCCAGTGACACGTCGCAGTGCGGTGGAGTCCCTGCTAGGTCAAACAGATGACCACATAATCAATGCCTTGCAAACTCGTTTAGCTACTGAGAATGACAGCCAAGTGATTGAGCTGATCCATTTTGCTTTAGCAATTGATACCGCATTAGATGTAAATGCGGCGACGGATAAACGTGTGGCAGCTATTCACTCTTTGAGTGATGAAAAACACGCTATTGTGTTTAAAACCATGCAAAGCGTTTTAGCGTCATCGGATAATCAGCAGATTATTGAGGCGGCAAACTACACCCTCGCTCAGTATCAACAAAGCCAGGCTTTGTACTCTGGGGTTGAGACGCTGTTTTTTGGGCTTAGTATGGGTTCAGTGCTGGTGCTAGCGGGCATAGGTCTAGCCATTACCTTTGGCGTAATGGGCGTGATTAATATGGCGCATGGTGAGTTGATTATGATAGGTGCTTACACCACCTATGTGATGCAACTGTTGCTACCAAATAACACCGCTCTGGCGTTGCTGCTGTCTATTCCAATGGCTTTCATCGTGTCAGGGCTAGTCGGCGTGCTTATTGAAAGAAGCGTTATTCGTCATTTATATGGGCGTCCCCTTGAGACACTGCTAGCCACCTTTGGTATCAGTCTTATCCTGCAACAAGCCGTGCGCTCGGTGTTTTCTCCTTTAAATCGTTCAGTAAGCACACCTGATTTTATGTCGGGAGCTTTACAGTTAAATCCTATGTTATCGCTAACCTACAACCGCCTGTACATCATTATGTTTTGTGTGCTGGTGTTTATGGGACTGCTGATGGTGTTAAAGAAAACGCCATTAGGTTTGCAAGTTCGCGCTGTTTCACAAAACCGTGGTATGGCAAGGGCAATGGGCATTCGCTCAGAGCGCGTTGATGCCATGACCTTTGGGTTGGGTTCTGGCGTGGCGGGCATTGCTGGGGTGGCACTTTCTCAATTAACCAATGTTGGCCCAAATATGGGGCAAGCGTACATCATTGATTCGTTCATGGTGGTGGTGTTTGGCGGTGTGGGCAACTTATGGGGCACATTGGTTGCAGGGCTTAGCTTAGGCTTGTTCAACAAGATCCTTGAGCCTTGGGCTGGCGCCGTATTGGCGAAGATCATTGTATTGGTGTTTATCATTTTATTCATTCAAAAACGCCCTCGTGGACTCTTTCCACAACGTGGCCGCGCCGCTGATAGCTAAGGAGAGCGTCATGAAGTCAAGATCGTTTGTACTTTCCGCCATGAGCGGAGATAGAGCGGGGCAAATCACCATTCTTGCCTTGCTAGCGGCTGTAGTGTTGATTCCTCTAGCCAATACTCTTTTACCTGCTGGGCACCCTTTGCATGTAGAGACCTTCACTATTTCGCTGATGGGTAAGTATCTTTGCTACGCCATGTTGGCGCTGGCACTGGATTTAGTGTGGGGATATCTGGGGATTTTGAGTCTGGGGCATGGCGCATTTTTTGCTATCGGCGGGTATGCCATGGGCATGTATTTGATGCGTCAGATTGGAGATCGCGGCGTGTATGGCGATCCATTGTTGCCCGATTTTATGGTGTTTCTGGATTGGAGCGATCTGCCTTGGTTTTGGCAGGGCTTTGATCAGTTTTGGTTTGCCATGGCGATGGTGGTGTTGATTCCGGGAGCACTGGCGTATGTGTTTGGTTATTTGGCATTTCGCTCAAGGGTTTCAGGAGTGTATCTGTCCATTATGACGCAAGCCTTAACTTACGCACTGATGTTGTCGTTCTTCCGTAATGAAATGGGGTTTGGTGGCAATAATGGATTAACCGATTTTAAAGATATTTTAGGCTTTAGTTTGCAACTAGATGGCACCAAAATCGCGCTGTTTGTGTGCTCCGGCATTGCGCTCATTATCAGCTATGTGTTGTGCAGAACCGTAGTCACTAGTCGCTTAGGGCGAGTGGCATTGGCGATAAGAGATACAGAGTCTCGTACTCGCTTTATGGGTTATGACGTAGACGGCGTAAAGCTGTGGATCTTTGTGTTATCGGCGGTCATTGCAGGGATCGCAGGGGCGTTATATGTACCTCAAGTGGGCATTATCAATCCGGGAGAGTTTGCACCAATTAACTCCATTGAGATTGTGGCTTGGGTGGCGTTAGGTGGACGTGCCACTTTAGTAGGCGCAGTCGTTGGCGCTTTGATCATCAACTACGCCAAAAGCTGGTTTACGGTGGAATTTCCAGAAATTTGGCTGTTCGCATTGGGTGGATTATTTGTGTTCTCAACCATGTATTTCCCAAAAGGTGTGATGGGCTTTATCAGTGACAAGTTTGCACTTACTTACGCTAAAAGGGCGAACAAACAACAAGATGCAAAACAGAGTCAATCAGAGGCTAAGCCAGCGGAGGCCAATTTATGAGTGCGTTAGATAATATGAATACTCTCAAGGAAAACGTGCGTTCATTTACTCGTCGCGATCAAGTGTTTCCTTTTTTGATTCCGCAAACTCACCCGCTCATTGATACCAGCCATAACATTTTGCTGTACGCAGAAGGGGTGAACAAAAGCTTTGATGGCTTTAAAGCGATCAATGATCTGAACCTTTATATCCGTGAAGGAGAGTTGCGCTGCATTATTGGGCCAAACGGCGCAGGCAAAACCACCATGATGGATATCATCACAGGTAAAACCAAGCCTGATTCAGGCAAGGTTTGGCTTGGTTCAAACATCAATTTATTGGAAATGAACGAAGCTGAAATTGCCAATGCCGGCATTGGTCGTAAGTTCCAAAAACCGACCGTGATTGAATGTATTTCTGTGTGGCAAAACCTTGAGTTATCTATGGCGGGCGTACGTTCGGTATGGGGGACATATAGAGCCAAAATGTCATCGCAGCAGCGTGATAAGTTGGAATCGGTATTAGAGCTTATCCATTTGAAAGACAACGCTAAGTTATTGGCGGGTAACCTATCTCACGGGCAAAAGCAGTGGTTAGAAATTGGTATGTTGCTGATGCAAAACCCCAAACTGCTATTGGTGGATGAACCGGTAGCGGGCATGACGCATCAAGAGATGGATCGCACCTCAGAGCTACTTAACTCATTGGCGGGCAATCATTCCGTGGTGGTGGTTGAGCACGATATGGATTTTGTACGCTCGATTGCCAGTCACGTTACTGTGCTTCATCAAGGGCATGTATTGGCGGAAGGCACCATGGATCAAGTGCAAGCTCACCCTGAGGTGAAGCAAGTGTATTTGGGAGAATAAGATGTTAGAGATTAAATCGCTAAACCAATTTTATGGTGAAAGTCATACCCTTTGGGATTTAGATATCACTATCCCAGAAGGCAAATGCACTGTGCTGATGGGGCGCAATGGGGTGGGTAAGAGCACCTTACTTGAATGTGTGATGGGCTTAGTTAAGGTCAAAAGTGGCGATATTTTACTAAAAGGCGAGTCGATACTGGGCTTAGATGCGGAAGAGCGACCACGCAAAGGGATTGGCTATGTGCCGCAAGGACGTCAGATTTTCCCTATGTTAACGGTGCAAGAAAACCTAGAGGTGGGACTGCCGATTCGTGACAAGGGCGATCGCCAAATACCTGAGTTTATCTTCGATCTTTTCCCTGTATTAAAAGAGATGCTACATCGACGAGGTGGCGACTTATCGGGGGGACAACAGCAACAGCTCGCCATAGGGCGTGCGCTAGTGGTCAATCCAAAATTGCTGATCTTAGACGAACCAACTGAAGGTATTCAGCCCAATATCGTGCAAGAAATTGGCGATATTATTCGAATGCTTAATGAAAAAATGGGCTTAACTGTATTGCTGGTGGAGCAAAAGCTTCCATTTGCGCGAAAGGTTGGCGATTGCTTTTGTATCTTAGACAGAGGCAGACAAGTTGCGACCGGAGAAATACAAGAATTGAGTGAAGGCTTGATTAAGGAGTATCTAACGGTATGAGTGTTTCTTCTGCTTTGCACGATAGCGCGGATGCGCTATCGCCTTTGGGCGCAGAGATCAAACATCAAACAGAGCAGGGCTGGAAAGCTCAGCTCTGTTTGAGCTTTGTCGATAGAGGCGATAAAACGGTCATTAAGCACCGCAGTCAACAAGGGCCGTTGGCGATTCAGCGGCCTTTATACCCAGAAGGCAAGCCTTGCCATACCTACCTACTGCACCCTCCAGGCGGTGTGGTTGGCGGGGATACTCTTAATATTAACGTTACCTTGCACTCGGGCGCTCACTCTTTAATTACCACACCAGGTGCGACCAAATTCTATCGTTCAGACAGTAAATATGCGCACCAAAAGCAGGTGCTGTCGGTCAAAAATGGTGCTCGCCTAGAGTGGCTTCCTCAAGAAAATATCTTTTTCCCTAATGCTTACAGCCGTTTAGATACTGAAGTTCACCTTGAGTCAGGGGCGCAATTTATCGGTTGGGAAATGCACTGTTTTGGACGACCTGCACTGAAAGAGGGATTTGAGCTGGGTCATCTAGTTGGGAAAACTGAAATTTTCCAAGACGGGAAGCGTTTGTTAGTCGAAGGCATCAATTTTCATGGCGGAGATAACCTCATGATAAATATGGGGCTTTTAGGTCGCTCTATGCTGGGGACGCTGTATGTGAGTGAAGTTTCACAAGAATTATTGGAGTTGGTACGGAGTTTGCTTTTATCAATAGTAAGTGAGAACAACTCAAATGATGCCACCGATGCAAGGCAGACGACAAGCCATCAGCAACAGCCTTTGCTATTAAGTGTGACTCAGATTGATGGCTTGATGGTGGTGCGTGCTTTGGGTGAGTGGAGTGAAGATATCTTGTCTGCCTTCACTTTGGTTTGGCAACAAGTCCGACATTATTGGACAGGCGAGACGCCAACCCCACCGCGCATTTGGGCGACCTAAAAAAGAATTAGGGAAGAATAACGACATGGAATTAACACCGAGAGAAAAAGACAAACTGTTGATTTTTTGCGCTGGAATGTTAGCGCAACAACGTAAAGATAAAGGCTTAAAGCTTAACTATCCCGAATCTATCGCCTTGATCAGCAGCGCTATTTTAGAAGGTGCTCGAGAGGGAAAAACGGTGGCGCAATTGATGGATTATGGTCGCACTATATTAAGCAATGACCAAGTTATGGAAGGTGTGGCCTCTATGATCCCTGATGTGCAGGTGGAAGCGACCTTTCCTGACGGTACTAAGTTAGTCACTGTTCATGATCCCATTGTCTAAATCAGGCTTGTAATAAGCCGAGGCATCACCCCCATCATACTCAGGGACGAGTTCTGCAACACAATTTTAGGGACGGAAAAATGGCAGTAGCAAAATCAAAAGCAAAAACAGGCACATTAATCCCCGGTGAAATAGAGGCAGGCCAAGGAAGCATTGAATTAAATGTCGGCCGTGAAACGCTGTCTATTAAAGTGGAAAACATCGGCGACAGACCGATTCAAATTGGCTCGCATTATCACTTTTATGAAGCGAATAACGCCTTGATTTTTGCCCGAGAATCCACAAAAGGTTTCCGTTTAAACATTCCTGCAGGCACAGCCACCCGCTTTGAACCCGGACAATCTCGAACGGTAGAACTGGTGAAATACGCTGGCAAACTTGAGGTGTATGGATTTCAAGGAAAAGTGATGGGCCGTCTTGAGTAATAAAGTGTTGAGTACAAAGTGCTGAGTACTAACCGTATCCGTCACCTTAGCCGCGCGTAATCTTGTTAATAAAAACAGGCAGTTAATAGAGAAAGGTAGAGTAGGTCATGGCAAAGATATCCAAACAAGCGTACGCCGAAATGTTTGGTCCAACAATTGGGGATCGAATGCGTCTTGCTGATACCGAATTGTGGCTAGAAGTAGAAAAAGATTTCACCATTTACGGTGATGAAGTCAAGTTTGGTGGTGGTAAGGTCATCCGTGATGGCATGGGGCAAAGCCAAAGACCGAGCGCCGAAACTCCCGATTTAGTGATCACCAATGCTGTGGTGCTCGATTATTGGGGAGTGGTGAAGGCCGATGTCGCCATCAAAGACGGACGAATTTACGCTTTAGGCAAGGCGGGCAATCCAGATGTTCAGCCTGAGGTTGATATTGTGATTGGTCCCGGTACTGAGATTTTAGCGGGCGAAGGCTCAATTTTGACCGCTGGTGGCATCGACTCTCACATTCACTTTATCTGCCCGCAACAAATCGAAGAGGCCCTCGCCTCTGGCGTCACTACTATGATTGGTGGTGGCACAGGCCCCAATACCGGCACGAACGCAACCACTTGTACGCCGGGCCCTTGGAATATGCACCGTATGCTAGAAGCATTGGATGAATACCCAATGAACTTTGGCCTGCTGGGTAAGGGTAATGCGAGCCAGCCACAAGCATTGCGAGAGCAAGTAGAGGCCGGCGCAGTGGGGCTAAAACTGCATGAAGATTGGGGAACTACTCCGGCCTCTATTGATACTTGCTTGAGCGTTGCCGATGAAATGGACGTGCAAGTTGCCATTCATACCGATACTTTGAACGAATCAGGGTTTGTCGAATCCACTTTAGGTGCGATTGGAGATCGCGTTATTCACACCTACCACACTGAAGGGGCCGGCGGCGGTCATGCGCCCGATATTATTCGCGCCGCAGGTGAGCCAAACGTACTGCCATCTTCCACTAACCCAACCCGACCTTACACGGTCAATACGGTTGATGAACATCTCGATATGTTGATGGTATGCCACCATTTATCGCCTTCGATTGCCGAAGATGTGGCGTTTGCGGAGTCGCGTATTCGCCGTGAAACTATCGCAGCCGAAGACATTTTGCACGACTTAGGCGCCTTTTCTATGATTGCTTCCGACTCCCAAGCAATGGGGCGTGTTGGCGAAGTCATTACTCGCACATGGCAGACAGCACACAAGATGAAGGTACAGCGTGGCAGTTTGCAACAAGACTCTGACTACAGCGATAATTTTCGCCTAAAACGTTACATTGCCAAATACACCATCAACCCAGCTATTACTCACGGCATGTCCCACGAAATCGGTTCGATTGAAAAAGGCAAACTGGCAGATCTCGTGCTTTGGAAGCCGGCCTTTTTTGGGGTGAAACCAAGCGTAATTATAAAAGGTGGCATGATTGCAATGGCGCCAATGGGCGACCCGAATGCCTCCATCCCCACGCCGCAACCTGTTCATTACCGCGCTATGTTTGGCGCTTCTGGCAAAGCCAGCCAAAGTACCTCAATGTTGTTTGTGTCCAAAGCGGCCAAAGAGAACAAGATAGCTGAGCAATTGGGCTTAAATAGCTTAATTGGCGTGGTCAAAGATTGTCGCAACATCAGCAAGGCTGACATGAAGCTCAATGATTGGATGCCAAAGATTGAAGTGGACTCACAAACCTATCAGGTGCGAGCAGACGGTGAGCTATTACAGTGTGAGCCCGCCGAAGTATTGCCGATGGCACAACGTTATTTCTTGTTTTAAGCATGCAGTAAGGACAAATCATGATTGAACTGACCAAAATTAATTCGCAAACCGTCAGCAACCCCAATGGCTATCTTAGCTTACCGATAGATAGCCGTATCAAGAGCCGCTTAAAAGTTAACCTTGAAGATGGCCGAGACGCAGGGCTGTTTTTACCCCGTGGCCATATCTTGCGTGGTGGCGAACAGTTGCTCAGTGAGTGCGGCATGGTCGTGGAAGTGAAAGCTGCGCCAGAGACCGTCTCAACGGTGCATTGCTCGGACACATTATTGCTAATGCGAGTGGCGTATCACTTAGGTAATCGTCACGTTCCTTTGCAAGTAACCGCTGATTGGGTTCGCTATCAACACGACCATGTATTGGACGAGATGGTACAAGGGCTTGGCGCAACAGTGACGGTCGAATCTGCGCCATTAGAGCCAGAAAGTGGCGCGTATGGTGGTCGCTCAGGCGGCGGTCACCATCATCACTAATCATTTATTTATCAGTTAATTATCGGTTTAAAAGTAAGGATCACTTAATGAACACATTATTAAACATACGCGCGGCGGCAAACAAGTCTGCGAAATCAATAACCGCCGCATTAGCCATGACGCTACTTACCCCAATTAGCGCTTTTGCTCACCCAGGACATGCCGATCACTCTTTTTTTTCGGGTCTTACGCACCCGCTGACCGGCGTTGACCACTTGATTATGTTATTGGCGTTTGGCTTGTTAGTCGGCACGTTAAGTTTTAATAAAGGCAAGACATTTGCCCTGCTGGCGGCAGGTGTTGCGTCGCTAGTAGTGGGATTACTAGCAGGCAAAGCCTTAGGTTATGCCGCGTTTATTGAACCTATGATCATCGCATCACTGTTTGTGATGAGTGTCTGTTTGTGGCATGTGGTGACGCCGTCGGTGACTAAAGTCAATGCAGCGCTGAGCCTAGCGATTGGATTGCTGTTTTTCCACGGATACGCACATGGCGTGGAAGCGGCCGCCAATCTTTCTCAATTTGCGCTAGGAATGACCATGATGGCATGCATGCTATTAGGTGCAGGTTGTATGGCAGGTCGTTGGATTGGTTCAAAGTGGCTTTCTATCGGTGTGGCTTCGGCTAGCGTGCTGTTTATGGTGGCCGCTTAGTGTTGTTTGATGAACCATCAATGAATGCAGGGGTGAAGCATGGCGTTAGATAAAAACCTGGCTTGCTATCGCTTGTTTCAGTTGTTTAGCCCCTCATTACCTATAGGCGGTTTTACATACTCCCAAGGGCTGGAATATGCAGTAGAAGCAGGCTGGGTGAGTAACCGGCAAGAATTTGAAAGTTGGCTGATGAATGTGGTGATGTCGAGCATTGCTACTTTGGAGTTGCCGATACTGGAAAAATTCTATCACGCCACGAATCGCGCGGTGACGGATGAGGCTATTGCTTCTATCGAACACTGGAGTGAAGTGCTGTATGCCAGTCGCGAATCTAAAGAGTTACGAGCTGAAGAAGTGCAGCGAGGTAAAGCGCTAAATACCTTACTAAGACAACTCAACATGGATATGACGCTGGTGGACAAAATGACGCAATCACCCAATCAATTGATAGGTATGTGCATTGCCGCTCATCACTGGCAGATCAATTTAGAACAATTAACCGAAGGCTATTTATGGAGCTGGCTGGAAAACATGGTCACCGCGGGAGTTAAATTAGTTCCTCTTGGGCAAACCGATGGTCAGCGAGTGTTGTTATCGGTCACTGAGTGTTTTCCTGACGCCATCGCACGTGCTAAGCGCACAGAAGAGTGGATGATATCAAGCTTTACCCCTTCGCTTGCGCTGGCAAGTAGCTTACATGAAACCCAATACACGCGGTTATTCCGCTCATAATGAATAGGAAATAAGACAATGGAAAGTTATAAACAACCTCTTAGAGTGGGTATTGGAGGCCCAGTGGGTTCGGGCAAAACCGCGCTGTTGGAAGTCTTGTGTAAGGCGATCCGAGATAGATTGAATATCGCCGTGGTCACTAACGATATTTACACCCAAGAAGACGCAAAAATTCTGACTCGCGCAGAAGCGCTAGCGCCAGATCGCATCATTGGCGTCGAAACCGGAGGCTGTCCGCACACCGCCATTCGTGAAGACGCATCCATGAATTTAGCCGCCGTGGAAGAGCTAGCAAAACTGCACAAAAATCTTGATGTGGTGTTTGTGGAAAGCGGTGGTGACAACCTCAGTGCTACCTTTAGCCCTGAACTGGCGGATTTAACGATTTACGTGATTGATGTCGCCGAAGGTGAAAAGATCCCTCGTAAAGGCGGCCCCGGAATTACCCGTTCAGATCTATTAGTCATCAACAAAATCGACTTAGCCCCATATGTCGGCGCGTCCCTGGAAGTAATGGAACAAGACACACAACGCATGCGCCCTACTAAGCCGTATGTATTCACCAATTTAAAAGAGAGTGTCGGCCTAAATACCATCATAGATTTTATTATCACCGAAGGCATGCTGACGCCTAAAAGCTGATGATAATTGTCGATGGATTTCGATTTTTCTGTTTAGGAATCCATCGACCTTTTTCCACCCAATCTCCATATCTCTAACCTCTATTTCTTACTCACGCCTATCATTTTTACTTACCGCCTTTTATTGGCAGAGAATGGTGAACCAGCGCACATTAATATATGATTCGTTGTCTTCTTTTTTAACGGTACCTAAACACTATGCCGGCATCTTCTTTCTCATCAATCCCTGTTGGGGTTCGCTTCATGCTTTTATCTGCGGTGGGTTTTGCGTTTATGTCTGCCTGCGTGAAATACATCAGCAATTACGGTATTCCGGTATTTGAAATTGTGGCGGCAAGGGCGTTGGTGTCTTTGATTATTAGCTACGCCGATGTAAAGCGTAAAGGCATCTCGGCATGGGGGAACAATAAGCCCCTGTTATTGTTGCGCGGTGTGGTGGGCACATCCGCTTTAATGTGTGTCTACTATGCAGTCACGACCTTGCCACTGGCGGAAGCGACAATTTTGCAATACGTACACCCCGTTTCGACCGCGCTGCTTGGGGTTTTATTCCTTAAAGAACGCATTCAAAAATCGACCATGATCTGCATCGGCTTTTGTTTATTAGGTTTATTGGTGATGGTGCAACCGAGCTTGGTTGAGGGCACAAGTGAGGTGCCTTTGTTCAGTATTGGTATTGCGCTGTGCGGAGCATTTGGCAGCTCTATTGCTTACATAATTGTCAGGAAGCTAAGTCAAACCGAGGATAGCTCGGTGATTATTATGTATTTCCCGCTGGTGGCACTGCCCGTATCTATCGTGTTGATTTGGAATCATTTTGTTTGGCCAAGCCTGTTTATGACTATCCTGTTGATTTTGGTGGGTATATTTACACAAATTGGACAATATGGCTTAACCAAAGCGATGCAAACCCAAGAAGCCGGTAAAGCGTCGGCTTATTCGTATGTACAAATTGTCTTTTCTGCATTGTTAGGGGTATGGATATTTAATGAAGTACCGTCAATTTGGACCTATTTAGGCGGCGGATTGATAGTGACAGGGGCATTGATAAATGTATTTGGTAAGCAGTTGCTAGGTCAACGCGTTCGCTAAGAGGGGCGCTATTTTTACTCGCTACATCTATTAAAAAGGCATGCACGATAAAATCGGCATGCCTTTTGTTTTGATTAAGCTGTTCTTTCTGCTTGTCTAGTTAATCAGACCAAACGCTCTAGGCAATGCCAAGCTGATTGATGGAATAAAGGTAATCAACAGTAGAGTTACTATTAATACCGCACAAAACGGCAATATAGCGCGAATTACCCCTTCAATCCTTGCGCCACTGACACTACAGCCAACAAATAATGCAGTCCCTACTGGCGGAGTGGCGATACCAATACATAGATTGAAGATCATCATCATCGCGAAGTGGATTGGATGCATGCCCAGTTGTGTAGCAATTGGCATGAATATTGGAGTGAAAATTAATACCGCAGGGGTTAAATCCATGAACATGCCGACAATGAGCAGGATAATGTTCATCAAGATAAAAATGATGATTGGGTTGTCTGAAATAGACAACATCCACTCACTTATCATGCTCGGCAGGCCAGTAAACGCCATTGCCCAAGACATAATGGTTGATGCGCCAATTAAAAACAGCATGATGCCGGTAATCTCAGCGGTTTCAACACAAATGGTTTTGAGCTCTTTTAAGCCTAACGTTCGATAACTCAGTGATAAACCAAACGAATACAGCACTGCGATACAGGCCCCTTCGGTTGCAGTAAACACTCCGCCAATGATGCCGCCAATGACTACCACCACCAATCCCATGCTTGGGATGGCGCGCCAGGTAATAATCAGTTTTTCGCGCATGGTCAGCTCAACAGCTGCGCTGCGGTAGCCACGTCTTTTGGCAATGATATAAGCCACCACCATACAGCTGAGTCCCATTAGAATGCCCGGCACGTAACCTGCGATAAATAGCGCCGCAATGGAAGTGCCGCCACTGACCACTGAGAATACGATCAAAGAGTTACTTGGTGGGATTAACAGTCCGGCAGGACAAGAGGCGACGTTTACCGCCGTTGAATATGATTTATCGTACCCCTCTTTTTCTAACTCTGGCTCTAAGGTTTTGCCGACGGCAGCGGCGGCGGCAACAGCTGAGCCGGATACCGAACCAAACAGCATGTTGGCTAACACGTTGACATGCGAAAGTGCGCCGGGCAAACGACCCACTAAAATCTTGGCAAATTGCACCAGTCGCGCGGCAATGCCGCCACGATTCATTATGTTACCGGCCAAGATAAAGAAGGGGATGGCCAGCAAGCTAAAGCTATCTATACCTGTGACTATCTTTTGTCCTGCGGTCATAAAGGCCACGTTACTCGGCAGAATAGAGCACATGATCACCAAAGACGACATGGCAATCGCAATGGCGATGGGAACGCTAAACGCAATTAGAAATAGGAATAAACACAACAGCCAGAAGCCAATTGAAATATCCATATTATTCACCTTCCTTAATCGCTTGTGCTGGGGCAAACATCTCAAGGGTGCTCAATAGGATATAAGTCAGCATGATAACGCCTGATAGCGGCAAAATGAGATAAACGTACGCCATAGGGATTTGTAATGCCGGTGAAAATTGCATCATAGTGCGGCTCATCAATAATAAACCACCTTTAACCATCGCAAGGCTAATGAAAGCCACAGAGATAAGGTTGATGACGATGTGAAAGTATTTACGGTGTTTGGCTTTGACAGAGCCAATAAAAAGGGTGATGGCAAGGTGGCCATTTTTACCAAACAAATAACTGGCGCCGGCAAGTCCAAACCAAATCATGGTGTAGCGGGCCAGTTCGTCGGTAAATGAACTAGGGTCGTTGAGTACATAACGGCTAAATACTTGCCAAGTTACGGTGATGACTAAAGTGACAATTGCAATGCCGCAAAATGTCAAAATAGCCTTATCTAGAAAAGTCTTGAACTGACGTAAAACTGAGAACATCCTTCCTCCACGTCAACAGCGGTAGATTAAGCCCTCCGTTAAGGAGGGCGTTGATATTAACGGTGCATATTAAATGGTGAGGTTACATCGCTTCGATTGCGTCGATGTAGTATTTCAATGCAGGGTCTTTCTTCGCATCGTTGATCATAGGAAGTACTTTTTCACGGAACTTACCCGTATCAACTTCGATGAAAGTTACGCCAGATTCTTTAGCGATTTTCATGTTTTTGTCGTCTGTCGCAGCCCAAATCTTGATCTCTTCTTCCATAGACTCAAGCGCCGCTTCTTTCACCAGTTTTTGCTGTTCAGGGTTTAAGCTAGCCCAAGTTGCTTCTGAAATCATGATCAAATCCGGTGTCATCATGTGTTGATCCATTGCATAGAACTTAGCCACTTCTGAGTGCTTCATTTCAACTAGGCTAGAAATGTTGTTCTCTGCAGCATCGATAACCCCTTGCTGCAGTGCAGTGTATACCTCTGTGAAAGGTACTGGCGTAGCTTTAGCGCCAAGTAGACGTACCATTTCCATCATAGTTGGTGACTCAGGGACACGGATTTTAAGACCCGCAAGATCGTCTGGAGAGTTGATAGGTTTTGAGCTGTAGAAGCTTCGAGAACCAGAATCATACAAGGTGATGCCGATAAAGCCTTTGCCTTTACTTGATGCTAGCAGTTTCTCTGCAGCGTCACTGCGCATGAATGTGTGCATGTGGTCTGAGTTGCGAAACAGATAAGGAATTGAAATCGCTTTATAAGTTGGTTCAAAAGACTCAGCAAGTGAGCCATTGATTTTCGCCATATCTAAGGCGCCGGTCACTACTTGCTCTGCTTGATCACGTTCCGAACCTAACATGCCATTAGGGAAGATTTTAACTGTGATGTCGCCATTGGATTTTTCTTTGACCTTATCAGCAAAAATGACCATACCCGCATGCGCCGCACTGTTTAAGTTCATTGCATGACCAAGAGTCAGTGTTTTTGCCTGTGCACCAACGGTGAATAGAACCGATGAAGCAATAAGCGTTATTAGAGACTTTTTCATTCCTGATATCCTTTTGTGGGAATTTTATGCATTTATTTGAATTAACCAATATATGCGTCTATTTGCACTGCAGAAGTAATCTTATATGACAAATAAAGCCCATTTGTGGATCTGACTCTCGCAACGGCGAGATTGAACGGTTTTTCTTCTATTTTTACGGTGGTTGATCACGTTTTGAGCGGGTGCGTAATGAAATGTGACAGTTGATTTGTCGGTTACAGCAAAATAATCGTTGGGTTTTTAAAAGACTAGAAATAAAAATGCAAAATGGAACGCAGGATTAGGAATTGAAAAAGGGGTTAGAATGTAAAATCTAACCCCTTGAGTTTTTGATCTTTAATTGCCTTTGTTCATGAAAATAGAAGCTTCATGTGGGCAAGTTTCGGTTTGAACTTCAAGCAGTGATAGCACTGAGCAGTAGAAGTTATCTTGAGAGAATGGTAAGTCTTTATTTTTCACCACATCCTTGTATTTAAAGGGCGAGGAGTCGTTTAACCAAGTGATAGCCGCAACGTGTTTTTGCACTTCTGGCGCAAATGCGTAAGGCATGCCATGCAGATAAATATCATCTTCCCCTAGCGATTCACCGTGGTCACTGATGTATAGCAAGGCGGTGCGATACTGTTTTGAATAAGTGTCTAGCCAATCGATACTTTGGTCGATGAAGTAGTCGGTAAATAACATTGTATTATCATACGCATTAATGATTTCTTCACTGGAACACTTATTTAACTGGTTGCCTTTACACACAGGGGTGTATTTCTCAAAGCGAGCAGGGTAGCGCTTGTAATACTCAGGGCCATGGCTGCCCATAGAATGCAGGACCACCACGATGTCTTGATTTGGGTGCTGGCTAACATAGTCATCAAGTCCAACGAGCATTCCAGTATCACGACATTCTGGGTCACAGATAGTATTGGTGTCTGGTGACTTGAATGACTGATACTCAACACGTTCAGCTACGCCTTTAGAGCTGGAGTTATTGTCCCGCCAAAGCACTGCAACATTGTTATCTTTGAGGGTATCGAGCGCATTGAGCTTGTTGTAAATAGACTTACTGCTAAATTGCGTGCGAGTATCTGACGAGAACATACAAGGTACAGATACCGCGGTAGAGGTACCACAGCTGGTCATTTTAGAAAAACTGATCACCCCTTTGCGTTTGCTAAGCAGCGGATTGGTTTCGCGAGGGTAACCGTTTAATGAAAAGTGATCAGCACGTCCGGTTTCACCCACAATAAGCACGATCAGTTCGTGGGTATCTTTTACCTTGTGCACGATTTTGGCATCAGGTGCTACGTTTTGCATTTGATCGGCAGGTTTAAGTAAATCTTTATGATCGCCCTTAAAGTATTTACCCGCCGAGTAAATAGGAAACAGAGGCGCCGAATAGTAACGTACGCTTTTGTATTCACGGAAGAACGAAGCGTAGTTTGCTGAGTACGCAAGTAAGGTCAGCAGGATAATGACCACCGACAGCAAAATAGAAATGAGTTTGGCTCTGCTTTCAACAAAGAGAGAGCGGTAATTTAAAGAGACTTTATAAATGAATAGCGCAGGCACAACCGCAAAGATAACCATCACTATGACAAGTTGTGTAGAGAGCAAACCAAAGGCTTCGGCTGTGTCGGTTTGTATCATGTTTTGCAACATGGTTTTGTCGACGACAACGCCGTACGTCCAAGAGAAATAAGCAGCACTTGCGCCAATGAAAAAACCTAAAATGAGCAGAGCTTTGGTAAAAAATCGTCCGCCTAATAGAGAAAAGAACAGAGCATGCACTGCAACTAACAGTACGCCAGCACTTATCACAAATCCGCTATTTCCGTCTGCAATTGGAAAAGCATCCATAAAATGTTTAAAGAAGCTTAAATTGAATAGAGCTGAAAACAATAAGGCGCAGCCCCATATCAGTCTATATTGCGGCGTAATCATCCGTGCCAGTACTTTCATTGTTCCCCCTGAAGGATGTGAGTTTTGTAAGCGCTAGTGTTAAACGCTCAATTACTGTGGTTGGCATTATGCAATAAGTTCACGAAATGACAATGTTGTGCAGCTAGCCAAAATTGAAATTAAGATTGTATAAAATAAATGGAACTTATTTAGATTAGGTGGTTTATGGGAAACTGACTAGTGGATAGGCGCTTGAAAATAATGAAGATAGCAAATTTTGCGTTTGGCAGAATATGATACCAAGTAGTGTGCTTGTCTACTTGGTATCTGACCATTAATGGATGAAGCTAAAAGACGTTATTGGCCTTCTAGTGGAACCACTAAGATATCGATGGGAGAGTTATGAATAAGATGTTTGGAGTACGAGATGATGGTGCTCCAAAAATCATGATGATGACCACAGATCAAAAGGTCACAGCCGTAGTCGGCAATGGTGTTAGGGAGCTTGTCGCCAAGATCGCCAGTACCAATAAGGAAGTGCTTTAATGGTACATCAATATCACTGGTCAACTGCTTTAGTTGCTCCATAGCAACCCGTTTGATTGGTGGTTCTTGGTCATCGAGGCATATATCCACTAATTCGGTATAAATCTCTCCATGTGACCCATCAATATGGACAAATGAAACATCCGCTTCAAATGTTTTTGCCAGAGCGGAAGCTTTTTCTATCAGTAATTTGCTGTCTTCAGATAGCTCTAGTGCGACTAGAATATGTTTGTAGTTCATAACGTCACCCCCCTTCGATTAATAACTCTTTAATCATAGTTATATTTGAAGAGAAAGTGTGCAGGTCAGCTCGCAAATCAGGCACTTAGCATAAAATGAAACACTTCTTATCGCTATTTGCGTCTTATACTCATCTACTGCTTATTCCCACTTTTGTTCCGACTATAAAGAAATAGTGAATCGCGGTAAGTTTGAACTAGGGGTGTTCGATATCATTTTGTTTAGTCGGGTTTTCTTTGTATTCATTGAAACCTGCAACAATGGCATCAATCACCACTTGTTGAGCATTAGTTTTACGCGCTCTATAGCGATAAACCAAAGAGATATCACGGCTTGGGAATTCATAGTCAGTCATCCACTCTATCAGTTCACCGTTTTTGATTGCGTTTTCGGCTATGTATTCTGAAACTAATGCGAAGCCGAAATTGTTTTTTGCCATCTGTACCACAGACTGTGCGCTAGTGAGCGATATCTTAGGGTACAGTTTTACTGTTTCAAGGTGGCTAGTCTTGGTGTTATAGCCGGTGATGAGTTGATGCTGTAAATGCCCGATATAGTCTAACTCTTTCAGTTGCGCTAGTTTCGTCGGTGGTGTTTGCATAAAGGTTGGCGAGGCAACGACTTTAACATCAATGGACATCAATTTTTTTGCAATCAGATTGCTATCGGGTAGGTCTCCTACTAGCACCCCAATATCGGCATCAGAGTCCAAAGTGGAGGTGTCAGAAGCGGGAATGAATTTTAGTTTTAGCTTAGGGTATTTTCTTAGCAGTTCTTCTACTTTGTCTTTAATAAAGTATTGATAAACAAAGTCAGTACAGTCGATGGAGACTCGGCCAGAAATGTCATTTTTGTCATTATTTATATTATCGATTTCTTCCGCGAGATTGAGAAAGTGCGGTGCGAGTCGCTGATAATATTGAGTGCCGGTACTGGTTGGTGACAAGGTTGTTTTAGAGCGGATGAACAAGCGAGTATTCACATCTTCTTCTAAGGTGGATATACGTCTACTTACGGTTGATAGAGGGATCTCTAGCTCCTCACTTGCGGCTTTCATACTGCCTAATTTAACTACTTGGCAAAAGATATAAAAATTGTCGAAGTGCTTAGCCATTAATTTGTTACCTCATCTCCAATAGACCGTTTTAACATACAGCACTGATACCTAAGTTTCGAATGATAATTGATGCAACAGAGCAACTAACTGTGCTTTCGGTTGATTTTAATACAATGACTGTTTAGTTATACAGATATATTAGGCGGAATGGTTGAGGGTTTTCGAGAGGATGGTTATAAAAGCATGACTCAGGGTTAATTTATCAAGCGAAACTTATCTAATAAAAAAGGCTCTAGATGCAATATCTAGAGCCTTTCACATTTACTTTAGCTTATCGAAATAATTACAGTTCGATAGTAGCTGTTTCGCCATCAACCGTTAGCTCAAGAGTGTTGCCAACGAGTTTGTGAGACACTTCAATTTGCTCGCCGTTGTTCTTATTAGGAACAAGAAGAGTCAGAATGTTGTGCTCTTTAGATGGTTTGAATTCCACTTCAACGTGACGGTGGATTTCAAGATCTTTGAATTCGTATGGGTCAACTTCGCCGAAGCCTTCAACATTTTTCACAGAAGTGATGTTGTCTGCAGATTCGTTGATGAAGTTCACGTCTAGATGCGCTTTCTCACCACGGATAGTGAATGATTTCTCAGCCACTTCGTTAGTGAAAGTAGTGTGCATTAGCCAAGTCATGTCTTTCTCTTCAGAAAGAGTTGCTTTGTCTTGAACTACGAATACTTTACCTTGTACAAACCAAATTTTACGTTTGTAAGATTCGATTTCAGGTACGAAGAATTTGTATGATGCAGTTGCATCACCTTCGATCATCTTAATATCAGATTCTGTATCGTAATCAGTGATGTTACCACCGGCTTCAATACAGTAGCGATCTTGGTGACCTTCAAACTTAGTATTCTTGTTCTCGCCGTACTGACCTTTACCGCCAAATAGTGGAAGGTTTTTAGAGAACGTGTGACGACGCCATTTAGTGTGCATGTCTACACCGAAACCACCGTAGTAACCAGTGATAGAAGCAAGAGTTTCACCAAATGCATGTAGAGTGAATGCGTTTTGATCAGCGTGAGAGTGGCTGATAGAACCAAATGGAGAACACTTGAATACCATGTGGATGTGTTCTTCGCGCTCAGTCATCTTGTTGTGGAATGCAGCCCAACCAGTGATTGGGAATACTTTCAACAATGGATCGTTTGAAGGCGCTTTCTCTTCTGGTGCATCCCAAAGGATGTTGAAACGAAGATCGTCGTAGCCAAAGTCCCACCAACCGAAGTTGTAGAATTTAGTGTGCGCTTCAGTATCACGAGCTTTAAGTTGGTTGTAGTACCAAACGTATTCTGGTTTTTGGTTAACACCCGCGTAGTGCTTGATGTTGTAAGCCAGTTTTAGACCAGGGAAGTCACCAATTGAAGACTGGTCACAGAAGCTAGCGCGCTTAGAGTGAACAGGCATGCAGTATAGTGGGAAGTCACCAGTGTTTTCGTAGAATGTTTTGTTGAACATGTCTACGCCACAGTATGCTTTCAATAGGTCGAATGCTTCGCCTAGGAATGCAGTTTGTGTGTTCCAGTAGTCAGGACCTTCAGCCCAACCGCCGTCTTCACCGCCCCATGGTGGGTAGTGTACTGCGTAGTATTCTAGCGCGTAAGCAATGTATTCGCCTGCTTTAGGGTGATCGTGGTAAAGCGCGATACACGTTGGGATAATAGCAGAAGAAATAGAACGAACACCGTGGCTGTTAAGTGGGTTGTTCAGTAGATCAACAGTCACTTTAAGGTGGTGCATGATTTCGTCTAGACGAGTGATCAGTGCGTTCTTAACGATTTCACGCTCTTCATCAGTGAAGTGTGCGTTTAGCCAGTCGTAACCCCAAGCCATAGCTGCAATAACACGGAAAGCCGCTTCGTCATTGTAACCACGAGATGTCACGCCATCTGGATCGTATGTAGCAAGTTTTAGAGTCCAAGCTTTTGCTTTTGCAATTAGAGCGTCGTCATCGTTAACAATACCAGCAATAGATAGGTTACGAGTCGCGTTCATTGCCATTTGGCAATCTACGTACATTTGACGCCAGTAAGGACGCCAAAGAGAAGCTTTACCTACTGTTTCTGGTGGGTATGCTTGAGGCTCGTCGTATGGTTCAGTGTCATAGAACTTTTCAGTAGAGTTCTTGATGAAATCATCATACATACAGAAAGAAGGATCGGCTTTTACTTTAGCTTTAAACTCTGCAAGGTCAGCACCTTGAACTAGAAGACGTGGACGTGCTTCTGAAAGAGTATCCAAGAATGATAGATCAAAGTCTCTCTTTTGTACTTCGATAGGCAGTAGGTCTACTAAGTTACCTGCTGACGTATCATTCTCTAGCTTCATCTTTCTGATAGCATCAAGTGCTTTGTCGTTGCTCATACGAACTCCCGTGAATAAATCGTAGTGTTGGGGGAACAAATAAAAATCTTATAAACCTTATTGTAATACAATTAAGGCGTAATCTCGATTACCATTTTAATAAATGATCAAATTTGTGACCTCTACCGCAGGTCGAGATATTAATTGCCACTCAAGATACCAAGAATATTGCGTTTGTTTTTCGACTTGTATCGGGTATTTCAAAGAGATAACACTTATTCCATCTTGGTAGATGTGCTGCGCTTTTTTATATGAAAGCTTATTTATGCTGCGGTATGTGTTTGATTTATTATGTGTACTAACCCTCACTTTGGCGATAAGCGACAAAGCAACGCCGTCCGTATGTCAGCAAATATAGTCACCATAAGTAATACTTTTCATATAAAAACGACGACAGAATACGCTAGAGGGATATATCTTGTTACACTTATCACCCAAAGGGGTCAGGTCTTGAAATTTGCAGGCGGGGCTTTTAAGCCCCGCCTGCAAATTTCAAGACCTGACCCCTTCACTTACATCCAAGTCCAGCTGCATCATGAGTGGAGTTGCATTGCTTTTTGGGAAGGAAAATTGTTCGCGACCAAAATATGCTGTCAAGCCAATGGATATTCAAGGGTAGAAGGGAAGAATATTTAATTACGAAGAAGTGAATCACAGATGTCTTTGAGGATTCTTGGTGAAACCCATCGTTGTTTGCTAAGTTTAAACCATAGAGTGATAACAAAGGTAGCGACAATGAAAGTAAATATTCAAACACATCATGTATCAATTACCGAAGATTCACGCGCAGAGATAGAAAGCAAATTCGATAAGGTAGAAAGTCACTTTCCTCAACTAATTAGCTGCGACATTATTATTACTAAACAACACGGTCATCATGAAGTTGAAGTGTTCACTAATTATGAAGGTGTACGAGTTTCAGCTAAATCTACCAACGACGTGATGTATCCAGCCATCACTGCTGCAATTAAGAAACTCGATGTAGGCTTAAGAAACCGCAAAGGCCAACTAAAATCAGACTTACACGAGAAACCTACTAGCACCAAACCAGAAATCGCTTCTGATATCATCCAAGAGATGAAACTGGTTTAATCTCCTCTAGGGGGTCAGGTCTTGAAATTTGCACGGGGCGCTTAAAAGCGCCCCGTGCAAATTTCAAGACCTGACCCCTCATTGCATTACATTAAAAAGTGATGAAGATTTGACTTTATAAAGGTCAAACATGTCATATCACACATTTCATTTATAACTCTATTGTAACGTATCGTTAACGATTAATATTTATAAAAATTATTAGCAAATTCAAAGGATTGAACTGCTCATGCGTTATGAGATGGGTTTTATAAATGGACTTAAACAAGGTGCAACGTTACTGGTCATTATTTTAACAGTGCTGATTATCGCCGAGTACTTCTTCTATGGCTTAAACCAATCAATAGTAGCATTTGGCTACGTTGATGATGTGTTTGAAGATTTTTAATAGGTACGGGGCTATTTGCGGGGTCAGGTCTTGAAATTTGCAGCGGCAGGTTTGCCGCTGCAAATTTCAAGACCTGACCCCGCTTTTACGGTTTCTTTTGTAAGCCGTAGGGGAGGGTATTGAATAGGTCTGGAGTAGTGGTGGTGTTTGGGCCTGATGTTGGGGAGTGCCAGTCGAGGAGTAAGATGGCGAGCAGGTTGCGGTGTTCGCCGTGGCTGTAGTCGGTGCTGCCTTTGGCTGAAGGGACTAGGCCTGCTTGCTTGTTGATCGAGTGTTGGATAGCCTTGCGCGCTTTTTCTACTGCGGGATCATTGTCGAATCCAGCTAAAAGAAGACTAATTCCTACTTCAGAAATCACATCTTGTTTGGTGTTGGCGATAATAGAGTCGATGTTCTGTTTAAAATACTTAAAAATCCAAGGATGATCTTGTTCGTTAACCCGGCGCTGATAATAGCCAGAGTCGGCAATTATTAGATGCGTCATTCCATAAATTTTATTTTCATATTGCTGGGTGGTGAGTTGGCTATCATTTTCATCCGGATAGGTGCGTCGCAGAGTTTGAGTAAACAAGCCCACATAGTCACCTAACTGCAACTGCTTTAACCAATACGCTTGGTTGGCCAATTGCGCGGCCCATGCTTTTGTCATTTCTTGATCGGTAAATAGTGCCTGAAAAGGGTACGCTTTTAAGTGCTGACGAAACAGCGCATCATCTTTGTGCTGCAATCCATAACTGTCAATTCGCACCATATAATGCAGAAGATCTAATCCCAGATAGAAATATTCAGGTTTGTCTTTGGTTACTAGCAATCGTCGTTGGCTACGCTCGCCGTTACTTTGGCGATACTCATTCAACCTTTGTTCGGCATAGCTTTTTAATGACTGATGGATCTTTAATGATTTATTAGCGCTGAGATCGCTTGCCAACTGATTAAGCTTAATAGAAATGTCTGCGATATTTTGCCGGATAAGAGGCAGATATTTAGGATCTTGCGTTTGTCTAAACATTCGCAACCCATAGTGCTCTTTTTTGTACGCCGATAGGCTGAAGAGGTCTTGCTCGTAAGTGTGTTTAATAAGGTCTGCTGATGCGCGATATGTTGTGGGCGTTGATGAGTGGGATTGCCAATAAAAAACAACCCCAATAGCCAATATCATCAGTGCGGCGATGAAATATCGTCGGTTCTTGGTCATGTATATAACCCTTTTACTAAAAGAAGCTGCAGTACTTAGCTTTATTTTAGTGGTTATTCAAAGATATAACCTAACTTTAATCGCATTCACACTTACAAAAATAGTGTCTAATTTAATCTGTACTATATAAAGAACAATAAAACGATTAATTGAAATCCAATATATTGAATACTGCGCTTTTACAGGCCTCGATATTGTCGACGTCTTGCGGGATAACCACTACAGTATCATCACCTGCAATCGAACCTAAGATTGAAGAGTCTGTATCAAAATCGATAAGTCGCGCAATAAGTTGTGCACTATCTGGTTTGGTTTTCACCACTACCATAGCTTTATTGTGCTCAATGGAGTCAATTTGAGAGGCAATCGAAGAGTTAAAACGTATCGGACTGCTCTCTGGGGCCAAATAATAGACTTTTTTACCGACAGAGTTCGCTACCTTGATAACGCCAAGTTGGCAAAGTAAACGAGAGACTGTGGATTGACTGATACCTTCAAAACCATGCTCAATTAAGCTTTTTCTTAATTCACTCTGATTATAAAAGCTATTATTTTGCAGGACTTGTTTACATACGCTTTCGAGAGTTCGGTCTTTATTTTGAATGCGATTTAATGTGGGGGTGTCCATAGAGCTTCTACCTTTATAGGGCGTTAAATAAGTGAATTATTTTGTGGCGGATACTAACATTGAAACGAAAAATGGTATTTGAACAAGATCACTGAATCAGAAAATATTTTTCATTTGTAATCAATGTGTTGCATATATTTATCCACCCTTAACGGGTTGGATAAATAGTGAGTTTTGTTGGATTATTATTACTTATTAAGCCACTGAATCTACGTTAATTTGTTGATCAAAGATGATGACCATATCTACTAAATTGCGCAGATTACTATATTTCATATATGAATTATTACCTTCCAATAATGCAAGCATCCTTATCTTAATTAGCCTGAACTTATCTTACTGTGCAACCTATTGAATAACTTTGGTTTATTTATAACCGCATCTAGTGTCAGATGCTTTGTTTCATAATAAAGTGACACGATTATCATAAATGGAATGATTGATGTCGATATTTGGTATTTTGATCACGGAATTTTAGGCGTAACTTAACGGTATCGAAGTTATAGCCAATGAGTTTTATATGGCGACGCTTCGTGGGGATGTATAGAGAACAATCAAGAATCAAGTTTTTGATAACGAGTCATTTTCGACTGTTTTTTATATATAAGTTTAACTGCCAAATACGAGGTTTATTATGAGGCTGGATGGAATCAGTGGTGACATTATTGTTGCTGCAAAAAGAGTTGTTCTTTGCCAAGTAGTATTAGCCGTCGGTGTAGTTTTATTTGAAGTTATTTTCGGTAATAAAGTAGATATGGAATCTGCAGTACTGGGTGTCGTCATTGCGATGATCCCGCCGCTGATTGGTTTTATATATGCAAGCCTTAAGGTTCAAAAGAATCCTAATTATAGCTTACGCGATCTTATGCAAATGAGTCGTGTAGTAAAAATCATATATACCTTTGTAATGTTTATCGTTGCATTCCGATTCTTCGGTCTAGATAACCCAGTTATTTTAGAAGCGTATGTAGTGACTATGATTGGATATTTCTTTGCGCCGTTTATTATCGGCTCACATACATCGGAGTACGCGTAGTATGGAACATATTACTACTGCTCATGACTATATAGAGCACCACTTAACTTTCTTTACTGCAGGTGATGGTTTCTGGGCATTGAACATAGATTCTATGTTGGTGTCTTGGATCACAGGTTTACTTTTCATTGGCGCTTTTCGATATGTTGTAACAAGAGGAACCAGCGGTGTTCCTGGACGTTTTCAATGTTTAATCGAACTTACGTTTGAATTTGTAAATAATCTAGTAAAAGAGATTTTTCAGGCAGAAGATAAATTGATTGGTCCTTTGGCATTAACCACCTTTGTTTGGGTGTTGTTAATGAATGCAATCGACTTACTACCTATCGATTTAATTTCGCAGCTTACTCAAGCCATGGGCTTTACACACTTTAGAGACTTACCGACAGCGGATGTAAACATCCCAATGTCGATGGCACTAGGTGTATTTATTCTGCTTTTAACTTACACATTCAAACACAAGGGACTGAAAGGGTTTATTAAAGAGTTAACAACTCAACCATTTGATAATCCGCTTTTATACCCAGTAAACCTTGTTCTTGAATTAGTAACGTTAATCTCAAAACCAATATCACTAGGTTTACGATTATTCGGAAACATGTACGCAGGTGAAATGATCTTCATCCTGATTGCATTAATGCCATGGTGGATGCAATGGGCACTAAGTGTTCCATGGGCTCTATTCCACATCTTAATCGTTTTCTTACAAGCATTTATTTTTATGGTTCTAACCATCGTCTACTTAGGCATGGCAACTGAAGAACACTAATTATTAACCAGATTTAATTAACAAATTTATATATCGGAGATACAAATGGATATCGTAAGCGCAGTTTTATATGTAGCAGGTGCATTACTGATCGGTCTTGGTGCGGCAGGTGCAGCATCTGGTATCGGTAACCTAGCAGGTAAATACCTTGAAGGTGTAGCACGTCAACCTGACCTAACACCAATGCTTCGTACTCAATTCTTCATCATGATGGGTCTTGTGGATGCTGTACCGATGATCGGTGTTGGTATCGGTCTATACATCATCTTCGCAGTAGCTTAACTCAAATTTTACAAGCTTAAAAAAGAACGATTTATAAGTATTCAAAATTTAGTTTAGTGGTGAAGGTATGAACTTAAATGCAAGCATGCTCGGACAAGCAATTTCATTCGTGATTTTTGTTTGGCTATGTATGAAATATGTATGGCCACCTCTCACAGCGATGTTAGACGAGCGCCAAAAAGAAATTGCTGAAGGCCTACGCCATTCAGAAAATGCAGCTAAAGAGCTAGAAATAGCCAAAGCAAATGGCGCTCAACTCATCGAAGATGCGAAACGCAATGTGACTGAATTGGTTGAACAAGGCAACAAACGCCGTAGTGAAATCATCAGCTTGGCTCAGCAAGAAGCTGAACAAGAAAAAGCACGCATCTTAGAACAAGGTAGAGCCGAATTAGAAGGCGAGCGTCAAAAATTACGTCAAGAACTTCAGGCGAAAATGGCAGACGCTGTAATTGAAAGTGCACAGAAGTTGATTAGTAAGAACCTGGATTCTGAAGCGAACCGAGCTCTAGTTGATCAATTGATAAGTGAAATCTAAGCGGAGGCAATATGTCAGAGTACACCAGTATTGCTCATCCCTACGCCAAAGCATCGTTTGACTTTGCTTTGAGCGAAAACAAGTTACAAGAATGGCAACAAATGCTGTCAATTCTTGTAGCTGTGGCAGAAGAAGAAACTATCGCAAGTGAAATTTCTTCAGCACAAGGTGCAGGCGCACAGCAAGCCGAAACGTTGGCCGGAATCATGATTGAGGTTTGCCAAGGACTAGTTGACGAACATGTCGTAAACCTAATTAAAGTCCTGGCAGAAAATGGCCGCCTTTCGGTTGTAAGAGAGTTGTATGACCTGTTTACCGAGCTAAAGGATGAACATGAACGTGTTATTCCTGTGACTGTCACAAGCTCAGAATCACTTACACAAGAGCAAGTTACGGCATTAACTGCCGCGCTTGAGAAAAAATTAGAGCGTCGAGTTGAACTAGAGCAAGTGCTAGATAACACGATGGTAGGCGGGATTATCGTCCAAGCTGGCGAAACAATCATCGATGGTTCAGTGAACACATCAATCAGCCGACTAGCTAGTCAACTTCACGCGAGATAGGTAACAGATATGCAATTAAATTCAAACGAAATTAGCGATCTGATCAGAGAGCGTATCGCAAAATTTAATGTGAGCACTGAAGCTCGCAATGAAGGTACTATCGTCTCTGTTCGTGATGGCATCATCACAATCAACGGTCTTGCAGATGTAATGCAAGGCGAGATGATTGAATTGCCAGGTGGTAAGTACGCACTTGCACTGAACCTTGAGCAATACTCTGTAGGTGCCGTTGTAATGGGCCCTTACACAGACCTTTCTGAAGGCATGAAAGTAAAAGGTACTGGTCGTATCTTGGAAGTGCCTGTAGGTAACGGTCTACTGGGTCGTGTGGTAAACACCCTTGGTGAGCCAATCGATGGTAAAGGCGCAATCAGCTTTGACCAATTAAACCCTGTAGAAGTTATTGCACCGGGTGTAATCGAGCGTAAATCTGTAGACCAACCAATTCAAACTGGCTATAAAGCCGTTGATACAATGGTTCCAATCGGCCGTGGTCAGCGTGAGCTAATCATCGGTGACCGTCAAACTGGTAAAACAGCAATGGCGATCGATGCAATCATTAACCAGAAAGATTCTGGCATCAAATGTGTGTATGTAGCGATTGGTCAGAAAGCATCAACTATTGCTAACGTAGTACGTAAACTTGAAGAGCACGGCGCTCTAGAGAACACTATCGTAGTAGTAGCATCAGCTTCTGAATCAGCTGCACTTCAATACCTAGCACCTTATGCTGGTTGTACTATGGGCGAATACTTCCGTGACCGTGGTGAAGATGCACTTATCATTTATGATGATCTATCAAAACAAGCGGTAGCTTATCGTCAAATTTCGCTACTACTTAAACGTCCACCGGGCCGTGAAGCATTCCCTGGTGACGTATTCTACCTCCACTCCCGTCTTCTAGAACGTGCGGCTCGTGTAAACGAAGCTTACGTTGAGAAATTCACTAACGGTGAAGTGAAAGGTAAAACAGGTTCTCTAACTGCTCTACCAATCATCGAAACCCAAGCGGGTGACGTATCAGCGTTCGTACCAACAAACGTAATCTCAATCACAGATGGTCAGATTTTCCTTCAGACTCAACTGTTTAACTCAGGTTTACGTCCAGCGGTTGATCCAGGTATCTCTGTATCACGTGTTGGTGGTGCTGCTCAAAGCAAGATCATCAAGAAACTGTCTGGTGGTATCCGTACTGCATTGGCTCAATACCGTGAATTGGCAGCGTTTGCACAGTTCTCTTCTGACCTAGATGAGACTACTCGTAAACAGCTTGACCATGGTGAGCGCGTAACTGAACTGATGAAACAGAAACAGTACGCTCCAATGTCTGTAGCGGCTCAAGCTGTAGTTATCTTCTCTGCTGAGAAAGGTTACTTGGCTGACGTTGAACTCTCTAAAATTGGATATTTCGAACAAGAGTTGTTGGCTTACGCAAACAGCCAAAACCCAGAGTTGATGGCTAAAATCAACGCAACGGGTGATTACAACGACGAAATTGAAGCGGGTTTACACGAGATACTGAAAGGCTTTATTTCAGTGCTGTCATTATAAAAGCTCTGGTTTGTTGACTAGAAATCGAAACAAATAGGAGCAGATAATGGCAAATACTAAAGAGATTCGCACCAAGATAGGCAGTGTTAGTAACACTCAGAAAATCACCAGTGCAATGGAGATGGTTGCGGCAAGTAAGATGCGTAAAGTTCAAGACCATATGGAGCAAACACGCCCATATGCCGAGAACATGCGTCAGGTTATCTCTCATGTCGCGTCGGGTTCGTTGGAATACCAACACCCGTACCTTCAACAGCGTGAACCAAAACGTGTTGCGTACATCATCATTTCATCTGACCGTGGCTTATGTGGCGGCTTGAACAACAACTTGTTCAAGAAAGTATTGGATGACATGCAGCAATGGCGCGCTAAGGGAGTAGAAGTCGATACCACTTTGATTGGTTCAAAGGCTATCAACTTCTTCCAACGCGGTGGTAACGTCGTAGCGCAAACTGCTGGCCTTGGTGATACTCCTAAACTGGAAGATATCCTAGGTACCGTCAACGCGATGTTGGGACACTATGATGAAGGTAAGATCGACAGTTTGTATTTGGTTTACAACAAGTTCGTCAACACCATGGTGCAAGACCCAACGACAGTACAATTGCTGCCACACCCGTCAGATGTAGAAGCCGATGCCAGTGCTAAAAAAGCACGTCGCTGGGACTACATCTACGAGCAAGCACCAAAAGACATTCTCTCTGAATTGCTACACCGCTACGTAGAGTCGCAAGTGTACCAAGGCATCGTAGAGAGCATCGCGTGTGAGCAAGCAGCCCGAATGGTAGCCATGAAAGCGGCCACCGACAACGCTGGTCAACTGATTGACAACCTACAGTTGATTTACAACAAAGCGCGTCAGGCTGCCATAACCCAAGAACTGAGTGAAATCGTCTCAGGCGCCCAAGCGGTATAGGGTTCGGAAAAGAATTTGAGGATTTAGACATGAGTGTTGGTAAAATAGTAAAAGTGATCGGTGCGGTGGTGGATGTCGAATTCAGCCACAACAACGGTCCACGCGTTTATGACGCATTAACAGTACGAGGCGATGCACTTGGTTCGCTAGTACTAGAAGTTCAACAACAAATGGGCGGCGGTATCGTTCGCTGTATCGCGATGGGTACCTCTGATGGTCTACGTCGTGGCCTTGAAGTTGAGAACACTGGCTCTCCAATCACAGTACCAGTAGGTGAAGAAACGCTTGGTCGTATCATGAACGTACTGGGTCACCCTATCGATGAATGTGGTGAGATTGGCCAGAAAGAAAACTACGAAATTCACCGTGCTGCGCCTTCTTATGAAGACCAAGCAAACAGCACTGAGCTACTAGAGACTGGTGTTAAGGTTATCGACCTTATCTGTCCATTCGCTAAAGGTGGTAAAATCGGTCTGTTCGGTGGTGCTGGTGTAGGTAAAACCGTAAACATGATGGAGCTTATCAACAACATCGCGAAAGCTCACTCAGGTTTATCAGTATTTACTGGTGTAGGTGAGCGTACTCGTGAGGGTAATGACTTCTACTACGAAATGAAAGAAGCAGGCGTTCTAGACAAAGTTGCCATGGTTTACGGTCAAATGAACGAGCCACCAGGAAACCGTCTACGTGTTGCGCTTACAGGTCTTACAATGGCTGAGCGTTTCCGTGATGAAGGTCGTGACGTACTACTATTCATCGATAACATCTACCGTTACACACTTGCGGGTACAGAAGTATCAGCACTGCTAGGCCGTATGCCTTCAGCGGTAGGTTACCAGCCAACACTGGCTGAAGAGATGGGTGTTCTGCAAGAGCGTATCACTTCAACTCGCCAAGGTTCTATCACTTCAATCCAAGCGGTATACGTACCTGCGGATGACTTGACTGACCCATCGCCAGCAACCACGTTTGCTCACTTGGATGCAACAGTTGTATTGTCTCGTAACATCGCAGCGCTAGGTCTTTACCCAGCAATCGATCCACTAGACTCAACTTCACGTCAGCTAGATCCTCTAGTTGTTGGTGAAGAGCACTACAACGTGGCACAAAAAGTTCAAACAACGCTACAACGTTATAAAGAACTTAAAGATATCATCGCTATCCTAGGTATGGATGAGCTATCTCAAGAAGATAAGCAAACTGTATCTCGTGCTCGTAAGATTGAACGTTTCCTAACTCAGCCTTACCACGTAGCAGAAGTATTTACTGGTCAGAAAGGTGTATTCGTACCTCTAAGCGAAACACTGTCAGGCTTTAAAGGCTTGCTAGACGGTCAATACGACGATATCCCAGAACAAGCATTCTTGTACTGTGGTTCTATTGATGAAGTGCTTGAAAAAGCGAAAACTATCTAAGAGGCAGAGTGCATTATGGCTATCGGAGTTACAGAGAATACATTTCAACTTAACATCGTAAGTGCGGAAGGTACGCTGTTTTCAGGGCCTGCACATGCCCTTGCGGTTTCAGGCGCTGACGGTGAGTTGGGTATTCGCCCAGGTCACTCGCCACTTCTTAGCAAAATTAAGCCAGGGGTAACTGTATTTGTTACTGGCGAGAAACAAGAAGAACAAGTTCTTTATGTTTCTGGCGGCTTAGTAGAAGTGCAACCTGATGTGGTCACAGTTCTAGCAGATACTGCTTTGCATGGTAAAGATATTGACCGTGCTCGCGCAGAAGAAGCAAAACGTGCTGCATTAGAAAACATCAATAAAGGCGATATGGACGCTAACTTCGCTCAAGCTCAGCTTGAACTAGCGAAAGCCATTGCCCAGTTGCGAGCTGTGGAGCTTACCGGCCCACACTCTCGCCACTAAGAGTCCTAGGACTCATTTATACCAACTTGAGAGTTCGCTCTTGAGTTGGTATCAGTTAATAGGCTGACTTGTTGTCTCTTACCGACAGGTTGGCCTCCCTAAGTAAGCAGTCGAATGTAAGACTTACCAAGGGAATACCGGTTCTTTTAGCAGAGAAACTTCAGAGCAGTAGTAGTTCTGATCCCCTAAGGCCTCAGGTGACTCACCCTCTCTCTGAGGTCCTTTCCTTTCTGCGATATACAAAACACAAATCTTTACACCTTACATATGTTTGCCATTAATTTATTATTGGCATGGGTAAGGTGTGAGTTGCATATGCAGTATGCTGCGTGCTAATGACTTGTTTATAAAGTGCTTTTTAGTTTGAATAGCAAAATATAGAGCATTCGAAAATTGCACTTTGTTTATGAGTGGTTGTGTGAATAAGTTAAAAAAACATCAGCACTGATGAAATTAAAGGCTTTACAGCCTGACAGATTAGTGTAGTATCCAATTTCACTCTGTGATTCAGAGTTATTAATGAAATATAAAGTAAAAGCAAAACCCTTAGAATTCCTTCGTTTGTGTAGTCATCCTCAGTGTTTCCTTAGCTTCATCGTAGCATTAAATAATTCAAAATTTCAGCGTCTCGCAATTTCGCGAAAAAATATGATTTTAAAAATAAGGGACACATTATGTCTAACAAAACTACTGGTATCGTAAAATGGTTTAACGAAGAGAAAGGTTTCGGTTTCCTAACTCAAGACAATGGCGGCCAGGACGTATTCGTTCACTTCCGTGCTATCGCTTCTGAAGGTTTCAAAACTCTAGCTGAAGGCCAAAAAGTGTCTTTCACAGTTGAGCAAGGTCAAAAAGGCCTTCAAGCTGCTGACGTTGTAGCTATCTAAGTTTTAGTCGGCGTAGATGGTCTGTGATCATCTACGCTAACTTTTCGTTGTACACCTATTAATCATTTATATCGTAACACCGCAAGTAAAAACCTGTCACACATCTGCAAGCTGTAAATGTTCGTCTAGTTAGTTATTTTCTTCGCTACATCAATATAAATCCAATTCAAAAAATTCGATCAATTTTAGTTCGTATCGTTATGTATTCGTCTAAAAAGGTAGGGCAAAAAACTTTAAGGAAAACCTATGTCTCGTTCTATGGGACGCAAACGTTTTTGGTTTCAAAAACTGCGTATTCAAACTAGCTCAAAATTTAAAAAAGTCAGCTAATTAATCGTTATTAGTCTGTTGTAAAAAATGTGGACTCAAGCCGTTTTCGTGATCCAGAACGCTTTGAGTTAATATTTCAGTTTCACTTCTCGTCTATTTTCTATTTCAAACAATTCCCCGTCGTTATTTATAAGCATTTTAGTGCTTATCAAATTATTAGTTATGCGTAAATCCCTTGAATTCATTGGCGTCAGGTATTAATTTAGCTGCCATCAGTAAATCCAAAGAAGAATGACCAATGACTACAGAAAACAATCAAAGTCAGCCATGGGCACAGCCTATGCCACAACAGCAATTTGAGTTCATGTCTAAAGTACTTTCTGCTCCTTCACCAATCGGTTTTGAAGCGGCAATGAGCTACGGCGTGATCAAACCAGAATTTGAATCTTTCATGCCACAAGGCTGGGGTATTCATCAATTTAAAGGCAGCGCGAGCATTGTTTTCGATTCTCATCTAGGTCGTGATGATCTAACTAGCGTTATGATCGTGGGTCACGCTGATAAAATCCGCATGCAAGTTCGTAAAATTGATGCGGATGGTAAAGTGTGGATCAACACCGATTCTTTCTTGCCAACCACATTGATTGGTCATGAAGTACAAGTTTTCTGTCAAGATCCTGAAAATCTTGGATCTTACAAAACGATCAAAGGCGCAACCGTTGAAGCGCTTGGCGCTATTCACTTCTCTACTCCTGCGCAACGTAGCGGTACTCAGGGCATTAAACCTGAATCTATCTACCTAGAGCTACAAATGCATGGTGAAGACCGTAAGGCGCAAGTAGAAGCACTAGGACTACGAGTGGGCGACCCAATCTTGCTAGATCGCCCTATCAAACGTGGCGTAGCGGCAGACACTTTCTACGGTGCTTACCTTGATAACGGCCTAGGCTGTTTCTCAGTGACTGAGATTGCGCGTACTTTAGCGGCAGAAGGTCTAGATAACGTTCGCGTTCTTTATACTATTGCAACTCATGAAGAGATTGGTCGCTTTGGTTCAACACAAGTTGTGGGCGAGCTAAAACCTGACATCTTGATTGCAACCGACGTTAATCACGATTACGAAGCGGCGCCTGGCATTGGCAGTCGCAACATGAACCCATTGAAAATGGGCGCAGGCTTTACCATTGGACGCGGCTCAGTATCATCTGAATACTTAGTGCAAACTATGGATGCTCTATGTCGTGAAAAAGGCATTCCATGCCAACTAGACTTCTCTGGCCGTGATATGGGTACAGACGGCATGGCGGCGGCGCTTGCAGGCGTAGACAGCGCGGCAATCACTATTGGTTATCCTATCCGTAATATGCACACTTCATCAGAATCTGCGCATACAGGCGATTTGCTAGCCTCTATCGAAGCGATCACTGAGCTACTTCGTCACTTCAATAGCATGAATGAAGGCAAAGGCATTCGCCAAGATGATCTGAAAAACAGCCATATCCGATTAGATACTCTTTAATCGAGAGCGCTGCTTCATCATCGATAATAAATAGATCAACGCTCGAATGATATTCGAGCGTTTTTACCTTCTATAAGCCAGTCAATACCCCTCTAGGTTCAGAATTTGTCGCTATTTCTGACAATTTGATCGTAGAGGATGATCAACCCTTTTTGACCTTGTATACTCTGGCTTGAAAGATCTTAAATGAGACAAGGGAATAACAATGCCTAAGGCAAGTGAAATCAAAAAAAGTGCTGCAATTGAGCACAACGGTAAAGTGTACTTCGTTAAAGAAATTAACAAACTAACGCCAAGTGGTCGTGCTGGAGCAAGCCTATACCGCATGCGTATGTATGACGTAGCGACAGGTGCTAAAGCCGATGAAAGCTTTAAAGCCGATGAAATCATTAACCTTGCTGATTTCAGCCGTCACCCATCGACTTTCTCATACGTTGATGGCGATGAATATGTGTTCATGGACAGCGAAGATTACACCCCATACAGCTTCAATAAAGAAAGCATTGAAGAAGAACTGCAATTCGTTAACGAAGAGACACAAGGTCTGTTTGTACTGCTCGTTGACGGTAGCCCAGTGGCACTTGAGCTTCCTTCAGTAGTGGAATTGGAAATTGTAGAAACTGACCCTTCAATCAAAGGTGCATCAGCAGCAGCGCGTACTAAGCCTGCAACACTGACTACAGGCCTTATTATTCAGGTTCCTGAATACATTGCTGGCGGTGAGAAGGTTCGTGTGAACACTTCTGACAAAGCATTTATGGGTCGTGCTGACAAATAAATCTCTATTAAAGGTATTTTCTGTTTAGCAGAATTAGCTTTAATACGAAAACGCAGTTGCTGTAAGGCGCTGCGTTTTTTTGATCTTAAACGAGACGAAAAGGGTAAAACAACTTATGCACTGTGGTGCAAATGTGCAAGAGCAACGCTATATTTATGAATAACTGTTAAATTTGTTGCGATGATGTTTATTTGGTGTGAGACTGATTTGCGAGACCTACATTTTAATAAGCTCGGATGAACCGTATTTACTGCGATTGCTTTTAGGTAGGGGCACTATTTTACGGAGTTGTATATGTATAAATCACTGCAAATTGCTATATCGAATATCTCTATATCTCAACTATCTATATCTCAACTATCCATAGCTACCGCACTTGCTGTGAGTCCTATTGCTGCGCACTCAACCGAGGGCGAAGCAAGCACTTACATTGTGAATGGCACGCCCATTTCCGTACAAATGTACCCGTCGTTTGCCAGCGTATATTTTGATCAGCTTGATACATCAGGTCTGTATCAAAACTATTGTGGCGGCACTATCCTCGACCAATATCATATCTTGACGGCCGCTCACTGTGTGGAAGGGGATTCTTACTACTACACCTACACTTCGGTTGCGCCGCAGTTGCAAAATGAACAGCAAGTCAAAAGCACAGTCGGCCTACTGCCTAAGGTGGATTTAATTCGAGCCAGTGAGTTTTATTATCCGAGCACTTTCATTGATAGCGCGAACTTAAGTTGGCCGGATGATATCGCTATTATCAAGCTGGAACAGCCGATGTCGGTATCGGCTTCCGACTATACTCGGTTAGCCTCACTAGCCGATGCCAGTGTTTATAACTTAGTGGGCACTGAAATGGTCTCCATTGGGCACGGTTATACTCGTTCAAATAGCGATAACGATAATATCTTGCAAGGGGTGACACAAAGGATACTGTCTAGCTCAGCCTGTGATTCGGCCAATATCAGTGATAAACAACTGTGTTTGCAAGGTGATATTGACCTAGACTCTCAACTGCGCAATTCCACCTGTGGTGGCGATTCTGGTGGCCCGTTGTTTTGGTATAACGGCAGTGAGTATATTCAAGTCGGAATTACCAGTTTTGGCCCTTCGCAATGCGGCGATCCAAGTGCTGATTATTCGTCAGCGTACACCGAAGTTGCAGAGTATCGAGATTGGATTGATAGTGTATTAGCTGGGCGAGAAACGCCGCAAACCGTGGTTACGGAATTTGATCGAGAAAACTACACCCCAGAAGATGAATCAGCCTCGAGTTTGTTAGAAGAGTCGGGTGGGACGCTGTCTTGGGGTTGGTTACTCACCCTGCTCGTTGGCCGACGATTGCTACAAAATAAGCAACGCAGCTAAAGTGATAAAGCACGCTAGATTAGCGTGCTTATGAGTTTTTAGCGTCGACTGTACAATTAGAAAATGTACTCGAATTTTGCTGCGCCATGCTGTTGGTAGAGCGTGCTTCTTGAGCCATATCGTACAAACCATTCATTGAGAAGCCGACAATTACACCTAAGATAACAAATTGTATTGGCTTTATATTCATACGTCCCTCAAATATCTATCGCCTAGTTACAAGTAATCAGTTACTAGCAATCAGTTACGACCAATCCTATTCTGATACGAACTGGCAGAACACAATTGCTATAATCGTAGACTCAAATGCGCAAGCACGCAAAAATCACAACATTATTTTTATTTAAAGCAAACATCGGCCCAGCGAGCGAGCCCTGCGGTGACTGAACCAAAATAGTTACCACTGACAATAGGGATATTCGGCAGTACCGATTTTACGGCGTTTTGCAGTGTTGTAGAACGTGCAGATCCGCCCGTCATAAATACCACATCGGGGGTAATTTGAGATTGATTTACCGCTTCGAGCACCAGTTTAGTGATTTTTTCTTGTGGCACCTTGATGGCTTCTTCCATTTCGCGCTGTAGCACTGGCACTTCAATAATTTCGGATAGCAGTTTGATTTGTGCTTGATAATGATCGGCTTCAGACAGGGCGATTTTGGTTTTTTCTGCCTCAGAAACAATGCTGTAGCCAAGCGCACCTTGATGGACTTCGATCATGCGTGCCAGTTTGGCAGGATCAACCGCTTCACGTTGCAATTGTTTAAGCACGGGCAGATTCTCTTTGGCGTAAAACTCTCGCTGTGCTTGCACGTTGTTAATCAAGATAGAATGCCAAAACTGACTGATAGGTAGTTCTAACCCAGAAAGCTTACGCCCACCTTTACCCAGCTCAGTCATAAACTGTTTATAGGCAATATGGATATCCAAATCATTGCCACCCACAAGTTGACCCGTATGTCCAAGCAGGGGTTGCTTGCGATCGCTTTTACCAAGCCAATCTGGCCCCATTTGAATCATTGAACAGTCGGTGGTGCCACCGCCGATATCCACCACCAACACGTTTTTGTTCTCAGTTAAGGTGCTTTCGTAATCAAGCCCCGCTGCAACAGGTTCAAATTGAAACTCAATGTTTTTAAAGCCCGCTCGGGTTGCGGCGCGCAGTAAGATATCTTGAGCTTGTTGGTTGGACTTTTCTCCGCCTCGCCCCAAAAAGTTAACCGGACGCCCGATAACCGTATCGGTGATGGAGCGCTCAAGAGAGGTTTCTGCTTGAGATTTGATGTTCTCCATCATGGCACACACCAAATCTTCAAAGAATGCGAGTTGCACCTCTTTTAAACCATGAGCGCCAAGAAAGGATTTTGGTGATTTGATGTAGTAAACATCTTTTGGCTCTTGCAAATAGAGGTCGAGCGCAGCCTGACCAAACAAGATATCTTCTTCCATCACGTCTATCCCTTCTTCTAGGTTGCTACGGATAGCACGCTTTAAGATAGCTTCACCATGCTCGGTGATTGGACGGATATTTTTACGACGAAACAGATACTCAGATATGGATTCTGAGGTGGGTGCACATAGAGTTGATGAAATGTATTTCTGATTGTTGTCCAATGGAATATGAACGGCTTGGTTATCGATAATGTGTGCGACTGAGCAGTTTGCTGTGCCGTAGTCAAAGCCGATTGCCATAATGTTCTCCAAAGGTCTATTTTCTAGAAAGGGGCGCAATTAAACACTGTTTCGACGGATAGGGTCAAGAAAATCACACAATTAATAAAAGCGTAATTTGTTAGCACAGGGAAAAATGATATTTATCTAGCATCTTAAAGATGACAGTCTGAGGTCTAGAGAAGGATATTTGCTGGCTTTATATAAAAATTTGTAGTGTAAATAAGCAGATAGATGAGATCTTTATTGCATCAAATGCTAGCAATCTCTAAGATAGCGGCCATTTATTGCAAATAATACCGCTTCTCATTTGCGTTTGTGTCACAATTTTGACTTTTAAGGGCGAGTTGTGCAGGTATTTTCGTAAACAATGGGGTGAGATCAAAGTGTTTCTACGACAGGTATTATTATATAACTCCAGTGAATAATCGTACTGAGCGTTTGTCTCAAAATGTATTTCCGTATTCAATACAAGCTAAATCAAAGATTTAATGAGAACCTTATGAACCACAATATAATGCGAGTTCTGTTAATAACGGGCTTATCTATGCTCAGTTCGCTCGTTTTCGCTTCTTCGCAGGCCACATTACAAAAGTCGCAAAAAATAGAGGCTCAAATCACTAACAGTGCGGCGAATAGCCAAAAAAAGGTGCTCAAAAGCAGTGAGCAGGCCATTCAACTGGAAGCGGATATTGCCTCTCTTAAACGCGAAGTGCACAACCTTGAGGTCTATCATCAGCACCTTAATGGTTTGATAGCTAGCCAAACTGAAGAGTTAGCCAGTTACGATTCTCAAATCTCAAAAATTGATGATACGCGCCAGAGCATTGTGCCTTTGATGTATGAAATGTTGGCAGGCCTTGAAGGCATCAGTGCCAATGACCGTCCTATCCGAACAGAGGCGCGCGCGAAGCGACTGGCTAGCCTGCAACATATGATGACGCAAGCGGACATCAGTGACGCAGAAAAATATCGCCGCATTTTGGAAGCCTACCAAATTGAAATGGATTACGGCACTAAGATGGGAGCCTATACAGGCGCGATTCAATTTGCAGGTAAATCCATGATTGTTGAGCAGTTATACCTAGGGCGCATCTCTTTGGTGGCACGTTCTAACGATCGCCAAAGATATTGGGCATGGGATGCTAATCAAAAAGTGTGGCTTGAGCAAAATAGCAGTGTTGGACATGACATTGACAAAGCCTTTGATATTGCCGCCAAGCAAGCCTCGCCGTCGCTACTTGAATTACCTGTATCGTTAACCCAAGGCCAGGAGAAGTAATCAATGAAACACTACCTAGCCATAATGACACTGAGTGTGGCGATGCTATTGAGCGCGGCGCCAAGTTATGCCAACCAAAGCCTGCTTAATCAAACCACGCAAGCCAAAGCCGCTGAGCAAAAAGCCAATAAACAGCGTGAAGGCGAGTTTGCCGCTACAGAAGCCAAGCTGAAACGCGAGCTAAAAGCCTTGCAAGCCAAGCGCAATAAACTCAATCAAGAGATTGAAACGCTCAGTGATACCTTCCAAAATAATGAACAAACACTGGCCGATAAAGAGAAGCAACTGACATTAGCCACCGGCAGTTTAGGTGAGATCTTTGGCGTGGTCCGTCAAGCAGCTAAAGATGTACAAATGGAACAGCAGCGCTCAGTGGCCTCGATTGGTTTAGAGAGTGATGTTGCTTTGGTGTCGGGCATTATCGATGCGAAATCCATTCCGGCAAAAGATGAGTTGTATGGTTTGTGGCGCTCTTATGCTCGCCAAATACAAGCCAGCGCTCAGGTGACGCGGGTGACGATCCCTTATGTGAACCAAGCTGGTGAAATTTCCCACAAACAAGTGCTGCGCATGGGCGCATTTGCGTTGGCGGATGAAAATGGCTATTTGGTTTGGGATGCCGCTCAGCAGATGGCGACCCGTTACAGCGTTCAGCCTGAGCATCCGCTCCTGTCGAGCATGGACCTTAGCAGTGGCACGCCAACGATTGCCGTTGATGCCACTCGTGGGGCGTTACTCGATCAACTGGCCAATAATCCAACTTTATTGCAACGCATTGAGCAGGGCGGCATTGTTGGTAAAATCATTATTGGTTTGCTATTGATTGGTTTGCTTATTGGTGTGTACCGCGCACTTGTTTTGATTTCTATTAAGTCGAAAATATCGAAACAGCTCAAACAGACAGATAATCCAACCTCAAATAACCCGCTAGGTCGCGTTATCTTGGTCCATCAAGAGGATAAAAGCCCCACTATTGAAGCCCTTGAACTGCGTCTACTGGAAGCGGTTATGGATGAGCAAGAGAATTTAGACAAAGGCATTTCTACCGTTAAGCTCTTGGCCGCTATTGCGCCAATGCTAGGACTATTGGGCACGGTAACGGGCATGATTGATACCTTCCAAACCATTACTCAATTTGGCAACGCCGATCCTCGTATTATGGCAGGCGGTATTTCTATGGCATTGATAACAACGGTGCTTGGCCTTATTGCGGCTATGCCATTGCTATTGGTACACAACATGCTGTCTAGTTTGTCAGAAGGCATTCGCAATATCATTGAGAAGCAAGGTGTGGGCCTAGTTGCCAAAAGAGCTGAGCAAGCCCAGCAAAGAAAACTCGCTCAATCTGATGCGCAAGGTGCTAGCCAAGAGGTTAGCGCGTAATGAGCGACGTATTGGCATTTTGGACTACCTTAATGGATCTCCCCATTTACGGCTCTATTGAGCAGTTGATGTTTCGAGGTGGCCCCGTTTTATGGTGGCTTGCCTTTGTGATGCTGTTTTTTTGGGTATTGGTGCTCGATAGGGTGATGTACTTTGTATGGGTGTTTCCCAAGTATCAACAGCAATGGGTCTCAAAGTGGCAACAGCGCAGTGACCGCCATTCATGGTTTGCCTTGTCGCAACGAGAAGCTTGGCTATCGGAATCAGAACTTAATTTGAATAAGTCATTGTCGCTAATGAAAGTGTTGATCTCTTTATTCCCTATGCTTGGATTATTAGGGACAGTGACTGGCATGATTTCCGTCTTTGATGTGATGGCCGCGCAAGGCAATAGTGAGCCGCGCTTAATGGCCGCTGGCATCTCAATGGCGACCATCCCCACTATGGCGGGCATGGTAGCTGCGCTGGTGAGCATGTTTATTTATTCCAGATTGTGTGGGCTTGCAGAGCGTAAGCAATTGCATTTAGAACGCTTGTTACGCACCCACACCGGTTAGCCAAATGCTAACCCAGTTTTTAAAGGTTTATTAAAATGAGATTAGGACGACGTCGCCAGCGCAATGATGAAGCGCAAGTGGATATGACCTCGATGCTAGACATCGTATTTATCATGTTGATCTTCTTTATTGTGACCAGCTCTTTTGTGCGTGAGTCAGGGGTGGAAGTGAACCGCCCGCAAGCGGCCAATGCCACTAGCCAGCAAGATGCCGGCATTTTTATCGCAATTACCGACAATAACTTGGTTTATATCGACAAACGTTTAATCGATATAGAGCGCGTGCAAGCAACGCTAGAGAACTTACTTATCGACAAACCGGATGCATCAGTGGTGATTCAGGCTGATAAATTTGCCTTTAATGGCACTGTGGTGAAAGTGATGGATGGCGTAAAAGGTGCAGGTATCGAGAAAATTGCCCTTGCCACTGTGGCGAAATAGAGACGGTTGATGAAACGATTATTGATCGCTTTGCCGATGGCACTATTACTGACATTTTTTGTATTTGGCTTTATGACTTGGTTGGTCAACTTAGGCAAAAGCCCTTTGCCTGAACAGCAGTCAATCGTGCGCTTTGATATCTTACAAGTAGAGCAAGATAGCCACTCCCAAAGGCGACAGCGCCAGTTGCCAGAGCCCCCACAAACGCCGACTAAACCCCCGGAAATAAAGACCAGTCACTCTAGTCAGGTTTCGGATACACCTTTTACTATGCAAAAGTTTGAGTTGCCGTTAGTGGCGGTGGATACTGCGGTGTCAGGGTTGGCGATTGCTAATCCGGGGCCGGTGAGTATTGGACAAAACCAACAAGTCATGCCATTACAACGAATTGAACCTCGCTATCCTGCTCGAGCATTGAGCCGTAAAATAGAAGGCTATGTGGTGATGAGCTTTACCATTAATGATCGCGGCCGACCGACTGATATTAAGATTGTAGATAGCAAACCAAAACGTATTTTCGACCGAGAAGCGATGCGCGCATTACAGCGCTGGAAGTATCAACCGCTGGTGGTTAACGGCAAAGCGATAGCGCAAAAAGGGCAAACCTTGAAGTTGGAGTTTAGATTGCAAAAATGAAGCACTTACTATTGGCTCTAACCCTAATGATTAGCCTAATAGGGGGCACAGTTCAAGCACAAACGTTAAGTCGTAATGTGGCTACTCGCGTGTATCAAGCCTATGAATTGCAAAGCAATGATCACAATGACAAAGCGATTAAAATTTTACAGAATATCTCAACGAGCCGCGTCTACGACACCTCTGTCGTACAAAGAATGCTCGGCATTTTGTATTGGCAACAAAAGCAAACCCATCTGGCAGAAAAGGCGCTTTTTAAAGCTGTAGAAGCTAATGGGTTACCAGTAGAACAGCATCTCGAAACCTTGCGTATGCTTGCCGATATTCAGCTCTCTAATGGTCACACTCGCTCTGCAATCAAGACTTATCATGAGATCATCGCGCAAAATAATACGCATAAAATTATTGCCATCAACGCCATCCAACAAGTGTGGCTGCGCATCGCACAAGGCAACTATCAGTTGCAGCAGTGGCAACCCGTGATTGATGCAACTAACAAATATGTCGCATTGGGCGGAGCCCCTCAAGTGTCCGTGTTAAATTTACGTTTAGGGGCAGAGCTGTCACTACAAAAATGGCATAGTGCACTTAAAACCACATTGGCCTTACGTGGGTTAGAGCCTGATATTGCTCGCTGGTGGGTGCAGACCATTAATTTGTATTTGCAAACAGAAAACTACCCACAAGCATTGGCCGCAATGAAGCAGTATCAACGAGCAGGTTTTACCTTAACTGAAGCTCAACGCCGCATGATGGCGCAATTGTATTCCAAGCAAAATGTCCCTCTTAAAGCAGCTGAAGTTTTTCACGCATTAAACAAAGCAGACAACACCCAAGCAAAAGATCTCGCCATAGAAGCGCAATATTGGCAACAAGCCAGAGCTTGGGACAAATCATTAAAAGCTTGGGCAAGAGCCACTGCAAAAGACAGTAAATATCGCTGGTCCTATATCCAATTATTAATGCAAAATAAACAATACAAAACCGCATTAACTCAACTGAAAAAACAAAAAACCAGCTCAAGAACTGAGCTCACCAGCGTTGAGGCCTACTACCGCCTAGGCGACATCCCCAACGCCCTACGCCACGCCCAAAAAGCAAACCAAATAAACTCAACCCCCTCAACAATCAATTGGGTCAAATACTTAACCCAATTAAGCGGGGTCAGGTCTTGAAATTTGCATTCTAGAATAAAATATCGCACCATTCTGCCATTATCACTTTGCTCACTAGAGAAAATACACATGAACAATGATGCAGACATTATTACCACGTTAGAAGAGCTTGAAGCGTTTTTAGTTGCGGTTGAAAATGGTGGCTTTAGCCTAACCAATGTGGCTGGACTGGCTTTAGCAACTAGCAATAAAGATGGTCGCCGTTTTGTTGCGGTGCTTGATGACAACCATCAGCTTCTACTTTCTCGTTGGGTCACAGAAGATGTATTTCAAAATGGCCAAGATCTTGTAAGAAGAGGTCCAACACGTCACTAATCTAATCGGGGTCAGGTCTTGAAATTTGCAGGCTAGATTTTATCTAGCCTGCAAATTTCAAGACCTGACCCCATTTTCTGCCCCTATTTCCTTACTTGGTAAGGCGAGGAATATCCTCTTTTAGAATAGTGAATACAGCTAGGTGTTTGCGTTGATTTCCAGCAACATAGCGTATTTGTAGGCCATTGTTTTTAGTAGACCCATCTAGCGTAGTTAAAACTGTTTCGGGTACATCAATACTGATTAGATCGTGTTCATTTGGACGTTGATTTAATGCATGAGATAACCATGCAGTAAGATCATTGTCTCCTGATACTTCGATTTGATAGTTAAGTGTATCGTCCCATAAATCAGTATTCGTCAAGTTAAACGAAATATTAATGCCATCGTTTTCACCTTCCGCGATGGTGATATCTTTGAATTGAGCGTGATTGATCAAGCTTTCTTGCTCAGAATCATAACTTGGTGTCGATAGTGTAAATGTTGCTTTATACCATAAGTGGTCTGAGACAAAATCACGTTCTTCGTATGTCGGTTCTCCATGTTCGTCGACATGCATTCCAGAGTGTTTTTCATCCCATTGATAAGTATCGTCTTCACCATGAGGTCCAGGGAAATAAGTGTTAATTCTTGGCCCAATTAATGAGGCATCTACCAACTCAATATCTTCAGCGTTCGCATTGTAGTAAATGAAATCAATACGATCACGGTCGTCTAATCCTCGACCACATTCATTGACGTATGATGCACCTTGTGTCCAGCTATCATTTATATGGAATGGCCAAGTTGCTCCCATATTGGTTGTTGGATCAGGATAGAGATGACGATAGCTGTCGGTATATCCTGCATCCAGAATGCGTCTATGAGTCATAAAGTCATGAACCGTTCCTTTTCGATCATACATATTGGCTGTATCTTCAGTCCAATCTAGTCCAGAGGCTTCATTTAAGTCTCCACCGAAAATGATAACTGCATTATTTTCAAGGTAAGGGGATAGCTGTTCAAGCATGTAACTAGCTTGACGTGGGCGGTATGATTGAAGATTTAATGCATCAAGATCTTCTTGACTGGTGATCGGGAGACAGCCGGCATGAGCTTGCCATGTTATACCGTTACCACCTCTTGCATCGTAAGTGATATAGCGTGTGTAATCTAAGTGATTTGAAAAGACAATAACGTCACGTCCATTAACATCAAGGACAGCACCAATATTTCCACCGTATTCATTATGAGCATCAATGGTATTTTTTATAGGATGCTTAGACAAGATTCCAACACTTCCAACACTATTATTTCCATGGTAATAGTGCATACCAAGTCGCTCTGCCATTCTTGCTGTTATTCCAGTCGCTTCTTGGAAAAAGATAATGTCTGCATTGGCATGTTGAAGTTCTTTTACAGCAACCTCGAACGAACTAGTATCATTGAAATCTCGATATAAATTTTGCCACATATTGGCAGATACTATGTTTAAAGTAGTAGTGTAACTTTCTGGAGGAGTGATCTCAGGAGCCGATGTATTGCTGTTATCGTTGCTGTCGTTACACCCAACTAGTAGAGCGGATAATAGAAGGGGGACGTACAGTTTATTGTTCATGATGATGCCTTTACAAAGAGAGTGAATTCAGGCACTGATATTAATCATGCAATATGACGGCAATAACGATTCTTCGGTTAGATTAATTTAGCTTTAGGTATAGATTTTATTAAATGCTACGTCATTAATTAGTCACATATTGGCTCATCACTATAGTCCTTGGTAAAAATTATGCGATTTTCCAAAATTAATTAAATTATCTTAATTAGTTAAAAAATTTGCCTCACTTATCGTATCTTGATAAGTTCCGTTTTATAGGTGTTTCACTAATCTAATTGGGGTCAGGTCTTGAAATTTGCATGGCTTGCTTGAGCAAGCCATGCAAATTTCAAGACCTGACCCCCTAGGGAAAAACAATGGCAAGAACAGCGCATGCGCTTCATATATTGGTGAAGCATAAAGATAAAGCTGATGACATCATGGCTCAGCTTAAAAAAGGCAAGAAATTTTCAGAATTAGCACGCAAGTACTCCACTTGTCCTTCGGGGAAAAAAGGGGGCGATCTGGGCGAGTTTAAAAAAGGTCAGATGGTGCCTCAGTTTGATAAAGTGGTTTTCACCGCCGAAACAATTACACCGCATCTGGTGAAGACAAAATTCGGTTGGCACATTGTGAAGGTGCTTTGGCGCACCTAGAACTTAGATGCTTAAATAGCGAGGCATTTCTATGCACGGAAAAGCAGAATATTGAGTTCTGCTTTTTTATTTTTTGCGCGTATCACTCTACTGTTCAGTTTGCTTATAGAAGGTAGAAGCAAGCTTACGCAAGCCTTCTTATCTTCGTTATCGCTTATTCAGTCACTGCAATAAAGGGATCAGAAGTCGCTCTGAAAATGCTTGATGATAAGGCGTTTTTGTCAATAAGCCTTTATTTTAAAATCAAAAATTGCAAATCCATTATTAAGTATTTTTTGACTAGCGAGTATGATGCTTTTATTCCGATTGGAATTTCTATTTTTCAAATATTAGGTTCATATTACTAATTTATTGCTGCGTTTCTAATGGTTTGAGAGGCGCTGCAGACAGGATAAAACAATGACTCACATCACCACCAAAGATTATGTGTACGCCATGAGTAAAGACAACGTTGCCGTTGCACATGTACAACAAAATCAAACATTCTCTGTTGATACCTTCGATTGCTTTCGTAACCAAATGGAAGGGGTTGGCTATATTCTCGAAGAGATTGATTTTGCAAAGGTAAACCCAGCTACAGGCCCAGTATTTATTGAAGGCGCGGAAGTAGGGGATGTGCTTGCCATTACTATTCATGATATTGAGTTGGCAGCAATGGGCTCTATGGTGTCCTCTGATCTATTTGGTAGCCTTTCACATAAGCTTTCTGGTTCGATTGTACAACCTGTTGAGATCATCGGTGAAAGCGCACAGATTGCGCCAAATCTTGCTGTGCCATTGTCTCCTATGGTAGGTGTGATTGGCACTGCGCCAAAAGAGGGTGCAATTGCCTGTGGTAGCCCTGGTGAGCATGGTGGCAATATGGATACTAAAGAGATTAAGAAAGGATCTATCGTGTATTTACCGGTAAATCATGCCGGGGGATTGCTATCTCTTGGTGATTTGCATGCCGCAATGGGTGATGGTGAGCTTTCTGGAACGGGCGTTGAGATTTCAGGTAAAGTCACACTTTCTGTTGAGGTATTAAAGCAATCACAATTGCCGACACCTTCGGTATTAAATGGCGAACTGTTTACCTTTATCGCATCTGATCCAGATCTTGATAAAGCGGCGACGGCAGCCGTTGAAAAGACTCATCAATATCTTATTTCTGAACATCAACTCGATGAGCATGTTGCGTGTCGCTGGATGAGCGTGGGCGCGGACTTAGGTGTGTCGCAGATAGTGAATCCATTAAAAACGGCGAAAGTAACGGTCAACCTATCTTGGCTTAAATAGTATTCTCTAGGGGGCGGTTCTCTGGGGGTCAGGTCTTGAAATTTGCATGGATTGCGTGAGCAAGCCATGCAAATTTCAAGACCTGACCCCCTTCTTTTATGCCAACTAAAAGAAAAAAGATAAGCATGGCCTAAAGAGCCACGCTTATCTTTAGTTTAGCTGCGGGGGAGAGCAGCTTATCCTTTGGTTAATTGATCAGGTTTCATGGCCTGATTCACATCGTTGGTCATTACGAAGTGCAATTCGCCTCCTGCTTTCATCTGAGAGAAATCAAAGGTGAAGTTTTTATGCAGAGGTTTACCGTTAATGGTAACTGACTTGATGTATTTGTTTTGCGCACTGTTATTTTCAGCAGTAATGGTGAATACACCATCGCCCATTGGTACTTGTACCTTATCAAAGATAGGGCGTGCGACCGTTAATACAGGGTCAGAACCACTGACTTGATACAATCCCATTGCTGACATGACATACCAAGCCGACATTTGACCAACATCTTCGTTACCCGCAATATCACCACGGTGTGGTCCATACAGGGTTCGCTGAATTTGGTCGACAACTTCTTGTGTGTGCCAAGGTTCGCTAGTCCAGTTATATAGGAATGGAATATGGTGAGATGGCTCATTACCAAACGCCACTTGCCCAATCATACCGGTCATATCTGCGGTCTTAGTACATTCAGATTCGTCTTTGCTGTCACAGGTATTTGAGAACACTTCTTTAAGGTTACTCAAGAAGTCATCGTTTCCGCCCATCACTTGTTTTAAGCCTTCGACATCTTGCGGCACAAACCAAGTCCATTGCCATGCTGTACCTTCGGTATAGTCACCGGTTTCATGAACGGTTTGATATGGATGGAATACGCCGTCATCAGAGGTCGCCCATTCGCCTTCTGACCAAATTGGACGCATGAAGCCCGTCATATTGTATTTTTCTTTCCAGTTTTCATCTGGATTGTCGGCGTTAGAGGCATTCCAATATTTATGCCAGTATTGCGAGCGACGTTGGTAGGTTTTGACGACGTCATCTTTGTGGGCGGCTTTGGCAATATTCACAATCGCGTGGTCAAAGTTAGCCATTTCTAAGCCGTAAGAGACCGATTCATTATTGCCGTGGTCGTGCCCTTTAGCGGGTACAAAGCCACATAAGGAATCTTTGGCGGAGGCTAATGGGTCACATTCAGTGGTTTCAGGCGTACCATCGGCCATTAAACTACCATCAACAAATTGCAGGTTGGTTTTCTGCACTTTGTCGTAGTTTTCCCAGCCATAATCTTTCACATCATTTTCACTCTTATAAACAGATGAGCGCAGTGCGGCTTCAAGAGCGGTTTGTTTTTCTTGATCGGTAAATTGGTCAGGGAATTTAGTAATAGCATCCGCTAAAACGGCGACAGCAGGGTAGGCCACCATAGTGCCGGTGTAATCTCCATGCAATTCCCATTTAGGTAAGATGCCACCCTCTTGATATTTACGAATCAAGTCTTTGGCCAATTCCACCGCATGTTTAGGCTCTAGAATTGTTTTTAGCGGGTGTAGGGCGCGGAAGGTATCCCATAGAGAGTAAACACTAAAGACTGGTGAATCTTGCGGTGCTTGTTTGACTTCGGCAGAGTTACCTCGGCTCATGGTGCGATATTGCCCGTCCGTATCTTGGTAGATATGTGGTGCAACATTGGTATGGTATAGCGCAGTATAGAAGGTGACTAATTGATCTTTAGTGCCACCTACCACTTTGGTTTCATTCAGTTTTTTGTTCCACTCAGCTTTGGTATATTCTCTGGCTTCATCAAAAGAGCGAGTGGCATCTTTATCGAAGTTGTTCTCAGCACCTTCAGGGCTAGTGTAAGAAATAGCCACTTTGGCATTTATGACATGATCTTTTACGGAGTCAGGTGAGGTGTTGAAATCCAGAACCAGCGCACCATCTTCAGCCCACTCATCTTCTTTGTGATAAACAGGGTTATCAACAAAATCGTGGTCAAATTGAACGTAAAAATAGACAGTTTGTTCTATGGTACCAAATGAACGGAAAGTTTGTTGCACCCGAACTGTACGATTATCCACTACTTCATAATGGTTGTAGGCATAATCTTTATTAAATGCGTTTAATACTAAGCTGACTTTTTTATTAGCCCCATCTTCAAATGTATATTTATGATAACCAATACGTTCGGTAGCGGTTAATTTTACATCAATATTACCTTCTTTAAGTTTGACATGGTAATAGCCAGGAGAAGCTTCTTCAGTTGTTTTATTTAGGTGCGGGCGATAACTCTCAATTTTTGTACCATCTGGCATACTTTCATTGGTAAATGGCAGCATTTGGAAGTTAGATAAACCATTGATACCAGTACCACTTAACGCTGTGTGTCCAAAGCCAATCAAAGTATCAAACTTATCGTGATAACCTGAACACTCCGCCCACCAATCGGTTCCCATATCATCGGTGACAGGTGTCATTTGAATCATCCCATTTGGCGCAATTGCACCAGGGAAAGTGTGCCCTGTTTTAGCTGTTCCGATGAAAGGGTCAACATATTGAGTGAGGTCTGTCGCGGGTAAAATCTCTGGAGTGGTTGTTTTTGAAGCATTTATCACACTCCAATTTTCAGTAGCTTGGGTAGTTTTGACGGGTAGTTGTTCAGTGGCAGACTTCGCTGTATGTTCTGCGACCTTGTCATTACTATCATCATTACAAGCGGTTAATCCACCAAGAGCGACTACGATGGATAATGAGAGCAAGCTGAGATTATGTTTCACTGTATTTCCTTTGTTTATTTTATATTAGGAATATTATTTTTAATAAGATAATACAAATGGATATTTATTCTAAATAACCGTATTTAATGAATATTAAGATAGATAATTATGATTAATATAAATATTTAAACTTGTTTGTATTACATTACAATGGTCTTACAAATCAATTGGTTGCACTTTATTGGTTATTTTCTTGTGGGTTTGAATTTGCCGTTAAAGTATTTTTTATTGACTAATTAAACTGTGATTAATATCCCATGAAAGTTTAATTTCTCATGAAATGTAACATTCCATTTTTACGAGCACCTTCAAATTTAATTATGTGACTAATTCGTCATTTTAATTATCTGTTTTCCAATAATTTAAAAAGCAATTCCTACCTACACGAAAAAATAATAAGGACTACCCTATGCTCGAAGAGTTAATAAATGTAGAGCTAATCAATGTAAATATTGTCTCTAAAAATAAACAAGACCTCTTCAAGGAACTCGCTGCACCACTACTGAAAGAGTCGAGAATTAAAGATTTAGATGTATTTCTTAAAGGAATTGAAACTCGAGAAGCACAGTGTACAACGACAACTGATGGAATTGCGTATCCCCATTGTAAAAGTGAAACCGTTATTTCGCCTGCTATTTCTGTAGGCATAGCCCCTGACGGTATCGAATATGGTCAAGACGATGATGAGCCTCAACCAAAAGTCTTCTTTATGATTGCGTCTCCGGCAGACAGTGATTACCACATCGAAATATTGAAGGCACTATTCGTTAAATTTGAACCTGAATTTGTAACTAACTTGTGTAATGCAAAATCCTCACAAGATGCACTAAATATAATAAAAAAGGACTAATATCGTGACTACTCAAACTTTTTCCCGTCTGAAAGGACATTTATTATTTGGTACCTCCCACATGCTCCCATTCATCGTGGCTGGTGGGGTGTTATTATCCATTGCGGTAATGTTATCTGGTAAAGGGGCTGTGCCTGACAGTGGTATTTTGGCCGATATATCGACGATAGGTATTAAAGGATTAGTTCTATTCCCTATTATTCTTGGTGGTTACATTGCGTACTCTTTAGCGGACAAACCTGCTCTTGCTCCAGCGATGATTGCTTCTGGTTTAATGTCTGATATTGGTGGTGGTTTCTTAGGGTGTATCGTGACAGGTTTCATTGCCGGTTATGTAGTAAGACAGCTTAAAAAGATCCCAATACCGGCCAATATGAAGGCATTAGGTGGTTTCTTCCTATACCCTCTAGTAGGTACGTTAATCACCTCAGGTATCGTATTGTGGGGTATTGGTGAGCCAATCAAACTGGGTATGGGCGCGATGAACGCAGGCCTTACTAGCATGGCTGGCGCAGGTAAAGTGGCTCTTGGTGCATTGCTTGGTGGTATGACTGCATTTGATATGGGCGGTCCGGTAAACAAAGTAGCAACTCTATTTGCACAAACTCAAGTAGGTACTCAACCTTGGTTGATGGGTGGCGTTGCAATCGCTATCTGTACTCCACCACTAGGTATGGCTCTTGCGACTTTCTTGTTCCCTAAAAAATTCAACTCTGATGAAAAAGAAGCGGGTAAAGCGGCTATCATCATGGGTTCAATTGGTATCTCTGAAGGTGCGATTCCATTTGCTGCCAACGATCCATTGCGTGTGCTACCAGCAATCGTCGCCGGTGGTATCGTAGGTAACGTGATAGGTTTCATGGCCGATGTATTGTGTCATGCTCCGTGGGGTGGATTGATTGTACTACCTGTTGTTGAAGGCCGTACCTCTTACCTAATCGGTATTATTGCAGGCTCACTAACGACGGCGTTAATTGTTGGTTTGTGGAAACCTGTGGTCACTGAAGATAATGAAACGGTTAAAGATTCTACAACAGCTCCAAGCGCAGCCCTCCCTGCAGGTAACTCAACAGGCTACCCTGATATTGTAGCGGTATCTTGTTGCCCATCAGGTGTAGCGCATACCTTTATGGCTGCAGCTGCTCTAGAAAAAGCGGCTAAAGCGGCGGGCATTAATATTAAAGTTGAAACTCAAGGCCAAGATGGTATTCAAAACCGTATTACTGCTGACGATATTAAACATGCTAGGAAAGTGATTTTAGCGCACGATATCCAAGTGAAAGAGTCTGAACGTTTTGCAAGCTTAGAAACGGTAGAATGTTCAACTAAAGACGCTATTAAGAACGCTGCAGGTTTATTTGCTTAGGTTTTGACCTTAATAACCTTCAAATTACGCGTCCAATATTGAAAGTTATTATTTAAAATCTGTATTGTTCTTGTGGGAAGAAAGCTTAGGCTATCTTCCCATTTTTTATTATCCTGCCTCTATGACACCTATCGACATAAATGACTCATCCACTTAGTGGTATTTCTAATAAGCTTAGTCATTATCTAAAATATAATAATGCCAACTAATTGCTATTCTATTGATTTAATATAGTAGTCACTAGAACTACTTTATCTATGCATGATTTCCCCGCCTAGTACTTGCCAGAGTTATATAAGGTTTCTTTAGATGTGTAATGAGAAGTGACATCATAGAGAGTCATTCAATCTTCGAATATTTCGTGGCCAAACAAACCTATTATTTTCATTCATATACCAATTACAGTTATCCAGTATTTTAACAAGCTAGTCTGATCCGTTAACTACTAGGATAGATATCCCTATCTAAGTGTGTAGTTCTGTATGAGAGTCGATCATCTGGAATTGATGTAGAGGCTTAGCTGTTGACTAAAATCACTTGAGGATAGGGTGTAACAGATACTGCGTTATTACTATTTAGCAATGTGTGTTTAAAGATGCTCTTCGAACTTAATCCTAAATTGATACCAATCGTACTAAATAACTGGTCATTCTAGCTTGTTAAAATGCTCGATAACGGCGTTAGAATTTTTGATTGTAGAATAACTACTTATCGAAAAATTCTGCCTTATTCTCGAGCATTTTTCCTGCGCTAGCTCTGATCACTTACTTAGTGTGATTGGTATGACTCATAGGCTGGTGCTAATTTTGCAAGAGCATCGTTCATTTCTAGCTATCACCTTGGATCTCTATGCACATAATGTTGGCTGAGTTCATTTAGTGCACTCCACCAAAATTTAATCCGTTTGTTTTCGCCTATCCACATACTATCGATGGGTTCTGTTCAACCATCGCCGTTAATACCTAACGTAAGGGTTAACCTGCGTTTGTCTTAGCAGGTCTTGTCTCCACAATGTAGCTGAGATAAACGATAGGGTAGATGGTATTAATACGGCATAGATTGGCATTCTATTATGCCTTCTATTACTGTCTTTGTGAGGCATGATACTTGGCTAGGTGAGGCGCCTTTGCATTGCGAGAATTCTTTGCTTTGAGCGGGAATGTTTTTGCTTGTTAAGATACTCATCAATCTCTGCATATATGTTGTAGCACTTTGTTTTAATGGTTCAATATTTTACAGTTGAAATAGGACTAAAGGGTATCGAGAGCAAAAATGATAGAACAATTGGGATTGATATTTAATGAAAGGAAATAAAAAAGCTTGGCTCCGAAGAGCCAAGCTGTATTTGTGACGCTATTTTTGCATTGTTAGCCTGAAGTGGTATTAGCTTTTCGCTAATTGCTCAGGTTTCATTGCTTGGTTTATATCATCCGTCATTACAAAGTGAAGCTCACCGCCTGCTTTCAAATCAGTGAAATCGAAGGTAAAGTCTTTATTTAATGGCTTACCGTTGATAGTCGCTGATTTAATGTATTTATTGGTATCGCTGTTGTTGTCTGCGGTAATAGTAAATACCCCATCTTGCATTGGGATTTGTACTTTATCGAACAGAGGTCGCGCTAGGGTAAATACAGGATCAGAGCCACTGACTTGATAGAAGCCCATCGCTGACATGATATACCACGCCGACATTTGACCTTCATCTTCGTTACCCGCCATGTCATCACGAGCCGTGCCATACAAGGTGTGCTGAATTTTATCGACCACCTCTTGAGTGTGCCAAGGTTCAGATGTCCAGTTGTATAGGAACGGAATATGATGCGAAGGTTCATTACCAAAGGCAACTTGTCCTAGCATACCCGTCATATCGGCGGTTGTAGTACATTGCGCAGGGTCATCGCTTGCACATTTATTGGTGAAGACTTCGTTTAGGTTACTCAAGAAGGCATCATTACCCCCCATAGTGGCTTTTAGACCGTCAACATCTTGCGGTACAAACCAAGTCCATTGCCATGCGGTACCTTCGGTGTAATCGCCGGTACCGTGGTTAGTTTTATATGGATGGAATTCGCCATCATCAGAGGTAGACCATTCGCCATTAGACCATACTGGACGCATGAAGCCCGTCATGTGGTATTTTTCTTGCCAGTTTTCACTTGGGTTATCAGGGTTAGAGGCGTTCCAATATTTATGCCAGTACTGAGAGCGTAGCTCGAAGGTTTTAGCAATATCATCACGGTGTACTGCGTTGGCTATCATCACTACTGCATGGTCAAAGTTGGCCATTTCTAAGCCGTATGAGACGGACTCATTTTGACCATTTTGCTCACCTTTAGCAGGAACGAAGCCACATAGAGACTCTTTTGCTGAAGCCAATGGGTCACATTGAGTATTGGTTGGTTCGCCTAAGCTGTTACGTGATCCATCCACATATTTTAAGTTATCTTTTTGTACCCCATCGTAAACTTTCCAACCTGGATCAGTATTAGAAACTTGTGCGTAGCTCTTGAAGTGTGTAGAGCGCATAGCCGCTGCTAAAGCGGTTTGTTTTTCTTGTTCGCTAAATTGGTCTGGGAACTTGGTGATGGCATCGGCGATCACCGCAACCGCTGGGTAGCCCACCATAGTACCGCTGTAGTCACCGTGAAGTTCCCATTTTGGTAGAAGGCCACCTTCTTGGTATTTTCTAAGGAGATCTTTAGCTAATTCAACCGCGTGTTGTGGTTCAATAATAGTTTTTAGTGGATGCAATGCACGGAATGTATCCCACAATGAATAGACACTATAAACTTTAGAGTTAGGGTCTGTTGCAGTTTTAACAAAATTTTGGTCCCCGCGAGTCATACTGCGATATTGTCCGTCAGCATCTTGGAAAATATGCGGTGCCATATTGGTGTGGTATAGCGCTGTATAGAAGGTTGTTAGGTTCTCAGGTGTACCACCTTCTACTTTGATTTCATTCAGTTTTTTATTCCACAAGCCTTTGTTATAAGCACGGGCTTCATCGAATGTACGAGTACCTTCGATATCGAAGTTTTCCTCTGCACCTTGCGGGCCAGTATATGATATCCCCACTCTGGCATTGATTTGGTGAACACTAGGGTCACCACTAAAATCAAGCAATAACACGCCGTTTTTATCTTGGCTCCATGATGAGGTTGATGGGATGTCATGGAATTCTGGATTTGGTTTAAAGTTATGGTCAAATTTCACATAGAAATAAGTTGATTGATGTAAGGTAAAGAATGAGGCAATTGTTTGTTTGATGCGTATGGTTCGATTATCAATAATTTCATAGTCAACGGAGTTGAATTGTTTATTGTATCGGTCAAAAACGAAGCTGACTTTTGGCTTAGCAGCATCTGGGAAGGTGTATTTATGATAACCAACACGCTCAGTAGCGGTAAGTTGCACATCAATATTACCTTCTTGAATTTTAACGTGGTAATAACCCGGAGTGGCTTCTTCAGTCGATTTATCTAGATGGGGGCGATAAGTCTCAATTTTAGAACCACTAGGCATGCTTTCGGTGGTATACGGTAACATTTGGAATTCGTTTAAACCGCCAATACCTGTACCGCTAAGAGCAGTATGACCAAAGCCTAGAATTGCTGTGAAATCAGTATGATAACCTGAGCATCGCGTCCACCAATCAACGCCTTCATCGTCAACAATCGGAGTCATTTGTATCATCCCATTGGGGGTTACGGCGCCTGGGTGCGTGTGCCCGGTGCCACCTGTGCCAATAAAAGGGTCTACATATTGAGTAAGATCTTCAAGTTGTCTAGGTTGAGCTGCAGTGAGAAGTTGTTGTTGCTCAACTTTTTGTGCCGGGGTTGGTGTTGTTTGTTCTACTGTTGGCGTCGTTTTTTCAGCATTGCTTGCGGTTTTATCACTATTATCATTACATGCGGTCAAGCCGCCCAATGCCACTATGATGGACAATGAGAGTAAACTAAAGTTATGTTTCACAGTAACTTCCTTTTATTAATTGTAGGAGATATTATTTTTTATTATTATTTAGTAGAACATAAATATGTTCTAACTGAATGCTATTAAATTAGTTGTGATTCAAATATTAAATAATACAATATAGTTATTTTTCAATGTATTATATTTTTGGTGTGAATTGAATTCGTGTATATATTAATTCTTGGAATGTTTATTTTTAGTGATTTAAGTCTCAATGAAGTTTAATTTAAAATGGGAATTTACATTTCATTTTTATTAATAATATCATTAATTAAATATAAAAATGAATAGCGTGTATTTTCTGAGTTTTCATTTATATCTGAAAGTGAATATATATCCTTGAATCCTAATTATTTGCATTGTTTTGTGGATATTTATTTTAAGCATAATATGGATGTATAAAGTTTGGCCTAGAAAGACCAAGCTTTATACATAGGGTTATCGAAGTTGCAATAAATTGAAGACGACGTTAGCTTTTGGCCAATTGATCCGCTTTCATTGCTTGATTCACGTCATCAGTCATTACAAAGTGCAATTCACCACCGGCCTTCAGATCTGCAAAATCAAAAGTGAAGTTTTTATTGAGTGGTTTACCGTTAATTGTTACGGATTGAATGTACTTATTGGCAGTACTGTTATTTTCTGCGGTAATGGTAAATACGCCATCTTGCATAGGGATTTGTACTTTCTCAAACAGAGGGCGAGCCACTGTAAGAACTGGGTCGGAACCACTGACTTGATAAAGTCCTAATGCAGACATCACATACCATGCTGACATTTGGCCTTCATCTTCGTTACCGACGATGTCACCACGATCTGTGCCGTACATAGTGTGCTGAATTTTATCAACCACTTCTTGTGTATGCCAAGGTTCGCTAGTCCAGTTGTATAGGAATGGAATGTGTTGTGATGGTTCATTACCAAACGCCACTTGTCCTAACATACCAGTCATATCCGGTGTGGTTGCACAGGTCGAATCTTTAGCACTGTCACACACATTTGAGAACACTTCGTTTAAGTTGCTCAAGAAGGCATCATTACCACCCATTACGGATTTCAGCCCTTCAACATCTTGTGGTACAAACCACGTCCATTGCCATGCAGTCCCTTCAGTGTAATCGCCCGAACCACTATTAGTTTTGTAAGGGTGGAATTCACCATCGTCAGAGGTAGACCACTCACCGTCAGACCATACCGGACGCATAAAGCCAGTCATATTGTATTTTTCTTTCCAGTTTTCGCTAGGATTATCTGGGTTAGAAGCGTTCCAATATTTGTGCCAGTACTCTGAGCGTAGTTTGAATGTGTTCGCTACATCCGCACGGTCTGCAGCATTGGCAATCATCACTACCGCATGGTCAAAGTTGGCCATTTCTAAACCGTAGGATACGGATTCATTTTGACCATGGTATTGCCCTAGTGCAGGAACAAAACCACATAATGAATCTTTAGCTGGAGCCAATGGATCACATTTAGAGCTCATTGGTTCATCTAGGCTGTTTTGAGAACCATCTACGTATTTTAAGTTCTCTTTTTGTACGCCGTCATACACTCTCCATCCAGGGTCGAATTTCATGACTTCGTTGCCGCTCTTATAAATTGCCGAACGAAGCGCTGCGGCTAATGCAGTTTGTTTTTCTTGAGCGGTGAATTGGTCTGGGAACTTGGTAATAGAATCGGCGATAACTGCAACAGCAGGGTAGCCCACCATAGTGCCAGTATAGTCACCGTGCAGTTCCCATTTAGGTAAAATACCACCTTCTTCATATTTTCTAATCAGGTCTTTAGCAAGCTCAACCGCGTGTTTAGGCTCAATGATGGTTTTGAGTGGATGCAGTGCACGGAATGTATCCCATAGTGAGTACACACTATAAACTTTAGAATCAGGATCATTAGCATATTTAACAAAAGCGTCGTCGCCTCGGCGCATTGTACGATATTGTCCGTCTACGTCTTGGAAGAGATGCGGCGCTAGCTCGGTATGATAAAGCGCGGTATAGAAAGTGGTGAGATCTTCAGGTGTACCACCTTCCACTTTGACTTCATTAAGTTTTTTATTCCATAGGTCTTTGGTGTAAGCACGTGCTTGTTCAAATGTGCGAGTTCCTTCGATATCAAAGTTTTGCTCTGCACCTTGCAAGCTAGTGTACGAAATACCGACTTTGGCATTGATTTCATGCGCATTAGCATCGTCGCTGAAATCTAACACCAATGTGCCTGACTCTGTTGGTCCCCACCACCCTTTGATTTGATGAAATTCAGGTTTGATTTTAAATTTATGGTCGAACTGCACATAGAAATAGGTATCTTGCTGCAGTGTATAGAACGAAGAAATTGTTTGTGTCACACGTATGGTGTGATCATCAACAACAGAGTAGTCGACTTTATTGGTTTGTTTATTGAAGTCGGTAAAAACTAAATTAATCTTAGGTTTAGCTCCATCGGGGAAGGTGTATTTATGGTAGCCAACACGTTCTGTTGCCGTGAGCTGAACATCAATATTGCTTTCTTTAATTTTTACATGGTAATAACCAGGAGAGGCTTCTTCGGTCGATTTATCAATGTGCGGATGATAGGAAGTAATATCAGCATCTTTTGGCATGGTTTCCGTGGTAAATGGCAACATTTGGAATTCATTTAAACCGCTGATCCCGGTACCACTAAATGCGGTGTGACCAAAGCCGATAAGCTCTGTCTCATCATCATGGTATCCAGAACACACTTTCCATTTGTCAGTGCCAGCATCATAGACAATCGGTGTCATTTGCACCATGCCACTTGGCGCGACTGCCCCAGGATGAGTATGGCCAGTACCGCCGGTACCGATGAAGGGGTCAACATATTGCGTTAAGTCATCAAGTTGTCTAGGTTGAGCTGCAGTCAGTAGGGTTTGTTGCTCGGCTGCTGGTGTGGTTTCTGTGGCTGTTGTCGCTACCGTTGGCGCTGTTTTTTCAACGTTTGATGTGGTGTTATCACTGCTATCATTACAAGCGGTTAAACCACCTAATGCAACAATGATAGATAGCGAAAGTAAACTTAAATTATGTTTCACAGTAACTTCCTTTTTATTATTTGTAGGAGAGGTATTATTTTTATTATTAATAAGGTAATACAAATTATCACCTATCTTAAATTCACTAATCAGTAGACATGCTAATAAAGTCAAAATAATGAGTATTTAATGTTTAAATGCTAACGCATTAAATAATACAATATTAAGTGGGGGTATTTAAAATTCACAATACTAATATTACGCTGATTGGTTGCCGTATAAACTATGAGTAAAGTACTTATCATTCCGTGACTTAGCTCTCACAGAACTTTGTATTTATATGGAAATTAACATTGCATTTTTAATTAATTAAATTAATGCAAAGCATTTTTTATGCATATATTGATTTTTAATTCATTAATTTAATGATTATTTTTAATATATATTTAAGGTGAAAGGTATGGTGTGAAGGAATAATTGTTATTTTTGCTAGGAATATTATGCATTAAAATAAATCAGGTGACGATATATTTAATCTAGAAAAATAATAAATACTTAATGACCGAATTAAGTCAAAATCAACAGCGAATACTCACTGCTCAAAAAGCGTAAAACAGCATTGGTGTTGTTTATCGATAGCTAAAAATGAAGCTAAATGTTTCCACATTTATGCCATGAAAAGTTAAAGTAACTCGTATATGGTAGACAGTTCAATGTTTGCATTACACCGCGATGATAGTGCGGTGGCTACAGGGTTTAAAAAGAGGTTTTACAATGAGTTATAAGTTGGAAGTGGATCTACACACTCACACCTTAGCAAGTGATCATGCCTATAGCACCATACATGATTATGTGCGTGAAGCGCCTAAGCGTGGCATTCGTTTATTTGCCAATACCGACCATGGCCCTGATATGGAAGATGCACCGCATAAGTGGCATTTTGTTAACAGCCTGACCTTTCCTCGAGTAGTCGATGGCGTGGGTATTTTGCGTGGTATAGAGAGCAATATTAAAGATCTTGAAGGTAATATCGATATTGATGAATCTATCCGTAGCAACCTAGATATTATTCTTACTGGCTTTCATCCTCCAGTGTTTGCACCTCGAGATATCGATTCAAACACAGAAGCGATGAGCAATGTCATTAAAAGTGGCAAAGTGCATGTAGTGACGCACCCTGGCAACCCTAATTTCCCGATTCATATTGAAGAGATTGTTAAGCTAGCAGCAAAAGAGAATGTTGCGCTTGAAATTAATAACAGCTCATTTTTATATTCAAGAAAAGCCAGTTACGGCAACTGCAAAATATTGGCAACCTTAGCCAAACAATACGATGCGCCTATCAGTGTCGGTTCAGATGCTCATAATGCTTGGGATTTAGGACGCTTTGATGTTGCGAAAGCACTGATCACAGAAGTCGGCTACCCAGCGCAACGTGTGGTGAATAACACCGTAGACTCTTTGTTTGCTTACCTAGCGACAAAAGGTATTGATATAGCAGACGAATTTGAATTTTAACCCTATATAGTTAAGTCGATTGTGTAGTTTAATAGGGAATACAAAATGGATATGCCCAATAGCATCGTTGGGCTTTTTATTAACTTTTAATGCCAATCACACTAAGTCAGTGATCAGAACTAGCGCCGTTATCGAGGATTTTAACAAGCTAGAATGCCTCGTTATTTAGTAGGATTGGTATAAGCATGTGATTGAATAATGAACCTAATAACGAAAACTGTAGCTATCTCTTATGTTGTTTTACTTTCGGTCATTATGGGCTTCGCGCTTTTTTCTGGCGTGGTAGTAGCACCGGTACTGTTTAATTCGATTACCTCATTAGGGGAGCCTGTACTTAGTCGCTTTCAAGAAGGTTTGTTGATGACATCGGTGTTTGTACGTTTGTCTTACCCACTAGCTATTATTTGTTTGATATCACTGGTTTATGAGTTGGTTCAATATCGGAAAAAAAGTGCGGATTGGTTAGCTCTGATCAGTATGATTTTGATGGTAGTCACTGGATTATTATTCGTTTTCTATTTCGTTCCTGAAATCGTTCATATGCAAGAAAGAGGGCCTTTGGTTACGCAAAGCGCTATGTTTTCTTCTATTCATAAAACTTCGGAAATTTGCTTTAAAGTGACGGTTATTTCTGGAATTGTTTTAGCAGTACGCAATATTATTAAGTTAATTCGATAAAGCTTATAAGGTTAACCAAGCTTTATTTTTATCATTTTTACCTTACCAAACCCCATATTTGAAAACATAGTTTAGTTATGGGGTTTAACTATCTTGGTTCATACTCCCTCTCATTATTCAACTGAGCGCATTGGCTTTGTGCAAAATCATCTTCTTAATGCGCTTTTGAATACATTTATGAGTAAGGGTTAGCAATGAGTTTCAAGATAAAAAGTTTAGTATTAGTCGGTATTTCCGCTTTAGCATTAAACGGCTGTGACAGCGATACTGTGGATCATATTCAAGATGAGCTGCAAACCACGCTGATAAATGCCGGACAAGAGCTGAATAACGTTAAGGTTGAAGCGGAACTAGAAAAGACTTTTCATCTTAGCCATGCCGATGCCGTTTATGTGACTAAACACCATTTTGAACAAGCGGAATACGTATCGAACGTCGCTAACCCTATCTTTACTGATGTGAAGTTTAACTTTGTTACTTCGTCTGTTGCTGCTGGTTGGGAAAATACTCTTGGAACCCCACAGCAATGGGATACGCAAGCCGAAAATAATGTTCGTCGCATGCTTGGGCAAATAGCTTTTATAGTGAATACTAAAGAATTTGCAAATCGCTTTGATAGTGCAGGTTTAGAAAAAATGGATGCGAGAGCATTCCATTCAGGTATTGGCGATGCGAGAACTATTCCATCTAACTATGCGGCATTTAAAGATGTTGTGAATGATAGTATCCAGTCTTGGAATGATGCGACTTACCAAATTGCGGCCTTTAATGTTTCTGCAACTGATAAAGAGACGCTAAATAACGCTCATTTTGATAGCGTGCAAGGCGAGCCTAAGCTGTATGCCAATTTAAGCGCGGCGCAAAAAAGCGCTGATTTGCACCAAAACGCGGCTCAGTTGCTGCGTGAATTAACTCATACCGTTGGTTACGCACATGATAGTGTGCTACCGAATAATATCCCTTACTATGTTCAAGCGATAACCTCACCAGGCGGTATGAACGATATCAACTGTGATATTTTATTGAACAATGGTCAGTTGCAAAATGGCGTATGGGCTTCGCGTTGCAATTCAGATGCGTTAGATGCAGATCCTGCAACGCAAACACCACCACTGACCGCAGACGATGGTGCTGAGTATTTAAATATCAATTTATTTGCTCGATTCTTTGGTAAATCAGATGCGTCGTAAGGCCAATTTATTCTAGCGATTTGTTCTCAATATGAATGGCTTTGTGTGATAAACAAAAAAGAAGCCGACAAATGCAAATTTGTCGGCTTCTTTGGTTTTTTATTATTGATATGCCGAGTTTATATTACGCAATAACGACAAGTGTTATCCGTCAAACGTCGGTTTTAGGTTATACGTTTCTTCTAGCGCGACCACGGACAAAGAAGCCAGAAAGAATCAGCATTAAGGTCAAGAAATCAAAGCTACCACCGCTTGAACCTTGCACATCGCCGCCTTCTTGTGAATCATTGTCGCTGCCATTATCGCCATCAGGAGTGTTGTCTCCATCTTCAGAGCCGTCGTCACCTTCAGGTAAGTTATCACCGTCGTCTTCAGAACCTTCATCATTATTGTTGAATGCCAATACAATAATTGTTGGATCGTGGTCAGAAGAGCGGTAAGCGTCGTTAAACTTCACTAGGTCGCCAGTGTACTGGTTAGCGTATTGGAACAAAGATGATTCAACCGCGTTAATTGACCATACTTCAGCATCAACAACGAAATCTTTTAGCTCATTATCAACTAACACGTAATCTAGCGTACCCATAGTGTCGTTGTATGAATAGCTGTAAGTCTTTGGCTTAAGCTCTTCAACAATGTCTAGGTAATCAAATGATTCTTCGATTAACGCGCCTTCTTCACCGTGCAGTAGAGTACCGCTTGTTGCATCTCCACCAATGTAAGTGTTGCGCGCTGCATGGATTTCATAGTCTGCTGGTGCATTGTCACGGTTGGTTAATACCAAGATAGCATCTTCTTGACCGTAGCTGTTAAGGTCGCCCATAACCACTTTGTAACCGTCAATCTTGTTCAACTCTTGAGCCAGTTGGTAAGCCGCTGATACACGGAAGTGCTCACAGCTACCTTGCAGGTTCACATCGTTTTCTTGATCAGTCGTTGCTTCATCTTCCCAACACGTCGAACCTTTTGATTTGAAGTGGTTGGTCGAGATCACCAGATCTTTTTCTGCATTTTCAACAGCGAAAGAAGCGGTGAATGCATCACGCTGATACGCGCTCTTAGTGTTGCCATTTTCTGTTACGTGCTGCTGTGGCAGTTCAATCACGTAAGTGTCATTTAGCGTAGCTGTGCTAGGGCGATAAATGATTTTGTTAGTGATTGCATCTGTACCGACAAAGCCTTCACCTTCAAGGTCGCTAGGCATAGCAATTTGGTAGTGATCCGCTTCGTCTAGGCGGCTGTTTAGCGCTTCAACCAGAACATGGATAGCAGAGTCTTCGTCAAAACCGTTGTTTTCAATTTCAATTAGACCGTAGATGTCAGCGTCGATAGCAACCAATGCGCTAACGATTTTCTCTAATTGCATATCAAATTCAGCAACGCTTTCTGCGCCACGGTTGCTGTTGGTTGGATTATCACGACCACCAAATGGAGAGTTAAAGAAGTTAAGCACGTTGAAGCTAGAAACCACTAAGTCTCCCTCTTCTAGGTTAGGTGCTTGTGAACGTTCGTTCTCAACAAAAGTGCTGTTGTCAGCCGTGTTGTGTACGTATAGGCGGTATTCAGAATAAGAGTAACCTAGTACGCCCGTTAGGCCTTCGTCGCTAAGTTGCGCGCCAACACGGATGTAGTCATCACTAGTGCCTGTGCCGTTGTCTTGGGCAAAGTTAGGGTACCAAGGCACAACGCCGTCTGCTGCATCCATTGATGATTCAACGAATAGACGACGATCAGCGTTGCTTGCATCTTGCTCAGCTGCGCCAGCCGTTAATGGCGTGTTCAGTTGGTTTGGATGGTAGTTAACGGATTGATGAGCCAATACCATGTTGTTGCGGTATGCGCTGTAATCAAAGCCAAAAGTACGTGCAACGCGCATGTCAGTGTCAGCGTTTACACGTACCAACATACCTTCGTAACGCTCTAGCGTTTGCTCGAAGTTTTCATCGCTTTCAAGGGCGGTAATTGTCGTTGGCTCAATGTTTTCACCTTCGCCAAGCACTTCAACAAATGCGCGCGCTGAGGTAGAACCTAGCTGAGTCCAAGAGTAGTGCTCTTGCACTTTTGCGGTAACCGCAACTTCGTCCCCGACCTTGATGTTGCTAACAGCAGCGTTAACAAAAATGCCGTTTGACGCATTTGCAGTCGTGTCTGCTGGATCTTGCATAAAGAATCCAGTAAGAAGATCGTTATCTAGATTTGAACTTTGTACGTGAGTGACAACGCCTTTTACAACAAACGTTTCTTCTGATTCAAACTGATAGTTTGCCGGGTCGGTGTACGGTGACCACTGACCTTCGCCTTGCAGCTGTGCAATAGTGGCTTCTTCACCAACTGGTGCTTCAGGCGCTTCGCCCGAATCACAATTGGCTGCGATATTACCTATGTCGCTCCAGTCATCTTGAGGGAATGTTAGCCACTGTGATTCATTCCATGTGCCATTCGCTGAGTATTCACAGCGAACTAGAGTTCTTTCATCATGAAAAAAGTGTTTAGACTCACCACTTGGTCCAAATAAATCAATCACTTCACCATTGAGCGTGATGCGCAGAGGATCGTCGCCGTTGAAGTTTGCAATGGTGCTATTTTCGGCATTGAAGAGTGCTTTTAAGTCAGCGTCTGCACTTGCATGTCCAACCACATATGTTTCGAAAGGCTGTAGAGTGATTCCGTCTAGTGCAAAGTTTGCAGCCCAAGTTCCACCAAAGTTGGTTTCTTTTTGCAAAAGATAACCGTCTAGAGTAATTGTGCTATCGCCAATGTTGGCAATCTCAATGGCTTTATTAAAACCGGAGCCTTCAACAACTTCTGAAATTATAATATTGGCATTTGCACCGCCAGCCGCTAATAAGCAGGGTAGAGTCCAAGCCATTTTTATCTTGTTCATTGTTTTCCTTGATATAGGTTGTTTTTCTTGGCCGGAATCTTAAGTATTAAATATTACATTTATATTTTTTGATAAATTTATAAAAATAGATAATTTGTTTATAGCTATATATGTATTCGTTTCTTGACCATAAATACTCAACTTCATGTTTATTAATCTTAATTTTGTTTAATAAATGCTCTTTTGTAATGTAATTAAAGTATAAGTGTCACGGTAAGTTAATATTTCCCTTCTTTGGTTAAGCCAGCAATAAGTAATTATTCATGACAAGTTAAAAGTTGTCATAATTCCTTAATTTATAAACTTTAGGATGCATCGCATATTCAACATCACAAGACTGAAATTGAAAAAATAGGAATTGAAATGAACAAGAAAATATTAGCTTTAGCTGTTGTAGCTGGCTTAGTAGGTTGTAATTCTTCTAGCTCAGATAATGAAGCGCAAAGCGGTGAATCATTTGACCTTCGTATTTTGCACATCAACGATCATCACTCAAAACTAGATGCAACAGGTCCAGTTGAGTTGACTCTTGGTGGTGTTGAAGCTGAAGTTGAAGTAGGTGGTTTCCCACGCCTTGTCACTAAGTTTAACGAACTGCAAAACGACAACACGCTTCGTTTGCATGCGGGTGATGCAATCACAGGCACTATGTACTACAGCTTGTTCCGTGAAGAGCTTCCTGATGCACTAATGATGAACCAAGTATGTTTTGATGCATTCGCACTAGGTAACCATGAATTTGATGACGGTAACGAGCAACTGGCTCACTTCATCGATACTTTACAAAATGGCACTGACGGATGTGGTACAGAAGTACTTGCTGCTAACATCGAAGTACCTTCAACTAACCCTATTTACGATATGTATGCGCCGTACAAAGTTTTTGACGTAGCAGGACAAAAAGTAGGTGTTATTGGTATTGATATCGCGGCTAAAACTCAGGCGTCATCTTCTCCTTCAGAAGACACTACTTTCCTAGATGAAGTAGAAACTTCTCAACAATACATCGATACCCTACAAGAGCAGGGCGTAGATAAGATCGTATTGCTTACGCACTACACATACGATAACGACGTTGCAATGGCTAAGCAGTTAACTGGCGTTGATGTCATTGTAGGTGGTGACAGCCACACGTTACTGGGTGACAAAGAATTCCACGAGACAATCGGCTACGGTAACCCACTAGGTGAATACCCAACAGTAGTGACTAATGCTTCTGGTGACGAAGTGTGTGTTGTTACCGCTTGGGATAACGCGCAAGTACTTGGCGAGCTAAACATCAGCTTTGATGAAGCAGGCAACGTAACTCAGTGTGCGGGTACTCCACACCTATTGCTAGGCGATGAGTTCACTAACCCAGACGAAGACAGCGACGGCACTCTAACTGCAGAGCAGATTGAAACAATCGAAACTTACATTGCAGATACTCCACAGCTAAGCATTGTTGAGAAAGACGACGGCACTTCTGAAAAACTGGCACATTTTGCTGACCAAGTTGAAGAGAAAATGCTAGAAGTTATCGGCAACAGCAACGGCCTACTATGTAACGAGCGTACGCCAGGTTCTAACCACTCTTCTGGTTCTCTTTGTACTGAAGGCAGTGAAGAGCGTGAGTTTATGAATAAGCACGGCAGCATCATGGCTAACGTAGTTGCAGAAGCGTTTGTAGACATGTCTTTGCGTTCTGACCTTGCGATTCAAAACAGTGGTGGTGTACGTACCACTATCGAAGAGGGTGATGTTTCTGTAGGTCACGCATTCAACGTTCTGCCATTTACTAACTTCCTAGTGAACTTAAACATGACAGGCCAAGAGATCATCAACACGCTAGAAGACGCGATTGATAACGTAGTAGCAAACAACTCAAGTGGTGCATTCCCTGCGGCAGCAAACCTACGTTTTGATGTTGATATGAACGCAGACAACGGTCAGCGCGTAAGCAATGTAGAAGCTCGTCGTAAAAACACTGACGGTACATTTGGTGAGTGGCATGACATTGAACTAGACAACGAGTACGTAGTAGTAACAAACGACTTCATCGCCGCTGGTGGTGACCGTTACGACTCATTTGTTCCAGTATATGAAGATGCAGACCGTCGTGAAGATACTGGTCTTCTATACACAGATTCTTTGATTAACTACATCAAGAAGCTAGAAGCAAACGGTCAGTCTTTAGAAATCCCTGAAGCGTCTGAAATGTCTGTACAAAACTTCACTCCTTTAAACTAAGAGTGCTGAGCTAACACAGCTTAATGCAAATTAGCGTATAAGACTTGAGGCTTATTATATTTTTAATAAGCCTCATTTTTATTTTTAATAATAAATAAAAAGAGAGCACTTCTGCCAAGGCATTGCGCTTTAGTTATGAATACTAAAAGGGCTCATTTTTTATGCATCGACAAGCAAATACGATGGCACATAAAGCCTGTTTCTGGGTGCTCGCTGACACTTCGCACTCCACAGTTAAAAAGCTGAGAAATTGTTCAATCAAAGTGTGGGTTATATCAGCGCCATGACGAATATTGCAATGTCGAATGAAATAGCGGTTCTAATAGAGGTAGGGTTTTTCTATTTGATAGCTGTAATGGCGTACCCTGATCTCTGTCCGTATAGTCTCCAAAAATGTGAATCGCCCCATAACCGTTACTTTATTAATGCACTATATACAGTTCAAGTTAAGATAATCACTATGAAAAAGGTGCATAAATCGTTTGATTGGCGCATCGATAATGCTAACTTTTAGACATCAACACATTATTATCAATAGTTTGTAATATATATAAAAGTGCTATGCAGACCTCGTAAACACTTTTGCATCTTTTTTATCTGCTAAATTCTCATATTTAATCTTTGTTTTTTGTTAAAAAATTCATTTACAACAAACACTTACTAGTTATATTTTGACAACGAGACCCACACGGATGCAGGAGGTTATCCTGCTACTAATTAATAAGCTGTTAGGCGTCAGGAATTAGCATGGTTGCTGTAAAAAGAATTCAAGCAGGTCAATACTCCGTTTCTGATGGCCGCTATATAATAAAAGACGGCTCAAATTGGTACGTACTAAATAGTGAGCAACAGCAAGATTTTGGTCCTTTACCAACGCTAACTGCTGCAAAAAAATATGTTAGTAGCGGTAAAATGCCTTTAGGCGAACATAATCTAGCTTCAAAGCATGGACGGCAACAAAGTAAAAAAGAGTTTAATGCTTATTTAGCCTCAGAGACTGAGAATGATAACCCTGTTCCTGCGATTTTATATATTTTGGTTATGGTAGCTATTTGTGTGTTTTTCTTTGTTGTTCGGGGGTATTAATTGCTGGACAGCTCGGTAGTCAGTCGCCTAACAAGGTGTTCAATATTTTAGCCAACAAATTTTTGCCGCTTGACGTGGCGTTAGAACGTATAAGTTCAAATTTGGAAAGGGTAGATTAGCTGTTAATTTTTAAGCGGGACTACTCATTGAATTAGAGTTTATATTTCTAATATTTAGTTGTTTTTTGTTTTGTATCGTAATTCATTTGATTTGTAGTTTTTATGCTCTTTTTATCGAACTATTTTCTTATTATTTACACTGAACTGAGCAAGTAACATCTGAAGTTTATTTAGTGAAGTTCCGTGGAGCATTCACGTTGGGCATAATTTGTTATGCGAATTGCGGTTGTCGGTAATATTTAAATTTAATGCCCTTTTTATCGAGCTATTATTTGATAGTTCACGTTCAGTTAAGCAAGTAAAATACGAAATTTATTTGGTGAAGCTTCGTGGAGTCTTACGAAGGGAATAATTTGTTTGAGTACAAGAGAATACGAATTTCAGTCGTCGGTAACATTTAAATTTGGTGATATTTATTAATATTTGAGCGACATCGAATAAGTATTTTTTAGTTTAATATAGAATTGTGTACAACAGTTCTAACAAACAATGGAACAGGGACAAAAATGCTCGGCATTATCGCTTTGAAGCGAGATTTTATGCCAAACGTTTTTGCCATTTAGCAGAACATTAGCTACCTAGCGGTTGACCTAAATTATACGTAGAGTGCAAGGTAGATTCAAAAATCATTTACAAAATTAGAGAGGTAGTTATGTCGTCACCTTTTGGGCAGGGTAGACCAAAAAAATGGGAAGAAACTGATGGGATGTCTGCACTTCCAAAAACCTGGGGAGCATATCGGTTTAAAGGGCATGATGGAGTTGATTACTTAGGAATTACTTCCAATATCTATAATAGAATTAGCCAGCATCGATCTGTAAAAACTTATTTCCGTTCTGGAGAGCATTATGTAGAGTACCAAGAAGCTAGAGTTGGGACTACTTGGGATGAGTTATGTTCTTGGGAGAAAACAAAGATACAGAAACATTCTCCGAATCTTGTAACTTATATTGGTGGTAATGGTCGACGTCCGGCAATACAAGTGAATGGCAAAGTTATCGAAATTGCGGATAACGAATCTATCGAAGACACATTGATTAAGCATGGGCTATTTAGTCGGATGTCAGACTTTATTAAAAGTTTAATCCGGTAGCTAACAAATGCTTCAAGTGGATATTAATGCTTGGCATGATGAGTTTGAGTTCAAGGTAATACAAATTGCAGTTGTATAAATGGGGTCAGGTCTTTCTTTTTGCACAAAAACTTTCAAAAGCAAAATTCAAGACCTGACCCTGTAGACAGGAGCAATGTTTATTTATGGTCATTCATTCGATGAGTCAGATAAACACATCTTTGATGAATTGAAAACGAGTGATATTGAACGCTTTGATATTAGTATTTTTGGTAATGAAAATTCAGAGTAAAATCAACGAACTATAGCAAATGCAAGAACTTTCCTTGCACCAAAAGATGTAGTGATTTTTAGTGCGGGTAGCACCCATATTTGAAGAGTGGCATACAATCTGTTTAAGAGTAATTCGCAACGCTTGGCAGTTTAGCTTCGCTCAAGTGTAAATGGGGTCAGGTCTTTCTTTTTGCACAAAAACCTTCAGAAGCAAAATTCAAGACCTGACCCTGAGATAGTTCTCGATACTTCGTGGCGAAGCCTGATCATCAAAAGGGATGTGTGGTGAAATCGGGAAACCAGTGTGTTTCCATTCATCTTCATAGATGAACGAGAACTCTGTTTCTGTTCCGACAGGAAGAATCAAACGACCAATTTTGGTATTCGTACCGATAAACACATCTAACTGTTGTAACTTACTCATACCAACCTTCCTCATTGCTTCTCACGCTGTTTTCATCTTGGTTGGGGATTTGGTTATGTGGACGAGTAAATAAGTTTTAAGTCGATAAGGCGTAACGACCGCCCTAAGATATCCATGAGGACAAGTACATTGGTAAAGGTGACACTGGTATCGCCTTTTTCAATCTTCATGATTGTCCTACGAGATAAATTAGCTTTTGAAGCGAGATCATCAATACGCCAGCCTCTATTGGTGCGCTTTGAGCGAATGGCGCTCCCCAGCGTTTCCATACTGAATTCGGTATTCAAGTCAGGTATAGGTTGTGCTTTTACCATCTTACCTTTTTTCATAAGTGCCTTTTAATGTACTTTTGTAGCACCTAAATAAGAAATTATTTAAAAGTACAATTTAAGTAACTTATGGATGAAAAAGAGCTAGAGAAAAACAATCCAGAAGAGTTAAAAAACTGAAGAAACAATACCAACATTAACAACCATGTCTTTGCTCCATTCCAAGCTAGACCAGAATTTAAACCTATATACCACCACACTTCGACCTAGAACCAAGTATCAATAAATCAGTTTGTTAGAATGCTCATATCAATTCAAGCAGATTAAAGAGAATAAAATATGATAGCTGTTATTTTTGAAGTTCAAATTGCTGAGGGTAAAACGGCAGAATACTTAGATATCGCCAATGAGATAAAGTCACAATTGTTTGAAATAGAGGGGTTTATTTCCGTTGAGCGTTTTCAAAGCCTTACCAATGAAGGCAAAGTTCTTTCTCTTTCATTTTGGGAAAATGAAGAGGCAATTCAAGAGTGGCGTGCGTTAGAGTCGCACAGGTACGCACAATCTAAAGGGCGTGGTGGAGTATTTAAAGACTATCGACTGAGAGTCGCAGGTGTTATGAGGGACTATGGTATAAACCATCGCTCTGAAACCCCTAAAGATAGCATCGAAGTTCATGGGTGATATGACGAAATTGATAATTGTCACGAGCCGATTTGTTATGCGTTGCGTTTAGTGTTTAAGTTGCTGCACGCAGACACATTTTTCTACGCGACTTTTGGTTCAAGGTCGTAAACTCCCATTACAACACCAAAAGTAGCTCCGCAAAACGCGCGCATGAGCAAGGCGTTATATGCCAGTAATCAAAAAGTCGATAGCGGCAAGGATCTCGTCTCTAAATGTGCTGAGTTCATTGACAGGCTCACGTAGGATTTTAGTTGGTACACTTGCCATTTGGTGAGTCAAAATAACGAAGTCACCTTCATCAATATGTATCACAGGGCATAGGTGACTAGGTGCTTTCTTTTCTAACAGTTCAACAGGTGTTAGTGGGATGACTAGTCGGGTGTTCAGTGTATCGAGTAATTCGCTCTGAACATCAACAAAGTAAGGGTAAGCAGTTGCAGTGCTCTTATCATTGTTTTGGTATAGCGCAAATTGTGACATTAGAATACTCGGTAAGAGTCAGAAAATAGACCATGCTTTTCGGTGAGCTCGTTGCAAGCATTGATAGCTTCAGCATTTTGCTCTTGCCATTCAGCTTTAAGGCGTTGGCTTACTTCTTTCTCAAGGGCTTTTTCCATTGTTGCTGACAAGTTAATCTTCAGACGTTTCGCCTCTGCTAGCAGCTCGCTATTCAAACTTAAATTGGCTGCTTTCTTTGGTGCTTGTCTATCAAATGCGTTTCTCATAGTATCAATCCATGCGTATTTTATATGCGCATTAATTATAGGTGCGCGCTAGGCATATAACAAACAATTTTCCCCAAAATAAATGGGGTCAGGTCTTTCTTTTTGCACCCAAACCTTCAAAAGCAAAATTCAAGACCTGACCCTGAGATAGTTCTCGATACTTCGTGGCGAAGCCTGATCATCAAAATGGATGTGTGGTGAAATCGGGACACCAGTGTGTTTCGATCCATCTTCATAGATGAACGAGAACTCTGTTTCTGTTCCGACAGGAAGAATCAAACAACCAATTTTGGTATTCGTACCGATAAACATATCTAACAGTTGTAACTTACCCATACCAACCTTCCTCTTTCCAATTAGCAGCAAGTTGGTTTTACTCTCTATGTGGAAAACGTTCATATTTGGATCTCGAAACATATGAATGAATATGAAAAAGAGTTAGAAAAAAACAATCCAGAAGAGTTAAAAAACTGAAGAAACAATACCAACGTTAACAACCAATAACCCGATGCAACCGTAAATGTTATTAAATTTACGGTCACTACTCTTACTGACTAACTCGAGTTTTTCGGAAATATAAAGACAGACAATACTAGTGGTTGGTTGCACAAGGTGTTATCTAACTAGGTTAACAGGTAAGTATCCTTACACTACACGCTCGAGTAGTTTGATTATCAAAAATAAATTGAATGTAATTAAAAGATTAGGCGGTTTATCTAGGATAAAAAATCTCTATGATGTGGGTGTCCAATCAAAGGAGAAACAACATGTCAGCACCAACAACTATGAAAGCAATTGGTTTTACTCAATCACTAGCAATTACAGAGCAAGATAGCTTATTTGAGTTTGAAATAAGCCTGCCAGAGTTAAAAGACAATGACCTGCTTGTGAAGGTGAGTGCGACCTCGATTAACCCTGCAGATGCGAAGATTCGTATCCGTAACGCACAAGATAAAACCCTAGAACAACCAAAAGTATTAGGTTACGACGCAGTGGGTGAAGTGATTGCTAAAGGCGACAATGTTGTAGGCTTCGAAATTGGTGACCGTGTTTATTACGCAGGTGATGTGACACGTATGGGGGCGAATGCTGAGTATCAAGCGGTCGATTACCGAATCACAGCTCACGCACCAAAAAGTCTTTCTGACGAATCAGCTGCAGTCATGCCTCTAACAACACTGACAGGTTGGGAAGCCTTGTTTGATCGCCTACGAGTTCGCCCAGAAGAGAAGAAGTCTATCCTAATTATTGGTGGTGCGGGTGGTGTCGGTTCGATAACGATTCAATTGGCGAAACAGCTTACTAACCTGACAGTGATTGCGACGGCTTCAAGACCTGAGACGGAGCAGTGGGTAAGAGATATGGGGGCTGACCATGTTGTGAATCACCGTAATCTGGTGGAGTCAGTACGTGAGCAGGGAATTCAACATGTTGACTACATCTTCAACGTTGCTGATACCAAGGGCCACTGGGATGCAATGGTTGAGCTGATTGCTCCACAAGGCATGATCAGCTCCATTGTAGAATTTGATGGTGGTGTTGACCTATCAAAACTACAAGGCAAATCAGCAGGCTTTGTCTGGGAATTGATGTTCACTCGCTCACTGTTTAATACTGACGATATTCAGAAGCAGCAAGATATCCTGTTCCAAGCGGCAAACTTGATTGATGCTGGCCGCATTAAGTCAACACTCACTACAACATTGAATGGCTTTAGTGTTGAGACGCTAAAAGACGCACATCAACGCATCGAAAGTAGCGCATCAATTGGCAAAACTGCGATTAAATACTAATACCAATCGTACTAAATAACTGGTCATTCTAGCTTGTTAAAATACTCGATAACGGCGTTAGAATTTTTGATTGTAGAATAACTACTTATCGAAAAATTGTGCCTTGTTCTCGAGCATTTTTCCTGCGCTAGTTCTGATCACTTACTTAGTGTGATTGGTATAATTCAAAATATAATAAATGGGATTATTGATGAAACTGTATATCTACGAGCATTGTCCATTTTGTGCACGTGTTGCTTACGTTGCTAATGTACTGAAACTTAACGTTGAATACCAGGTTGTGGATTATGCTGATGCACAAACTCTGATTGATTTAATCGGTCAGAAAATGGTGCCAGTATTGGAGAAAGCTGATGGTAGCGTGATGGCGGAAAGCATGGATATCATTGCTTACTTTATCGAGCAAGCTGGTATTGATGCGGTAGCTGTACCATCGGCAGAGACGTTGGTATTTCAGCGTGAGGCTTTCCCTTTGATTCAAAGAATTGGCTACCCCCGCTGGACGAAATTGAATCTAAAAGAGTTCGCTACTGAAGCAAGTGTTGCTGCATGGCAAGCAAAGAAAGAGACAGAAGAGCTGAACTTTGTTCGCCTGTTAAAAAACACAGAGCAGATTGTTGCAGACGTGAATGCACAGTTACTTAAAGCTGAAGCGTTGATCCAACCGAATGCGGGTAGATCGCCACTCCCTTTGGTTGATCAGGCAATCTACTTCTCGCTACTGCGTGGCTTCTTTACCGAATCTACGATTGAGTGGCCGCAAGAGCTTAAATTATGGCTAGAAACAAACAGTAATGAGCTAGGTGCAAGTTTACTAACTTTTTAGGCTGGTTGGATGAAAGCACATTAATTAGCCCCGAGTTATCACTATGATAGCTCGGGGCTTTCTTCATCAAACTAGAAGACAATAAAGGCTGTGATCTCCTTTTACTCATTGTTATCCAACAACGTGCTAGATCTTTACGCCAAAAAATACCCCATAGAACAAATATCTATCCAAAAAAAAACGCCTCAATGAGTCTGGAGTGACTATCATTAAGGCGTTTGAGTGCATTTGTAAGGTTAAGCAACAGGAAAGCGTAATAGCTTGTAATTCTTTTCTGTTTTTCGCTATTAGAAATGACTAATTAATTAACTAAAAATCAATAGCTTAACCAGTAAATGATGGTAATAAACCTACCATAGACATTAGGTGGAATACCGCAGTTAACACACCAAAAGCAATTACGCCGTAAACCATCGCGTTGCCGCCAGGTGCTTTAAAGGTGTTTTCACCTGTATTCGTTTTACGTGCTTTGTACACTAGAAGTGCAGGGATGATACAAGTCCATACCGTTGCTGCTGCGCCTGCGTAACCGATAGCGATAACAAAACCGAATGGGAACAGTAAAGAAAGCACCAGTGGTGGTAGAAAAGTCACAGCCCAAGTTTTACCACGACCTTGTTTAGTGTCATCAAATTTGCACAAGTCAGCTAGGTAATCAAATACGCCCAGACCTACACCAATGAACGATGACAAGATAGCCGCCATAGAGAAGGTGTTGATTGCACTTGCTACTCGCTCAGATTCAATGACAGAGCCTAAAGCGCCAAGTAGGGCATCAATGTTGCCACCTTGCTCGATGATAGGTACAAAGTCAGTACGTGGCAGGTTGCCAAAAATGCTGAATAGCCATAGGAAGTACAAAGCTAATGCGATACTTGTACCAAGTAGAATCGCTTTACTGGCTCTTTTCTCATCACCGTAATAAGAACGCATAGAACCTACAGAGTGGTGGTAGCCAAAAGAGGTCAGTGCGACAGGCAGCATAGCCAGTACATAAGGAGTGTAACTTGCGTTGCTATTGATTGAGTCAGACAAAATAGCGAAATCAACATTAACCGCTAGCCCTGATACGCCAAACACAAAACTTAAAATCATAAAAGTAATGAGAACGACCGAAATACGGTCTACAGCGCGAGTAGAGTGCCAGACAAAAATGGAGAAAACTAAAACGAATAGAATAGAGGAGATCTGACTGCTAACGCCGAGCATATCTTGCAGGATCAAACCTGAAGACGTGATGTAAGCGTACAGTAAGATGCCACCCACGAAGTAAACGGTTAAGTTGTTAAATAGGTTAACTTTTTCCCCAAGAATATCCTTAGTTACAGTGTTAAAAGAAGCTTTTAAATCGTAGCTTTTGTACGCTTCAAGTAGCATCCAACCAGAGATGGTCATGACTGCCATTGTGAGGGAAATAGCAACGATTGACCAGAAGGTCCATGCGCCCGCTCCCGCACTTGGAAGGCCTAGCATTCCTGCGCCCACACAGACGCTAGCAATGATACATGCGCCTCCAATGAGGGAAGGACCTTTTTCCTTCGCTCCCTGTTTTTCTAAGGGCATATCAATACTTTGTGCCATAGATGATCCTTTGTTTCACGTTATTAGAATTTAATACCCAAACCTATTTTTATTTATGATGGTTTTTTGGGTCTGAAATATAAAAGGCCCCAAAAGTTGAGGCCTTATATTGTGTTGCTTATGCTGTTTCTAGTACTTTTTCTTCAGTCTTAGGTGCAACTTTTACTGATTCAACTTCTTTTAGTCGAGCAGTGAAGTGACGCAATACTTTAGGTTCGTAAGTGAACTCAAGTCCTTTCACATTGGCTGCATTCTCTTTAACTTTCTGGAATGCTTCGATAACGAAGTCCATGTGTGTTTGCGTGTAAGTTGCGCGTGGGATAGTCAAACGCAGTAGCTCAGCTGGACATGGGTGTTGCTTACCTGTAGCAGGATCGCGACCCAATAGTAGAGAACCAATTTCAACCGCACGGATACCGGCAACTTTGTACAGCTCACAAGCCAGTGCGTGTGCTGGGAATTGACCTGCAGGGATATGAGGAAGAAGTTTGCCTGCATCAACGAATGCAGCGTGTCCGCCTGCTTGTTGACAAACAATGCCAATTTTCTCTAGGCCATCAACCAAGTATTGAACCTGACCGATACGGTAAGCTAGCCACTCTTGACGCATGCCGTCATATAGACCAACCGCTAGACGTTCCATTGCGCCGCCTTCAAGACCGCCGTAAGTAGGGAAGCCTTCTTGAACAACACACAAAGTACGACATTCAGTGTACGAATCTAGCATTGAGTCATCTTTGAAACACAACAAGCCGCCCATTTGTACCATTGCGTCTTTCTTAGCAGACATTGCTAGGCCGTCAGCATACTTGTAGGTTTCGCGAGTGATTTCTTGGATAGTCCAATCTTGGTAGCCTTCTTCACGTTGCTGAATAAAGTAAGCATTTTCAGCGTAGCGAGCAGAATCCATGATGACTGGGATGTCATATTTTTGTGCCATTTCGTACACAGCTTTTAGGTTAGCAATAGAAACTGGCTGACCACCTGCAGAGTTACAAGTGATTGTGCTAACAATGTAAGGTACGTTGTTAGGGCCTGCTTCTAAAATAGCTTCTTCTAGTTTAACTAAGTCGAAGTTACCTTTAAAGTCTGCGTTTACTGAAGTATCAAATGCTTCTTCTGTATAAACGTTTTTCGCAACACAGCAGTTAACTTGAGTGTGGCCTTGAGTTGTATCGAAGAAGTAGTTAGAAAGTGCAACCATCTTATTGCGGTCTAGGCCTTTCTCCATTTCACGTTTCTTAATAAGAACAGGAATATAAATCTGCTCTGCACCACGTCCTTGGTGAGTTGGAATCGTGTGCTCGTAACCGAAGATATCTTTTACGGCATTTGCTAGAGCGTAGTAGCTGCGGCTACCACTGTAGGCTTCATCACCACGTAGCATAGCGGCTTGCATTTCTTGAGTAATAGCGCCGGTGCCACTGTCTGTTAGTAGGTCAACAAATACATCTTCACTGTCCAGTAGAAACGGGTTCATTCCTGATTTGATGATAGCTTCTTCGCGGTACTCACGAGTTGTGCGTTTCACAGGCTCGATTACACGAATGCGGAATGGTTCTGGTAGATGCTTAAAGTTTTCCATAATAATACCTTTGGATTTTTGGGTGTATAGAACACCACTTATATAATGTAGGATGTTATTTTTAATTACGTGTATTTATTAAATCTATTTTATTAATCACGTAAGTATACAGACTCACTCTATTATTTTATTAGAGTTAAGTTTTATTGGTGGAGCTTTATTATTAAAGTTATTGGTCAATATTTATATAAGCAAAAGTTAACTATATTGAATCTAAATATTTTCTATATAATTTAACGTTAAACTTGTTTGCTTACGGCCAACCTAAAAGACAACAATCACAGTACAGAACTCGCAAGTTATTGAGAGGTTCTGTTGAACGGATTTATGACTAATGGTCAGTGGTAAAAATAAAATATTGATTTATAACAGTGGTTTACAAGGTTACTCTGACGACAAGTGGAAAGACAACTGATGATCAATATTATACCAAGCTAACAGGGTTAGCTCTTTTTCAGATTGCGATTTGTAGTAGATAGACATTTGATGTCTCCGTTTTATTCTGCAATGTTGTATAACTTGATGGAAAGAATAATAGTGCATATTAATAATGAATGAAACGCCAGTTAATTATAATTGTGACGAATGGGAAAATGAAGATCACAGATAAGGTCTATTCGCTATTAAAATAGAGTTTTATTGAGTATTTCACTATATTTAATTTGATCACCGTCAAATTTATACTTTGGTCATTCATTGCCTATTAACTAAAATGAGTAACACTGCAAAGAATAAATAAATGATAGTTGTTTCATATCGATAGTATTCATCGTAATTATGAGTGGTAATTTCATCGCAAAGTAATACTAAGATATAAAGATATGTCTTATTAGTTGCCATTTATGCAGGATCTGGACGATTCTTAGTGGGCTGTTCATTTTTTCTGCTAAATATGGTGTACAAACGATTTTAACTATTGCACACGCAAACGTTTAGCTGTATTTTTTCGCCACTGAAATTTTTACTAACATTTTTATGGGAAATGAGCTTGTCAGGGGCTTTTCCAACAAACACAAAGGAAACAAAATGTCCGAGAATACATCAAATCAGTCCTCAAAAGCGGGACTGAATGATAATGGCACATCTGCTACTGGCGGCTGGCTTGATACATTCTTTTTGATTTCACAGCGCGGAAGTAACGTTCGCCGTGAAGTAGTAGCGGGGTTAACTACCTTCTTAGCTATGGTGTATTCCGTAATCGTTGTGCCAAGCATGCTAGGCAACGCAGGTTTTGACCAAGGTTCAGTGTTTATCGCAACCTGTTTAGTGGCGGCGTTTGGTTCTCTGTTGATGGGGTTATGGGCAAATCTACCAATGGCGATTGGTTGTGCTATCTCATTGACCGCATTTACCGCTTATAGCTTAGTATTGGGGCAAGGCGTATCTATCCCGGTTGCTCTAGGCGCGGTATTCCTAATGGGTGTGGTCTTTACGGCTATTACCGTAACGGGTGTGCGTCAGTGGATTCTAACCAACTTACCTTCAGGTATCGCGCACGGTACGGGTATTGGTATTGGCTTATTCCTACTACTTATCGCCGCAAGTGGTGTTGGTCTTGTGATCAAAAACCCAGTAGCTGGCTTGCCTGTAACTTTGGGCGAATTCACTTCTCTACCTGTAATCATGTCAATGCTAGGTCTAGCGGCGATTTTTGGCCTAGAAAAACGTCAAGTTCCTGGCGGCATTCTATTGGTTATCGTGGCTATCTCGATCTTTGGTCTTATTTTTGATCCTGCAGTGCAATACCAAGGTTTCTTCGCTCTGCCTAGTATCGGCGGCGACAGCTCTTTGATTGGCTCTATGGATATCATGGGCGCACTTAACCCAATCGTACTACCAAGTGTACTGGCATTGGTAATGACCGCGATTTTTGATGCAACAGGTACAATCCGCGCAGTAGCAGGTCAAGCTAACCTTCTTGATAAGAAAGGCAACATCATCGATGGCGGCAAAGCGCTGACTTCTGATTCTATCTCTAGCATCGTATCTGGTGCTGTAGGTGGCGCGCCAGCAGCGGTTTACATTGAATCAGCAGCAGGTACAGCAGCAGGTGGTAAAACAGGTCTAACTGCGGTAACGGTTGGCGTTCTGTTCCTTCTACTATTGTTTGTGGCTCCAATTAGCTACCTTGTTCCTTCTTACGCAACTGCGCCTGCACTTATGTACGTAGGTCTGTTGATGCTAGGTAACGTTCGTAAACTGGACTTTGAAGATTCAGTTGATGCACTTTCAGGTCTTGTATGTGCGGTATTTATCGTACTCACAGGCAACATCGTAACGGGCATTATGCTTGGCTTCATGTGTCTAGTGGTTGGCCGTGTGTTCGCGGGTGAGTGGAAACGTCTAAACTTCGGTATCTTATTGATCACCATTATTTTGGTTGTGTTCTACGCTGGTGGTTGGGCTATCTAAGCTTCGCTATACAACACAGTTACATAGAATTATGAATACCCAGCCAATTGGCTGGGTATTTTTTTACGTGAGGGGTTATATCAATCGCCGCAATTAATGGTCATCGTGTAAGGTTAAAACACGTTAGAGCTTACTCAATGTTGCTAGACCATTCTTCAGGGTGAGTGAGCATGGTTTTGTCAGCAAATTGCTTTGCTCGAATGTCTTGCGGGTTGTAAATCGCGCACGATTCCATAGATAAACAACCACAACCAATACAGCCACCGAGATCGTTTTGCAGTGCTTTTAACTGCTCAATACGATGTTCGAGCATGGCGTTCCAATTTAACGCCATTTGCTCCCAGTGCTGGCGGTTGGGAGCTTGATGCTTTGGTAAATCTGCCAGTGACGTTGCAATCTCGTCTAAGGTCAGCCCAACCATTTGCGCCGCTTTGATCACCGCAATTCTGCGTATTACGCTGCGATGATAACGTCTTTGATTGCCCTGATTTCGCCAACTGTAGATAAGCGCTTTTTGTTCATAAAAATGTAGGGTAGAGACCTTAACCCCAGTTCTTTTTGCTACCTCACCAATGGTCATTTCCATAAATTATCCCCGTATTTGTTTCGCCCTTTTGCATAATTAAATGCGAAAGCGCTTTACCTCAAGTTAACTTGAGGTATTAACCTAGCATCAAATAAGCAATAAATGGAATATAAGTATGGGATTGACTGTAAAAAATCGTACACGCCCCTATCTGACAGGACAGCTCTTTGATGGCATTTCATCCGGTTTATTTATGATGGCGCTCCCTTGGATCATGCTATCTACTCCAAATATGGGGGTATTTGTCGCGATATTAGCGCTTGTTTGTACCGCACTTTCTTTTTGTCTGACTCCCATTTTCTCAACCTTGATAGATCGAACCTCAAGGAAACATTTGTTGATATGGGTGCAAATGTTGCAAACGAGCACGGCACTTTTAGTCGCGCTGGTTTATGGATTGGGCTATGAATCTCTGTGGTTGTTAGCCATTGCGCAGATAGTATTTTGGACATCCAGTAACTTAGCGTGGACCGCCAATAACGCTTTTACTCAAGAGAATTTTGAACAGCATGAATATGCGGCGCTTTCAGGGAAGCAAGAAGTGATAATGCAAGGCGCTACGTTAGGTGCTGGAGCATTAGGCGTGCTGTTACTAGAAAGGTGGGGCATGTATGAATTTGCCTGTTTTGCAGCTAGCGCCTCAGCCATCGCAACGGTCAGTTATATATTAACGCCATATCGCCGACAATTACGTCAATCAAAGGCAGTTTCTTTTGTCACGCAGATGAAAGAGAGTCGCGAGATATACACTCAAAGGCCGCACTTCTATGTGTTCTTGATGCTGTCTGCACTGAGCTACCCAATCTTAACTTTTTTAACTAAGTTGGTTCCTATTTGGTTTTCCGAAATGGGTATCTCTGGTGATTGGTTTGCCGGCTATAACATTGCCTTTGGCATGGGATCATTAATGACGGGGTTATTGGTCAGTCGTTTATTAGGCTTGGGCTCTCATCAACGGATTATGATGGGTTCTATGGGGTTTGCCGCCATCATGCTGGTGGGAATGAGTCTGTCACCATCGCCACACTTTATATTGGTCTTCACGTTTTTATTTGGCACCTTTAACGCTTTAAATCGAATCGCTCGTACTAATTGGATGCATCATAGTATCCGCATCGATCAACGTGGCCGAGCCGATGGCGGGTTGCAGATGTTTGCGACATTAGCGCAAAGCATCAGCTATGTTGGCATTGCGTTTCTAAGCCATTTTGGTATCACGCAACTCGGTTTCTTTATTGCCGCTGGTGTTATGTTGTTCGCGGTCTTGATGATGATGCGTCTTAACAATAGATTGCACGGCGCGCGTAAAATAAATCCATCGCTTACTTGAATGTCTTTGATAACTATAGCTAAAAATTGTGCTGAAAGTTTCTTCTGATAGATAGTGTCTATTCTATAAGAGACAAATAGCCAAGGGGGCACAGCAATGAAGAAGAAAGTCACAACTCGAATCAGTATGTTGATCGCAATCGGCCTGTTATTTTTCGCCAGATCCGTATTTGCATTGGATGCGGTGTACAGCGATTTTCTTGGGAAAGCGATTAAAGGCTATGATCCCGTGGCGTATTTTACGATGCAAAAGGCGCAAAAAGGGGATAAGCAGTATCAATATGAATGGAAGGATGCGACTTGGTATTTTTCGTCTGAAGAAAACCGAAACTTGTTTGTAGCAAATCCAGAAAAATATGCTCCGCAATATGGGGGATATTGTGCATGGGCAGTCAGCAATGGCTATACCGCGAAGATTGATCCAAATGCTTGGTCTATTTATGAAGGCAAGCTGTACCTTAATTACAACCAATCTGTTCAGGTAAAATGGGTAAAAGACGTACCGAATAATATTGCTAAAGCGGATGGTCACTGGCCAACATTGTTGGCGCAGTAACGCTTGTTCTGCGGTTATTTTTCAATAACAGCAGCCAAGAAAAGAGAGGCGCGCGCCTCTCTTAGTCTTAGTTATTTGTTAGTTATTTCTTAGCGTTAAACATTTTTTCGTTACGCTTGTCTGAATCAGACCAGAAGTTGATGTTGAATTGCGCATCATCAGACATTTCAATGCGGTGCCAGTATTGCGGTGGGCTAGTTGCAAATTGACCGGCATTGATCACTACAGTGACTTCAGGTTCTGTCGCATCGCCATCAGCAAAACCGTAGTAAGTTACAGTACCTTCCATTACAACAAGCTGACCAAATACTTCTGCCGCAGTGTTGTGATGAGTAAGTAAAGCTTGTGGCACGCTGTCTTTAGTGAAAAATGGAGTAGAACGTTGGATAGTCCAGTTTTTTGGGATTCTTAAATGGCTCATAATTTTTCTCCTACACACCGGTTGGTGTGATTGATGTAAAGGTAACTGTAGACTGCTTTGCGATAGAGTGTTGAGATTGATTGAGATTTGGCAACACAGTATTTTTCAGCAGCGAAGACCAGATAGAGTGCACAGCATTTTGGATGCCTTTAAAAAGCAAACTGGCAGAAGAGTTACGCTCTTTTGCGAAGCAGTGTGCGGATTGGCATTGAAGCTCCTCAATGTAAGCCTCTGCAGTTTGGTTTTCTAAAAACATCTGATACATGATGGTCTCTTATCGGTTTGATTATCTATTTGATACTTTATACATAGCAATTGCCGTGCCAAAAAATTAAATCTACTAATTTCAATTACTTACGAATATGCGGTTAGTTTCGTTGTTAAATTGACAATCTTATTTCGTTATCGCAAACACAAATAATTATCATTTAGATAATGCTGTTCTATTTTCAGGGTAATTTCTCGCCTGTTTAAGTGAACACTTCTAATCTAAGTAAAGGACAAATAAATAAGGCAGGGAATATGAGTCGAAAAAAACCAACACCTAAGCGAGTGACCGTCATTAGTACGCAACGTATTTCTCCCAATATGCAAAGAGTGGTGTTACAAGGCGAGGCACTGGCTAATTTCCCAGAAGATTGCGCAGCAAGCTATGTTAAGTTTTTGTTTGACGGGAAAGGCAATACCATTTCTGAGATAGCGCCTGATTCTCGGCCAATTATGCGCACTTATAGCATTCGACGTTTCATGCCAGACACTGCCTCTATCGAAGTCGATTTTGTGCGTCACATTACCCAAGACCCAGACAGCGGTTTTGCAACTCGTTGGGCCGATGCCGCACAAGTCGGCGATGAGATTAGTTTGATGGGGCCGGGCGCAATCGCGCCCATTAATACTGATGCCGATTGGTTTTTTATGGTGGCGGATATGACAGGTTTGCCCGCTTTATCAGCCAAGCTGAAAACATTGCCTAAGCAAGCGATAGGGTATGTGGTGATCAAAGTGACTCATCAAGACGATATTCAACCCCTTTCGCTCCCGAGCAATATGCAAGCCACTTGGATTACAGATGAGTCATTAAATAAAACAGTGCAAGCATTGCCGTGGCTGGATGGCTCTCCCTTTGTTTGGGTGGCGAGCGATTTTGATTCTATGCGCGAGCTGCGCCAATACTTTAGAAACGATAAAAATATCCCTAAGGATGACATTTATATCAGCAGTTATTGGAAAGAGGGCATTGCAGAAGACGGGCATAAAGTATTGAAAAAACAAGATGCCGAAGCGCATGAATAACGGGGAATTGTAGTTTTTAAACAGTTAAACCAGCAAGCTCCATGTTACACGTTCCATAGCATAAGCGGAGCTTGCTGATTAATTTCTGTTATCTACCTGAGTAATACACGATCACCGCATCATCATCGAGGGTGCGAGAGAAAGCGTAACCTCTGCTCTGCTTGAGATCTTTATGTACGCCGCCGCCAATAGCAGGGTGGCGCTGGCGAAATTGCCCCAGTGTTTGCCAGTGTTCTAACAAACCCTCTCGCTGTGCATCAAGTTTCCACAACATATCTGAGCGTGTGCCTTGATGAAAATCGTCTGCATACGGGCCAATTTCTCTGGCTATTTCATCGCCGTAATAAATTTGGATAGCGCCCGGTGATAGCAATAAAGCGTTGGCCGCATTGCGTTGCATCTCAAAAGATTTGAAGCGTGAAAAGAACAACTCGGTATCGTGAGAAGACATATAGCTAACAGGCGTATATCCGGGGTTTTGCTGAATTTCGGCGCTGTAATTGGCATAAGTCTTACGCATGTCAGAGAAACAGGTCGCCCCTCTATCCAATTGTTTTTGCATATCAAAGTTAATTAGAGCATCAAAGCCCTCATCGGCATACGGTGAACGATAAGCCGAATGCGCCCATACTTCTCCCATCATCCAAAACGGTTGCTGTGGGCGTTGGTTCTCTTTTTGCCATTGTGCTAATTTTTCACTGGCTTGCGCTTTTAGATCCAGCCAAACATCACCTTCTACGTGTTTTACTGTGTCGACACGAAAAGCATCGATGCCAAAACGTTTCACCCAGTCGGTTTGCCATTCGACTAAATAATCAGCAACCCGATAATGCTCTTTTGCCACTACATGCGTGCCGGGGTTATCTAACAACCATTGCGGTGGTGTGACAAACTTATCTGATTCGGTTTTAAAATCAGGCAGCCCAGCTAGCGTTAATGTTTTGTCACTGCTACCGGGTTTATCGTATCCTGGCAGACCTGAGCGCACCCAATCTGCGCCCCACCATTGCGACCAATTTTGACTCTGGTAGTCGATAAGCTCATGAGAGGAGTGCCAGTTTTTGCCTGATTTCGGTTGCCATTTAGTGAGATCTTGGTCTTTGGCAGCCGCTTTGAGGACATCAATGTTATCAAATTCAAGATCGGCTAAGGTGGCATAGCCTGGGTGATTGATCACCGCATCTAACATTACCTTGATGCCGCGTTTGTGCGCTTGCTCGACCAATGTTTTCAGGTCGTTGTCATTACCAAAGTTTTCATCAATCTTGGTGAAATCTCGTGACCAATAGCCGTGATAAGCATAGAAAGGAAAAGAGCCTTTATCGCCACCACCGACAAAGCCATGCACTTGCTCTACAATAGGGGAGAGCCAAATAGCATCGGTTCCAAGAGATTGAATATAATCAAGTTTGTTGATTACACCTTGTAAGTCACCGCCATGGAAGGTGCCAATCTCTTGCTTACCATCTTGTTGACGCCCATAGCTATGATCATTACTGCTATTACCGTTGTTGAATCTGTCTACCATCACAAAGTAGATATTGGCATTGCGCCAATCTAACGGTTTTGCATCTGTGCTAGATTTTTTAGCCACAGGTTCTATTAGCATCACACTACCGGTTTTACGTGTAGGGTTAAAAACCACTACGCCGTTATTTACCGTCGCAACTTGGCCACTAAACGCTTCTTTGAGTTGAGTGCCGTCGGCAAAAGTATCGGCTACGTTAATTTCAGCAGGCATATCGGTATATGCTTCACAACCTACTTTAGGCAAAGGGCGGACAAAAGTTTGTTTTACGGCCTGTGTAGGTTGGCGCTTAATTAAAAGAGTATGTTGTTGATTATCATAAGTAATGGCGTAATCACCAGAAAATCGAATATTAAACGGGAGCTCAGTTTGTGTTTCACAGTTCAGGCCCAGTGGCGTGTTAAAACGAATTTTCTGCGAATCAGGCGCAATACAATTACCGCCTAAACCGGTGACAGTAAAAGTGTATTGGTTTTTGTTTAAGGTAACCACTAGCGGTTCACTGGCGTTTAAAGGATAGTCTCTAGCCGTAGTTGAAGTGGCGATAGAAATATTAGGGCCAGCGGCGTACGCAAGGGATCCACTTAATGCGATAGCGGATAGTACAGCGCCATAAACTAAAGTTGTTCTGATGGTCATGGAAGCTCCATAGATAATGTCTCAATTGGGCTTAGAATGACCAAACTTGGCATTGAGCTCAAATAGCTCGATAGGAATTTGCAGTGCAGATCATTAACTGCGCAAACACAAAGGAGTTCATTGATTTTTATGATTTGTTATAGTGTTTATCGCCTAATGCCACAGAGCTCACACATATGAGTGTTCACCAATTGCGCAGCACAATTTGCTGTTTGATGTTTTTAATTATGCTACCCGTACCACTACAAGCGGCCCCAAACCCGCATTGGTACCCCTCTTTTATTTCCTCTCAATATCATGCGTGGACCGAAACCGATTTTCGCCAATCTAGCCAATGGTTTGACTGTGCAGAAAATGAAACGCCTTTATTTTGTTCCGATGAGGTAGTTATACATCGAACTCCCATGTATGGGACGGTTGCGTTTGACGGACAACAAAAGCCAATACTGAAATTAAACAGTGAGTTTAGCTTGGTCTATTTCAATGAATTGCAACTAGGTTTAAGAAGCGATGGTTTTCAATTAATCAAAATTGAAATAAAGGGCCACATGTTCGATATCACCCAGCAATTAACCACTCAATCCGCAACCGAGGTCGATAAACAGGTACAACAATTTATCCAAGGTTATCGAGCCACGGATCCAAGAGTCTTGTATTGGCAAAGTCTAGATCAGCAATATTCAGTGTTATGGCAGAGCGATAAAACCGCGATACAACTTATTTACACCCAAGGGGACACGCAGTTTGATGCCCATTGATGTGGATGAAATGTACAGCTTAGTCCCTGCAATGTGTGTCCAGCCTCGCAGTTCTTACTTAATTCAATGCAATTTAAATACTCGTTAATTGAGCAATAGCACTACAGCACATAGGATGAGGGCTTACTCGACCGACAAAACTTGGAGTAGTTAATGGTACAGAAAGTGACTCTCGCCCCACAGGGACCGCAGTTATCAGAGTTAGTACAAGGATATTGGCGTGTTGCTGATTGGAATATGACCCCAGAGCAACGTCTTGCTTTTTTGCATCAACATGTAGAATTAGGCGTAACCACCGTTGATCATGCCGACATTTATGGCAACTATGAGTGTGAGCGTCTATTTGGCGAAGCACTGGCGTTAGATAAAAGCATCCGCGAGCAAATACAAATTGTCACTAAGTGCAATATCATGCTCTGCGGCGATAAAACGCCACAACGCAAAATCAATCACTACAACTCATCACAGCAACATATTATCGCTTCAGTAGAGAACTCACTGCGCAATCTGCAAGTCGACAATATCGATGTATTGTTGCTGCACCGCGCAGATGCCTTAATGGACGCTGATGAAGTGGCGCAAGCTTTTGCAACCTTAAAAGCGTCAGGTAAGGTTTCGCACTTTGGCGTATCAAACTTTACTCCGCGCGGCTTTGAGTTACTGCAATCGCGCCTAGATGCGCCTTTGGTAACCAACCAAGTTGAAATTAACCCATTAAACTTTGATGTTGCCGATGATGGCACACTCGATCTCATGCAAACCTTACGCACTCGCCCTATGGCATGGTCATGCTTAGCCGGTGGCGCTATTTTTGGTGGTGATACCGAGCAAGCACAGCGCGTTCGAGGCGAGCTAGAAGCATTAAAAGAAGAGTTAGGGGCATGCAGTATTGATCAGGTCATTTACGCTTGGGTCAGAAAACTGCCATCAAAACCACTGGCTATTATTGGTTCAGGCAAGATAGAGCGCGTAAGCTCAGCGGTAGAGGCACTTAAACTGGATATGACCAACGAGCAATGGTATCGAGTGTGGGTAGCGTCGAAAGGCCATGGTGTGCCATAGACAAAACATAAAAAGCAAAGACACTTAACGAGAAATGGCTTAGTTGCGAACAACTAAGCCATTTTTGTTTATTTCAGATATTTATATAAAAGTCGATGGGCAATTAAATTAAGCGTTGCGAGCCGTATAAATATAAGCGCAAGTTGCACCTAAGGCGCACAGCACCATACTCAATACCAGAGTAAAGGTCGGATTATGTGGGGAACCTGCCACAATGGAGCCTAGCACGGCACTCATACCAAAGCGCATTGTTCCGGCAAGTGCTGATGCGGTACCTGCTAAAGAAGAGTAGTTGTTGAGTAACAGTGCCATGCAATTACTGTTAATTAGTCCAATTGATCCCACATACACCATGATGCAAGGAACCAATCCGACAATACCTAAATCAAAGTACCACACGTTAATTAAGCCGATGCTTGCTAGAACGATGAGCGCTAAGCCTGCACGCAATAAGCTGTGTACGCCAATGCTGACTACCCACTTTGCATTGATCATAGTTAATAAGGTCATGGTAATCACATTCAAGCCAAACAGGTAGCCAAAGTGCTCAACCTTCACGCCAAAAATATCGATATAAACAAATGAACCTACGGTTAAGAACGAAAACATTCCGGTAAAGGCGAGCGAGTCACAAGCGATGAGCCCTAGAGATTTCTTATTACGCAAAACCTGTATGTAATTTAGGAAGATGGAGCGAAACTTCAGGGGTTGACGTTTTTCTACCGGCAGCGTTTCTGGCAACTGCTTGGCAATAAGCAGAATCATCACCACAGATAAACTGGCTAATAATATAAAGATGGAGCGCCATCCAAACCACACGGTAAGGTAGCCGCCAATTAAAGGAGCAACGAGTGGGGCTATGGTCATGATCAAACTGACCAGAGACATTACTCGAGAAAACGCCTCGCGATTAAACATGTCGCGAATCAACGCCATTAGCACAACCGCTCCTGTGGCGCCGCTTAGTCCCTGACACAAGCGTGATAGTGTTAATGCAAAAACCGAATCAACAAATACGCTAGTCAGTGACGATATGCCAAACAGCGCGATACCTATCATTAATACCGATTTTCGGCCATAACTGTCGGATAGCGGGCCATGGACAATTTGCCCTATGGCAAAGCCTGCCATATAAATGGTTAATGTGAATTGGATACTGTTGATACTAGTTGCGAGATCGGTGGCCATGATTGGCATCGCCGGCAAGTACATATCCATTGAAAGAGGCGTTAGCCCCGAGATAGCGCCAAGGGTGAGCATCATCGCTAGCGTTAGGTGAAATATGGGCTTAGAGTTGGCTGTCATTATTTAGTCACATGCTTTGAGGTACAAAATTGCAGAAACGGCTTTGTACTTTTGAGAGTAGAACCCAAATTATGCGCTAAATAAGGAGATGTAGGCATTCACAATAGGCCGGAGTGTTAGCACTATTTGAACATTTTTAAGCGATAGTCGCTTGGCGAGCAACCCTCTTGGTTTTTAAATAAACGACTAAAATAGGAACTGTCTTCATAACCCAGTTGTTGAGCAATGGTTTGCACAGATTTAGTGGTAAAAGTCAGCTCTCGCTTTGCTTCCAAACAAACTCGATTAATGATGCTGGTGGTGACAGTTCTGCCTCGGCTATTTCTCATCAACTCATTGGTGCGCTTGGCGGTGAGGTTGATGGTTGCGGCGTAAAAATCACAACGTTTATAGCTCCGATAATGTTGTTCGATAAGCGATTCTATTTTTAACACCCGTGGATCAAGGGTGCGGGGTTCGGACGATAAGCTCGTATCTTGCTTATAACGGCATAAGTATCGCAAGTAACTAGACAGTAACGATTCTAATAACGCGCTATTTTGTTCCTGATCCGCTTCTTCAAGCAGTTGCCACAATTTGTTGAGTTGTAGTGCACCTTGCTCATCTAAATCTAAATAAGGCACTGCAAAAGCTTTATCAAAACCTAAAGTAAACATGGTCGCTTGTTGGCGAGTCGTGTGTTCAAACAGCTCACTTTTGAATGCGATAACACGCAATCCTCCCTTTAACTGTCTTGCATCGTGTACCTGATCGGGGGAGATAAGAAAGACGCGATTTTTCGCTAATGGGTATTGGATAAAGTCGATGGCATGATGCCCGCAACTTTCTAGCGACCACATCACTTCATAGTAATCGTGGCGGTGTGGTAACCAAATGCCATTGGGTTCATGGCCTTGGATATTAAGCACTTTTGCCGCGCGACCTTCAGGAATAATTTTACTTGGCACCATAACGACATCGACCTAGGGTTAATTGTACATTTTGTAAACCAGTGATTAGCGCTGTTCAATCATGAACGACTGGCAAAACTCGGTTTAACCTCAGTAGGTTGCGCTAACTCATTAGTTAATTACTACTAATACGCTACCTAAAACAGATTATCATTCGCGCTATGCCCGAGCCATTTGTTTTTAGCAATATTGGTCGTGTTATCAATAAGATGTGATAAACAAGCAGCATGATAATTTTTGCTCATTCGACTCGCCAATTTCACAAGGTTCTACAATACTCAGCATAGGTAGGAAATAATCATCTCTATTATTGAATGACTCGGATTGCGATAAGTTAAGGACGGCAAGCCATATGCACAGGACAAGATTGCAGTTAGTCGGTTTTTTAGCGCCTAAACGAGGGCAAGTTAAAGGCGTATTGTTGGCGGCGTTGTTACTGACGTTAACAGCGTGCACAGCCAAGATGGTTTATCGTAATTTAGATTGGGTGGTGCTTGAGTATGTGGAAGATTACGTCACCTTAACGGGGGGACAGGAAGAGATACTCGATCAGCGTTTACAACAATTGGCGCTGTGGCACAAAAACGAAGAGCTGCCTCACTACCAAGCGCAATTACAAACCTTATATGATGCCGATCTTTCAGCGGTGGATATGGCGTTTTTACAGCAACAGCAAGAGGTGTTTCGCTCGCATATTCGTCGCTTATCTAACAAGGCCACGCCGGATGTGTATTTGTTGTCTCGCTCCCTTAGCAAAGGGCAAATTGACGAATTTATCGAGAATTTGACCTTAAAGCATGAGATGTTCACAAAAAAATTCGCCAGCAAAAGCGACCAACAAGCCAAACGTTACTACCAAGAACGAATTGAGAAAAATTTACATCGCTGGCTAGGCTCGGTATCCGATGAACAGCAAGTGATTGTCGAAAGCTGGGCTAATAACATAGAGCGTTCACATAATGAGTGGGCCTTGTATCGAATTACCATGCGCGATCGCATTCACACTATGTTTGCGCGTCGTGATGATCCGTTCTTTTATCAAAAAGAGCTGACCTTTTTAGTCAATGAACCAGAGCAGGTGTATCCAGAGCTGCTTACCCTCAAACTAGAGCGTAATCGCCAGCTCGCCAATCAAAGCATTGTCAGCATACTTGCCAGTGTTTCCGATGCACAAAAGCGACATTTCCGTGAAGAAATCCAAGATTGGCTAAAGTTAGTCAAAGAGCTGCAAATTGAGTGATGAGAGATGTCATAGCAAGGTCAATATGCAACATAATTAGGTGTTTTTAGAATGAATTAGCTTTTGTGATTGTCATACTTTGGCTAATACCTGTTATGAAACTGGTTTTGTAAATTTTGGTTACATTTGTTTTATTAATACTACTGATTTTCACGAATACACTTATCGATTATCCATCTTTTGCTGGGGCGAAAATGACGCCTTTGTGTAAGAGATTTTTGATTTTTAAAAGGTGTATTAATGAAGAAGTCGTTACAAGTAGTGAGTCTGGTGAGTGCTTTGATGCTTGCAGGTTGTGGGGAGTCGCAAAAGCCACAACAAACCGCAGTCGCTCCTACTGTTATCGTCGAACCTGTTGCCATTGTCGCGTATCAGCCTAGCAAAGCTTATGTGGGTCGTATTGAGGCGGTGGAAGATGTTGATATCACTGCGCAAGTGACGGGTTATCTCAAACAACGTCATTTTAAAGAAGGTCAAATTGTCGAAAAAGGCCAATTGCTGTATACGATAGAGCCTTCTTCTTTTGAAGCTCAAGTTGCCAGCGCCAAAGCCTCTGTTGCCCAAGCAAGTGCGCACTTAAAACGTGCCGAAAACGATTATCTGCGTGCAAAAAACCTGCTCCCTAGAGGCAGTATTTCTCAGTCTGAATTTGATACCAAACAAGCCGAGAAATTGGGTGCTGATGCACAATTGCAAGCAGCCAACGCACAGTTATTGCTAGCGCAAGTGAACCTCTCATATACCCAAATTACCGCGCCGTTTACCGGCCGTATTTCAGATACTAAAGTCAGCACAGGCGATCTACTTTCCCCGTCATCTGGCACATTGACCACATTAGTCAGCCTTGATCCTGTGCACGCGTCATTTCAGCTTAGTGAAAGAGAGCGCTTAGCGTTTGGCTTTGATAAATACCAAGGCGATGGCGAATCCAATAGTACTGAATCCAATAGCGGTGGTGTTGAAGTGACGTTAGAGCTGGAAAATGGTCAGCAACATCCGCAAAAAGGCACTTTAGACTTTGTGGGCAACCGCATTGATTTAACCACAGGCACATTAGCCGTGCGCGCGTTAGTGCCGAATGCACAGCATACTTTATTGCCGGGTCAGCACATCAATGTCGTGATCGCTTCAACCAATACCCAAGATGCGGTGGCAATCCCTCGTCGCGCCGTGCAAACCGATGTCGCGGGCGATTTTGTGATGCTAATGAGTGAGGGCAACGTAGCGGAGCGACGTAACGTTGAGCTAGGCGTACAGACTGAAAATGGAGTGATTGTACACACTGGATTAGGTGAGGGCGATAAAATCATCGTCGGCGGATTACAGCGTGTGCGCAATGGCTTACCTGTGCAGGTAGCGCCAGCCAAAGCTGACTCTAAACCAGAAGCGGCGGAGTAATCATATGCTAAGTCGATTCTTTATCCAGCGCCCCAAATTTGCGCTGGTGATTTCTATTATTTTGACCTTGGCAGGCGTCATATCTTTGGCGGTATTGCCCGTTTCAGAATACCCACGAATCAGCCCGCCATCGGTGAGTGTGACCGCTTACTACACAGGTGCTAGCGCCGAAACCGTCGAGCAGGCGATTGCCGATCCGATAGAAACTTCGGTTAATGGCGTTGAAGGCATGATTTACATGTCGTCAAAAAGCGCGAATGATGGCTCGTATAATTTGAACGTGACCTTTGAGGTCGGTACTGATCCTGATATGGCTCAGGTCAACGTACAAAACCGCGTTACGCAAATAGAATCTAAGCTGCCGCCAGAGGTGCGCTCGGTCGGGGTGACGGTGAAAAAACGTTCGCCTGATATGCTGATGGTATTGAATTTCTATTCGCCTGACGGGCGCTATGACGATCAGTTCTTGGTCAACTACGTTAACTTAAATATTAAAGATCAGCTCACTCGCGTGCGCGGCATTAGTGAAGTCAACGTCGTCGGCGGCGGTGAATTTGCCATGCGCGTATGGCTTGATCCGGAAAAGCTTGCCAGTTTAGGGCTGACCACCTCGGATGTGTATGCCGCGTTAAGTGAGCAAAACATTCAGGTGGCGGCAGGTAAAGTGGGCGCTCCGCCGTATGATGCGGCGACTGACGTGACCTTTAACCTAGTGACTAAAGGGCGTTTAGACAGCGTTGAAGAATTTGAAAACGTCATGCTACGCGCCAATCACAATGGTTCGGCGGTGTATCTAAAGGACGTGGCTCGGGTAGAGTTAGGTAAAAAATTCTACGACGGTACGGGTCAGTTTCGCGGTGAAGATGCCTCGATTGTTATCTTAAATTTGCAATCCGATGCGAACGCTCTAGAGAGTGGCGAGTTGGTGATGAGCACCTTAGAGAAGTTAAGCGTTAACTTCCCTGATGGGCTGGCCTATGAGAGCAGTTACGACACCACTTTGTTTGTAGAGGAATCGATAAAAGGGGTAGTCAAAACGCTGATTGAAGCCATCTTATTGGTGATTGCCGTGACCTACCTATTTTTAGGCAGTGCGCGCGCCACGTTAATTCCTGTGGTGGCAATTCCCGTATCGTTAATTGGTACCTTTGCGGTGATGCAAATCACGGGCTTTACCATCAATACGGTTACGTTATTTGGCTTGATCCTCGCCATAGGTATTGTGGTGGATGATGCGATTTTGGTTATCGAAAATGTCGATACCACTATGGCGAAAAACCCATCGCTGACACCAAGAAAAGCCACCTTAATCGCGATGAAAGAGGTGACAGGTCCAATTGTTACTTCAACATTGGTATTGCTGGCGGTATTTTTGCCAGTGGCGATGTTGCCGGGCATTACGGGCATTATGTATCGCCAATTTGCCTTAACCATCTGTATTTCTGTAGTGATTTCATCCATTAACGCACTGACTTTGTCTCCTGCACTGTGTTCACTGGTGCTAAAACAAGGCGGAGGCAATACCGCTGGTTGGTTTAAAGCCTTTAACCGAGGTTTGGATAAGGTGACTTCAGGTTATGGGCGCTTGGCGGGTTTCTTGGTTAAAAAAGGCCTGTTGTTAGTGGCGTTTTTCCTTGTGGCAGTGGCGTTGGTGACTTACTTTGGCAAAACCACATCCACTGCATTTGTGCCGCAAGAAGACAAAGGCATTTTGCTGACCAATGTGCAGCTTCCTGACTCAGCATCGCTGTCTCGCACCGAAGCTGTGGTGGAAGATCTGGTCGGGCTATTTGAAAATGAACCTGGAGTCGAAGGCGTTACTGTAGCTACTGGCTATGCCTTTATGACAGGCGCGGCGGCATCAAACGGTGCTTCGCTGTTCGTGAAATTAAAAACTTGGGATGAACGCGCTAAGCTTGAGGGCGATCATTCATCGTTTGCTATTTCAAACAGAATCAATGCAGCTTCTGCGGCGCAAATTCCAGATGCTATGGTATTTGCCATGGGGCCGCCAGCGGTGCCGGGCATGGGCTCTGCATCGGGTTTTGAGTTTGTATTAGAAGATACCTTAGGCCGCAGTCGCACCGACTTGGCGCAATTGATGAACGATGTGATTCAAGAAGCCAATAAACAGCCAGAGATTGCCTACACCTTTAGTACTTTCCGTGCCAATGTGCCGCACTATTATGTGGATATCGACAGAACTAAAGCCAAACAATTAGGCATTTCGCTCACGGATATCTTCCAAACCCTACAAGGCAACTTAGGCTCAATGTACGTGAATGATTTCACTATGCTGGGTAAGAACTTTAGGGTGACCATGCAAGCGGATAGCGAATACCGCTCGTCGATGGACGATCTGGAACGCTTCTTTGTGCGCAGTAATGAGGGAGTCATGGTGCCGTTAAGCACCTTGATTACCTACGAGCAAGTGTTTGAACCTGATGTGGCGTGGCGTTACAACATGTATCGCTCAGCAGTCATTCAAGGGCAACCTGCACCGGGATTCTCCAGTGGCGATGCGATTGAGGCGATGGAGCGAGTCGCCGACGAAATACTGCCGCAAGGTTATCAGTACGAGTGGACAGGTATGGCGTATCAAGAAAAGATGGCTGGTAATCAGGCAATCTTTGCCTTTGCCCTAGCGCTTATCTTTATCTACCTGTTTATGGTGGCGCAATACGAGAGTTGGACTATTCCGATTGCCATTATCTTAGTGGTGCCAATTGCCACGTTAGGTTCTTTCTTGGCGCTGAACTTAGCCGGTATTCCGTTAAATTTGTATGCGCAGATAGGCTTGGTTCTGCTAATAGCATTGGCGGCAAAAAATGCGATATTGATTGTAGAGTTTGCTAAAAATGAACGCGAAGAAAATGAGCTAGAACTGGATAAAGCGGCGGTAATGGGCGGTAAATTACGCTTTAGAGCAGTGAACATGACCTCGTGGTCATTTATCTTAGGTATTTTCCCGTTAGTGTTTGCCTCGGGCGCGGGTCATATTAGCCAAAACTCATTGGGTATTTCACTGATTGGTGGTCTGCTATGTGTGCTCTTGGCGGGTACGTTATTGATTCCGGGCTTTTATGCCATGATTCAAAGACTACGTGAAAAAGCGCACGGCGGTAGTACTAAGTTGGTGGATCTTGATGATGAATAGCACCGGTTAGGTTATTGCTAATTTAGAGAAAACAAAAGGGTCATGCACAAATGTGCATGACCCTTTTCTATTAAAGGAGCTGATAAAAGCTAACTATTTAGCAACAGCCACCTCATCCAACAAATACAAGATAGATTGATACGGAATACCGCTGTGGTGCGACAGCCCAATCTCACAGGTTTTACTGTTACTAAAGCCGCGAGAGCACCCTGCTGGCACTTGTTCTTTGAGCGGATGCACCGCCGCTTCATTAAGCTCTGGGGTGGTGAAACCTTTGTCGCCTGCCCAGCCGCAACACTGTATGTGCTCTGGAACAATCACTTTTGAGGTACACGCTTTGGCAATGTTTTGCATGGTTTGCTCAAGGCCCATACGTCTTGAACTGCACGTGATGTGTAACATGACCGGTTCATCAAGAGGGGAAAGAGTTAAATGTTCTAGTAAATAAGCTTCGGCAAACCCTGTTGGCTCTAAAACTTCTAAAGGTTTAGTAAATTGCTCAATACTGCGTTTCGCACACGGGCTAGTGTCCATCAGCACTGGGTATTTACCTTGCTCACTGGCTTGCCAAAGCACGGCTTCTAACTGCTGGGCTTTCGATTGCGCTAGCTCATTCATGCCTTTGCTATCGTAGGGCATTCCGCAACATTGCTCGTTAAGTTGCGATGGCATAATCACTTCAAAACCGGCTTTTTCTAGTAGAGATAAAGTGACTTCGGTAAGAGGTCTTTGATCAGGCGCGTCATTTTGCTGTCCCATACTGCGACTGGCGCACGAGGGCATATAAACCACTTTCTTCTGCGCATCGGCGTGCGAAGCGGCATTGATTGATGCGTGTTTCTCAACATCAAAACGGTTTGCTTGTGGATACTCTTTTAGCCAAATCGGCGTACGATTTTTGCTGATTTTACGCAAACCATTGGTCAATTTACCCACGCCATTATTGCCTATTACTTTAGTGGCGACTTGATTGGCCGATAAGCCCGCTTTAGTCAGCGTAGTGGTGGTGGCAAAGTGATTGGCTGTCCATTTCGCAATAGGCGTGAACTTTTGATATTTCTCCGTGCGCAACTGTTTCACTAGATCGCCGGTGTTGATCCCAACTGGGCAACGGTCGGCGCACAAGCCAGTAGCGGCGCAGGTATCAATGCCTTGATAGTTGAAAATCTCTTCCAGTTCAGAGGCTTGCGTTTGCTCGCCTGCAGCGCGTCTACGTTGTAATTCTCTATAAAGCACTATACGTTGTCGCGGTGACAAGGTAAGCGTGCGAGAAGGGCACACAGGCTCACAGAAGCCACATTCGATGCAACGGTCAACAATGGAATCTGCCGCAGGCATTGGTTTTAGATTTTCAATGTGCGAGTGCGGGTTATCATTGATGATAACGCCGGGGTTAAATAAACCGTTTGGATCAAACAGCGCTTTAATTTGTTGCATTAAGGCATAGCCTTCTTTGCCCCATTCTAGCTCAACATACGGCGCCATATTGCGCCCAGTGCCGTGCTCTGCTTTGAGTGAGCCTTGGTATTTTACCGCCACTAAATCTGCTACTTCGTCCATAAACTTGCCGTAGCGGTCAATTTCCGTTTGCTGATCAAAGCCTTGGGTAAACACAAAGTGCAAGTTGCCCTCTAGTGCGTGCCCAAAAATAATCGCTTCGCTGTAGTGGTATTTATCAAATAAGGCTTGCAGATCGCGAATGCCGTTAGCGAGATTTTCTACTGGGAAAGCCACATCTTCAATGATTACTGTCGTGCCCACTTCACGCACTGCGCCAACGGCTGGAAACATGCCTTTACGAATGCCCCATAGCGTGGCAACGGTTTTAGCGTCGCTGGTAAACGGAATGGAATGGGTAATGGTGTAGTCGGCGAGTGCATTCATCACCACAGTGCATTGTTCATCAAGCGTGCTTTGACTGCAGGCGTGTGATTCAATCAAAATTGCCGTAGCATCTAAATCCAGCTCTTTAATGAACTCAGGCATTCCGGCTTTGTCTGCCACCGAGCGCATTGCGCGCCCGTCCATTAATTCAACCGCCGCAACAGGCAGTTTAGACAAAGCGGTGACCGCAAGGCTGGCTTCTTCAATGGTGGAGAACACCAATAGCGCAGAAGCTTTATTGGCATGCTCAATGACAGTGTTGTACGTGATTTCCGCAATAAACCCCAATGTGCCTTCAGAGCCCACCATCAAGTGTTGAATGACATCTATCGGGTCGTGATAGTCCACCAAAGCATTCAGTGCGTAACCTGTGGTGTTTTTCAAACGGTACTTATGTTTGATTTTTTGTGATAGCTCGGGGTTTTGTGCCACGCTTGCGCACAAGTCTTTTACTCCTTGAATCAGCTCAGGTTTAGCGGCAATAAAGGCATCAATGCTTTGCTGTGAACCTGTATCAAGGTGCGCACCATCGCTGAAAATGAGCTTCATGCTATCAACGGTTTTATAGGAGTTTTGCGCTGTACCACAGCACATGCCACTGGCGTTATTGGCCGCAATACCACCAATTTTACAAGTGTTGATAGAGGCCGGATCTGGGCCGATTTTACGCTGATAGGGGGCCAGATATTTATTGGCATCCGCACCAATGACGCCCGGTTGCAGAATGATCTTATTGCCACCATCGACAATTTCATGGTCGCGCCAATCGTCGGTTAAAGTAATTAATACCGAATCGGACAGCGCTTGCCCAGATAAGCTGGTACCAGCGGCGCGAAAAGTGCAGTGCACATTAAATTTGCGACAGCTATTGATGGCAAAGGTCACTTCTTCGAGGTTTTTTAATCGCAGAACAATTTTGGGAACCAGTCGGTAAAAGCTGGCATCGGTGCCGTAGGCGAGTCGCTTTGCCTCTTGGGTGACAATACGCTCAGCATCGATCTTCGACGCCAGTCGCGTTTCAAGTTGTTGATAGGTGGCTGATGAAAGAGTCTTGGCCATGAATGCTTCCTAATAAAAAAAATGATGACGGTGCGCTGTTAAGGTGTTCGTCTACAGCGGACTAATCAGAGAATCGCGCGACAGATCGCTGATGGATTTTGCTCCGGTTAAGGTCATAGCAACACGCATCTCTTTGTCATAAAGGTCTAATAAGTTTTCCACTCCAGCGCCGCCTTCAGCTGCCAGTGCATAAACAAATGAACGGCCTAGCAAAGTACAATCCGCGCCAAGCGCCAACATGCGAACCACATCCAGTCCGGTGCGAATGCCAGAATCGACCAAAATTTTAAGATCGCCCTTCACTGCATCGGCAATTGAAGGTAGTGCTTTCGCCGTTGATAGCACGCCGTCTAATTGTCGACCGCCGTGGTTGGAGACCACAATGCCGTCCGCGCCAAATCGCACAGCGTCTTTCGCATCTTCTTCATCAAGGATGCCTTTTATGATCATCGAGCCATCCCAACTGTCTCTGATCCACTCCAGATCTTTCCATGAAATGGAAGGGTCAAAGTTAGCGCCTAGCCAGCCGATATAGTCTTCAAGTTTAGTCGGTTCGCCGCGATAGGTAGAGATGTTGCCCAGATCGTGCGGTTTGCCCAATACACCGACATCGAGCGCCCAACTTGGGTGGCACATAGATTGTGCGATGCGACGAATATTGGCGTAAGGCCCGCTCATGCCTGAATGCATGTCACGATAGCGCGCACCGGGAACCGGCATATCTACAGTGAAAACGAGCGTTTTTACGCCTGCTTCTTTAGCGCGTTGTAAGACATTTTTCATAAAGCCGCGGTCTTTTAGCACGTATAACTGAAACCACATTGGTCTATCAATTGCCGGTGCCACTTCTTCGATTGGGCAAACCGAAACCGTAGAAAGGGTAAAAGGAATGCCTTTGTTGGCCGCCGCTTTTGCCGCTTGCACTTCGCCTCTGCGAGCGTACATGCCGGTTAAGCCAACGGGAGCAAGGGCAATAGGCATCGCCAGTTTTTCGCCGAACAGCTCTGTTTCCAGATTAAGATCGGACATGTTATTGAGTACGCGCTGTCTTAGGGCGACATCGCCAAGATCTTGGGTGTTATTTTTGAGAGTGCGCTCGTCGTAAGAGCCGCCGTCAATGTAGTGAAACAAAAAAGGAGGAAGCTTCTTTTTTGCGACAGCGCGATAATCGTTTGATGAAGAGATGATCATAATTGGAATACCCGTACCTTCGTGGTGAGAAAGTGGTAGATTGATTGTCAGAAGAGTGGATTTAAAGAGCGCCATTTAAGGCGCTCTTGCTTACAGGGTGTTACTTCATTAATACATCGGTGAAGCCCAAACCATACACCACAATTAATCCGATGATGCCGGTCATGACCAAGTAGTAGAACGTCGGAATGATGGTCTTACGTAGCACCGCACCTTCACGCCCTAGCAGTCCCACTGTTGCCGAAGCCGCTACCACGTTGTGAATGGCAATCATGTTACCTGCTGCTGCGCCAACTGCTTGCAACGCCACCACAATCACACTTGAGATGTTTAAGGTCTGCGCCACTTCAAACTGGAACTGACTGAACATCATGTTTGATACTGTGTTTGAACCTGCAATAAAGGCACCTAAAGCACCGACTGTGGCACTGAGCATAGGGAAGGCCGCACCCACAATGTCAGAGGCAAAGTTGGCGGTTGTCACTGGCATACTGGCAAGATCGGCGCCGTTAATACCTGAGTTGATGAAAATACGTACCATAGGGATAGTAAACAGCAGTACAAAGCCTGCACCAATCAAGGTTTTACTGGATTCTCCAAAGGCATTGCGCAGTGGTTTCAGCCCGCCGCCTTGTAAGATAACCGCCAGTAGCGCCACAAACACTAAGATGCCACCTGGCAAGTAAAGTGGTTGGAACGCTGTGCTGATACCCACTTCGCCCAGAATGTTGGCAAACGACACTTTAACGTCAGTCAGCATGCCTTTAAATGCAGGGCTAACGCGGCTTGCCACTAGAATAACCGCTAGCATCACATACGGTGCCCATGCTTTGGTTAAACTCATTGGTTTGCCAGTGGTTTTCTCTTTTAGGTCAATTTTTAGTGAACCTAACCACTCAGCAGGCCATTTGTTTTCGCTTTCAAAATCCCACTTGGTTTTTGGTACTAGGAAGCCTTTTTTCGCCGCCGTCACTACAATAGCAAGACCAATCATGCCACCAATCAGAGATGGGAATTCAGGGCCAAGGAATACACCGGTTAGCGCGTAAGGAATAGTGAAAGAAAGACCGGCAAATAGGGCAAATGGCAGAATGTCTAACCCTTCTTTCCAGCTACGGTTTTTACCAAAGAAGCGAGTCAGCATCACCGCCATAAGTACCGGAATTAACGTACCGACAATGGCATGAACAATCGCAACACTAGAAGTGATTTGCTGTAGGTAAATGTCCCATGTTGAGCCATTGGCAAGTAGTGATTCACCGATATTGTGGGTATCTAAACCGCGGTTTACCCCGACAATAATCGGTGTACCTACCGCGCCAAATGACACAGGCGTGGATTGAATCATCATTCCCATTAATACCGCGGCTAATGCAGGGAAGCCGATGGCGACTAATAGAGGGGCGGCGATGGCCGCTGGCGTACCAAATCCTGATGCACCTTCAATGAACGAGCCGAAACACCATGCAATAATGATGGCTTGGATGCGGCGGTCACTGGAAATATCGGTAAAGCCGTTACGAATAACGGTGATGGCTCCGGTGTGCTTGAGAGTGTTCAATAAGAAGATGGCACCGAATACAATCCAAAGTACCGAGACGGTAATGCCTAGACCTTGGAATACAGAGGCGATGACGCGATTGGCCGACATGTCCCAAAACACCAGTGCGATGACGACAGTTAAGGCAAACGCCACAGGCATTGCTTTTTTTGCTGGCCAGTTAAGGCCAACCAGTAAGATTGCCGCGACGACAATCGGGGAGAAGGCCACTAAGGCCAGTAGGGTTTCACTCATAGGTATACTTCCTCGTACGTTTGCACTTTATGAAAGAGCCTTCTCGTCATAAAGCGAAAGTATCTTGTAATGTTTTTGTTAATCGGCAGTGAATTTATCTCTTTATTTTTTGTTGATATAGGGAAATAATGAAAATGATTATTTCCAAAAATGACGGAATGATATGAAAGCAGATGACTTGATTTTATTTTCTCAAGTGATAGAACTGGGCAGTTTTAGCAAGGTCGCAGAAAAAAATAACCTTACAAATTCGGTAGTTAGCAAAAGAATTGCCAGATTAGAGCAAAACGCAGGCACGCAATTATTGTATCGAACCACCCGTAAACTGAGCCTTACGGAAGCCGGTAAGATATTGTTAATAAAAGCGAAAAATGTGACACAAGCCACCGAGGAAGCAAAGGATGCGGTTTCTGGATTTGGTGAAAACATCACAGGACACATCAAAATGTCGGTGCCGACCATCTCTGGTGAGCTCGTTTTAGCCGATGCCGTCGCAGAATTTTGTAATGAAAATAAAGGCTTATCTATCGATATGTCGTTAAACAATCGCTTCGTTGATTTGATTAGTGACGGCTATGATCTGGTCATTAGAACGGGATATTTGGAAGATTCGAGCTTAATTGCCCGTCATATTATCGATTCGCAATGGGTAGTGTGCGCATCGCCGACTTATATTGCGAAAAATGGCAAGCTCACCCACCCCTATGAGCTGATCAATCACAATTGTCTGCAATACGCCTATCAAACCACAGGTGCAAGTGAGTGGGAGTTTAAAGGCGATAGGGGCAATTACACCATTAAAGTATCGGGCGGTTTCTCCACTAACAATGCATCCGCATTGCGCCGCTCAGCCATCGGCGGACATGGCATTGCTTATGTGCCAAGATGTTTGGTGTATCAAGATTTTATCAATGGCGACTTAATTGATATTTTTCCCGATCAAGTGGGCAAAAAACTGGGGATTTATGCGGTGTATCCGTTTACCCGTCAGCCACCAAACAAAGTAAGACTGCTGATTGAGCATATTCGTCAGCGCTATTTAGAGATAGGACACTGCTTTTAATTGATATTTATCCTAAACCTTATTACATTCGCCAGCGAATAAAAGACTCACCAAACATTGGACGTGGGAGAAAGTATGTCACTGACCGTACAATTAGCACTTTTTCGAGACGTGGTGCAACAAGGATCGTTTTCCAAGGCGGCAACTTTGCACGATATGGATAACTCGTCACTATCAAAGCAGATCAAAAAACTAGAAGCGAGCTTAGAAGTGCAATTGCTCAATCGCTCAACACGTTCTATCTCGTTAACGTCAGCAGGCGAAGAGATACTTGAGCAAACCCATATATTGCTTGATACCTTAACTCATATTCACAGCATCGCTGATTCTTATCACTCTGAGCCAAAAGGCTCACTGCGCATTACCTCACCGATATTTTTTGGTCAGGAATACCTGCAACCCGTGGTGACGCGCTTTATGAAGCAATACCCAGATGTGCAGGTTAATCTCTCGTTGGATGATAAACGGGTCGATATTATTGCAGACCACTTTGATCTCGCGTTTCGCGTGGGTAAATTAAAAGAATCCAACCTAATTGCCAAACAGATAGCCAAAACCAACTTTGCGCTAGTGGCCTCAGAGCAGTTTATTCAGCAACACGGCATGCCGCAAACTCCGCAACAACTATTAGAGTTACCAGCGGTGGTGTACAGCAACGGTAATGTTACTTTAGATAGAGTGAGAATTAGTGAAAGTGCACACTCTTCGAATATGGTGACGCTACGCATGCAGGGTAATTATAAAATCAGTGATGTGCGCACTATGATGGGCGCGGTAAAAGACGGTTTAGGCTATGCGCTAATTGATTTGTTTAACTTAGACAGACCCATTTCCAGTCAAAACTGGTGCCGCTACTGACCGACTATCAATTGTCGACTATGGATACCGGCATTTATGCGATTTACCCGCACCGCAAGAAAACCTTATTGGTCAGTGAATTTATTGATTTTGTACAGCAACATATCGGCAGCCCTGCAATTTGGGAGAGCCATATTCCGAATTACAACGAGATGTATAAAGCTTAATCAACCAATTCTATGTTCAAGCTTTCAAGCAGATTTAGTGCTTCAAAGCGGGAGAATTTAGCGCCGGATAAGCGGTTATTATTAAGGTCGATAGCCAAATTTCTCGATTCGGTAAAGTCTACTCGCTCTAAGTTGGTGCGCATAAAGAGGCTGTGAGTAAAATCGCAATAGGTCATGCTTGAGCCTGAAAAGTCGCCTTCTCTTAAATCCGCGTCATGCAGTTTACATTCTTCAAATTTGAGCTGTTGCAGGGTTAGGCCAAACCAAGAGCAATCATTAAGAATACACTGCTTAAATTCCAATTCACAATCGACATGAAAGCTGGGCCAGTAGGCTGTGGTCCAGTCGATGCCCACCAATTTACTTTCAGTAAAAGCGATTTGATACCAACGGCTGTTGGGGATTTTTAGCAGGCTTAAATTACAGCGCACAAACGAGCAATTGATGAAGCGACAGTTTGCAAACTTAGTTTCAGAGAAGTCGCAGTCAACAAACTCACACTCTTCAAACTCGATGTCATCAAATTCATCATAAGCGGCAGAAAGTTTATTAAAAGAGGTGTCGTAATATTGTTGGTTGCTTTTCAAGGTGCAGGTCCATAACGGGGATGAATAGACTGAGTGCCGAGGTGCCTATTGGCGTTGGCACTCAGTTTTTACCACTTATTTTTTACCGTTTGCTTGCTTATCTACTTCAGTAAGTTCACGGATTTTACGGCTTAGATCGCGACGAGTTTTCGAGATTTCAGCACTAGTGATGATGTGATCATCAACGCGGTCTTCGTAATCTGCTTTCATGTTTTTCACGATGCCGATGATTTCATCGTGGCTCATGTCAGGCTTAATGTAATCCATTAGATTGTCTAAAAGATCTGCACGCTTGCGGTTGTCACGAATTTTCTTTTCGTGATCAAGAATTTCACGTTTAAGTTTATTTTTTTGACGAGCCAAATTTACAATTTCGTATACGTTGTTCATTTTATATCCTTTAGACGAAAATTAACTGAGGAAATTAAACCACAAGCTTTGACAAACATACAGTGGGAAGAGTCAGCTATTTTAACTGTTGCGTGCTTTTTTTACATTCAGCGCAAAACGCACATAAATTGCTAGATTAGCTATCGCAACCTCTTCAATACTTGCATACAATCTTAGTAAATAAAATATGAAGATGGAATTTGAGAATGTTATTGCAATTATCTCCCCTTGAAGCTCGCATTATTGGTTGTCTAATCGAAAAAGAAGTGACTACACCAGATTATTATCCTTTGAGCCTCAACAGTTTGACCACTGCCTGCAATCAAAAAAGTAATCGTGATCCAGTTATGGAGCTTACAGATGCAGAGGTGCTAGACGGGATAAATGCACTTATTGAACGCCATCTTGTTAGAGATGAGAGCACTTTTAACAGCCGCACCGCCAAATATCGCCATCGATTCTGCAACACAGAGTTTGGCGATCTGCAGTTTACTGCGCAAGATAAAGCCATTGTTTGTGTAATGCTTCTGCGCGGCGCACAAACACCGGGTGAAATACGCACTCGCACCAATCGTCTCGCGCAATTTACCGACGTAAAAGAGGTGGAAGCGACACTGGATAAGCTAGCAACGCTTGATTCGCCAATTGTGGTTAAACTGGCAAGAGAGCCGGGTAAACGTGAGTCTCGTTATCAGCATTTATTCTGTGGTGAAGTGGACGTACAAGCTATAGCAAGTGCCGCTCCTGCCGCGCCCGTCAGCACACCTACAACTGAAAAAATCAATGCTCTTGAAAAGCAAGTTCATGAATTGAAAGAAGAAGTGGCAGAGTTAAGAGCTTTGATTGAATCTGTGTTATAACGGATACTACGAGAATGCTATCGGACAGCTTGTGGTCTGTTTATCTTATTCGTACTCGCCACAATGCATTATATTGTGGCGTCACTAATAACTTGCAGCGACGCTTTGCTCAACACGTCAAAGGAACTGGCGCAAAAGCGTTGCGGGGTAAAGGGCCACTCACACTCGAGTGGTCAACTAAGGTTGAGAGTAAATCTCTGGCGCTCAAGTTAGAATATAAGATCAAGCAGTTAAGCAAGAAACAAAAGGAAAGTTTGGTGTTGGATAACAGCACCTTACAGTTGGAGTCTATGCTATGCGATATACCCTGACAGCACTGTTGCTGTTGTTATACACCAGTTCATGTTTTGCCAATGATCTGCTGCTTGATTACTGGCAATACGATAAGTATTTAGCCCAGCACCCCACCCAAAGTGCGCTGACTCAGGCAATGCATCAGCGTATTTATCAAGCGCCAGTCCCTCTTTACGTTCGTCAAGATAAACCGATTGAAATTGATATCGTTTATCCGGGCACTCAGTTGTCTGATTATTGGTGGCGTAATATTAAAGCGTTGGAGTTGAGGCTAAATGAGCTTGGTGTGGATTATCGACTGCGCAAGTATTCATCTCGTCCAAATATGGATTACCGCCGTGAAGCCGAAAGCTTGCAAACTGCGCTTAAAAACGCTCCTGATTATCTCATTTTCACTCTAGATACCAGCCGTCATAAAAAGTTCGCGGAGAATTTATTGGCTAACGGCAATGGCAAAACCAAACTCATTTTGATCAATATCACCACCCCGATAAAACACTGGAAAGATCATCAACCTCTGCTGTACGTAGGCTTTGATCATGTGCTTGGCACTAAGTTACTCGCCAATGAATATATGAAAGCGTTTCCTGAGCAAGCCAATTTTGGAATGATGTATTTTTCACCCGGTCATATTAGCGAAGCGCGTGGGGATACTTTTATTAAATATATGAAAACCCAAGGGGATTACGCGTTAAAAAGTGCTTATTTTACCAACGCTAATAGAAAATCGGCTTATGAAGCCACCTTGTCGATGATACAAAAAGAGCCAGATTTAGATTTCATTTACGCCTGCTCAACGGACGTCGCATTTGGCGTGACTCAAGCGCTGACTAAACTCGATAGACATGATGTGATGGTCAACGGTTGGGGTGGCGGCTCCGAAATTGAGGCGGTTGCAGACGGCATCATTGATTTTACGGTAGTGCGTATGACTGACGATACGGGGGTAGCGATAGCTGAGGCGATAAAGCTAGATTTGCAAAATGAGCCTGTGCCACAAGTGTATTCTGGCGATTATGAAGTGCTTACCAAATACGATGACGAACAAACAATAGAAGCGCTAAAAAGCAAAGCGTTCCGCTATTCAGATCGTTAACGTTATATTTTACGGGCCATTATGAAATCCATGCATAAACAAGATTTGCCACAAAAACAATCAAATAGAAAAGAGTCGCTCGCAGGACAGATCATCCGCACGGCTTGGATGTCTTGGTTTGCGGTGATTATTGGCTTTTTCTTATATAACTATCACCTAAGCACCAAGACTTTTGAAGCGGAATTAGAGAGAAACTTTAACCAAACTGCGCGCATTGCAAAGCAGTTGATGGAAAACCGTTTACAAACCATTCAAGTTACCCAAGACATTACCTCTCGCTCCCGCACGCTAATCGATTTGTTTGATGCTGGTGATTATCAAGCCATTGATAACTATATGTTTGAACTGGAAGAGGTGGATCCGCATGGCGTGTCAGATTTTCGCTTTATGTTCCGATATGGCAATTTGGTTTGGGATGATGGACACGCTACTTTTTATGGCCTGACTCATCAGCAGTTATCGGCATTAGAAGGTGAGGTCGATTACAACAATAAATGGTACTTCTTAGCGCCGTCAAAAGAGCTAGGCAATAAGCATATTATGATTCGCCGCTCGTCATTGATTAACTCTAAAAATGGCGAGTTAGTGGGCTATTACTACGTGGGTTTGGTGATGGATAATAACCTGAGCCTGCTACAAGATGTGATTGCAGACGCCAATATTAGTGAAATTATGCTAGTGGAAGGGGGCGATATTATTGCTTCATCTTCTGCGGAAGTGAGTCAAAAACTGCAGCAGCAACAAGAGTTAAAGCTAACCGATCATAGCTATTTTGGCTCAGAAATCATCAACCAAGTGGATGTGGTGATAGGTGGCGTTAAAACGCCAATTAAAGCGGTTTTTTTGCAAGATACCAGCAAATTAGAGCGAGTTGAGTACAGTTTTGCCGCGTCTTTGTTATTTGCATTGCTGACGGTTTCAATTTTAGCGGTGATCATCACCAAGTCTGTTCAGCGGCGAGTAGAGCGTGAAATTGAAGGGGTGATGCATCTTGCCGATAGCTTTGATAGCGCGAAAAAGAGCGTCGATTTTAAAGGCTCAAACATTGCTGAATTTGACCGTTTAGGTAAAACCTTATTAACCAGCATTCAGCGCGAACAGCAAAAAGAAACCTCGTTTAAAAACTTGTTCGACTTTTCGGTATTACCCACCGTGCTGTTAAATAATGAGAAAAAACTTTTAGAGCTAAACCCAGCCGCCATTGAGGCGTTTGCCAATGATCGCGGCGCGAAAACCTTAAAAAGGCACTTAGATAAACACCTAGATTTAGTGCTTGAAACGCAAAAAATTGCCGAAGTGGATAGCTATGTTGGCGATCAGGTTTATCGCTGGAGTATTGCCCCTATTTTGGTAGATGGCGCTGCGCCAACTTTAGTTATTCAAGGTCGTAGTATCACTCAGTTTATTGAAGCAGAGCGTCAAAGTGAACGAGCGCGTAAGGAAGCAGAGCAAACAGCGGTGGCGCGCGCCGAATTTTTGGCTAAGGTGAGTCATGAAATCCGCACCCCTTTAAATGGCATTTTGGGCATGGCGCAACTGCTTAAAGACAACGCCAATTCCGATGAACAAAAACAGCAAACGCAGGTGCTTTATCAAAGTAGTGAACACTTACTTAATCTGCTCAATGATATTTTGGATTTTTCTCGCATAGATAAGGGCGGGGAGATCATTGAGTACAGTAACTTCTCTCTTAACCAGGTATTAGAGACAGTAACCTCTTTTGCCAAGCCAAGTTGTCAGCAAAAATCGTTAAACTTTGTAGTCAATAAGCACTTTGATGGCGAAATAATGGTAAAAAGCGACCAAATGCGTCTGACGCAAATCTTTTTAAACTTATTGACCAATGCCATTAAATTTACCGCCAAAGGTGCAGTAGTGGTGGATGTTGAACTGCGTAATCAATTGGGAAATAGAGCCCTGTTGTGCTTTATGGTGACCGATACCGGGATTGGTATTGCGCAAGATAAACTAGAATCGGTATTTTCATCCTTTACTCAAGCCGATGTCAACATTAGCCGAGAATATGGCGGTAGCGGTTTGGGGCTGAGTATCGTAAAAAGCTTGGTTAGCCACTTAAATGGCAGTATTAAAGTAGACAGTCAGCTAGGCAATGGCAGCTGTTTTTCTGTGGTGCTCCCTATCGAAATGTTATCGAATAAAGCCCTGCTCGATACAGCGTCCGAGCTGCCAGCATGCGCTACTCAACCTAGCCTAATCAATCGTAATTTACGCATCTTGCTGGTGGAAGATAACAAAACCAATGCTTTTGTTGTGCAAGCATTAGGTAAAAAGCATGGCTTAGAGTTTGATTGGGTTACCGATGGCTTGCAAGCGATCGCCAAGGTACAATCGCAACGTTATGATTTGATACTCATGGACAATCAAATGCCGAAAATGGACGGCATTGAAGTGACCAAAAAGCTGCGCGAAGAATTGAATATTACTACACCAGTGGTGGCGTGTACCGCCGATGGTTATCAATCTACCGAGCAGGCCTTTATGTCTGCGGGCGCCAATGCTGTGTTAGTTAAACCGATAATAGAAGATAAATTTTTGCAAGTATTACAACAAGTTCTGGAATCATCAACATGCTAAATTATGAAGCTATCGATATCCCTTTTAATTATCGACATACTTGTTGGTTCTGCGGTGAGCCGAGCAATGCGGCTGTTAATTTCCCAAGTAGAGCGTCGGCTGTGCTGGCGCATACCCCATTGCAATTACCGGCTTGCCAAGAGTGTAAAACCATCGCTAGCAGTTGTGTGACCGATTCGGTTTGGGATTTACAGTTGCAAGTGACCAACACCTTGATGAAGCGTTACGCCAAGCATTTAGGCATAGGCGTGAACTGGACCAAACAAGAGCTTGCTGAAACTCAGTTAGAAGGCACTTCATTTAAAGGCTTCACTGATAGCGCTTGGATGATGTACGAAATTGCCAAAGGGCGCGTGGATTTTTCGGGCTGGCCTTTGGCGCTCAATGGCGTGCCGCTGGATATTATTGACGATAGCTACGGATTTGAATTTGATGGTGCGCGTTTTATCAATTTTCAAACCGCGGTGGATTTTTATCAAAAATCAGAATCACTTAACAAGCACTTATTTGATGAGTTAGTGGCGCTATTAGGTCAAAATCAACTTGCATACGCATTGCGCATTGCCCGTTTATATCCCTCAATTACTAAGAGGCAAGCTGAGCAAGTGCTAGCTGAAATTGCCCTGCAACAGTCTGATAAAGACGCTATTTTCCGTGATAACAGCCAAACATCACCATTATTGGCAGTAAAAGCGGTTTGTGTAGAAGATGTGCGCGAAGTGAGCATTCAAGGTGAAACGGCTCAGCCTGAAGCGATTGTATGGGTGATGAGCCGCAACATTCGCACTCTTGCCCAGTTGCAACAATGCGAAGATGCGTTTTTTGATGAGCATGAACATCTAGGCGGCGTAATTGCCTTTCAGCTTTATCATGGCGTGCAACTGTATTTAGAAGCAAGGCAAGATATTAACTGGTGCGAGCAAGAGGATCCTAATCAGCCGTTATGGCTAGGCGAATAGCTAGCTTGACCTGTAATCAGTCGCTTTTCACCAATAGCTTATCAAGCCATGCAGTGGGTAAAACACGGCGCAAAAAACCAAATATATAGGTAGGCTGAGTGACGTAATAGCGCGCCTTTGGCTTAGCACTGCTTAGTATTTTTTGTACCGGTTTAAGCACCGCCTCTGGCGGCAGAGTAAAGCGATTGCTAGGCGATGCTTTGCCTAATCTATCAATGGTATTTTGATAGTTTTTCTGATGGCGAGAGTGGGCAATATCAATAGTATTTTCAAAAGCATGCAACGCATTTTCTCGAAATTTACTGACAATTGGCCCAGGCTCTATCAAGCTCACCGAAATAGGCGTATCCATCAACTCTAAACGCAGAGTATCGGTATAACCTTCCAAAGCAAATTTGCTGGTGTTATAAGCGCCGCGATATTTCATTGCCACTAAGCCGAGCACTGAACTGTTTTGAATAATTTTGCCACCGCCTTGCGCCAGCATCAGCGGAATAATCGCCTTGGTCAGCTCATGCCAGCCAAACAAATTGGTTTCTAATTGCGCACGCAGTGCCTGAGTCGGCAGATCCTCCAGCGCGCCACATTGACCATAAGCGGCATTATTAAACAGCACATCAATTTTGCCATCACATAAGGTTAGCGCCTGAGCAATAGCCTGATGAATGGAAGCACTGTCAGTCACATCCAGTTGTACACAGTGCAGCCCTTGCCCTTGCAAGCGCGCCACATCTGCCAGATTGCGACAACTGGCAATGACCTTATAACCCGTCTGATGCAACTGCACCGCACAATGATAGCCAATGCCACTACTGCAACCTGTGATTAAGATGGATTCTTTCATGGAGACCTTTAATGATTTTAGTAATCAGATACTTATACCAATCGTACTAAATAACTGGTCATTCTAGCTTGTTAAAATGCTCGATAACGGCGTTAGAATTTTTGATTGTAGAATAACTACTAATCAAAAAATTCTGCCTTGTTCTCGAGCATTTTTCCTGCGCTAGCTCTGATCACTTACTTAGTGTGATTGGTATTATTGTGGCTATGGTAGCAGAGTCTAGAAAGAAGTGGGGCGGGTGTGAGTGATATCCACCCTAGTAATTAATTTGTAGGAAAATTGTGCTTTGTTCAGAGGTGTTTTCCTACGCTACTCCTAAAAACTCAAATAATGCGGTGCTTCGTTTTTCGAATATTTCGAATATTGACTTTCAGTTGATTGTTTCCGATACTATTGTCATATACAGATTTGTATAGTTTGAAATCAAAGACTAGAGAGAAATAGGATGAATACTGCTACAAAATTGCCAAGCGCTGAAGAAATTGCACTGGCTAAGCTTGGTAGTCAAGAGTTGTCTGCCGTTATAGAAGCGAATGGTGAGGCTCAAAGAATTAATGTGGTCGACAAGTCAGGTAAGACTCATGAAGTCACTATTCCATCAAGTGCGTTAAACATGATGATAGAAGTGCTTACTCAATTAGGGCAAGGGAACTCTGTCAGCATTACTCCTATTCATGCAGAACTTACAACACAAGAAGGTGCGGATATGCTAAATATGTCTAGACCTACATTTATTAAGCTTCTTGATGCAAAAGAAATTCCGTTTAGTCGCACGGGCAATCGTAGAAAGGTCGCGTACGCCGATCTTATGGAATATAAAAACCGTTTAGAAGAAAACAGACTCACGAGTCTTGCAGAATTATCCGAACTAGATCAAAAAATGGATATGGGATATTAATGACTTCGTACACGGTAATTTTGGACGCATGCGTTATATCCATCGTCCAAATTTAGCGCTTAGAAATAAAATACATCAGACAATGAAAAAGGTACTATTTTCCTAGCTCAATCCCTAGTTCTGAATGAAAGTATTGTAATGTACTGAAAATAAATCGTTTATCTTTAGTACTAGTACCTTTCTTGACGCACTCAAGATAAGCAGATACATATTTTTCAAATTCAGTTTGAATCTTCTCTTTATTTAATTGAATTTTATTAAATTCTTTCTGCTCTCTGAGTTTGAAAGCGGTTTTTTCAATATCATCTTGTTTAACAACTAGTGCCTTAGAGTAATCAAGGCCATTCCAGATCAGTTTATTTCCACGTTTCATGGAAATAGTTTTGAATCCATTGCTATGGTTCATATTGCTGCGTAGAGGTATCGCATAGGTAAGGGTATCGATAGTAATTGATACAATTCCATAGCCACGGTTTTTTTCTAGCACTTGAGGCCTATCTTTAGATAGTTTGTCATAAGAGTCTGGTTTTAATGTTCTTATATCCATCTTTTTCCTTTACATACAAAAAAGCCCCAATGAAGGGGCTTTTTTATGTAGATTAATCAATTGAGGTTGATACTATTTTATGTGGGGATGCCTCTACCGCCACTCATCCGTTGAGGTTGATACTATTTTACAAGGGGATGCCTCTACCGCCTTATATCTACAACTCAATATTAGTTCGTTTTAACATGACTTACAAGACTATTTAAGCAATGAGATGAAGAACTTGTTAAATAGCAAGCAAGATAATAGATAAAACCCTTAGTGCGCTGGCGCACCACCTGCTTTACCAATAGCTTGCTTAGGAATCTTAAGCAAGAACAGCAAAGGTATGATCAACACAAACATTGCCGTGATAAAGGTAAAAGTATGCACAAAGGCGATGATCTCTGCTTGTTTGTGCACTTGTTCTTGCAAGATGGTTTGTGTCATTGGATCTGTGATTTTTTGTCCCGTTTCTGCCAACCACTGTTGTAGGTTGGGGTTATAGGGGTTAATCGCTTGACCCAGTGAGTTCCATTCTTCTTGTGAGCTTCTAAACTGATAGGTAGTGGCAATCGAAATACCAAACGAGCTACCTATGGTTCTAAATAGGTTGAAAATACTCGCTCCTGCCACGCCTTGATCGGGTTTCAAAGTGGTATAAGCAATCGACGATAGGCTAGAGAACACTAGTCCCATGCCACAACCTTGAATCAATGCCGGTAAAATCAGCCAGTAAAAGTCGATGTTTTCTGAGTATGCCGACATGATTAGCCCGGCAATACCACATAAGATAGCGCCAGAGGCGACCATCCATTTTAAACGACCGTTGTTCATAAACTTAGCCGTAGCAATCAAGGTAATTGCCGCCGCAATGCCGCGCGGTGCCATCAACAAGCCGGTAGTGTCTACTGGGTAGTTAAGTACGCCTTCTAGCATCATCGGCAGTTGTGCGGTGAGGCCAAATAGGGCGCTGGCAAAGATGGCCATCATCAATGAGCCTAAGGCTAAATTTCGATTGCTTAGCATCCAAATGGGCGCAACTGGGCTACGGGTTTTAAAACTGCGACGCACAAAGTAGGCAATCCCCACAAAGGCAATGATAATGCTGGCTTGAATAGTGCGTGATTCAAACCAATCCAGTTGGTTGCCTTGGTCTAATACCATTTGTAGCATGCCGATACCGACCGCCATTGAAATCATAGTAGGCCAGTCAATGACCGCTTCACGTTTGTTGGAAGTTTTCACAAACAGGTAGATCATGGTTAAACAAAACAGACCCACTGGGACGTTGACATAAAACACCCAGCGCCAGTTCATATTTTGCGTAATCAAACCGCCTAGTGTTGGGCCTAAGATAGGGCCAAGCAAGATACCAATACTAAAGATCGACATGGCTTTGCCGCGCTCATGGCTTGGAAAAACCGCAATCAGCAGTGATTGTGACAATGGAATAACCACCGCGCCAAACATACCCTGAATAATACGAAACAGCACCATAGCTTCAATGGATTGTGCCTGACCACATAAAATGGACGACACCATAAAGCCCGATACTGCCACAATAAGCAGACGTCGCTCGCCCAGTTTGCTGGAAAAGTAGCTCGTCAGAGGGATGAAAATGGCTTCTGCCATGGTATAGGCGGTTAATACCCAAGTGATGGTATCGGAGGTTGCGCCAAGTGCGCCTTGCATCTGTGGCAAGGCAACGTTGGCAATCGTCATGTCCAGCAGCACCATGATTGCGGAGGTCATTACCGCAATCACAATCATAGTGCGTTTAAAAGGCGTGATGTTTTCCACGACTATTCTCCAGCCGTCGTATCCACGGTGACTTGGGTACTAGAGCCGATTCTTAAAATAGGTTTGTTGGTTAAATCGTCGGTAATTTCAATTTTCACAGGGAAACGCTGACCGATTTTCACCCAGTTGCCAGTGGCATTTTCTGGAGGAAGTAAAGAAAAACTGCTGCCACTTGCTGGTGAGATTTTTACTAGCTTGCCGTGCCAAACTTCATCAGGGTACATATCGACCGTGATTTCAACTAATTGGCCTTCAGCAAGACGGGGCATTTGTGATTCTTTAAAGTTGGCTTGAATCCACTGGCTGTATTGCTTCACGATAGGAAATAGTGGCTGTCCCGTTGAGACAAATGTCCCTAGGTGTGTTTTCACATCACCCACATAGCCATCAAAAGGTGCGCTAATTTCGGTGTAGCTTAAGTCAAGTTCCGCTTTTGCTAGATGCGCAGCAGCTTGTTGTACAGCGGCAGACGCCTCGCCTTTACCACCTTGAGTATCAATAGCTTGTTGTAATGAAGCTTGCGCGGCATGCAAACGAGCTTGAGCATCGGCAAGTTTAGTGCGGTCAGTATCGGCTTGCTGAATTGGCACTAGATGCTTTTTAACCAACACTTGAGTTCGTTTATAGGTTTTTTGTGCGTTCAATAGGTTCGCTTTTGCTTCGTTAAGTTGAGCAATAGCGGCATTAACGCCAGATTCTTGAGATTTGTTTTGCTGCAGCGCCGCTTGATAAGTTGCTTGCGCTTCTTTTACGGCAATTTGATAAGGCTGTGAATCGACAGAAATTAAATGATCGCCCATATGCACAAACTGGAAGTCATCCACTGAAATTTTAGTGATGCGACCTTGTACAAGGGGAGCAACAGAGACGGTTTTACCGTGAACGTAGGCATTTTCTGTGGAAGGGTGAAGATCGCTGTAATGCCAGTAATATGCCAGTCCACCTGCAACGGCAAGCAAAATGATAGCGGTAATATAACCTTTAATATATTTCTTCATGACCATCCAGTTGAATAACGTTTATATCGATGAGAATTTAAGGGGCTAGACTATAAGCTCTATTTTTAAGGTTTCATATGCGAAAAAGTGCACACTTACTTTTAATTTCTGTACGGAAAATTAAAGGGGCATTTTCTTGACTATAAGCGTGATCAGTGAACAGCCTAACTACTGGTAAATAGCTATGCTAATCAATGCTTAGTGCTTGATGCATATAGATATTTCTATTTATTGCACATAGAAAGTCTATCTTGTAAATAGCCCTTTTAGGGTATAAAAGGGCATGCGTTTGAGCATTCAGTGGGGAAAGGGAAGTATTGCAAGCGTTGCAATAAGATCAAGTTGAGGAGCAATTACCTGTTGCTAGTTATAGTGTTCATTTTGCAGATAACGTTCCAGTGCTTTGATTTCATCAGCGCTCATTTCTAGATACAGCTTAGTGCGTCGATAGAGGATGTCATCACTATTTAAGGCAAACTCATGTACTATTAAGTAGTCAACTTCAGCTGCAAATAACTGCTTAGCAAAGCGCTGTCCAAGTTCAGGGGTTTGCGCACCAATCATAAGTGCTCGTGAGCCATAACTGCTTATCCAACGCTTTAGCATGCTTTGCTGAGCATTTGGCCATTTTTGCTGTAATTGCGTCAAAAGTGTTTGATGATCAAAGTCTTCTGCGCCGGGCAGTAAGCTAGCTTTGGTAGTGCTGTTGGTCATTTCTGGGAAGAATGGCGCTAGCTTCTCGAATGCGGCATTGGCGAGTTTTCGATAGGTGGTGAGCTTGCCTCCAAATACCGACAATAGTGGCGCGCTAAACGGCGCATTGCTTTGACTGTTATCGAGAGAGGCATGTTGCACAGTCAAAGTGTAATCACGGGTGATGGCTTGTGGCGAGTCCGATTCGTCATCACACAAGGGCCTCACGCCGCTAAAGGTGGCTAAAATATCTTGCTTGTTTGGGGCATTGATAAAGTGCTCGCGCACCACATTTAATAAATAGTCTATTTCGCCATTGTTAATGGCAACGTGGCGCGGGTTGCCTTTATATTCTTCATCGGTAGTGCCAATCAAAGTGTATTTATCCAAATAAGGAATGGTAAATACAATGCGTCCGTCTTGGTTTTGTAAGATATAAGCGTGATCTTGCGGGTAGATTTTAGGCACTATGATGTGCGAGCCTTTGATTAAACGAATCCCCATTGGCGATTCACTGTGCAAACTTTCAGTGATGAAGCTTTTCACCCAAGGTCCAGTAGCATTGACTAACGCTCGGCTGTGGCGTGTAAAGGTTTGTCCCGTTCTATGATCCAATAATTGCACTGTCCAAATGCCATCTTGTTGTGAGGCAGAGACGGCGGTGCAGTAGTTGTTAATTTCAGCGCCATTTTGCTGTGCTTGCATCGCATTTAACAGCACCAGTCGTGCATCATCCACCCAGCAATCAGAGTATTCAAAGCCGACGCTAAAGTCGTTGTGCAAGACATCTTCATTAGCAAAGGAGATTTTACGCGATGCAGGTAGAGAGTTTCGTTTGCCAAGATAGTCATAAAGATACATGCCCGCACGTATCATCCAAGCAGGGCGTAAGTAAGGGCGATGGGGCAGACGAAAGCGCATCGGTTTGGCAATGTGTGGCGCTTTTTTAAGGATTACTTCACGTTCAGCAAGAGCTTCAGAGACCAAGCGGAACTCATAATGCTCAAGATAGCGCAAACCGCCGTGAATAAGTTTAGAGCTGGCCGATGACGTAGCACTGGCAAAATCTTTGGCTTCAAATAGGGCAGTAGACAAACCTCGGCTAACGGCATCTGTGGCAATACCCACGCCGTTGATGCCACCTCCCACAACAATAAGGTCTAAAATGGGGGAGGCTTGGTGAGTGTGTTTATCTACAACTGTTTTTATTGAGTCCATTCTCAATTTACCCTATAAGATCATTAACTTATCAAAAATACAAAACCAATAATTTGGCGTATTTGTTAGGGTAATATTAAGATATTTCAATAAGATGAAGGTAGAGGGATAAGGTGAAATTTAACGGTTTAGCTAAATTTCACCTTGAAGTGCGAGAGTGGTCTCTATTTTTGGCTATTTACGTATGCTTTAAAGCGCGCTTTAGTGGCGTCATCCGCTTTGTTGTACCAAAACATCAGCATTTCTTCTTCAGTGGTCGCTGATACTGCGTTTGCCGTGCTCGCGGTTGCGTTGTCAGTTTTGCTCGCCACAGGTACTACTGCAACTTCTGTACCTGAAGCTTGCGCTGCGGTAACTGCGGCATACGCTAGGCTGTTGCTAGTGGCAATGGCGGCTGCGCTGTCGGTGGTATTGAACTTCATGACTTCAGTGGCAAAATCACGACCAAACTGCACGCCATGGTGAATCAGCTTATCTTGAGCAAACGCCACTTTATCGCCAGACTCATCAATTAATGCCCAGTCAGGGTTTTTATCAAATTTTTGTGCTTCACGAATGTTGCGGTATTTCGGGAATTGGAAAGTCAGCTCTTGGTTGTCAGCGGTAAATTTTGCCACGATCACATCAGAGCTCATTTTTTCAAAGTCTTGACCTTGTTTAAAGGTTGGCTCGTAACGAAACACAATTTGGTTTTCGCCGTCTGGCAAAGTAACGGTTGAGTTTGATGAGAAAAAGCCACCATCCACATTCGGTTCTGCGCCATTTACAAGCAGTAAATCTACGTGTTCTGGTAGGTCGATTTTAACGTCGGCTAGCACAGGTGCCGTAAATGACAGTGCTAGTCCAGTTAGCAAAATTTTCTTGTACATAGAGCTTCTCTATAGTTTTAGGTATCAAACCTATTTGGATTTTGAAAATGTTTGGCTGAGAGTTTTTATCTCTGGCAACATTCTGTGGATCAAATGCAATTGTTGCAAGATCATCTGTGCAGATGTGCCGTCGCTCTCACGCCATTGTGACAATTTGTGTTGAATATGATTGGTATCGAACACTTGAGGGTCAAATGCTTCATCCCTGAGCGCCTTATCAATAGCGTCGAGCTTAACATGAATTTCCTGATATGCATCAATCACCAATTTATGGGTAACGGCATCGTTAATTAAAGTGCGGTGTGCGCCAAGGGCGGACACATAGCTCAGCAGTGCATGACTAAGGGTTAAAAAACGAAAGCTCTCATCAACCGCATAGCGATGTTTTCCCGGCTCTGCCAACATATTACTGATAGCGGCGCCAAGGTTTGCATCGTGACTGTGAGCGGCGCGCCTTGCAATGCGATAAGTCAGATCATCGGTTTTACCTACCCGATACTGGGCAATAATCTGCCCCAAATAGCGGTCATTGGCGGCAATGGAATTAGCCATTAGCGATGGGATCTTCTTCGCTTGCCAATCCGGCATAATAAAATACACTGCGCCAACGGCGAGAACACTGCCAATTAAGGTATCCACTAAGCGCGGCAGAATAACCGCATAACCTGCCCCCAGTTGCGAGAATAAAAACAGTACCAGTACCGTAATAACCGCAGTTGCGTAGGCGTAATTTTGTAAGCGGAACGCGAAAAACAGCACGCTGGATAACACAATGACAAATAACTGCCCTTGCACGTCTGGGATAAAGGTCAGCATGATGACGCCAATAATTAACCCAGCAAAGGTGCCACTGATGCGGTGAAATAGCTTTTGTTTGGTGGAGCTAAAATTGGGCTGACAAACAAACAAAGTGGTTAGCAAAATCCAAAAGCCGTGATCAATAGAAAACAGTTCAATAATGGCGTAGCCCAAAGTTAAGGCAATGGACATACGCGCCGCATGCCGAAACAATATCGACGAAGGTGAGATATTATCGCGAATACGCTGCCACATTTGTTTGGCGGTATAAGCGGTTTTATCTTCTAGCACATTGTCATTGGGCTGTGCATTAGGGTTATTGATGTTGTTCAGCAGGCGATCAACGGTGCATAAGTTATCAAATAAATATTGCAATTGTCTTAATGGCTGTTGCCAATCGGGATTATTTTGCTGTTTAAGGTGAGTCATCGCCCCTTGCAATTCATCTAAGGCAAAGACCGAGTTTTCACTGCGCACATAAGGCTGATTTAAGCGTGTAGCTTCGGCTATTTGTTGGCATTCTTGAGCATAGGTTTGCAACAAATGCTTAAAACGAAACAACACATCTGAGCGTTCAAAGTGTGCGGCAAAATCATGGTAACGATAATGGCTAGAGCTTAAGCGTTCATGAATATCTTGCGCCAAAAAGTAGATGCGTAAAAAACGATCATTTGGGCCGTTCACATGCCCTTTTTTGGAACGTTTTATAAAGGTATGGCGGCACAGTTCTAACGCTTCAACAATGTTGGCGTTTAAGCGTGCTTCTTCAAGACGCATGGGCTGTGAATGATTGCCAATAGAAGGGTGGAAACGACTGCTCTTAGCGTTTAAATAAAATGAAAGTTGCTGAAAAGTTTGCGCTAAGCTCAGTTGCACCGGTTGCATGGGCCAAAAGCTTTGCCAGAGCAATGATAAGAAGTAATACCAAGCCGCGCCCGTTAACAACATGATCGGTTGGGTAAAAATACTGCTGCTTTCGCTTGCACCGAGCATAGTATAAATCGCAATTAACAAAGAGCCGAACGCGATGCTAGCGTAACGAGTGCCAATTGCGCCGAGCATAATAAAAGCAAAGGTTGAGAAAAATAGCCCAATGCCAAAAAATAACGGGTAGGGGTAGAGAATTTCGATAGACAAACTGGCAATGGCAAAACAGATAAAGGTCAGCATTAAGGCTTTAAATCGGCCCCAAAAGTTATCATCGGTCTCGGCCAATGCGGCGGCAATTACCCCTAACACCAAGGGCGTAATCGCCGTATATTGTTCCATATACCAACAAGGCACTACCACACCTAACATGGTGACTAAAATCAGTAGGCTGTAATTGATGGTTTTACTCGCCCATATTTGGCGAAAAGTGAGTAGCGTATTTGCTGACATTCAGGCTAACCTTTTGTTATATAGGCGTACTTTACACAGGCTTTAGCAATTTTGCACCCGACAAAGTGGCTTCTATGTAGCAAGTTCTAGTGCCTATACTAACAGGCAAGATAATAGAACCTAGTTTGCAATCCAGTATCTCTCTGGATAAGTATCGCAGAAACATAGTAAACTGGAGCGGTTCAATCCATTCTCAAGGACAAGAAAGTTCACATGCAGTTGCAAGCAACCCCATCAGCTCAGTTTTTTCTACAAGATGAATACTTTGATATCAAGCTCGAAAAAGATCAGTTAATTCTGACCTCTCCAGAGAATCAAACATCTATCCCTTTTTCTGAATGGAGCGGTAAAACCGCAATTGAACGCGGCGTGGTATGGGGAAGCATTACCTTCTTTGGCCATCAACAAGAGGATGCCGATGGTGAAACCTGGCAAAGTGCTTGGCAAATTCAAGGACTGCCTTGGGGCAAAGCCAAAGCATTTGGTCGCACCGCAGTGCAATACTACGAGAAATGGCACCGCCTGCAATGCCGTCAACTTAATCTTTATTTGCCTAAGTGGCATCAAAAACTGCAACTGCTATTAAAACAGCCTGCTTATTTAGCCAACTCGCAATGGTTAGCATGGCAAGAGATGGTGCGTAACGATTTAGTGGAAATGGACATTAGCCTTACTGACGCAACCCAGCGTATGGCCGATGGCATGCAAGAGATCAATGCATGGCTAGCTCCGGATGGCGACGCGGTAAAAGAGCGTAATCAGCATTGGCTAGTCAACGAAGTGAAAAACTGGCAAGTGCTGTTCAATCAAATTGAGAATTCGCCACTGAATGAATCGCAACAAATCTCTGTGCTGTTAAATAACGACCACAACTTGGTGTTAGCCGGCGCAGGTACTGGTAAAACAAGCGTATTAATGGCAAGAGTGGCGTACTTACTGCAAAGCCATCAAGCGCAAGCCGAAGAAATTGCCTTACTGGCCTTTGGTAAAGATGCGGCCACTGAAATTGCTGAGCGTTTATCCGATAAAATTGGTGTGACCTCGCAAAAGGTTAACGTCAGTACCTTCCATAAAATGGCCTTGCAGATCATTGAGCAAGTTGAAGGTCAGCCCGCTAAAGTGACCTCTTTGGCGTATGAAGCCAATCAAAAACAGCAGTGGTGCGCCATGTGGCTTAAAGAGCACTGGACCAATAGCACCAACTTTAATCGCTGGAAAAAACACTTATCCTTGTGGCCTATTGCGTTCTTAAAAGGCGATGTTGAGTTAAACAGCCAGTTTGAAAACCCCAAATTAATCTCGTGGCTTGATCAACAAGTAGATCAGCTGTGCGCCATGAGTGTGACCAAGAAAACCATCCAACAACAGTTGGTGGAGCACCCTGAATATTCGCGCCTTAACAGCGAGTTACAACTAGTGTGGCCGTGTTATCAAGCATGGAAGCAATACTTGAAAGACCAAGGTGAGCTTGATTTTCACTCTATGATTGAAAAAGCCACTAGCTATGTGAGCAAAAAACGTTTCAAAGCGCCGTGGCGTTATTTGATGGTCGACGAATACCAAGATATTTCTCCGGCACGCTTGGCGTTAGTTGAAGCTATAGTGAATCAGCCATGTGAAGAGGGGCGCCGCTCTTTGTTTGCCGTTGGCGATGATTGGCAGTCGATTTACCAATTTGCCGGCTCTGATGTTGATTTAACCACTCGCTTTAGTGAGCGTTTCCCACATGCTACGACGCATTATTTAGATACCACGTATCGCTTTAACTCACAGATTGCCGATGTGGCGGGTGAGTTTATCGTGCAAAACCCTCAGCAACTGACAAAAACGTTAACCGCGCACAAACAGCAGAAACAAAAAGCGGTATCGGTGATTGCCGAAGCTAAGCTTGAGAAAACTCTGCAACGCATCAACAACACCCACAAACCGTTGTCGGTATTGGTGTTAGGGCGTACTCATAAAGATAAACCGGCGCTATTTGAACAATGGCAGAGCCACTACGAAAATTTGCAACTGACCTTCATGACATGTCATGCCAGTAAAGGCAAAGAAGCCGATATCGTGCTATTGATGGGGGTGAATGAAAATAACTTCCCGCAAAAAGAGCGAGCCCCGCATTTGGATGTGGCATTGAAATCAAACAGCGATAGCTTCCCGTTCGCCGAAGAAAGACGCCTCTTTTATGTAGCATTAACTCGCGCTAAACAAGAAGTGATTGTTAGCTACGACTTGCAGCCATCCGTCTTTGCCACCGAATTGTTAGAAGGCAATTATGCGGTGAAGAAAAAGTAACCATTTTTTAAAATGATTGCCGTGAATGACTACACTGTATGCAGGGAAACCAACAACAAGGTAGCAAGGCGGCAAAGATGAACTTCAAAGTGATACTACTATTGGCGATAGTGCTTGGCGCAAGCTACTTGGGCTATCGCGGGCATTTGTCTTCGTTGTATGCATTTAAAAGCTTCGTGATTGGCTCATTTTCCGAATATTTAACCGTCGACATTGCAGAAAACCGTGCTGGCACCAGTAATGACAGGAAGCGCAAGAAATCACAGCCAGAGCCTTATGAAGAAGATACAGAAATTGATGCCAATATCTTTGTAGAGTAACTGTCACTGATTATCTGTAATTAGCTAACCTACAAAAAAGAACCTCGAAAATAGCTTCCGTAATGGAGTTATCTCCGAGGTTTTTGAGTTTATAACGCTTTGAAAAATAGTTGATTACATGCGTTTTTCTAAATAGCTTTGATAATCAGGGATTTTGATCTCGACTTCTTCGTCAATCAAAGGCGAATCAAACAAGAAGCGAGCGGTCGCGCGGTTGGTGGCTACTGGGATATTCCATACGCTGGCAATACGCAGTAGAGCTTTTACATCTGGATCATGCGGCGCAGCATTCAGTGGATCCCAAAAAAAGATCATCACATCAATTTTGCCTTCAGCAATTAAAGAGCCTAATTGCTGGTCGCCACCCATAGGGCCGCTCATCAAACTTTTAATTTCTAGGCCTGTTTCACGGCTTAGCAAGTGACCAGTAGTACCAGTGGCGTACAGAGAATGCTTGGCCAGTTTTTCTTTATTTTCAATCGTCCACTGCAATAACTCTTGCTTGTAATGGTCGTGAGCAACAAGCGCAACGTGCTTTTGCTTGTTCATGGTGCGGGTCGTTTTTTCCATGGTTTACTTACCTAATGTTTATTATTTTAAGTGAGTTTATCATTAGTCGGATTGACTTTGGGAACTTGAAGTATAAATTTGTTTTATCACACAAATTTGTTAGATTGTGCGCGATCGACTCAATATCAGCAGGAAGACTAAACCATGAATAAAGCCGTCGTTATTTTCAGTGGAGGCCAAGACTCAACCACATGCCTTGTGCAAGCCTTAACTCAATATGATGAAGTACATGCCATCACTTATGACTACGGGCAGCGCCACCGTCAAGAAATTGAAGTGGCTAAAAGCTTAGCAAAACAATTGAGCGTAACCGCGCACAAAGTCATGGATGTTACGCTTCTTAATGAATTGGCGGTCAGCTCTTTAACTCGTGATGATATTCCTGTGTCCCATGAATTGGCCGAGAATGGCCTGCCAAACTCATTTGTGCCTGGGCGAAATATTCTCTTTCTTACCCTAGCGGGGATTTACGCTTATCAAGTAGGCGCAAAAACCTTGATTACTGGTGTATGTGAAACCGACTTTTCTGGCTACCCAGATTGCCGCGATGAGTTTGTCAAAACCATGAACTCGGCGTTAGCGCAAGGTATGGATTACCCGTTGCAGGTCAACACTCCACTTATGTGGCTCAATAAAGCCGAAACATGGGCAATGGCTGATAGCTACAACGCTCTTGAGATGGTGCGAGATCACACCTTAACCTGTTACAACGGCATTGTTGGTTCAGGTTGTGGCGATTGCCCTGCCTGCGATCTTAGAGCAAAAGGGTTGGCGGATTATCAAGAGAACGTTGAACAAGTGATGGCGGCCTATCAACAGAAAACAGCCAAAGCCTAAATCTTCAAGCAAGGTTCTGGGATAGTCATTCCAGAACCGGTTCCCTTCACATCTTGTCTTCCTCTTACATTCCGCTAACGCTGATTTGACAATCAACTTTGTGCATAAGCGACACTATTGGCAACTGAAATAGACTCTGAACAGCACAATGGAATTTACCGAACAAGACCGAACCGCCCTTTACGACACTTGGATGTCACAAAAAGCCAAAATGCGTTTAACGCAAATGGATATCTCAAGAAAACTAGGTGTATCGCAGGCCGAGTTTGGACAACTGTTGCGTGGCAGAGCAACGCTGACCTATCCGTTTGTGACACGCTTTTGCGAATATTTAAAGGTGGATGCGAGTTACGCTATTCCGTCATTAAGAGCGAATGTGACGGTAGAAAACAGTGTCATTACCTTATGTTCAAGAATGTCCGTTGATGGCGACATTCGCAATGTGTATGTCGATGGTAACCAAGTGGTGGTGGAATACGAACATCGAGTCGGCGTTTAATGTAATCAATAATTTTAACTTTTTTTGTAGCTAAAAAAAACGAAACTAGTTAACATCGTGTGCGTTTTCATAAAATGGACAACTTGAGAAGTGCAAGATGGATTTTCAAAGCAAGCTTAAGAAAGAGTGGTTTCTAATTGGTATGGTCCTGGCGATAGCGCTAGCCATATTGACTCCTGATTGGGGTAAAAGCGGCGGAGTGCTGCACCTTGATACCATTACTGTTCTAGGCATCGCGTTAGTATTCTTTTTGCATGGCTTAGGTTTATCGCCAAAAGCCATTTCCGATGGTGTAACCAACTGGAAACTTCATATCTATGTGCAGTGCGCCACCTTTGTTGCCTATCCATTGTTATGGCTTGTGTTCGGCAAAGGAATGTTAGCCTACATGCCCGCAGCGCTCGCTTTTGGTTTCTGTTATCTGTTTGTACTCCCGAGCACAATTTCTTCTTCAGTTGCCATGACCTCAATTGGCAAAGGCAATCTCCCGGGCGCTATTTTTAACGCTTCGTTATCCAGTATCTTAGGTGTATTTATCACGCCACTGCTTATTCAAGCATTTATGGGAATGGAAGGGGCCGACCTCAACCTATTAGATTCCGTCATCTCAATTTCTAAGATGTTGCTATTGCCTATGGTGTTAGGCCAACTGCTACGCCCTTGGTTGTTACAGTGGACACAAAAACACAAAAGCGTGGTCAACAAGCTAGATAAGTACGTCATCCTTACTATTGTTTACAGCGCATTCTGTGATTCTATTGAACACGGCATATGGAGCGACTTTTCACTGCCATTGCTCATCGCTTCAATCGTGATTTGCTTCCTAATGCTGGTGGTCATGGTGCACGCCATTCAATGGGGCGCAAGAAAAGTCGGCTTTGCCCATCAAGACGAAGTGGCAGCCGTTTTTTGCGGCTCGAAAAAGACCCTAGCCGCAGGCATCCCGATGGCAAAAGTGATTTTTGCGCATAATCCAAACTTAGGCATGATTTTACTGCCGATCATGCTGTATCACCCGATTCAAATTTTCTATTGTGCGATATTGGCTAACCGTTATGCCAAGGTAGGAATGGCGCACCGGTAGGTTACATTTTGAAATATAAAAGTGGGTTTTGGGATTAAAAATCGAGTTGAAAGAAGCAAGGTGATATGGGCGCATACTCATGTAGACAGAAGATTACATTTCGTTTTGTGATCTACGATTTAATTCGATGTATTAATTTTTTAAACTTTGTAGGTTATGTTGAAAAAACTAGTGCTTTGGGAGTACACTGACCTTTATAAAGTATTACAATTTATAGCTGTGTCATCTTTATGAAACACATTTTCTATAAAATGAGGCACGTGAACTAAATATCATTTCTTGCATAATTATGCAGTGATGGTGCTAAGGCTAATAAAGCTGACTTAATGATATTTATGTCGCTTAAGTTATTGTATTAGTAGTAAATTTCAGTTTTATTATTGATTTATTTCATGGGTAAAAAGTCATTTACAAAGCATACAAAATAGTTGTTGCCTCAGATCAATACTTTAAGTTAGTTTTTGTGGCGTAATACATACACAAGATATAAATCTTATTGTATGCATTTAACTTGTATTACTAATTGGCGTGACTCAGTCACCTATCGTTCTGTAAAAATCAAGAGCCAGCAAATCAAAGATACAACAATTTAATAACACTACCGAATCGTGGAATTTCGAATAATCCTCTGGGCGGTAGCGTACCCAAACTGTCATTTTTCCTGTACTATATCGCAACCCGAAATAGACTTATTTGCCTGTAAGCCATTAATTATGAAACCAATCTTTAAAACAGTCTTGCCTTTGGCAACATTGCTAGCCATCTCAGGCTGTACTATGCCGGGCTCAACTGTCGATTTAGACAATAAGCAAGTAATTAACACTACGCCAGACGAATCAAAAATGTCTGAGCAAGAGTTGGCACAAACTCCAGTCAACGTCGTTAACGTATACCCTTTATCTCCCTCTTTTGTGAATCGTTACGCGTCGTTTGCTGCTGTGGAAGCGCACTCTCTTAGTAACCCTGTACTAGATGCAGAAGCGGCTAATTATGAGTACATTATTGGCCGTGGCGATATTCTAAATATCACAGTTTGGGATCATCCAGAACTAACCATCCCATCAGGTTCATACCGAAGCGCAGAAGAAGCAGGGCACTGGGTTCGTGCCGATGGCACCATCTTCTATCCTTATATTGGCTTTGTAGAAGTAGCAGGTAAAACCACTTCACAAGTGCGAAAAGACATTACTAAGCGTCTCGCTAAATATATCGAAAGTCCGCAAATTGAAGTCAATATCGCAGCATTTCGTTCGCAAAAAGCCTATGTAACAGGCGAAGTGGGCGCTCCAGGTTATCAGCCAATTACCAATATCCCACTGACGTTTTTAGATGCCATTAATCAAGCGGGTGGCCTAACGGGCGAAGCAGATTGGCGCAACGTGACCTTAACGCGTCAAGGTAAATCAGAAACACTGTCTTTGCATGATCTAATGCAAAACGGCGATTTAACCCAAAACCGTTTACTAAGAAAAGGCGATATTATTCATGTGCCTCGTAACGATGCGCAGAAGGTATTTGTGCTTGGCGAAGTAAAAGATCCGAAACTGCTTAAAATTGATCGTTCAGGTATGACATTAACTGAAGCTCTCAGTGAAGTCGGTGGCATTAATGAGCTAGCGGCCAATGCAACAGGCGTATTCGTAGTCCGTAGCGGCCAGCGTGATAAAGCACATGAAGCGTATCTTGCGCAAGTTCGTGATCAATCGTTAACAGATGAAGAAAAGCGCGACCTTGAAGCAAAAAATCAACAGCTTACTGAGCAAGGAAAACAACCAAGACCTGAACATATTGTCGCAAACGTATACCAACTGGATATTAGTGATGCAACAGCATTAGTTACAGGCACAGAATTTGAGCTTGAGCCCTATGATGTGGTGTATGTAACGGCAGCGCCAATCGTGCAATACAACCGTGTAGTTAGCCAAATCTTGCCTACCATTAGTGGCTTGAATGACCTAACAGAGTTAGCAGTCAGAATTCATAATTGGTAATAACGTAGCGCAACAGGATTACATTTATGTTCAACAACATATTAGTAGTGTGCATCGGCAACATTTGCCGTAGCCCGATTGGTGAAGAGATTTTAAAGCAGGCATTGCCAGCAAAAAACGTCACCTCTGCGGGGTTGGGCGCATTAGTTGATAAACCTGCTGATGAAAACTCTGTCGCAGTATCAGCACACAACGATTTAGACCTAACTAACCATGTTGCGCGCCAAATAACGACTAAAATGATTGCAGATAACGACCTTATTCTAGTAATGGAAAAAGGTCATATTGATGCGATTACTAAATTAGCCCCAGCCGCTCGCGGAAAAACCATGCTGTATGGACATTGGATTAATAAAGAAATCCCTGATCCATACAAGCAAAGCCTAGAAGCATTTGAACACGTGTATGGCTTAATTGATAAGTCAGCAAAAGAGTGGATAAAACGCCTATAAGGCACTCCACTCAAACCTAAATTTACTAATCTACTTACCTGAGCTAGAACCTATTTCTCATGACCCAAAACACTCGTGCAAATCGTTCACAACAAACTCCACAACCTGACGTAATCGATCTTGGTAAATTGCTTGGTCTGTTGCTTGATGGTAAGTGGATCATCATTGTTACTACTTTCATCTTTGCTGCATTAGGTGTGACCTATGCACTATTGGCGACGCCAATTTATAAAGCAGATGCACTAATTCAAGTAGAACAAAAAAACAGTGGTATGCCAGCACTGAGCGAAGGATTGAGTGATATGTTTGCTCAAGAGTCTAACGCTGCCACAGAAATTGAGATTATTAAATCTCGCATGGTTCTAAGCAAAACAGTGGATAAATTCAACTTAACTACTGTCGCGACGCCTGATTACTTACCAGTCATTGGCAAAGGCTTAGCCATGCGTTTGGGTAAAGAAGCGCACATAAAAGTAGAGCGATTTAACATCCCTGAATATGTAGAAACAGACGGTTATAAACTTACCCTTGATAATGTACAAACGGGTGAGTACTCATTAGTTGATGCTAACGAAAAGCTGATTCTAAAAGGGAAAGTGGGGGAGTTAGCTAAATCTTCTCAAGTCTCAGCAACAGGCGATCAAGCTGCATTCTCTATCTTTGTTTCTTACCTTTCAGGTAAACAAGGTCAGGTTTTCAACTTATCACAACGCTCTAAACTCACTGCTATCAATTGGTTAGCGTCTAATTTGTCAGTGTCTGAACGTGGTAAACAATCCGGTATTTTATCTTTTGGTTTTGAAGGACCAGACTCTCAACAAAATATTGACCTACTAAACGATGTTGCGACTAACTACTTCCTACAAAATGTAGACAGAAACGCAGCTGAAGCTGAAAATAGTCTCAAGTTCTTAAAAACTAAACTGCCAGAAATTAAACAACAATTAACCATCAATGAAGATGCGCTAAATAAATATCGTCAAGACAATGAATCTGTAGATTTAGGTTTAGAAGCGCAATCCACGTTAAAAGTGATGGTAGAACTAGAATCACAACTTAACGAACTGACATTCAAAGAAAGTGAACTAGCACAACGCTTTACCAAACAACACCCTGCCTATGTTGCAGTACTAGAAAAACGTCAAACATTACTTAAACAAAAACATCAGCTTGAAGCCAAAATTAAAAAGCTTCCAAAAACTCAACGTGAAGTACTGCGTTTAACTCGTGACGTGCAAGTAAACCAAGAAATTTACGTTCAATTGCTTAATAAATCACAAGAACTTGCCATAGTTAAAGCAAGTACTGTAGGTAACGTACGCATTCTTGATAAGGCGGCTTCAAACGGCTTAGCAGTTAAACCGAAGAAACCACTAATTGCAGTATTAGCCACTCTGCTTGGCGGTATGTTAAGCGTAGCGTTTGTATTGCTTCGCGCAGCATTCCACCGCGGCGTAGAAAGCCCAGATCAAATTGAAGAAATCGGTATGTCGGTTTATGCCACCATTCCAAAATCGGAACAGCAAGATAAAATTGATAAGTCTTATACCAAGCTTAGAAAAACAGGCAAAAAACGCAGTGCCGAACAAGCCTTATTATCACTAGTCAATCCAGCCGATCTATCAATCGAAGCCCTGCGCTCCTTGCGCACCAGTTTGCACTTTGCAATGATGGAAGCAAAAAACAACGTAATTATGATTACTGGTCCTTCACCAGGCATTGGTAAATCTTTTGTTGCCAGTAATTTCGCTGCTGTTATCGCTAGCAGTGGTCAAAAGGTACTTATTATCGATGCTGATTTACGAAAAGGCCACATCGGATATAGCGTTGCTTTAGAACATACCTACGGTCTTTCAGACTGCCTAGCGAATACGCATAAAATTGAAGATGTGATTCATCACAGTATTGCAGATAACCTTGACCTTATTACAAAAGGTAAAACACCACCAAATCCATCTGAGCTTCTAATGCACAGAAGATTTACGGAATTGGTGGAATGGGCGAGTGACAACTACGATATCGTTCTTATTGATACGCCACCGGTACTTGCTGTAACCGAAGCTGCAATTGTTGGTCGACATAGTGGTACAACATTGATGGTATCTAGGTTCGGTATTACGTCGACTAAAGAACTGGAAGTAGCTACTGACCGCCTAGAACAAGCAGGTGTTGAAACTAAAGGCGTTATTCTGAATGCTGTAGAGAAAACAGCTTCAAGTTACTACACGTATGGGTACTACAACTACGCGTACAAGAGTGACGCGTAATATTAGCCATTTAAGTCTTCGCAATAGTAACAGTGTATCCCTGTAGGTATAGGTAGTTAGGCTCGATTCTATATAAGATGTCGTCTCAGAAATGGGATGGTAATTTTCTGGGACCTTAGTGGCAACTATCTCTTAAGAAGACGAAATATAACTGAGCTGGCTAGTTGGTTATTATTCTACTGAAAACCTCAAATGTATACGACTACAGATATTTAGAGGGACCTATTGGGGCACTTTTTGCAAAACTAGCAAAACCTAGGCTTTACAGGGGATAGCCCATGAAGGGTTGTCTCAAAATGAACGAAAAGTGTCTCAGTACTACCAAAATTGACAAGTAAAAACTCACCAAAATTAAATCATTCCATTATTAACAACTACTAATGTTGGCTATTCAAAATGAATAAGAAAAAAGTATTAACTGTTTTTGGCACTCGCCCTGAAGCAATAAAGATGGCGCCTTTAGTTCACGCTCTAAATAATGATGAGCGTTTTGAAGCCAAATGTTGTGTTACTGCGCAGCACCGAGAAATGCTTGATCAGGTTTTAGAACTATTCGAAATAACACCTGATTATGACCTGAATCTGATGAAAGCAGGTCAGTCATTAAACGACGTAACCGCTCGTATCATTCAAGAGCTGAAGCCTGTTTTACAAGAGTTCAAGCCTGATGTAGTTCTCGTTCATGGTGATACGGCGACTACTTTTGCCGCAAGTCTTGCAGCTTACTATGAGCAGATAGATGTAGGCCATGTAGAAGCAGGACTCCGTACGGGTGATATTTACTCGCCTTGGCCAGAAGAAGCCAATCGACGTTTAACCGGTGTTCTCACTCGCTACCACTTTGCCCCGACCGAAACTTCGAAACAAAATTTACTTCGCGAAAACTTTGAACCTTCTTATATTCAAGTTACAGGCAATACGGTAATTGATGCACTGTTGCTGATTCAAGATAAAATTCAGAACAATTCAGATTTGAATGCCACGCTGGCCGAAGAATTTAAGTTTTTGGATCCGTCTAAAAAACTAATACTTGTTACAGGACACAGAAGGGAGAGTTTTGGTGCAGGCTTTGAACGAATCTGTGAAGCTCTGGCAAGAGTGGCTAAAGAACATGATGACGTTCAAATTCTTTATCCGATGCATCTGAATCCAAATGTTAGAGAACCTGTAAATCGTACCTTGGGTGATATTGACAATATTTTATTGATTGAGCCTCAACAGTACCTCCCATTTGTTTACCTAATGACGCGAGCGAACATCATTTTGACCGATTCAGGTGGTATACAAGAAGAAGCGCCTTCTTTGGGGAAACCTGTCCTTGTTATGAGAGAAACGACGGAAAGGCCTGAAGCAGTTGAAGCGGGCACAGTAAAATTGGTCGGAACTGATGTAAATGTTATTACGAATGAGTTAACCAAATTACTTGTTGATAGCGATGCATACGATCAAATGAGTTTTGCACACAATCCATATGGTGACGGCTTAGCTTGTAAAAGAATACTAGAAGAATTAGCAAAATAATTAGGAAAATTATGTCTTTTGAAACAATTTCAGTAATTGGGTTAGGCTATATTGGTTTGCCTACTGCAGCTATGTTTGCTTCTCGGAAAAAGAAAGTGATTGGTGTAGATGTTAACCAACATGCTGTTGATACGATAAATCGAGGTGAGATTCATATCATCGAGCCTGATTTAGATATGCTTGTAAGTGCAGCCGTACAGCAAGGGTACCTAAAAGCAACTCTAATTCCAGAATCAGCAGACGCGTTTCTTATTGCTGTGCCAACTCCTTTTAAACCCTGTAAAGAAGGGGAGGTTCCAGAGCCTGACTTAACCTATATTAAATCGGCTTCTGAAGCGATAGCGCCTGTATTGAAAAAAGGTGATCTCGTTATATTAGAGTCGACGTCACCTGTTGGTGCAACCGAGCAAATGGCAGAATGGCTTGCAGATGCGCGACAAGATTTGAGTTTTCCTCATAACGCAGGTGAGTTTGCCGATGTAAATGTTGCCCACTGCCCTGAACGCGTACTACCAGGTAAAGTCGTTACCGAGTTGGTCCAAAATGATCGAGTTATAGGCGGTATAAGTAAGCGTTGCTCCGAACGAAGTGTTGAGTTATATAAAACTTTTGTCATGGGTGAGTGTGTTGTTACCAATGCTCGAACGGCCGAGATGGCCAAGTTGACAGAAAATTCATCGCGTGATGTCCAAATTGCATTTGCTAATGAGCTGTCTATTATCTGCGATGAGTTAAATATTGATGTCTGGGAACTGATTTCGCTAGCAAATCGTCATCCACGAGTAAACATTCTCCAGCCAGGTCCCGGGGTCGGGGGACATTGCATTGCAGTTGACCCTTGGTTCATAGTTTCTAAGACTCCGGGACAAGCGAAACTAATCCATACAGCGCGCCGAGTGAATGACTTTAAGCCAGAGTGGGTTATTGAGAAAGTTAAAGTTGCCATAGCGGATTTCTTAAACGTTAATCCAACCAAAACTGCAAAAGATGTAACCATAGCTTGTTACGGTTTAGCTTTTAAACCTGATATTGATGATTTGCGTGAAAGTCCTGCATTGGATATTGCGAAAGCCATAGCTAGTGAGCATAGTGGTGAGGTGCTTGCAATAGAACCAAACATCGATGCTATCGGAATAGATAACATAGAGTTAGTATCTCTAGATGAATCTCTAACTAGGACTGACATTCATGTAATGTTGGTCGATCATAAACAATTTAAAAAAATAAAATTAAATGATGCCTTCGTAATTGATACTAAGGGCATTTGGTAGTTTAAGGACACTTCTAATGTTGAATAATAAAACAGTTTTAATCACCGGTGGTACTGGTTCGTTCGGGAAGCAATTCATTAAAACAATTCTTGAACGCTACCAAGACGTGAAAAAGATCATTATTTTTTCTCGTGATGAACTTAAGCAGTTTGAAATCAAACAGCAATATCCACACAAAAACTTTCCACAGCTTCGTTTCTTTATCGGTGATGTACGTGACCAACAACGTATGATTCAGGCATGTGAAGGTGTGGATGTGATTATCCACGCAGCAGCGATTAAGCAAGTTGATACCGCAGAATATAACCCAACAGAATGCATTCGCACTAACGTGGATGGTGCTGAGAATGTGATTCACGCAGCACTTCAATGTGGCGTAAAAGATGTTGTAGCACTGTCTACCGATAAAGCTTGTGCACCAATTAACTTATATGGTGCGACGAAACTTACTTCAGACAAACTATTTACTGCAGCAAACAACATTAAAGGTTCTAAAGACATCCGCTTTAGCGTCGTTCGCTACGGCAATGTAATGGGCTCTCGTGGTTCAGTGATCCCTTTCTTTATGAAGAAGAAAGAAGAAGGCATACTGCCAATTACCCACGAAGAGATGACGCGTTTCAACATTTCTCTTCAAGATGGTGTGAACATGGTGATGTATGCGTTAGAGAATCATCTTGGCGGAGAAATTTTCATTCCTAAAATTCCTTCATACCGTATCCTTGATATCGCAAAAGCGATTGCACCTGAATGTGAGACCAAAGTTGTGGGTATTCGCCCTGGTGAAAAACTTCATGAAGAAATGATTACCGATACTGACTCGTTAAATACGATCGATTTAGGTCGTTATTACGCAATCTTGCCTTCTGTTTCGTTCACGTACACAGAAGCTGAATACATTGACCATCACAAAGCGGAAAAAGTACCGTTTGGTTTTAAATATAACTCAGGCACTAATACTGAGTGGGAATCCATTGAAGGCTTACGTGACCTGATTAAAGAGCACGTTGATCCAACTTTCTCTGTGTGAGTGAAGCTATGATACCGTACGGAAAACAAGAAATTACGCAACAAGATATAGATGCGGTGGTGAATGTTTTACAATCTGACTTTCTGACGCAAGGTCCTCAAGTCCCGGCATTTGAGCAAGCGTTAACGTCGTTCACCGGTGCTAAACATGCAGTGGCGGTGAATAGCGCGACATCCGCACTTCATATAGCGTGTATGGCTCTGGGACTGGGCGAAGGTGATATCCTTTGGACCTCTCCTGTGACGTTTGTGGCCTCAGCAAACTGCGGGCTCTATTGCGGTGCCAAAGTCGACTTTGTGGATATTGACCCAGACACCTACAACCTTTGTCCGGTTAAGCTAGAGCAGAAGCTCATCCAAGCTAAGAAAGACGATATATTACCTAAAGTCGTGGTGCCGGTTCACTTGTGCGGTCAACCGTGTGATATGAAAGCCATTCACGCGCTGTCTCTTGAGTACGGTTTCAAAATTATTGAAGATGCCTCTCACGCCATTGGCGGTCGTTATCACGAAGCGCCTATTGGAAACAGTCAATATTCCGATATCACCGTTTTCAGTTTCCACCCAGTAAAAATCGTCACTACTGCCGAAGGCGGTGCGGCCTTAACCAATAATGATGGGCTAGCTCAAAAAATGAATCTGTTACGCAGTCACGGTGTGACGCGGGACCAGAGTTTAATGAAAGGTGAATCTCATGGCGGTTGGTATTACCAACAAGTTGAACTTGGGTATAACTACCGTATGACTGAATTACAAGCAGCGCTGGGTGTGACTCAGATGACCCGATTGGAAGAGTTCGTGAGCGCGCGCCACCGCCGGGCAAACCGTTATGACGAACTGCTTGAAGGTTTACCGATTGTGTTGCCGTATCAGTTGGAAAATACCTATTCAGGTCTGCATTTGTATGTGGTTCGTCTGAAATTGGATGAGATTGACTCAACACATAAAGAAGTATTCGATGCACTCAGAGAAAATGGCGTAGGTGTAAACCTTCATTATATTCCTGTGCACACGCAACCTTACTATCAGCAATTAGGATTCAAGCAAGGCGACTTCCCTGAGTCTGAGAGTTATTACTCAGAGGCGATTTCTCTTCCTATGTTCCATTTGATGACTGATGAGCAACAAGATACAGTGGTGTCGGTACTGACTCGTATTCTAGAAGGTGTGTGATGAATATTGCCATCATTCCTGCTCGAGGGGGCAGTAAACGTATTCCACGTAAGAACATTAAACTGTTTCATGGTAAGCCTATGATAGCTTATTCCATACAGGCCGCTTTAAATTCAGGTTGTTTTGATAAAGTCATCGTCTCAACGGACGATGCTGAAATTGCTGAAATGGCTAAGATGTGTGGAGCAGAGGTGCCTTTCGTGCGCCCGAGTGAATTTTCAGATGATTTCTCTACGACCGCAGAGGTTATGCGCCATGCGGTTGAGTGGTGTATTGAGCAAGGTTTTGCCCCAAACTATGTGTGTTGTTTGTACGCAACTGCACCATTTGCGACTGCTCGGGACCTTAGAGAAGCGGGAGAACTGTTGCGAGATTCGAAGTCAGCCTATGTATTCAGTGCGACGACCTTCGGCTTCCCTATTCAACGAGCTATCAAGTTGTCTGAATCCAACTCGGTGTCAATGTTCCAGCCACAGTACGAGCTAACGCGTTCTCAAGATTTGGAAGAGGCGTATCACGACGCTGGACAATTTTATTGGGGGACGGCAGAGGCGTTTCTGAGCCAGAAAGCGTTTTTTGCACCTCACTCGAAAGCGTATGTTCTCCCTAGGAAGCGCGTTCAAGATATTGATACTCCAGAAGACTGGGAGTTTGCGGAAGCGCTGTACTCTTTAGTCAGTAAGTCGTAAGAATGAACGTTGTTTTTCGAGTTGACGCCTCCCTTTTAATTGGCAGCGGCCACGTCATGCGCTGCTTAGTACTCGCCGATGAATTGGAACGCGCCGGACACCGTTGTGTCTTTGCTTGTACTCCCCTGGAGGGGGATATGCGAGCGTTTATTACAGACAGCGGCTTTTCGGTTGTTACGCTCGCTGCACCTAAAACGGTAATACAAGCTCAAAGTGATGCTGACTATGGGACTTGGCTTCAAAAAACGATTGAAGATGACGCAAAAAACTTTTTAGAAAAAGTTCACTCCGCAGACTTAGTGGTGACTGACCATTATGCAATAGGCAAGAAATGGCAGTCTAAGGTGGTTCAATCGATAAATTGTCGTTTGCTTGCGATAGATGATTTAGCCAGAGAGCACTGCGCAGACTTAGTTTTAGACCAGACCTTGGGTCGCTCTAGAGGCGACTACTCGAGTAGCTCTAATTCTGTGCTTGCGGGTAGCGAATACGCTTTGCTTAAGCCCGCGTTTTCGAGATTACGTGAGGAAGCACTTTCTCGAGCATTGCCCACCACGCCTATTCGTATTTTGGTTTCTATGGGAGGCGTGGATGCCCCGAATGCAACATTGGAAGTACTCAAGTCTTTATGTTCGCATGTTCAGGCTCATTTTACTGTCTTGCTTTCTCGTAGAGCTCCCCACTATAAGCAAGTTTCGAACTGGTGTAAGCAGCGCTATGATGTCACACATTTGGATTTCGTTTCAGATATGGCGACGTTGATGTTAGAGCACGATGTTGCTATAGGTGCTCCAGGTACCAGCAGTTGGGAGCGTGCATGCTTAGGCTTACCCAATATTATTGTTCCTTTGGCCGATAACCAAACACTGGTTAGCGAGCAACTGGTCAAATATGGGGCCGCTGTTAAAGTTGATTTAGAGAATATATCAACGGAGATTCAAAGTGCTTATGAAGCCGTTTGTAATGATTGGCACGAAATGAAAGGCGCTAATTTAGCGCTGTGTGATGGTTTGGGCGTAAGACGAGTGACTTTGGAGATGGAGCAGCTGTTCAGTAGTAACCGTGAACACTTGTCATTGGTGAGGGCAACTCCGAGTGATATTGAAACCGTTTATCACTGGCAGTGCCACCCGAAAACTCGAGAGTATGCCCTTAATCCACGAGTGCCGACTTGGTCAGAGCACAGCGCATGGATGGAAAAGAAGCTGAGAACTGCTTCTGATTATTTCTATATGGTCACCCATTCGACGATATCGGAAAAAGTGGGAGTGCTGCGCCTAGATAGGATAGAGCCAAATCATTATCTTGTGTCTATCTTTGTTAATCCAGAATGCTATGGTCAGGGCATTGCGACTCAAGCGCTTCAATTAATAGATGCGCTGCACCCAGAACTGACGCTCCACGCAACGGTACTTAAAGCGAACAGCGCTTCAAAACGACTGTTTGAAAATGCACGTTACCAACAAGTGGATGAAGAAAACTACATCCGAAAACCTATTTGTTGAGGTAAAAAAATGAATCCTTTTATTACTATTGATGGTCGTAAAATCGGCCCAGACTTTCCACCCTATATCATTGCAGAGCTGTCAGCCAATCATAATGGGGATATCAACCGTGCGTTTCAAATCATGGAAAAAGCTAAGAAAGCTGGAGCGGATGCCATTAAGTTGCAAACGTATACGCATGAGACCATTACGATTGATTGCGATACAGAAGATTTTCAAATCGAAGGTGGATTGTGGGACGGTCAAACACTTTATGAGCTCTACAAAGGTGCTCATATGCCGTGGGAATGGCATAAGCCACTGTTTGAAAAGGCTCAAGAGCTAGGCATTACTATTTTCAGTTCGCCATTTGATTTTACGGCAGTGGATTTACTCGAAGAACTTGATTCCCCTGCTTACAAAATAGCTTCGTTCGAGGTGATTGACTTACCTCTCATCAAGCGAGTAGCTCAAACTGGTAAGCCAATGATTATTTCTACTGGAATGGCGAATGAAGAAGAGATTGAAGAGGCAATTAAAACAGCGAGAGAAAACGGGTGTGCAGAGTTAGTCGTTCTGCATTGTGTCAGTGGGTATCCTGCACCAGCTGAGCAGTATAACTTAAAAACGGTTACAGATATCGCGACACGCTTTGATGTGCTTTCAGGGTTATCGGACCATACGATTGACAATGCCACGGCTGTGACGTCTGTCGCGCTTGGAGCGTGTTTAATTGAAAAACATGTCACTATGGACAGAAATGGTGGTGGAGCAGATGATAGTTTCTCACTGGAACCACTTGAGCTAGAAGCGTTATGTAAGGATACAAAAACCGCATGGCAAGCCCTCGGAAGAGTCAATTATGAAAGAACTGATGCTGAAAAGGGTAATGTCAAATTTCGCCGTTCGTTATATGTAGTGAAAAACGTCAGAGCAGGCGAGAAATTCACCCCTCAGAATGTGAGAAGCATTAGACCAGGTTTCGGGTTATTGCCAAAGAAAATTGAAGACGTTATAGGCAACCGAGCTAAGGTTGATATTATAAGAGGAACACCGTTGTCTACACATTTAATTGACAGTGAACAAAAAGGCTCATAGATTTTTAGAAACTTTCTTCCTTATATATAGAGCTAATAAACTGATGAGAATGAGTTTTATTTATTTACTCTTCAGGATATTGCGCTTGCTTTATTATTCAAAATTTAGGGCTATAATTTGATAAAAAAATCCGCTATTTATATATCTAGCTCAATTTTAAGTGGGATTATACCTTTTTTATTACTACCTATATTAACTCGCTATCTTTCACCAGAAGAATATGGTCAAGTTGCTATGTTTAATATATTGGTGTCTGGAATAGGTGCTATATCTGGATTGAGCGTGAGTGGAGCCGCTGGTAGACGTTTTTTTGATAGAGGTGTATCGACTGCCGAATTAGCGAGGTTCAATGGTAATTGTTTTATTATCTTATTATTAAGTACATCTGCGACATTGTTCTTTTTAACTATCACACATAATCTAATTAGTAGCTATCTGGATATACCTGCACAATGGATCTACTTTGGAGTAATTGTTTCTTTCTTTAATTTTTCTTTCAACTTCAGGTTAGTACAATGGCAGGTTAGAGGTTCAGCTAAAACATATGGTCTTCTACAAATCATTAATGTTGCAATTGTTTTTGGGTTTAGTTTGTTGTTTGTAGTTTCTTTTGAGTTAGGAGGCGATGGGCGTGTTTATGCAACAGTGATAACAAGTATGATCATTGGTTGTTTGTCTTATCTTGCTCTTAGAAACAAAAAATTACTATTATTTGAATATAATTATAACGATATTAAAAGCGCTTTGAATTTTGGATTACCACTAATTCCACATGTACTCGGAGGAATTCTACTGTTATCAGTTGATAGACTGCTAGTAAATAGGGAGTTAGGCATAGAAACAACAGGAATATATATGGTTGCTGTTAGTTTGGGTGGGGCGCTTAATATGGTTTTTAATAGTATTAACAAAGCTTATTCACCTTGGTTGTTCAGTAAACTAAACGAAAGTAATATTGAGCAGTATATTTTTATTGTAAAATGTACTTATGGATATTTTTTATTTCTAGTTATAATGTCTATACTTGCATTTTTTATCTCACCACCCATATTGATAATAATTGTTGGTGAAAGATTTCATGAAGCAGCTGATGTTTTGCCTATAATAATCTTGGGGCAAGTTTTTTTAGGAATGTACTTAACAGTAACAAACTACATTTTCTATGTGAAAAAGACTAAATATTTGTCTTATATAACTCTATCTTCTGGCTTGATTAACATAATTCTTCTACTCTTGTTTATTCCTAAGTATGGTATTCAAGGTGCTGCGTTTTCGTTTATGTTGGCAAATTTTTGGCAATTTTTGTGCACTTGGTTTTTAAGTACTAGATTATTTTCAATGCCTTGGCTATTTTGGAGACAGTGATGCATATTAATTTTAAAATTTTTCGAAAACTGAAAAAAATAATGTGGAAGTATTACTATACACGTAAGGCACTTAAATCACTTAAAGAATATGATGGTTTACCTCATGTGAACAAAAGGTCTACTTTTAACAAAAACACTCATCTAGGGTCAAATTGTCATTTTAACGGAATAGACATTTTAGGGCGTGGCAAAGTAAGAATAGGGAACAACTTTCATTCGGGTCCAGACTGTATGATGATTACTGAAAATCACAATATAAATGGTACCGCTTTACCTTATGACCATAGCTCTGTTATCAAAAATATTGATATTGGCGATAATGTGTGGGTAGGTTGTAAAGTAATAATATTAGGAGGTGTAAAAATAGGTGAAGGCGTGGTCATCCAAGCAGGCAGCGTAGTTGTTTCGGATATACCGGCTTTATCTATTGCTGGTGGCCATCCAGCTAAGGTTTTTAGCAAAAGAGACTCAGTGCACTATTATGCACTGAAAAATCAGAACAAATTTTGCTAATCAGAGCTACAAGTTAAGGCAGTGATTTCTTGGCAGGGAGTCATCATTATTTTTAGATCGAGAGTTTAAGCGGTTATTTTTAACGACACTAATTCATGGACTTTCATGACTCTAGCTTCGTAATAAATAAAATTAGAGTTCCCTGTGATTTTCTGGATTGTTCTTATATCTGTAGATATATCTAGAAAGGAATAATTGAACTATATAAGACGAGATTTTTAGTTTAATAGCTTGATAAATACGAGAGTAACATTGGAGTTGGTATGTTACAGAAAATAAAGTTCATAATGAGTTGTCTTGAAAGAGAAAGTGAAATTGAACTTTCTTATATTGATGGTATTTCTTTATCTGATTTCCCACACAAAAAAAAATTGAAAAGATTTGGTTTTATTGGAAATATATTTCAGTTTCTCTTGTTTAATCTAAAATATTTCATAGACTCAAAGAGTTTTAAATCAATAAAAAATAAGCCTGACATTATTTTTTTTTCGAGTACGCATAATCAATATAGTTCGTTGATAACAATATATAAAGAGTTATGTTCAAACCATAATTTAGCGTGTAATTATTACTCTGTTAATACGAAGGTTAAGAATGAAGTAATAAATCGGGTGAAGCTAAATAGTTATTTTGGCCCTATACTAGTTTCACTATTAAGATTCAAAAGAGTTGTTAAAAGCATAAACTCTAGTAGCGCAAGTTGGAACTTTTACTCAAACTACTGTAAAAGTTATACTTATCTTTGGATGTATAATGATCTATTTGAAAATATTGATACACGTCCGAATTTCGTCTTAATGTCTAATGATCACAATGTGGAAAATACAAGCCTACGCCTTGTTTGTGAGGTTTATGGGATAAAAACTATGTATGTACAGCATGCTTCTATATCCTCACTACTACCATCACTGAAATTCGATTATGTTTTTCTTGATGGGCAGAAAGCCCTAGATGTCTACTTAAAATGTAAAACTTTTGCTCGCAGTAAGCATAAACCGAAGCAAGCGTTTCTTACTGGGCAGCAGAAAAATATTTATCCTTTAACAAAAAAGGGAAGCTTTATTGGTATTGCTATCAACGAATTAGATGACTTGAAAAGGGTAAAAGATTGTATTTCAAATTTAAATAGTTCTAATTTCAAAGTGCTATTAAGGCCTCATCCAGAACATTATAATAAAGTCTACAGTCAACTTAAGGATCTTTCTGTGGTCTGGTCTAATCCTCAAAGTATGCCGCTTTCCGATTTTTTTTCTATGTGTAAAGCATTGATATGTTGTGAGTCAAGCATTCATATTGAAGCAGCATTAGCAGGTCTCCCTACATACTATTATGATTTTCTAATAGATAGCGTATATTATGACTATTATGGATTTATTAACTCTGGAGTTTCTGTTGAAACAACAAACATTATTGAAGAGTTCGAAAAAGATAAACTCAACGAAGAAAAGTCAAGAAATGAAGCTATTAAAAATTATAGTGCATCCTATTTGACTACATATCAGAATAAAGAAAAAATTATAGTTGCAAAATTGATAAATGACATTGTAAATTGCAAAAATGTCAGATCAAATACAGTAAGTGTCATTAATGATATAGAGGTACACTCAGATTTTGAGTGTGATTTTTGATAATTTAATCCTTTTTAAATATATTGCATTAGAATGTTAGCTTCTTTAGTTTGAAGAGTCGTGTTGAAATTAGCATGTCTAAATTCCAGTTTCATAAATAAAATATTGAGCAGTTCAATAAGGAGTCACGTTGAAAGCTGAATACAAAACAATAATGCTTTATAGTGTTTTAACTTACTTCGTTATCTATCTTTTGTTAGGTATATTCCTCGAGTTGGGTCAGTTGAAATCGATAATTACTTTGTTTTTTAGCATTTTTATCTTGTTGATTTTATATTCTACGTACATGAGACACGAACTAAATAAATCTTTATTTATTGTTTGCTTGTTTGGTTTGATCTATTTGCCAATGAATATAGTGTTTTATGAAAGGGGATTACTAGGAGCATCAATAGTAAGTTGGTTGGTCGGAACATGTTGTTGCTCTCTTTCTTATGGAATGATGAAGAATAGGTTAATACTGCTTAAATATTCCGCATACATTTTGAATATATTCACAGCCTATATTTGCTACAAATACATTGAATCAATTTCGTTATCTATAGATTTTCCACTTTATGCGGATACTATTTTTCATAAACAAAGTAGAAATGTCGTCAGTTTTTACTTGCTCATATTTATTATTCAATACTTATTTTCGGCGAAGATAAATGATATTAAACCCAACATCAGTCTGATTCTTCTTCCTTCGATTCTAAATATTCTTTTGCTGAGTAGGACCGGTATCATTCTTTCATTAATTATAATACTGCTAGTACTATTTTTCTATTACAAGAAATATTTCCTACTGACATTGATGGTAACTCTACCATTTTTACCGATGATTATAACAGGAGCTGTAGAGAACAGTAATTTCTCCAAAGGAATGGAAAGTCCAAGATCTATCTTTCTCCATGAGTATTTGGAACTTTTTGATCTGAAAACATTTTTATTGGGCTTTGACGTAGATAAAATGCCTTGGACTAAATTATATAATGGAAATACACACAACTCATATATTAACTTTAATGTTTATTATGGTGCTACAGTTATATTTTTTCTTTTGTGTACGTTTTATGTTTTGTATAAATCTTTTAAGAAAGATTTATACTTATTCGTTTTGTTCTCTATTCTAGTTATACGTTATTGTTTGGATTCAGTTGCATTCCTTGGTTATGCAACTGACTTTGTTTTTTATTTGTTTGTTTTCTACTTCTCTACATTTTTGGGAAAAGAAAATAACAACAACATTTAATAGATACCATGTATACTAGTGCTTAAATAGCAATCTAATATAATAAATTATGACAGAGATTTCACATGGAAAAGATCAAACTAATTTTCATATCAAATATAACATTAGGTTATAGTTCACCTAAATACATAAGCTTCATTAATTTGGTTAATAAAAAATTCGATAGTGTGGATATAGAAACATACGAAAGGTGGGACTACCCTAGACCTATATATGACATTCCTGGTTTTTCGTTTAAAAGGAATGTTTTATCTGGATGGTTGGAATGTATAAAACCTAAAAAAAATAGAGTTTGGTTTAGATTGCTGCGAAATATATCTCTCTTTATTTCTGAGTTTAAAATGATAATTAATATTATCTCACAGGCTAAGAATAATAGGTTGATTATTGTGACTACGTTTGAGAATCCTTTATTTGGTTTAATAAACTCTGAGAATGTACTTATCTTACAGAATTATAGTGAAATATGGACGGAGGATCATCTTAATTTTATTTCTAAATCACAAGCGATGTTATTATCTCCACTTTTAAAAAAGTACAGGAATAATGTAAACCTATGCGTCTCACCACAGTACGATAGATTACTTTTAGCTAGAGATATTTATCGGAATGCCAAGCATTACCTTGTGCTAAATTGTCCCCCTTTTGAGAGCGTGTCCTCTACAGGAAAAAATTTCGATCAAATTCGGGTCTTATACCAAGGTGTCATTGGAAAGACCAATTACCCTTACGAGTTGATGAGTTTACTGCTGCAATTAAGCGAAATATATGAAGTACATTTTGCGGGTAAAGTTCAAAATGTCTTCGAAAAAGAATTTAATCAATTGGTAAAAGATAGCTCTATAGTTGATCATGGATACCTGAATCAATTTCAACTTGCGGAGCTCCGATCCAAGTGTAATGTAGGGATCGTTTTTTGGGACGAAAGTAACTTGAATACTAAATATTGTGCGCCAAATAAATTGTTCGAATATATGTCATGTGGTTATTTTGTCATCTCTTCCAAAAATCACTCACTAAATAAATTTTATGAGAACTACAATTATGGCCTAAATATTGATGTACACTCCGAAAATTTAAATAATGCCGTAAGTGAACTTGATATTAAAGAAATGATCAGAATATCAAATAATAACATGGAGCACTGCAAGAAGTTATTAAACTTTGAATCTCAAAATGAAGAACTGATGCAAGAGCTTTCTTATTTTATAGATATTGAAAATCCTTAGATTTATACAGGTTAAGTTGTGTTGCTTATCGTTACTTAACTGAGGTTGATCTTTGTTTTTAATATAGCCGATTAGATTTGTTAAGTTTAATCCTAATATGAAGATATCATGAAAAAAATACTATTTTCTGAACATGAAACGTATTATAGATCTCTAGGGCTTAGAGATATTGATGGATTGGAATATGTTTTTGGTGGGTCTAGATTTTATAATAAAGAAATATCTTTTTTCAAAAAATTCTCCGGCTTTGTTTGTGCGTTTTATACTATGCCACACAATACCCTGTTAACTCTAAAATTCAAATCACTTAATAAAAGAACACTGCTTTGTTCTGATGGTATTTTTGAATTTTCTAACGCTTTCGAAAATCCTATGATAACTAAATACAGGCTTTCTTTATTCCATCCAATAATACAAGATTGTTTTTTGAGCGTTGGTAAAAGAGAGGCTAATTATTTTTCTCAAGATGTAGAGGTTATTCAATATATGCCAGAGCGAATGTTGTCTCAAACTGATGTTATTGATTTATCAAAAGATACTAAAGTTCTGATAACAACAGCTAATACCGCATACTTTAATGAACTGGAATTTTGTAGACTAAAGTCACTAATTTCTGAAGTAGCAGAACTACTTAGTTACAACTCGATTAAGTTTTGTTTTAGAATATTTGATGAAAAACTGCTTTCTGCATTAAACGTTGATCATCAAGTTTACAACGATATAAATAGAGGGTTCGAAGAGACTCTTGCGGACTATAACTCAGTAATAACTACTCCAAGTAGTATAGCTATTACTGCTATGTATCATCGAAGGTCTGTTGCTTTATTAGTTTATCGAGATTGGCCTATGTACTTGCAAGCAGGATGGTTGTTGCCTTCAGCAAAAGTGTTGGAATCTAGTTTGCAAGATTTCATCTCATTGGAAGAAAGTAGAATTGAAATTCAAAACAAAATTTTGAAATCTTACATTACAGAAGTTGGCATTACAGAATGTATTGATAAGGCCCTGGTTAGTAAACCAAATTATAATTGTAATAAAGTTGACGCACATATAGATATTAGCATGATGAATATGCTCGAATCTAAATTCAACTTCAATGTTGAATGGTATGTACGCAAACTTTATCTCAAATTCAAGAGTAATAAAGTATTTAAGGATATTAGAAAGTGGATAAAATGAAGAATGTTTTACACATTCAACTATTGCCATTGCTCACAGGTGTTCAACGAGTGAGTCTAAACGAAATTGTTGAAGTTTATGAAAACAATCCGGAGAAATATAATTTCTCTGTTGCATGCAATGGTAAAGGTCCGTTAACCCTTAAACTTGAGGAGTTTGGTATAGACTACTTTATAATTCCTGAGTTAAAAAGAAATGTAGAACCAGTAAGCGATTTTAGAGCTGTTTTTAAATTATATAAGATTATCAAACATAATAAGTTTGATATTGTCCATACTCACTCTTCTAAAACTGGTTTTTTAGGGCGTATTGCTGCCCGATTATCAGGTACGCCTTTGGTTATACATACGGTACATGGCTTTTCTTTTCCAATGACAACTAATCGGTTTGCAAAGTTTGTCTTCTTTGTAATGGAATGGTTTGCAAAGTTTTTTACTGATAAATTGATTGTTCTAAATGAATCTGACTATGATATCGCAGTTGGTTTGCTTGGTTATAGGAAAGATATTGTCAAAATAATCCCTAATGGTGTAAACACTGACGTGTTCTCTCCAAGGGAAACTAGTAACAAAAGATTTCATATAGTAATGGTCGGAAGACTCTGGAAACAGAAGAATCCTCTTTGCTTGGTTAAAGCTGTAAAAATTCTTCGTGATAGGAATGTTGATGTAAAATTGGATTTGATTGGTGATGGTGAACTTTCAAGTGAAATTAAAAACTTCGTTGAAAGCAATAATATGCACAATAATGTAGAAATATTAGGCTGGATTGATAGTGTAGAAAAACTCCTTCCAGCGTATGACCTTTTTGTTTTACCGTCACTTTGGGAAGGGATGCCTTTAGCAATATTAGAAGCTCAATCTTGTGGTCTACCTGCTATCGTTTCTGATATTCCTGGAAATAGTGACTTAGTCAAAGATGGCTTTAATGGCTATTTATTTGAAAAGGATAACTCTCAAGACCTTGCAGACAAAATACAAATGATTGTATCAGATAGCAACTTACGAGAAATACTTGCGAATAATGCTAGGGAATACATTTGTAATGAATACTCTAATACAAAAAGAAACAACAGTGTTCTAAATATTTATAATCAGTGTTAGCTATTGCTTTTATTTAAAAGAAGATTTTTATAATTTAGTTGTTCATTTATAAGATAATGTGATTTTCAACAGAGAGATATGACTTCTCTAATTATTGAACATGCTTTCAAATGCATTGGTTGGAACTTTATCTTTTTTATATTAGTAATGTTTAACGTTTCTCTAGAGGTATATTTATGTTTTTAATAGCGGGCCCTTGTGTAATCGAATCTGAATCTTTGGTTCTGGACACTTTTGGATATTTGCAAGATGTGACTAAAAAGTTAGGTATAGAGTATATTGCTAAGTCTTCTTTCACTAAAGCGAATCGTTCATCCGCTTCTGCTTTTACTGGTCCGGGAGTCGAAGAAGGTTTAATAATACTCCAAAAAGCTAAAGAACAGCTTGGAGTTAAGGTTATTACCGATGTACATGAAGATACTCCTTTAAATGAGGTAGCCTCGGTAGTAGATGTATTACAAACGCCAGCTTTTTTAGTTCGTCAAACAGGCTTTATTCAGCGGGTCGCTTCAATGGGTAAACCTGTTAACATTAAAAAGGGCCAGTGGATGCATCCAGCAGATATGGCGCCAGTAGTTGAAAAATGTCGAGCAGTTGGAAATGATGATATCTGGTTATGTGATCGCGGTACTAGTTTTGGATTTGGGCAACTCGTCAACTATATGCCTGGTCTAACGATTATGAAGGAAACAGGTTGTAAAGTTGTGATGGATGCTACACATAGTGTGCAAATGCCCGGTACACTAAATGGTTCAACAGGTGGGAACCGTTATCATGTCCCTGCAATAGCTCGAGCTGCAGTAGCTGTGGGAATTGATGGACTATTTATGGAAACACATCCAGATCCTGATAAAGCACTTTGCGATGGTCCAAATATGTTGCCACTTAAACATATGGAGGAATTGCTTGAGACTCTTCTGGAAATAGATGAAGTCGTTAATCGTCGAAAAATGATTGAATCAAAGTTGGTATAAACTCATGTCATTAAAGCTGACCTCTCCGATTCGACTGGTGTTGTTTGATGTAGATGGTGTTATGACTGATGGTTCCATTTATATTTCTGAACTAGGTGAGTATTTTAAGTCTTTTAATGTTCAAGACGGCATAGCTATTGAATTGTTGCGAGTTCATGGTATCAAAACGGGCGTAATATCAGGCAAGAAGAGTCTTGCGCTAACAAAGCGTTGTGAACAATTGGGGGTCGATATTATTGAAACCGGATGTAAAAATAAGCTTCCTAAATTAGGTGAAGTATGTGACTTATTTGCTATAGATGCTAAGGAAGTAGCGTTTTGTGGGGATGATGTTCTTGATATTCCAATTATGCGAAAATGTGGTTTCTCAGCATCTCCAAGTGATGCACATAAATTGGCATTAGAGTCTGCTGATTGGGTTTCATCTAAAAAGGGGGGGCACGGCTTCGTTCGTGACTTCGTAGACCAGTTGCTCACTACGCAACTACAAAGTACATTGTTGGAGATTTACAAGCCATTATTAAAAAAAATTGAGCTTGATGATGTAAAAGAGGTAGAGCAGTGATAAACAAACTAAAGGTTGTTGTACCAGCAAGATTTGGTTCATCTCGTTTACCGGGTAAGCCATTACTTACTATCTTAGGTAAGCCAATTTTTTGGCATGTTTATCAACGTGTATTAGAAGCAGGTATACCTGCTAGTGATATAGTTATCGCAACTGATGATTTAAAGATTCATCAGACAGCAATCGAATTAGATGTACCTTCTTTGATGACTAGAAAGTCTCATGATAGTGGTACAGATCGTCTCAACGAAGTGGCAGAAAAACTCAATTGGGATGACGACACATTAGTTATCAACGTACAAGGTGATGAACCTCTAATCCCTGGTGAAGTTATAAGTCAGTTGGCTCATTTTTCTTTAAATTCAGGCCAGTTTGATATTTTTACAGTAGTTACACCACTAATTGAAAAAAAAGACTTTCTCAATCCGAATGTAGTTAAGGTCGTTTTGGGAGAGATTGGACGCGCTATTTATTTTTCACGTAGTCCAATCCCTTTCAATCGAGATTCTGTTGGTTCGCTTGAAAGTTGCTATCGTCACGTAGGAATCTATGCGTATACAGTAGAAAGCTTAAGACGCTTTTGTAACTGCAGAGTGTCAGACATAGAGAAGCTTGAAAAGCTAGAGCAACTCAGAGCATTAAGCTATGGACTTACAATTGGTGCAACTGTCGTTGGTAACGCACCACCACATGGTATTGATACAAAAGAAGACTACCTAACGGTAAAGAATATAATGGAAAGCGAAGAATGACAGTATTAGAACGAGCTAAGGATGTATTGCAGATAGAAATAGCTGGATTAGAACATATGTCTAATCAACTAGATAGTTCTTTTGAGTGTGTAGTTGATGCTATTTTAAATACAGCAGGGAGAGCTATTATTTGTGGTATGGGCAAATCAGGAATTATTGGGAAAAAGATTGCTGCTTCGTTTGCTAGTACAGGAACCCCTAGCTTTTTTATGCACCCTGGAGAAGCTTTCCATGGGGATTTAGGGATGGTAAGGCCTGAAGATGTGTTCATTGCAATTTCAAATTCAGGTGAAACGGATGAAGTTCTCAAACTCCTTCCTTTTTTACGTGACAATGGAAATTGCATTGTAGGTATAACAGGACGTACTAGTTCCACTTTGGCTCAGGCTTCACATTACCATTTAAATGTCAATGTTCCTAGAGAAGCGTGTCCTCTTCAGTTAGCCCCAACGGCATCGACTACAGCAACGTTAGCTATGGGGGACGCATTGACCGTGTGTTTAATGGAAAAGCGAGAATTTCAACCTGAAAACTTTGCTCGGTTTCACCCTGGAGGCAGTCTAGGTCGCCGTTTATTAGGCAAAGTGAGTGATGAAATGATTACTGAAAATCTACCGATTGTAGGGTCGAATGCGCCATTTCATGATGTAATCAATACTATTTCGAGTGGCAAGGTTGGCCTAGCTGTTATCTTGGACTCTGAGCAACCTGCTATTATCACAGATGGTGATTTGCGAAGAACAATGGAGCTCAAAGGAAAAGATGCTTTCGATTCGAGAGCAATGGATATAGCGACAGCCAATCCTATCTCTGTTGCACCCGAAGTAAGCATTCAATCGGCGTACAAGTTAATGGATGATAAGTACGTGAATGCGTTACTTGTATTTAAAAGTGGCTCTCTAGTCGGTCTTTTGAAGAAATAATTTACTAGCAAACTATTCTCATGTAATTAGATGTCAGAGCTAAATTAGTATTGTCTAATTTTAATATGAAATAGTAAATTAGCTCTAGTTACTTTACTAAGTTCTAATGACAAAATAGTGATATTTTGTGTCGCTATTTTGTCATCATTCACTTTTATAATGAGTCAGCGCTCCGATATGGATGCAGACTTTCCCAACGCAGTATGTAGATACTCCATTTAGCACCACTACGTGTCGCTAATCTAGATAGAATAACCAATAATGCTTGCGCGCTAACTCAAGTTCTTTTTTGAAAAGCACGCAATCCAGTTACACCCAATTAAATTTTGCAATTATTAGGCTCAACGTCATGTCACTTTTTGATTCCCTCGTCGAATTATCGATGTTCTTTTTTCTGTCGCTCGCGGTGCTCTATTGCATGCGTAAGGTAGGCTACGCGATAGGATTGGTTGACAAGCCCAACGCGCGTAAACTCCATCAAGGTAGTGTGCCGTTAGTGGGCGGCATATCCATTTGTATTACGGTTATGTATTTTCTCTACGTCAATGCCGATGAGCTATTGCATCCTCAGTTATTTGCATCTTGCCTAAGCGTTTTGGTTTTGATTGGCGTGGCGGATGACCGCTTTGATATCAGCTACAAGCTTCGTATGGGTATTCAAGCGGTGCTAACGCTAGTTATGATTCACTATACGGGTTTGACGCTATCACATATTGGCAACGCGCTAGGCTTTGGAGTGTGGACCTTCCCTCCTTATGTCGATATCGTTGTGACTTTGTTCGCGGTAATTGGCGCGATTAATGCCTTTAACATGGTGGACGGCATTGATGGCTTGTTGGGCGGTTTGACGATTGTGGTGTTTGCCTCGCTCGGCATTGTCTTTTACTCGCACGACTTGTACCAATCGGCTTACTTTGCGGCTGTGTTCATTGTCATTGTTGTGCCGTTTGTATTGTTCAATTTGGGCTACTTTGGCAAGGTGCGTAAAGTGTTCATGGGTGATGCGGGCAGTATGATGATCGGCTTTACCGTGATTTGGAGTTTGATTGGTGGCACGCAAGGTATTCATGGTGATTACGTGATTAGACCGGTAACCGCGCTGTGGCTAATCGCTGTCCCGCTAATTGACATGATGGCGATCATGATCCGTCGTATCCGTAAAGGGCATTCACCGTTCCATCCAGATCGTGAACATTTTCACCACATCATGCAGCGCATCGGTTTTACGCCAAGAGAGTCTTTAGTGGTGATTTGTTTGGTTCAAGTGGTGTACTCCACCATTGGGCTTGTGGGCGAAGCGTTTGGTGTACCTGAGTACATTATGTTCTATACCATTGTAGGGTGCTTCTTGTTCCATACGTATTGGATGACGCATTCATTTCAAATGGCAAAAATTGTGAGAAAGTGGAAAAAGCTGGAAGACGAGCCAGTAAAAGACACGTTGTAACTCAGAAATAGACACACTGTTTTCAAGTAAAGGGTAAGGCTTAACCCTTGGCATGACGAGCAATTCAATGCCCTCATCAATGTGTTTGATGGGGGCATTGTGGTTTCTAAGCAAATAAAAAGTCACTGACTACAAAGGCTGAGTCAGTCACCCAAACATCCGAATGCTCGTTAAAGGGAGCATCAGGCTTGCAGCGCTTGGTTAAGGGATCATTTTGTTCATCAGCTTATCGAACGATGCGCCATCTCGCTGTGAAGCATTCGCTACATACGGCGCATACACATCAAACAACAATCTTGTATCGCTATGCCCAAGCATCTGCGAGATGTAAAGCGGGTTTTCAAGCGCGGCAATATGCAAAACCGCGGCTGTATGGCGGGTTTCATAAGCGCGACGTTTGGCAAGGCCCGCTTTGTTGAGCGTTGGATACCAAAGCTTTTTGCTGACCCAATGGGTATCCAGTGGCAATCCCTTATGAGTAAATACAAAGTCATCATCCCCACACTCATCGGAGTGAAGTCTAGTCAACGCCTCAAATAAAGTATCGCACATCTTCAAATCGCGTCTGGATTTGGGCGTTTTCACATCACACAGTTCCCCATTCACATAGTTATAGCGAACGCGAATCAAGCGATGCGCAAAGTTGATCTGCTCCCACTTAAGTGCATGCACCTCACAGCTTCTCATCCCTGTCCAAAAGCGCAACACAAAGTAATCACGCCACTTCGTATCCACCACCGTTAAGAAACGCTTCACCTGGTCCACCGTCAATGGTTTAGAGTTGGCTTTCTCCTCTTTAAGCGCTTTATAGCGGCGAAGCGGATAGCTAAACTTAAACTCATCAGAGGCTAAGCTCACCACCGGAGTAACGGGGTCAGGTCTTGAAATTTGCACGTGTAATATGTGTGGGTAATAGAGAGGTTTGGTCTTTTTTATTTAGTGTGGTTTTGTTACTAGTTTTAATTTGTCTTTGGGTTGATTTAGTGCGAGGCTGGTCGTAATTGAGTGATGTTGTGATTAATATCGTTTTGTTTTGAGTAATAATTAACTTCATGTTTTGCTGTTTCACTTGGAATGGAATCATGAGTCGACCATTGCGATTAGAGTTTTCAGGGGCGTTGTATCATATAACCTCACGAGGTAATGAACGAAAGTGTATTTATGCTAGCGACGAGGACTTTGAGTTATTTTTGGATGTTCTAGGGCAGGTTTGTGAGCATTACAACTGGGTAGTACATGCTTATTGTTTGATGAGTAACCATTATCATCTCTTGCTTGAAACGGCAGACGGTAATTTAAGTCAGGGTATGCGTCACTTAAATGGTGTATTTACTCAATCCATCAACCGCAAGCACAAACGGGTGGGACACTTGTTTCAAGGGCGCTACAAAGGGATCTTGGTCGATAAAGAAAGCTATTTACTCGAACTCTGTCGTTATATTGTTCTCAATCCTTTACGGGCAAAAATGGTTGAGAATTTAGATGAATGGCAGTGGTCTAGTTGGCATCATATGCTTGGCAATTTAGAGTCACCGGATTGGTTGGCAACGGATGCTTTGTTATGCCATTTTTCTAGAAATAGAAAGGTCGCCATAAAAGAGTATATACAGTTCGTTGCTAATGGTAGGGGCGTTAATATTTGGCGACACTTGCAACATCAAGTTTTTCTCGGCAGTGACCATTTTGTGCAAACGCACCAAGCACTGCATGACAAATTACAATGCGACCTTCAAGAAGTGCCATTAAAACAACGACGATCTAAACCAAAACCCTTGCCCACTTATGAAGCATTGGCGTCTAATCGTTCCGAAGCGATGTCTCTCGCGTATCGTTCTGGTGGTTACACGCTCAAACAAATAGCAAATTATTTTAATGTGCATTACTCAACAGTAAGTCGCATTGTACGAAATCAATGCAGAGGCAGGTCTTGATATTTGCACGCGAATTTTAGTTTAGGGTTAAACCCCGCAAATTGACGGATACTCTGTATTTGCACTTAATTCAAGATAATAGCAATGATTAAACACTGTTTATTCCCTGCCGCTGGCTACGGCACACGTTTTTTACCTGCCACAAAATCAATGCCAAAAGAAATGATGCCTATTGTTAATAAGCCGCTTGTCGAATACGGCGTTGATGAAGCCATTCAAGCAGGTATGTCTAGCATGGCGGTGGTTACTGGTCGTGGTAAAAGCTCACTTATGGATCACTTCGATAAGAACTATGAGTTAGAGCATCAAATTCAAGGGACTAACAAAGAACCCTTGCTTGATGACATCCGTTCACTGATTGATTCGGCTTCCTACACATTCATTCGTCAGCGCGAAATGAAAGGCCTAGGCCACGCGATTCTAACGGGCAAAGAACTTGTGGGTGATAACCCGTTTGCAGTTGTGCTGGCTGATGACCTGTGTATTAATGAACATGACGGCGTACTTGCACAAATGGCAGCGCTTTATCGTCAGTTCCGCTGTTCGATTGTGGCAGTAGAAGAAGTGCCGGAATCTGAAACACACAAATATGGCGTTATTGCGGGCCAACACTTAAGTGATGACTTGATTCGCATTACCGATATGGTGGAAAAACCAGAACAAGGCACTGCGCCAAGCAATCTGGCAATTATTGGTCGCTATATTTTAACGCCAGATATCTTTGATATTTTGGAGAAGACTCAGCCAGGTAAAGGCGGAGAGATTCAAATCACGGATGCTTTGCTTGAACAAGCGAAAAACGGCTGCGTAATTGCGTATAAGTTTAAAGGAAAACGTTTTGACTGCGGTAGTGTAGAAGGGTACATCGAAGCCACAAACTACTGCTACCATAACGTCTATTTAAAAGGAAACAAAGCTAAAATTGACCGTTCATCAACCACGAAAGTGTAAGGTGCGGCTTTTCTTATTGCACGAGCTTATGTTTCAACATCTTTGAGATTATCCTAAGCTTCAGACCTTTACTGCTTGTATCTCATTTTACAATAGCCAATTTTTTGCAACTGATGTCAGCGTAATTGCTGGCTCAGTACCGAACTCTCACTTGTTTACCCCACTTTTTGTCCTTTAAAATAGGATAATTTGCTTTTTGTATAAGCATAGAACAAGTGAAATCTCGATATCATTTGTCGAATGTTGTTTTTAACCTCTTTTAATTATTCAGGATAGGCTCACAGTCATGTCAGTTTTTGAGTACATCATCGAACTCTCGATGTTTTTTTTCATATCTCTTGCGGTGTTATATTGTATGCGCAAGATAGGGTATGTCATTGGTTTGGTGGATAAACCCAATGCCCGTAAACATCATCAAGGTGTAGTGCCTCTGGTTGGGGGTGTTTCGATAAGCATCACTGTGCTTTACTTCTTATTTGTTAACGCGGACGAACTGCAGCACCCAGCAATCTTTGCCACTTGTTTAACCATCTTGGTGGCGATCGGGGTGTTAGATGATCGCTTTGATATTAGTTATAAATTACGCATGGGGATTCAGGCCCTATTAACTTTGGTGATGATCCATTATACAGGTATCACATTGTCTCATATTGGTAACGCACTGGGCTTTGGTGTTTGGCAGTTCCCTCCTTATGTTGACATCATTGTTACTATGTTCGCAGTAATCGGCGCTATCAACGCCTTTAATATGGTTGATGGTATTGATGGCCTATTAGGTGGATTAACCACGGTAGTGTTTGCATCACTCGGCATTGTCTTTTATAGCCACGATCTTCCTAATGCCGCGTATTTTACAGTCGTCTTTATCGTTATCTTAATTCCGTTCATTTTGTTTAACCTAGGTTACTTCGGTAAAGTGCGTAAAGTATTTATGGGTGATGCAGGAAGCATGATGATCGGCTTCACTGTAATTTGGATTCTGATCGGCGGAACACAAGGTGAGGGTGGACACTACGTTATCAGACCCGTAACTGCACTTTGGTTAATTGCCGTTCCTTTGATTGATATGATGGCCATTATGATCCGCCGCATCCGTAAAGGACACTCACCGTTTCACCCCGACCGAGAACACTTCCACCACATTATGCAACGCATCGGTTTCACCCCACGCGAAGCGCTAGTGGTAATTTGTGTAACCCAAATCATCTACTCAACCATCGGTCTACTAGGTGAATACTTCAACGTACCAGAATACGTGATGTTCTACACGATAGTCGGGTGCTTCCTATTCCACACCTACTGGATGACTCACTCATTTCAGATGGCGAAGATAGTTAGAAAGTGGAAAAGCGGGGTCAGGTCTTGAAATTTGCAGGTTGTGATTGGTAGGTAGTGGCTTCTAGACCGCGAGCAATTCTAATACATCAAGCAACGCATTGGTTTTATGCCAAGGGAATCACTAGTAGTGATTTGTTCGGTTCAAGTCACGTACTCTGCGGTTAGTCTCCCTTGCTGAGGCGTTAAACGTCCCTGAACACAACATGTTCTACATCATTGTAGGGTGTTTCTTATTCCACACGTACTGGATGACACGCTCTTTTCAAATGGTAAAAGTGTTGCGGAAGTGGAATAAGCTTGAGTAGCTAGTGGTTGAAGAAAGAGAATAATGCGGTTGTGCATTCCTACCAGCAAAGTTTGCCTGTTGGAAAGAATATGAATCGTGTTGTGTACAAGGATTGGCTTGCTTTAAAGATGAAGTTGAATCCTTTGCGCATTAAAAGATGAAAATTGCTATTGCAGGTACAGGCTATGTAGGCCTGTCTAATGCGATGTTGCTAGCGCAGCATCATCAAGTTACCGCGGTTGATATTGTTGAAGATAAAGTCAAGCTACTGAACAACAAACAATCGCCGATAGTCGATGTTGAAATTGAAGACTTTCTGGCTAATAAGCCCCTTAACTTCACTGCTACACTCGATGCAAAACAGGCATACCAAGATGCCGACTATATAGTGATTGCAACGCCAACTGATTACGACGTAGAAACTAACTACTTTAATACATAGTCAGTAGAGGCGGTGATTAAACTAGTGATGAAGATTAATCCAAATGCGGTAATGGTGATCAAATCCACCGTTCCTGTGGGTTATACCGCTCGCATTAAGCAAGAGTTAGGCTGTGATAATCTGATCTTCTCACCAGAATTTTTAAGAGAAGGGCGTGCGCTGTACGACAACCTTCATCCTTCACGCATTATCGTGGGTGAGCGTTCTGAGCGTGCTGAAACATTTGCTAACCTACTGGTAGAAGGAGCTGTAAAAGAGAACATCGAAGTGTTGTTTACGGACTCAACCGAAGCTGAAGCAGTAAAACTGTTTTCGAATACCTACCTTGCACTGCGCGTAGCTTACTTTAACGAGCTAGATTCTTACGCCGAAGCGCTCGATCTAGACTCCCGCCAGATCATCGAAGGTGTGGGATTAGATCCTCGCATCGGCAGTCACTACAACCACCCATCGTTTGGTTATGGAGGGTATTGCCTACCTAAAGATACCAAACAGCTTCGCGCCAACTACGCAGAAGTACCGAATAATATAATAGGTGCGATTGTTGATGCCAATACCACGCGTAAAGATTTTGTAGCCGACTCAATATTGAAACGTAATCCAAAACGAGTTGGTATCTACCGCCTTATCATGAAAGCTGACTCTGACAATTTCCGTGCCTCTTCTATTCAAGGCATTATGAAGCGCCTAAAAGCCAAAGGCATTGAGGTTGTGGTATACGAGCCTGTCCTAGAAGAAAAAGAGTTCTTCCGCTCTGCTGTTATAAAAGACTTGGCTGAGTTTAAAGCCATGTCTGATGTGATTGTTTCAAATCGCATGGTCGAAGAGTTGGCAGACGTTGAAAACAAAGTGTACACACGTGATCTATTTGGTTCAGATTAAGAGAATAATATGAAATATTTAGTAACTGGCGTAGCTGGTTTTATTGGTAGTGCTGTTGTTGAGCAGCTAACTGCGAAAGGTCATACGGTTGTTGGTATAGATAATATCAATGACTACTATGATGTAAATCTCAAGCTAGCGCGCTTGGAGCGAATTAAGCACTCAAACTTTAAACTCATTGAGCTTGATATCGCAGACCGTGACGCTATTGCGCAATTGTTCGAAACTGAACAGTTTGATCAAGTAATTCACTTAGCAGCACAGGCGGGCGTTCGCTATTCAATTCAAAATCCGCATGCATACGCAGACTCAAACTTAGTTGGGCACTTGAACATCCTTGAAGGATGTCGTCATAACAAAGTAAAACACCTAGTTTATGCATCATCAAGCAGCGTGTACGGATTGAATGCGAAAACGCCGTTTTCAACATCTGACTCTGTAGATCATCCTGTATCGCTATATGCTGCAACTAAGAAATCTAACGAGTTGATGGCTCACAGTTATTCGCATCTTTATGATATCCCGACGACAGGTCTTCGCTTCTTCACCGTATATGGTTCTTGGGGCCGTCCGGATATGGCACCATTTATTTTCACTAAGAAGATCTTAGATGGCGACACCATTGATATTAATAATAATGGTGACATGTGGCGTGACTTTACTCACGTAGACGACATCGTTGAAGGTATTGTTCGTATCGCAGATATCATTCCAGAAAGAACTAATGACTGGACTGTGGAAGAAGGTTCACCTGCTACAAGCTCTGCGCCTTATTCTGTTTACAACATAGGTCATGGCTCACCAATCAAATTGATGGATTTTGTAAAAGCTATCGAGGATGAGTTAGGCATTGAAGCGAAGAAGAAATTCCGAGAAATGCAACCAGGTGATGTGTATCAAACCTACGCAGATACTCAAGACTTGTTTGAAGCAACAGGTTATACGCCTAAAGTCACGGCAAAAGAGGGTGTAGCTGAGTTTGTTTCTTGGTATCGAGAATTTTATGATAAGTGATCGTTAGCCAGACTCTTTTTAGGGTGTTAGAGTGATTGTATTGTAGTAAAGGCCGGTATGTTCTTATGAGCATTCCGGTTTTTTTCGTTAGAGGGGTTCTTGTTTCTGTCACCATCCACAATAAGTGTTTAATGGGATAGCGTAGGAGTGTTTGTCGATATTTTCTGATCGCATAATGTGTGGTGCGTTATTCGCTATGGAGCATTACGTTAGTAGGCTTATCTCTCGAATCATACGTCATCTTTATAGCTTTAATCATTAATTGCTTATCGGGGGAGGGGGGCACACTAGAGTTTGCTACATGGCAGTATCCCTCTTTATGTTGATATCGTTGTAACCATTTTCGCGGTAATCAGCGCAATCAATGCTTTTGACATGGTTGATGGTATTGATGGCCTGTTCAGTAGATCAACCACGGTAGTGTTTGCGTCACTCGGCATTGTCTTTTTTAGTCCCGATCTTCCTAATGCTGCATATTTTACTGTCATCTTTATCGTTATCTTAGTTCTGTTCATTTTGTTTAACCTAGGTTACTTCGGTAAAGTGCGTAAGGTCTTTATGGAAAATACCATCCCCAGTGATTCTACCATCATCAGGTTAATCATGTTCTCTTCAATGTATCTTGTGAGTAGCTATCTTTCGTGGTGGAAGAGAAAAGGTCGCTCAGTTCAAGGTTTACCCTTGAACACACCAATCCCTCCTCAAGTTCTTGTCGTACTAGCTGAAAGCATAAAAAAGTAAGACCTATGCCTATAGATCGGTAGGTACATTTTTTATTTTTGCTTATTGAAAATTAATGTACACTAGGTCTTTAACGATCGGATAGTGGTTATAATTTAGCTAGATTAAGTGTTTTGCAGTTACATCAATTTGAAAACTGTTTTACTTTTAAGCGGAACGTTATTATTTCACTGATGTTTATATGAGAATAATGTATGAATACTGATAAATTGGCTATCATTGGTCAGGGATATGTTGGCTTACCTTTAGCGGTAGAGTTCGGAAAGAAATATCCAACAGTTGGATTTGATATTAATCAGCAACGTGTTGATGAGTTACGTCAAGGTATTGATAGAACTCTTGAAGTCGAACAAGATGAGTTAGAAAAATCAGTGTATTTAACATACACCTCTGACTTGACTGATATTAAAGATGCCAATATTTATATTGTTACAGTTCCTACGCCTATTGATGATAACAATGCACCGGATTTAACACCACTTCGTAAAGCCTCTCAATCTCTTGCTACCATAATTTCAAAAGGTGACATTGTCATTTTTGAATCGACCGTTTACCCAGGTGCAACAGAAGAAGTATGTTTGCCGATTATCGAAAAGGAGTCAGGCCTCAAGTTTAATAAGGACTTTTTTGCGGGCTATAGCCCTGAACGCATAAATCCTGGTGATAAAGTTAATACACTAACAAAAATTTTAAAAATCACATCAGGCTCGACTCCAGAAATAGCTGCTAAGGTTGATGCACTTTATTCTTCAATCATTTCAGCTGGTACTCATAAAGCGTCATCGATTAAAGTCGCGGAAGCGGCTAAGGTAATTGAAAATACGCAACGTGATTTGAATATCGCAATCATTAATGAGTTTGCAAAAATATTTAATAAACTCGGTATTGATACTGAAGAAGTATTGAATGCTGCGGGCACTAAATGGAACTTTTTGAAATTCAAACCGGGCTTGGTGGGTGGTCATTGTATCAGTGTCGACCCTTACTATTTAACATACAAAGCACAAGAAGTGGGTTACAGACCTGAGGTAATTCTTGCTGGGCGTCGTATTAATGATGGCATGGGTGAGTATACTGCAACCCAATTTGTTAAAAAGTTAGCCAGCAAAAAAATTCACATAGATGAAGCTAAAATTCTGGTTATGGGTTTTACCTTTAAGGGTGATTGTCCTGATGTTCGTAATACTAAGATTATCGATATTGTGAATGAGTTGAAAGACTTTAACATGCAAGTGAATGTGTATGATTCATGGGCAGACAAAGATGAAGTGTTAGAAGAGTATGGCCTAGAGCTTCTTAAAGAAGTTAATGATACAGATTATGATGGTGTCATCTTAGCGGTTGACCACTCAGAAATTAAAGCACTGGGAATCGATAAGATACGAGCGCTATGTAAAAAAAACCATGTTGTTTATGATGTGAAACATATTTTAAATGTTCACGATGCGGATATAAGGTTGTAGTAATGAAGAAGTTTGCATTAATCGGAGCGTCAGGTTATATCGCTCCTCGTCACTTAAGAGCTATTAAAGATACAGGTAATGACTTAGTTGTGGCGATGGACATCAATGACTCTGTTGGTATTATGGACAGTCACTTTCCAGAAGCTGAATTCTTTACCGAGTTTGAAGATTTTTCGGCCTTTGTGGAAGACCAACATCTGAAAGGTGAGAAGCTAGATTACATTGCTATTTGTAGCCCAAATTACTTACACGCGCCACATATGAAGTATGCATTAAAGAATGGTATAAATGTTATTTGTGAAAAACCGCTAGTGTTGAGCTCTGAAGATTTAAATGTACTGAAGCAATATGAAGAGCTATATGGTGCGAAGGTGAATTCAATTCTTCAATTGCGTTTGCATCCTTCAATTATTGCACTTAAGGAAAAAGTGGCTCAAGCTCCAGCGGATAAAGTGTTCGACGTAGATTTAACTTACATGACCTCTCGAGGAAAATGGTACCTAAAATCTTGGAAGGGCTTTGACCAAAAATCTGGTGGAGTTGCAACCAACGTAGGAGTTCACTTCTATGATATGTTGCACTTTGTGTTTGGTGAATTGAAGCATAACGAAGTTCACTTTAAAGATGAGAAGACGGCAAGTGGTTATCTTGAGTACGAGCGTGCCCGTGTTCGTTGGTTCTTATCTATTGATGCAAATAATCTCCCTGAAAATGCAGTCGAAGGTGAGAAAAAAACTTATCGTAGCATCACTATTGGCGATGAAGAACTTGAGTTTTCTGGTGGCTTCACAGACTTGCACACGCAAAGCTATGAAAACGTGCTTAGAGGCACTGGTTATGGTGTTGATGAGAATCGTATCGCAATTGAGACGGTAGAGCATATTCGTCGTAGTGCAGTCGTTGAGGCGGGAAATAAAGCGCATCCACTACTGTTCAAAGTCCTGAAGTAATCTGTATGACTAGTTACTATAAGCATGAAAGCGCCATCGTTGATGATGGCGCTTTAATTGGTGCTGAGTCTCGTGTTTGGCACTTTACTCACGTCTGTAGTGGTGCTCGCATCGGTGCTGGCGTTTCTCTTGGTCAAAACGTATTTGTTGGCAATAAAGTAACTATTGGCGATAAGTGCAAGATTCAAAATAACGTCTCGGTTTACGATAATGTGCATTTAGAAGCCGAAGTGTTTTGCGGGCCTAGTATGGTGTTTACCAATGTGTACAACCCTCGCTCTGGGGTTGAACGCAAAAGTGAGTACCGTGACACGGTCGTGAAACGTGGCGCAACACTGGGAGCTAATTGCACTATTGTTTGCGGTGTCACAGTTGGAGAGTTTGCATTTGTAGGTGCCGGAGCGGTAATTAACGCCGATGTGAAACCGTACGCTTTAATGGTAGGTGTCCCAGCGAAGCAAATTGGCTGGATGAGCGAATACGGTGAACAACTTGACTTACCATTGATTGGTAATGCTTCTATCCAATGTCCAAATACTAATGAAACTTATCAATTAACCAACTCTGTTTTGAGTAAACTAGAGAAATAGAATGCAATTCATAGACTTACAGGCGCAGTATCAACACTTAAAAACGCGTATCGACAAACGCATTCACGATGTTCTAGACCATGGACAATACATCATGGGACCAGAAGTGTTTGAGCTTGAAGACAAACTCGCTGAATATGTGGGTGTAAAGCATGCCATCACCTGTGCAAACGGTACGGATGCACTAACGCTATGCATGATGGTACTGGATGTAAAAGCGGGAGATGCGGTATTTTGCCCAACGTTTACGTTTTTTGCTACGGCAGAAGCAATCGCGCTTGCGGGTGCGACTCCGGTGTTTGTTGACTCCGATAAAGATACGTTCAATATTTGTCCTAAAGATCTAGAGCAGCGTATTGAGCAAACTATTAAAGCGGGTGAGCTAAATATTAAAGCTATTATTGCTGTAGATTTGTTTGGCTTACCAGCAAATTATCCTGAGCTTGAGCGCATTGCAGAGAAATATAAGTTAAAGTTAATTGAAGATGCAGCTCAAGGGTTTGGCGGCTCAATTAATGGTCAAAGAGCAGGTAGTTTTGGTGACATTGCTACAACGAGTTTTTTTCCTGCTAAACCATTGGGTTGTTACGGTGATGGTGGTGCGGTATTTACTGATAACGATGAGTATGCCGAATTGCTTCGTTCGTACCGAGTTCATGGTAAAGGTAGTGATAAATATGACAACGTTCGTATTGGTATTAACAGTCGTTTAGATACGATTCAAGCCGCTATTTTATTGGAAAAATTAGCTGAGTTTCCACAAGAACTCGAAGTGCGCAACAAAGCAGCTCAAAAGTACAATGAGGAATTAAAAGGAGTATATAAAACGCCAACAATACCAAGAGGATACACTAGTTCTTGGGCGCAATATACGTTAGCTAGTAAAGATCGTGATATACAGATGCAAAAATACAAAGAGCAAGGTATCCCTACCATGGTCTACTATAGAACGTGTATGCATAATCAGTCGGCGTTTAAATTTTTGAACTATTCTCATGTTGACTTTCCTGTAGCGACTACTCTTTCTAAGCAAGTCTTTAGCTTGCCAATCCATGGCTATATAAATGTTTAACCGAGGTGCATTATTCCTGCTTTTAGGAACGATAGGCTCTCAAGTAATACCGATAATGCTATTACCGTTTATTAGTCGCTTATATTCAGCAGAAGAGTTTGCTACTTTATCGATCTTTATGGCCTTAAGCGGATTTTTTAGTATTATATTTACTCTAAAACTCGAATTGGGGATACCTGTTTCAAAAAACAATCGTTCTGCGAGTGAGCTTTATAGAGCGACAATACTTATTGCAATTTTGTTGTATATATTGACAACATTATTTATTTTTCTTTTTATTAATGTTGGCGGTGAAATATTTAGTCTGAAAAATCATGAATTATTATTAATTCCTACTTGTTCGTTCCTTTTAGCATTGATAAATATTAATCAGTCTTATCTGAATTATTTTACAAAATACCAAGTTATGGCATTAAACCGCTTTGTTAATAGTGTTGGCAATAATTTATTTAATCTTATATATGTAATGAATCTTACTTATGGTGCTATATTTGGGTTATTTGCATCATGCCTTTTTGTGACAAGATTTAAAGAGCTTTCAGTTAAAAAAAATAGAATATTAAAAGCTTATGTTACTTTAAAGAGAAATAGTATTTTCCCTAAAACAACGCTACCGCATGCGTTAATTAATAGCTTGAAAATAAATTCCATTCCGATAGTTTTTCCCCTGTTGTTTTCAAAAACTGAGCTGGGATACTATTTCTTTGCAAATAAAATTCTTCTTCTTCCTAGTATGTTGATCGGAGCATCAGTTGCTCAGGTTTTCTTTAGATCTATAGCAAAAAGATATAATGAACACAAGTCGATAGAAAAAAATGTATTGTTTTATATGCTTACTTTATTTCTGATTGCTGCGATACCATCTTTACTTACATTTGAGTTTTTACCAGATTTGTTTGGCTTTGTGTTTGGTGATAGTTGGATAATCTCCGGTGAATATGCGAAAATGTTTCTCCCCTATATTGTTTTACATTTCGTCGCATCTTCTAGTTCGGTTATTTTAATTGTTATTAAGAAGCAGAAACAAGCATTATATTGGGGAGTTATTGAATCAATTATGTTTGTATTTATATTTTTAGTTGGAAGCTTGGTTGGTCTTTCCGTTACGGATGTATTATTTACTGTATCGATGATATTCTCGGTATATTTCCCTGTTTATTTTATATGGATATATAAGAGTGTGAGAAATGCGTAAGTTAGTTTTGTTTACTACTAGTTATCCATTTGGGAAAGGAGAAAGTTTCCTAACACAAGAGCTTCAAATATTAAGTCAGTATTTTGATATCAATATAGTTCCCACTAAAAAAAATGGAGAGTATCGCAAAGTATCTCTTCCAGAAAATATATCTATTGATAATAGTATAGCTAATATGGAAGTCAGTTTTCTTGACAGAGTAACTTCCTTTATTAAAATCGAAACATCCAGCCAGAGTAACATTTTTAAAGGTAATTGTAGTATTCCACTAATCAAATATAAACTTGCTAGGTCAATATATGTTTATAGACTCTTACGTTGGCTAATGGAAAACGGTTCCAAAGATGTTATTTACTACTCATATTGGCATGGCCCAGCAACATATGCACTGAGTTTATATAAGAAAAAATATAATAATAACCTAATATATATATCTAAGGCACATGGTGGAGATATATATGAATATAGGCATAGATTAACTAGGTTCCCTTGGTTAGATAGTATTTCAGATAATATAAATATGCTTTATCCAATATCTAGTGAAGGTTTAGTCTATATAAAAGATAAATATAATGGGTTTAGTTCAAATAATTTGTCGACCAGCAGGCTTGGTATAAAAAAATCAAATTTTAGAATCAACTATAATAATTTGGATAGCAAAGTAGTTTTTGCTTCATGCTCTTCTATAATATCTGTAAAAAGAGTGTTTCTGATTTATCAATTTGTAAATGATTTTGCAAAACAAAATAGTAATATTGCAGTGGAGTGGTTACATATTGGTGATGGTGACCTTTATAATGAACTACAAGAACAAGTTAATAAAACAAGAACACATAACTTACAAGTAGATTTGCTTGGTTTTATTGACAACGATAGAGTAAAAGAAATATATATTGAACGAGAAGTTAACTTTTTTGTTAATTTAAGCTCGAGTGAAGGTATTCCTGTGTCTATCATGGAAGCACAGTCAGTTGGCATACCATGTATTTGTCTAAATGTTGGTGCAATTTCTGAAATTGTCAATAACAATAATGGCTTTATTTATGAAAGCTTTACTGATTTAATGAATAATAAGTTTGATTTATACTCTCAATTAACTAATGAGAATATAGAAAATTTGAAGAAGAAGAGCTTCTTGTCAAAGGAAAGTCAGAGAAATAACTATAGCCTGGATAATTATGTTAGATTCGCCGAAGATATTATCAACAAATTTTATTAAGTACATTACTTTATTATTTTTGCATCTTCTATTGTGGAGTGCAACAGTATCAACCTTATGGGGGATATATAGACTTGAGTTATATGGGATTATATATATTTCGATTTTAATTTTTAATGTATTTTTATCACAAAAAAACAAGCTCAGTCAATTATTTGGTTTAAGTTCATTTATTTATTTTTATCAAGTTCCTTTTGTTCTATTATTCCCTATTACGAAAGAAATAGAATATCGTTACGAGTTTAGTGGGTCAGATCTATTTGAGTATTTATTATTATATAACGTAGTGCTAATTTGTTTATGCTTAATTAATGTCATTATAAGTAAAATCGATTTTAAAACAATCATATATAGAATCGAAAAAGACAAGAGCTTGAACATAATAACCAATATAGCATTAGCATTTTCCGTGTTACTAATGATACATACTTTTTTAAGTATAGGTGGCCTTCATTCTTATCTTTCTTTAAATAAATTTGAGGCATCTGAAGCTCAAAGTTTAGGTTATTTTTCTTTTAAAGATTTTGCTTCGCTTTATATATTGCTAGGAGCTATTTCTTCAAAAACTAGAAAGCAACTTATCATATATTTTTCATTTTGCAGTTTATTTTTGTTCTTTGAAATGATAAGTGCGAAAAGGTTTCTGATATTAGTTTTTGTAGTTGCGATGTTTTTATTCAAATTTAGAGAAATTAAAGTTAGGCATTTTTTCTATGGACTTTGCTCTTTGTTTGTTATGTCATTTTTGAAATTCACATACTATAATATACGCTTGTTTGTAAAAGGTGACGATACTTTTCTTTCAATTTTTTGGTTTGATTGGTCGGATTTGTTTCTAGATACTGTATTTTTGGGAGAATCTAGGGCACATATGATATTAACTGCAAATTATATTACTAAGCATATTACGTTTCAGCCAGAAATGTTTTTAAACCAAATTATTGTTTCGTTTCCATTTGGTCATAGAATAGTTCCAAATTTTCAAACTGCATCTAGTTATTTAATGACGCATCTTAATGTTGATTGGGTAGGATTAGCATCTTCTCAATATATAACACCTTATCTTTCACTCGGACTATTTGGGGTTTTTATTTGCTATTCTCTCCATTCAGTTATTATCAGTTTTCTTTCATATGCTGCCTTACACCTGAAAAATTTATTCTTTGCATATTTATTAATTGCAATAAGTCCAATATTATTTTTTTATGCCCATAGAGAAGAACTTGTACTAGTAATTAAGAGTATGATCGTTCAGTCAGTAGCTATATTTATACTCTTCTGCACAGCATATATTATTATGCAAATAACAACCAATTTAATATATAAGAGGCGCGTTTGAAAACAGTAATACAATTGACTTCACTACATAGTAGATATGATACTAGGATTTTTGTTAAAATGTGTAAGTCTTTAAATGAAAAGTACTCTGTGAAACTTGTTGTAAGTGACGGGCTAGGCAGTGAGTATAAAGACGGGATACATATTGTCGATATTGGTAAAAGACCTAAAAATAGAATTGTTAGAACGTTAAGTGCATCTATAAGAATGCTTCTTCCTACTTTAAAAAATAAAGGTGATGTCTATCATGCTCATGATCCAGAGTTAATTCCTCTCTGCTTACTCTTAAGGATGATTGGGAAAAAAGTTATTTATGACTCTCATGAAGATTTACCTCGACAAATATTGAGTAAAGCTTATTTACCATCTATTGTAAGACGAATAATATCTAGAACTATTGAGGTATTCGAAAGTGTTTATTTGCGCTTTATGAGTGGCGTTATTACTGCAACGCCAATTATTAAAAATAAATTATTAAAGGTAAATAGTACTATAATAGATATTAATAATTATCCAAGATTAGAAGAGCTAGATTTTTCTTGCTCTGTAGATTTTAAAACCTCTAACTCTCTTATATATATTGGTACAATCAATGCTGTTAGGGGGGTTGATTCTATGGTTCAAGCTATGGAGCTTGTTAAAAATAAAGATGCTGTTTTGACGCTAGGTGGAGAGTTAAATGATTTAGAGTTTATCAATGAAATTTCGTCGTTTGAAGGTTGGAATCGCGTTGATGCTAAAGGATGGTTATCTCGTTCTAATGTAGTTTCTCATTTGGAAGCATCTTGTATTGGTATGGTTTTATTGAAGCCTACGCCAGCATATGTGGAGTCATTACCAGTTAAAATGTTCGAATATATGGCCGCTGGGATTCCAGTCATTTACTCTAATTTCCCCTATTGGATTGATATTTTCGAAAGGTTTGATTGTGGTGTAACTGCAGATCCCGATGATGTCAATTCTATTGCTCTTAGAATTGATGAATTACTGTCCGATAAGGAATTATGTGAGAAGTTGGGTAACAATGGCAAAAAAGCGGTGAGAGAAAAATTCAATTGGTCGACAGAAGAAGAAAAGTTATTGTCTTTTTATAAGGATATTATGGGGTAAATATGTATTCGATTGTGGTGCCATTTTTTAATAAAAGTAAGTACATTGATTCTTTATTTTCTAATTTGGAAGATATGTCAGCACATGTACTATCAATAATTATAGTGGATGATTGCTCATCATCAAAAGAATTTAGTACTCTAAAAAGTAAGGTAGATACGTCTCCTATTAAAGATAAAATAAATTTAGTTAGAAATGAAGTGAATATGGGAGTACAGAAAACAAGAGTTAAAGGTGTTGAAATTTCAGGGTCTAAGTGGTGCTTCTTACTAGATGCAGATGATATGATTCATCCATATAATATAAAATTGTTAGAAGATCACTTATCTAATGTCGATGAGAGTGTATCTATAGTTTATGGTGCAAAACAAAATGTCTCTGAAGATTACGTTTACAATCAAGAAGATTTCTCAAATAGTAATGATAAGGCTGCAACAAATATCAATCATATTATTAGTAGAGAAAGTGATTTTTTGAATTATCCAACACCCCCTATGTCTGGTTTATTCTTAAATAGTAACTTTTCAAATGTTATGATGGATAACAGTGCACAATGGGGAGAAGATATTATTTTTTATTTAGACGTGCTAACGATATCGAAGTTTATTTTTATTGATACTACTGCATCGATTTATCGTAAAGAAGTTTTAGATTCAAGAGGTTCCAATCTTGATTTTAACAAGCGTCTAACATTTATTAAGTCATTATTTCTATCTAAATATAAGAACAAGAAGTTATCACGAAAGTTTATGTCAATGATTTTTAGATGCTATTATGCTTCTAGATGTTTATTTTCCCTTGTCTTTAAAAGAGTTAAATCGCTATGTTAGTTTCTATAATTACAGCAACTTATAATTCAGCTAATTTTATTAATGAGACATATGATGCCATAAAAAATCAGTCTCACGAAAATTGGGAATGGTTGGTAACCGATGACTGCTCATCTGATAATACGAGAGAGATCTTAAAAGAAATAGCATCTTTAGATTCTCGTGTTATTTTATTTTTTAATAATGTGAATTCTGGAGCCGCTGTTACTAGGAATCGTTCACTATCTAATGTAAAAGGAGAATTTATTGCCTTTATTGACAGTGATGATTTATGGGCCAAAGATAAACTGATGAATCAATTAGAGTTCATGACTGATGGAATTAACTTTTCTTTTACGGCATATGAGTTAGTAGATATAAATGGTAATGCACTAAATAAAACGGTTGGCCTTAATTATCCAAAATGCTTTAGTTATATTGATCAATTGTATAGAAAAGGCGTGATTGGCTGTTCTACTGTAATGTTAAGAAAATCAGCATTTGATGATTTAAAGATGCCTTTAATACGCTCTAGACAGGATTATGCGTTTTGGCTAAAGTTACTAAAACATGGTGAGAAAGCATATTCTATAAATAAAGTTCTGACTCGTTATCGTATTGTGCCCAATTCAATATCCAGTAATAAATTTAAAGCCGCGATGCAGACATGGTATGTATATCGAAATATTGAAAAATTATCATTTTTTGCTTCATTGAGATGTTTTTTATCATATGCGTGGACCGGCGTTTTTAAGTAGTTAAAATTATTAGGATTCAGAATTATGTATAAACTTGATTTTATATAACTTTAATATAGTCATATGCATGATACCAAATAGCGTAATTACTTATTATTTTTGTCTAATTGAGTGTGGTGTTTTGTGCTTGGGTTAACTATTAATGTTATCGAGGTTGTATTTTTCAACTGTATTACAAGCTAAATAAATCAACAGGATATTACCTGTAAAGTGTGTTAACAATAGGTTGGATAAGTGGTTCTATCAACAAATGAAAGAAAAATATTAGTTACTGGAGCAACAGGCTTTATAGGATCTGCATTACTTACTAAACTTTCACGAGAGAATGTTGTTGTGTTTGGCAGAAGTAAACCTTATGACTGCGATAGTGATAATTTTCACAAAGGAAATATAAGCCCAGCTACAGATTTTCATTGTGCACTTAAAAATGTTTCTACAGTAATTCATTGTGCCGGTAGAGCGCATATACTTGATGAATTATCGAGTGACCCCTTAAGTGATTACAGGTCTATAAATACCTATGGTACATTAAATCTAGCTAAACAAGCCTCTAAATTTGGTGTTGAGAGATTTATTTTTATTAGCTCGTCTAGGGTTAATGGTGAGTCTACACCAAGTCATATATCATTTACGCCGGATGATGAATTTTCACCTAATGACCCTTTTAGTATAAGTAAGAAAGAAGCTGAATTAGGTTTGATGAAGATTTCGCGTGAAACAGGTATGGAGATTGTAATAATTCGCCCTCCACTTGTTTACGGTCCGGGCGTTAAAGCTAATTTTTTATCGATGTTAAAGTTGGTTAATACTGGTTTCCCACTACCTGTAGGTGCTGTAGTTAGAAATAAGAGAAGTTTGGTCTATATTGAAAATTTAGTTGATTTAATTCTTATTTGTATAAAGCATCCCAATGCTAAGAATCAAATATTTTTAGTCTCCGATGATGATGATATCTCTACTTTTACTTTGCTTAGTGACATTGCGAATACTTTAGAAGTACCGAAGCGGTTTATATATATACCAGTCCCTTGGTTAAGATTTGTATTGAAACTTATCGGAAAATCAAATATTGCTATACATCTATGTAGTTCTTTAGAATTGGATATATCTAAAACAAAATCTCTTTTAGATTGGAATCCACCTTATAGTCGTATAGAAGGTTTAAAGAAAACTGTTGATCAGTTCATTAGGAATTAAATTAGGATTTACAAAAGGTATTAATGTATGAATTCATTATTAACACGCTCATTAGATTTGTTATTGTCTTTTTTCGGGCTTTTATTTACTTTTCCAATTTTTATTATTGTACTCATCTTAGGTTATTTTGATACAGGGTCACCTATTTTTATACAGGAACGTTTGGGTAAAGATAAACGTTCTTTTGGTTTGATTAAATTTAGAACTATGACTAAAGATACTAAGTCCGTCGCTAGTCATCTTGCTAGTCCATCATCGATTACAAAATTAGGTGTATTTTTGCGAAAGTCTAAGATTGACGAATTACCGCAACTTATCAATGTGCTTAAAGGAGAAATGAGTTTAGTAGGTCCCCGTCCTTCTTTAGCCAATCAAAATGAAGTCATTTCAGAACGAGATATTAGGGGAGTTTATAGTGTTTTACCAGGTATCACTGGATTAGCTCAGATTAATAATATTGATATGTCAGAGCCTATACTATTATCAAAGACAGATAAAAAAATGATCGACGAATTTAATATAGGAAAATACTTTGGTTATATCATACAAACAGTTATAGGTAAGGGTACTGGGGACACTATTAAATAGTTCTATATAACTATTTAATTCAACCGGAATAATTTCAAGCAGCTAATATCATCTTTATTTAAATAATGTTCGGCTGCTTTCTTTGCTTTCTTTGCTTACTCATGCTTTGTGAGTAACGTATTCATCTTTTGATCATCAAATGACAATTCATATAGTAGTTGTTGACTATTGATGTGATTTAATAACTATCTTCTAGTCACAATGGTTGTAGTCGATGCAGCTTTTCTTTTTTATAGACTAGATCTGCAATGTCATCAGTTGGATTAAATTGAGTTGGGGCGGTTAATAGAATTTGTCTTATTGCACTTTGGTTAAAGTCATGACAGGCTTCATCAAGTTCATTTAATAGATTATCGAAATCTATAATATTTAACGAGTCTTCATGTGCAGTCATAATTCTATCATGTGATGTTTTTTCAACATTATCACCAATAAGTAACTCTTCGTACAGTTTTTCACCTGGACGTAGTCCAGAGTAATTAATTTCGATGTCACCCAGTTGGTTTTCTGAACTTTTAACTTCTAACCCAGATAGGTGAATTAAATTCTCAGCTAAGTCAGCGATACGTACGGGTTCACCCATATCCAAAACAAATACGTCACCACCTTTGCCCATGGATCCTGCTTGGATTACTAGTTGGGCGGCTTCAGGGATCGTCATAAAGTAGCGGATGATATCTGGGTGTGTGACCGTTACTGGGCCACCTGCTGCGATTTGTTTTTTAAATAGTGGGATTACTGAGCCGGACGAACCAAGTACGTTACCAAACCTCACCATACAGAAGCGGGTGTTATGTGAGGATTCTGCTGCTAAGGCTTGTAAAGAGAGTTCTGCCATTCGTTTACTTGCCCCCATGGTATTCGTTGGACGCACGGCTTTGTCAGTAGAGATCAACACAAACGATTCTACTTTAGCTTCAATTGCGGCTTTAGCAGTGTTGTATGTTCCAAAGACGTTGTTTCGTACACCTTCTACAGTATTGTATTCTACTAATGGTACGTGCTTGTAAGCTGCTGCGTGGTAAACCGTTTGGATATTGAAGGTTTTCATCACCATAGACAAACGATTGATACGTTGCACGGAACCTAGAAGTGGAATTATCTCGACGTTTAAATCACTTTCTTTACAGAGTAGTTGCAACTCTCTGTCTATTTGATAAAGACCAAACTCAGATAGTTCAAATAAAACAATAGATTTTGGTTTTTGCTTTAATATTTGACGGCACAGCTCTGACCCTATTGAACCGCCAGCGCCGGTAACCATAACAATTTTATCTTTAATGTTTGCTTCCATTAAAGATTGTTGAGGCGCAACGGGGTCTCGTCCAAGTAGATCTTCAATGGCGACGTCTTTTAATTCATCAATTTTGGCCTTACCAGATACAATATCGCCCATATCAGGAATAGTGAGGACTTCGGCAGGTAGGTTTACTAACTCATCAATGATTTGTTTGCGGCGAGATCGAGAAGCACTAGGTATCGCTAATAGGATTTGCTTGACGTTGTGTCGATCAATATGTTTTTCAATTTGTGCGGTTTTAAGTACTTTAAGCCCCATTAAAATAGTGTTGTCTAGGGTCTTATCTTGATCAATAAAGCCGACTACTTTATGAGTTTCAGACGTACGTAGGGCGAGTGCTAGTTGACGGCCTGCAGAGCCTGCGCCGTAAATAAGAACATTTTTACGGTTTTTATCAAATGATTGACTGACTAATACGCGAATAATTAATCGGCTACCACCACATGATAGCGCAAGAAATGCACCATAAATAACAGGGACTGAACGTGGTACATCTGAATTGAAGTAATAGGCAAGCAAACCTATAGAGAAGGTAGAGATAAGCGTTCCTAAACTAACGACATACAGAGCATGGAAGGTAAGGTACCTTAGCACAGCACGGTATAGCCCTAATTTAGTAAATGCAAAAATAGTAATGACCAACGTACCTAGCAGTACGTTGTGATTGTCATATTTGGGAAGCCACATCAAATCGCCCAAACGTGCCCAGTGAGCGGCGTAATAGGCAGTGATAATGAAAATTGAGTCAACTACGACACTAATGGTGCGTTTAGTGACTCGTGGTAAATCCCAAATAGTTTTAAGTTTGAACATTGAGGTGCATCTTATGACAATCCAATGTTTATCTTAACGTTTATCGTTGCAGTTGTCTGCAGAACAGCGGTTAATTATCAATCATTTGAATGTAACAAACCCTTATCAGACCATGATTAGATGAATATTATGTGGTGATTATATGGATTCATATTCACTTAGTGGTGTGAATTGAGGCCACTAATACCCCATCAACCGCAACAAATTCTCCGCCGTCTCAATCGCCTCCTTCCTATTGGCAATATTCAACTTCTGATACAAATTCCTAATATGCGTCTTAATCGTAGTCCCGGCCACGTCGAGTTCTTGGGCAATTTGTTCGTTGCTGAAGCCGGAATAGATTAAGTTTAGCACTTGCCATTCACGTTGGGTGAGGGGGCTGGTGCGGATAAGTTCTGGGATGTTGGGGTGGTTGACCAGTTGGTTGACGAAGTCTTCGTCGAAATGTACGGCGCGGCTGCGCTGTTTGTTACCGATCTCTTTTAGGATTTGTAGGGCGCGGTGGCGCTCTAAGTCGGCTAGGTGGCCTTTGTTGACCAGTTTTTCTAGGAGCTTATTGATAGAAGCGCCGTCTACGATAAAGTTGCCTAACATGCCGGTTTGATTGGTCATGCTGAGGGCTTGTTGTAGGTTTTCGCAGGCTTGGGCTTCGTTGTTTTGTTTGATGTTGAGTACGGCTTCCACAATTAGGTTGCGGTTGGTGTCGGTGACTAAATGATGCGCGCTGGCTTGTTGGTGCAGGCGAGCTATGGTTTGGCTTGCTTCATCTAGGCGATCGCAGGCAATTTGTGCGCGGGCAATGTTGCGCAGTTGCAATTGGTTAAAGTGGTTGGTGGCATCTTTGGGTTGCTCGGTTTGAGCTAGCCAGTTGTTGATGGCGTCGATGTCGTTGCAGGCTTGCCAATAGAGCAACTGCGAGAATGACGCATTAGCAGACCAATCTACGTGGTAATTGGATTCTGCAAGCAGTTCGTCGATGTTTTTTACAAAGCGTCCGGCTTTATCGAGCTCGCCACGACCCAGTGCGATGCGGGTTAGGATAGCGTAGTTGTGCAGGTGGCGGCTTTCTTGATTGGCCAGTACTTCGATGCCTTTATAAGCGGCTAATTCGGCTTCATCAAGGCGGTTCCAGCACCATAGGATATGGGCGCGGGTTCTAAGCAGGTGTTCATGCAGAGGCACTTGTTGGAAGTGATGCTCTTCAATCACTTTAAAGGCTTGGTCTTGAAGCTCAAATGAGGCTTGAATGTAACCTTGCGCGGTTAAAATTTCGCTTTGTTGGATCAGTGCCCATAATACGTGGTGATAGACTTGATACTGGCGTGCCAGTTTTTCAGTTTGCTGCATCATAGGTAGGGCGCGATCTAGCAGCCCTAATACATGATTGACCTCGCCAATGATGGAGGTGCCGACGATGCGGCTTCTAAAGTCGTTGTTGTCTATTTGGCTAAGGGCCAATTCTGCCAATTGCAATGCTTCTTGTGGATTGCCTTTGTTGATGGCTACTTGCGCACGTAGGGCGTTTACTTGCCCTTGATCTTTGACCGAAAGTTCGATGTTTCGTTTGGCGAGCTCGTCTTTTGCTTCTGCGAGCAAATCACCGACAATGGCAAATCTGTGTTGGCTTTGTGCAAGCCAAGCGCGAAGTAGGGGCAGTTTGGCGGTTTTGTAGAGTTGGTCGGTATCTAGCTCAGCGATGGCTTTTTCTAATGTGGTGAGCTCGCCATTGTTGAACATTCTCCAGCCGTGCTCTTGCATGATGTTAGAACACAAAGTGGAATCTTTCGCTCGCTGTGCGTGCACTAAGGCTTCGGTTGGGCGGCCCAGTTTAAGCCATGATTGCGCCGCCAGAGTTTGCAGTTCCACTTCGTGCTGCGGCATGTGCGTCAGGCGTTGATTGGTTAAAAACTCGCTAAACAAATTGTGGAAGCGATACCAGTTATTTTCGGTGGAGCAGGTGGTTAAAAATAGGCCGAATTTGTTCAGGCTATTTAGCATTGCTAGGGCATCGTCACGCTGGGTAACATCAATAATTAACTCATCGTTAAAGTGATTAAGCACCGAACACTGCATTAAAAATTCTTTGGTGGCACTATCGACAAAATCAAACACTTCTTCGGCAAGATAATCCCATAAATGGGTGTGATTAAAATCGTTGATACTGCGCAACGATTGTTGAATGGGTTTGTTTTGTTGCAGCGCTTGCACCGCAATTAACTGCATTGCTGACGGCCAACCTTCGGCGTAAGAGCGCACCTCGTTGGCGGTAGATTCGTCAATTTCTTCTTTCATTCTTAGATTAAAGAAGCGAGTGGTCTCTTCTAAATCAAAGGCTAATAAGTCATCGTTAATTTCAATCATTAAGTCACGCACCCGCAGGTTGGCAGTGCCCAGTGGCGGGTTTGAACGACTGGTGACCACTATGGTCAGATTATCCGGCATGTGCTTAATGAAAAAGCGCATCGCTTCATGGATCTCTTCATTGGTGATTAAGTGGTAGTCATCAAAGACCAAATACGATTCGTGCACATTGTTGGTTAGTTCCGCAAAAATCTCACCAAATAGAGTATGTAATGATGAATATTGGCGTTTTTCGATGAGCGCTTGTGAGTTGCTGCAGGCGTTATCGGTGGCTTTGTTTAACGCTAAAATGAAGTAGTTAATAAAGCGGTTGCTGTCGTTATCACTTTCGTCGAGGTTGTACCAACCCACATGGGTTTTATCGGACAACCATTGTGCGGCCATGGTGGTTTTACCGTATCCAGCAGGGGAGCGAAGCAAGACTAACTTATAAAAAGGGGCTTGTTGCAGTAAATCCAATACGCGTGGGCGAACAATCGCGTTATGCAGGCGACCAGGACGGGTGAGCTTCGATGGGATCCACATTATTTACTTACCTATTTATTTTATTATTGGATAGTCAACTTTATTCACAGAGCTAAATACAAATAACCGCTTTTGCTACGAGTGATGACTTTATATATACCAACAAATTAACTTTAGGCTTTTGATCCTGCTATTTATTTGTCTAACATGCCTCAATTTCTATGTTCTACGCCTTAAATTTGTGACGTAGATCTAATCTGTATCCGTTTTGAGAAAGGCAGATACTAAAACTTACGCAATTTCATGACAAAAACGCCTGCTCTTAGAAAATAAATACGATCTAAGTCTCATTTGAAATTATTTTTTCAATGCGTCAGATCTCATATTGAGAGCGGATGGATGAGCCGGTTTACATTTATAGTGTGATTAATGTCTCACTGAGTGTGCCGTTAAGCGATTATAGTGAGATCTGGCTCAACAAGTGATTTTTGTCTCCCCCCCTACGCCCCTAATACTCCTCCTTATCCTCCTTGTCATAGGAGGATGAAGCCTTGCATGCGTTGAAGGATGATGGAAACAGATGGAAATTACTAAAACGATGAGAGTTCCTTTATGAAACCAGCTCAACAAAAAAAATTCGATAAGAAGCAATTTCAAGCAAACGTTAAGAAACACCTAACTGCAACCTACGCAACCACAGAAGAAAATGCTTCTACCCGTCAATGGTATTTAGCAATGGGGCAGGCTCTAGCCGAGCTTACCACTCTTGATCTTCTGCAAACTGAAACCGATAAGAAAATCACTGATGCAAAAAGTGTTAACTACTTATCGCTAGAATTCCTTATTGGCCGTCTAACGGGCAATAACTTGATCAGCATGGGTCTATACGAGCACGTGACTGACGCTATGGGTGAGCTTGGCTTTAACCTAACTGACCTTCTTGAAGAAGAGCGCGACCCATCATTGGGCAACGGCGGTCTAGGTCGTCTAGCGGCGTGTTTCATGGATTCATGTGCAGCCCAAGAATTCCCAACTGTGGGTTACGGCCTGCACTACGAATACGGTTTATTCAAGCAATCATTTAAAGAGGGCGCTCAACAAGAAGCTCCTGACGCATGGCGTGGCATTGAAGGCTACCCGTGGGAATTGGTTCGCCCTGAGATTGCACAAGAAATCGGCTTTTACGGCAACGTAGAAGTAGTGATGGAAAACGGTGAAGAAAAACGTCGCTGGGTACCGGGCATGACAGTAAAAGCGATGCCTTGGGATCTGCCAATCGTCGGTTACGAATCAAATACGGTTTACCCACTTCGTTTGTGGGAATGTCAGGCTATCGCCCCTTTCTCTCTAGAAAGCTTTAACAACGGTGACTACTTTGAAGCTCAGCACTCGCTTATCGATGCGGGCAACATTACTAAAGTGCTTTACCCGAACGACAACCACGAGAAGGGCAAAACTCTGCGTCTAATGCAGCAGTACTTCCACTCGGCAGCGTCTATTCGCGATATTTTACGTCGTCACGAAGCGGCAGGTCACGCATTGGTTGATCTTCCTAAATACGAAACCGTACAGCTAAACGATACTCACCCAACCATCGCTATCCCAGAATTGATGCGCATTTTGGTGGATGAGAAAGGATTTGGCTGGGAAAAAGCATGGTCTATCTCAACTAAGACATTTGCTTACACCAACCATACTTTGCTTCCAGAAGCATTGGAGACTTGGTCAGAATCTCTCATTCAACGCCTGCTTCCTCGTCACATGGAAATCATTTACCGCATTAACCACGAGTTCCTAATGGAAGTTCGCGCAAAATGGCCGGGTGATGTAGAGAAACAACGCAAACTTTCTATTATCCAAGAAGGTTTCCACCGCATGGTGCGCATGGCAAACCTATGTGTTGTCGGTTCATACGCAGTCAACGGCGTAGCAGCATTGCACTCAAGCTTGGTTAAGAAAGATCTATTCCCTGAGTTTGATGAGCTCTACCCAACACGTCTGCACAACGTGACCAACGGTGTGACGCCTCGTCGCTGGTTGAAGTTCTGTAACCCAGGTCTTTCCGCTTTGATCACTGAAAAAATTGGTGACCAATGGCCAGCACATTTGGAGCAGCTATCGGATATCTCTGCATTTGCAGAAGATAAAGCGTTCCAAAAACAATACATGGCAGTGAAAAAAGAGAACAAACAGCGCCTAGCGAATTGGGTGAAAGAGAACATGGATATCGAGCTTGATACCAATGCAATCTTTGATGTGCAAATTAAACGTCTACACGAATACAAGCGTCAGCACCTAAACATGCTGCACATCTTGTCTTTGTACCATCGTTTACTGAACGAACCTGATTTTGACATGGCTCCACGTGTGGTGTTCTTTGCAGCAAAAGCGGCGCCGGGTTATCACCTAGCGAAAGAAATCATCTACGCAATCAACAAGATTGCAGAGAAGATCAACAACGACACTCGCATTGGCAACAAGCTAAAAGTGGTGTTTATGCCGGATTACCGCGTAAGCCTTGCAGAAATCATCATTCCTGCATCTGACGTGTCTGAGCAAATCTCTACCGCAGGTAAAGAAGCATCAGGTACTGGCAACATGAAGATGGCGCTGAACGGTGCTTTGACTATCGGTACTATGGATGGCGCAAACGTTGAAATCCGTGAAGAAGTGGGTGACGAAAACATCTACATCTTTGGTCTAGACGTCGACGGCGTGAATGATATTCGTGCTCGTGGCTACAACCCATTTGATTACTACAACGCCGATCATCTACTAAAAGCCTCTATGGATCTTCTATTAGGTGAAGAGTTCACCCCGGGTGAACCAGGCAAGCTTCGCGCAACATTTGATAGCTTGCTCGATGGCGGTGACCCTTACTTATGTCTTGCTGATTTCGCCTCTTATGTGAAAGCGCACGAAGATATGGGTGAGCAGTATAAAGATCAATCTGGCTGGGCTAAGAAAGCCATCTTGAACACGGCATTAGTCGGCAAGTTCAGCTCAGACCGTTCAATTCGTGATTACGTGAACAACATCTGGAAACTTGAGCCTGTTCATCGTTAATCGTGCTACGCATCCTAGTTTTGCATTGCAGGGCTAGGATGCTGCTTTGAATTGAAATAACACTGAATAACGACTCATTAGAGTCAAGCAAGGGAAATTACCGCTTATTGTTCATTTAAGTGTGTAATTTCCGATACCGAATTTACAAGTTTGAAGGCGTGTTTCGTCTTCGGAGAGAGCGATGAAAACACAATCCGCATTAAAAAAAGTCGCCGAAATGGCTCGTATTGCCGATAACTATGTCAGCGCGTGGGGAGAACCTGCACACGTTGAAGATGAGACTATTGAGCGTTTACTTGCTGCTCTTGGCTACGATACCAGTAGTGACGAAGCACTGCTTAAATCTGCAGAAAAAAAACATAAGAAAGACGTCTTGGCGCCAGTGCTGGTGGTTCGTGATGACGAATCAGTAGAAGTGGAACTAAATTTGGGTGTCAGCGCTCGCGAAAGTGAGTTTGCATGGCGTCTAGAAACCGAACAAGGTGAAGTCCTTGAAGGCTATTTGCAATCACAAATTGTCAGAGATGATCGCAAACAAGGTGGGCCGTTGGTGTTTGCTTTGCCGGCAGATATAAACTGGGGTTATCACAAACTGTTAGTGACGCGCAAACGTCGCAAAGCGCCGTATGAAATGACCTTAATCATTACCCCAAAAGCGTGTTTTAAACAGGCGGATATTGAGCAAGGCAAAAAGCTATGGGGCCCAAGTATTCAGCTTTATACCCTGCGCACGCCGCACAACTGGGGTATTGGTGACTTTGGTGATTTAAAACAGCTAGTGGGTGATATTGCCGCTCGCGGTGGTGATTTTGTCGGTTTAAACCCAATTCACTCTCTATTCCCAGCAAATCCAGAAGGTGCTAGCCCATACAGTCCGTCTTCACGCCGCTGGTTAAACATCATGTATATCGACGTAAGCTCAGTGCCTGAGTTTGCGCTAAGCGTACAAGCACAACAAAAAGTCGGCAGTGCAGAGTTTCAACAGCGTTTGCAAAAAGCACGTGAAATTCAACATGTGAATTACAGCGAAGTTTCCGCTCTTAAAATGGCGGTTCTGCCACTATTGTTTGCTGAATTTAAAGCGCGTCATTTAGATAAAAACACTGAGCGTGCGCAAGCCTTCTTGAGTTTTGTCGAAGAGGGTGGCGATAGCCTGATGCACCAAGCGGCCTTTGATGCGATGCATAAAACGCTGCACGATGCTGACGATCAAATGTGGGGTTGGCCTGCTTTTCCTGAGAAATATCGCCGCTTTAATAGCGCAGGTACGCAACGATTCATTAAAGATAATAAAGACTTAGTCGATCTTTACATGTACTTACAGTGGATCGCGGATACGCAAATCAATGAAGCACAAGCTTTAGCCCAAGAAAAAGGCATGACCTTAGGTTTGTACCGTGATTTAGCGGTTGGCGTTGCAGATTCTGGCTCTGAAACTTGGGCTGATAATGGCAATCTCATTCTTGATGCGAGCATTGGTGCTCCGCCCGATATTTTAGGGCCTTTGGGACAAAATTGGGGGCTACCTCCTCTTAACCCACAAACATTACAAACTACGGCTTACGAACCGTTTATTAAATTGCTGCGCGCTAATATGAAACATTGCGGTGCACTGCGTATTGATCATGTATTGGGTCTACTACGCCTATGGTGGATTCCTAAGGGTGAGAACGCGACCAAAGGCGCTTATGTCTACTACCCAGTAGAAGACATGCTGGCTATTTTGGCGCTGGAATCTCATCGTTACCAATGTTCTGTTATTGGTGAAGATTTAGGAACTGTGCCTGATGAAATCGTCGGTATCTTGCGTGATGCAGGTGTTCATTCTTACAAGATTTTCTTCTTTGAAGATAATGATGCTGGGCACTTTATCGAGCCAACGCAATATCCAGAGCAATCTATGGCTGCCTTGTGTACGCACGATATGCCAACCTTGCGCGGTTTCTGGCATTGTGATGATTTGAAGTTAGGTAAAGAGCTAGGTTTGTACCCAAATGAAGAGCAATTAGCGCGTTTATTTGATGAGCGTCTTGAGTGCAAGCAGGGCATTTTAAATACCATTCGTCACAATAACCCGCAGTTTTTGTCGCCAGGTATTGGTGATAATGCGGCTTGGGTTCCTATGGACAACTTCCTTGCTGAAGGCTTACAACTGCATGTGGCGGCGGGAGCCTCTTCGCTACTTAGTGTGCAGTTAGAAGATTGGCTAGAGATGGATAAGCCTGTGAACATTCCGGGCACTGTGGATGAGTATCCAAACTGGCGACGCAAGTTATCGGTTAATTTAGATGAAATGTTTGGGCGCGATGATGTAAATCATATAGCAAAACGATTGACCGAAGTTCGTCAGCAAGCTTCAGAAAAATAATGATGAGAGATTTGGGCGGCTTGGTTTGTTATCTAGCTTGTTATGTATAGCTTCATATATATAGCTTTATCTATATAGAAACACGCTGCTCAAATGTTCTTTTTCTATCTTGATACAGTTTCAATAGAACTGATATGCCCGCATCGTGCGGGCATTTTGCACTTTCTTGAACTTACCGGCTCAGTTTGATAATCGTTAGTGGTGTTGCAGTGAGTCGATGGCGATAGACACAAAATATGCAAGTCATTATGTCAAATCAAATGTTTTTAAAGTGTATGTTTTTGTTAAGAATATAGCTTAGTGGCAATAGTATCGTTAAGATGGATAAAAAATGGCTAGGATGAGAGTTGGCTGCTTTCACCAAAAAAATTATAAATAGAATTAAATATCGAAGGAGATTGGGCGTGGACAAGCCTCAAGATAAAATCAAAAGTGCTTATCAGAAATTGAGTCAGGCGGCATTAACTGACCCATTTTCAATATTGGGCCCGTTTATTCGAGAAGAAGGTCGTTACCTAACGGTTTGGATGCCGGGCGCTCATCGAGTCGAAGTGATTATTGGTGACGAACGTATTGAATTAGTTCGTGACGAAATGGATGCGTTTGTGTTGACACAAGAGCGAGATCTTACCTTTACTCACTATAAACTGGCAATTGACTGGGGCGACGCTGAGCAGATCATCGATGATCCGTACCAGTACCATGCATTGTATGAAGAGTTTGAGAATTTACATACTCCAAAAGAGATGTACAAATACATGGGTTCTCAATTCATCACTCTAGAGCGTGATGGAAAGACAATTTCTGGTACTCGTTTCTTAGTTTATGCACCTCACGCTCAAGCAGTCAGTCTTATTGGTGGTTTTAACCAATGGGATGGACGTCGTCATCCGATGCAACGTCTAGACTATGGTATTTGGGGCTTATTTGTTCCTGAATTGCCAGAAGGCTCTCAATATAAATTTGAGATAAAAGGCCCCAATGGTGAGAGTTTGCCACACAAGCAAGACCCATGGGGATTCCAGCACGAACAACATCCATCGTTTGCTTCTGTAACTTACGATCAAACTAAGTACCAATGGCAAGATGACGCATGGCAAACACGCCCTGTGACCGAAAAACGCAAACAAGCGCTTTCTTTCTACGAACTGCACGCAGGCTCTTGGAAACGCAACGCTGATGGTGAGTTTTTAAATTATCGTGAGTTGGCTGAACAGCTGATCCCATATCTGGTTGATCTGGGCTATTCACATGTTGAATTAATGCCGATTTCTGAGCATCCGTTCTACGGTTCTTGGGGTTATCAACCTATCGGTTTATTTGCGCCGACCAGTCGTTTTGGTACGCCAGATGATTTCAAATACTTTGTAGACCAGTGTCACCAAGCAGGCTTAGGCGTGGTGCTAGACTGGGTTCCTGCGCACTTCCCGTCAGATGATCATGGCTTGGCAAACTTTGATGGGACGCCTTTGTATCACGATCCTGATCCGCGTCGTGGTTGGCACCAAGATTGGAATTCGTATATTTATGATTTAGGTCGTGAGCATGTGCGCCGCTTTATGGTGTCAAACGCACTGTTTTGGTTTGAGCATTACCATATTGATGGTATCCGTGTGGATGCGGTGGCTTCAATGTTGTACTTAGATTATTCACGCAGTCACGATCAATGGTTACCTAACCAAGATGGTGGCAATGAGAACTACGATGCGATTGCGACCTTGAAGTGGATGAACGAAGAAGTGTACAAACACTTCCCGAATGCCATGACAATCGCTGAAGAATCAACGGCTTTCCCTGGTGTATCGGCACCGACCTTCTTGGGCGGTTTAGGCTTCGGCTTTAAGTGGAATATGGGCTGGATGCACGATAGCTTGTCTTATATTCAGCAAGATCCTATCCACCGTAAATACCATCACAACACGCTAACTTTCCCATTGATGTACGCACACAGTGAGAACTACGTATTATCTTTGTCGCATGATGAAGTGGTGTACGGCAAAGGCGCAATTCACGATAAAATGCCGGGTGATGAGTGGCAAAAAACCGCCAATTTACGTGCTTATATGGGCTACATGTACGCACAGCCAGGTAAAAAACTGAATTTTATGGGCGCTGAATTTGGTCAAACCGCCGAGTGGAACCATGACGATCAATTGCAGTGGTTCTTGCTCGATTATGAACGTCACCAAGGGGTACTTAACCTAACTCGTGACTTGAATAAATTGTACAAGCAAGAAACGGCTTTGCATGCGTTAGACTATGATGCAAAAGGTTTTGAGTGGCGCTTGCAAGATGAGGCGGAAGCCAGCGTATTGGCGCATGAGCGCATTGACGAAAACGGTGAACGCGTGCTGGTGGTCTCCAACTTTACACCTGTGCCGCATCATCATTTCCGCTTAGGCATTCCTAATGAGTCTGGCTATGAGTTGTTGCTAAATACGGATGATGCTAAATACAATGGCGCCAACGTAGAAGTGCCAACTCACTTGCAAACACAGGCTGTTGAAAGCCAAGGTTTGCAGCAGTCTATTGAGATGGTGCTACCGCCACTTGCGACAGTTTTCTATAAAAAAGTGCAGTCGTAACGATTGACTATCATCGTTGACTATAAGCATTGACTGATGCTGTCATATCAGCTTACGGCTGATTAAAAAATCCGCAATTTATAATCTCGGGCATTCCTAGTGGATGTTCGAGATTTTTTATGTCTTTTTTAGCGGAAAAGGCGCTGAATTTTCTACATTTTAATCATTATACAGTTGATCTTATTGTTTCTGAGAGGATATTATAAAGTGAATTTATTGTTAACAATGAGTGCGTTTTGAGTAGGGCGATATTGAACCTGTTATAACAATGTTCAGTATTGACTTGATATGCATTCAATCCTTGCTTACCGATGATGGTTTCATCAAAGACTGTTTGATTAAAGGTTGTTTGATTAAAGGTTGTTTTATAAAAAGTGCTTTTATCAAAAACAGTTTACGCAAAGATGGTTAGTTTTTAGTGTTACTTTTTCGCAACACTTAATGATGTGTTTTTTGAGAATGGAGTCTTATGATCACTTCCTTATATGCGGCTGTACTGGCCGTTTGGATCTGCTACTTGTCAGTGCAGGTTATTAAACAGCGTCGCAAGCATCAGGTTGCTCACTCTGATGGGCAAATAAAAGAACTGGCTATTGCTAGGAGCGCGCACAGCAACGCCACTGAATACATTCCTATTGGGTTACTGTTATTGATGCTTGCTGAGTTTAATGGGGCATCATTATGGCTAATTCATTTGCTGGGCGTGCTGTTTATTATCGGCCGTGTTGCGCACGGCTTGGCGGTGTTAAATGGCACAATGCAAGGTCGTAAATATGGCATGATTGCCACATTTGGCACTATTGTGGTGCTTGCGCTAATAAATGTATGGCAAGTGTTTTGCTGACGGTAACAAATGGGGCTGTCCCAGTTTCTTTAATTCCATTTCCTATGGCGGGGTAAACCGCCCACATCACTGCATTACGAGTAAACATGAGCGACAAAATATACTTTAACACTTCTCAGAAATTTAACCTGCGCCGCTCTTTGGTCAATGTGGGCACTCGTCTGCACCATCGAGTTGCGCCTAGTCATGCTCGCAAGGTCGCAAGACAACTGTTACTCACTCCTGTGCGTAGCGCGCCTAGGAACCCGCAACCAGAGGCGATGCTTCAGGGGGTGGTGACATCAGCGCATGGTGACTTAACCACTTATACCTTAGGTGAAGGTCCATTATGGGTGCTAAATCATGGCTGGTCTGGCACCGCCAATCAGTTTTTCCCATTAATGGAGTTTATTGCTAAGTCTGGTTTTACCGCTCTAGCGTACGATCAACCAGCGCACGGTAGCAGCGGCGGCGCTTATGGGCATATCCCTGCGTTTGTTGAAGGCTTAGAAGCCATTTTAGACAGTGTTGATGAGGTGGCCGGCATTATTGCGCACAGCATGGGCACGGCTTCGACGATTGAGTGTAAGCATGTCAAAGCAAACCAGTGTCCCTTGTTGCTGATTGCGCCGGTACTTGAGTATTTGGATAACCTATTTACTAGCGTGAAGCGTTCTGGTTATTCAATGAAATTGTTTGAAGAGGTGGTTGCCGAGGTGAGCGCCGAATATCACTACCCAATTGCGACTATCGACCCTTACGGCAAACTCAAATTACGACAAACACCGACCTTTATTGTGCACGATGAAGGCGACCGATTTACTCGTTTTGATGTGTCACAGCAGGTTGCTGAAGAAGCAGAAAAGGTCACTTTGTTTGCCACCACAGGTTTGGGGCATGGCCGAATTATGAAAAGTGAACCAGTGCAAGAGGCTTTTTTACAGCTATCGAATGGCTAAATAGATGATATTAAAAAAGCACCGAATGAGCTAAATGCTGATTCGGTGCTTTTTAGTTTGTATATTGCCGAGCTATAAGTCGATATAGGGCTTAACCCGGATGACCGTCTTTTCTTGGCGTCGCTAACATTTTAGCGAATTTCAATAGATACATACCAAAGCTTATCATCCATAGCACAGTCGCTACATCAAGCAGTTGCATCATGTATTGTGGGAATAGACCCACGCCAACACTTCTTACTAGCGCTGATAAAATCAAAGAGATAAAGGCAATGCGCATTTGCGGACCTTCATAAATATTACGTCCAGTATGGCCCATAGTTACACGAGTGATCATAGCTAAGATCAAACCCGCCAAAGCGCCAATGGCAAATAGGTGCAGTGAGGTGTGTGCTAACCAAGCGTTTGTGGTCAAGCCTTTTAGTAACAAGTAGGCTGGAATACAAGCGTAAGAGGCATGCAGAGACCATACTAGAGGTTCACCAAAGGTGGTCCATGGTTTCCAACGCAATACTTTAACTAATTGGAATACACCTGCCCAGATAAATAATGGCGTTTCTAATTGGCTTAGTGTTAGCGGGAAGAAGCTCAATACAAAGAGCAGAACAAGCGGCAGGTTACCGGCTAATTCAACCCATAGAATAGGGGTTGGCTTTTCAAATTTCATACGAAGTGAGGTAAAGAATGGAATAACACGTCCACCCATTACTGATAGCAATAACATAAACCACCACAACATCGCTTGCCATACTGCGCTAGAAGTAAACGGTGCTACACCTTTAATGGTTGCGTAGCTGGCAAAGTTTGCCACGATAGCCAATAGAAACAGCGGTACAAAAAATAGGTTTCTCCAACCTTTTGATTTGAATACGCGAATGGCCACTTCGTAAGCTACAGCGAGCAAGAACAAGCTCTCAATAATAGAGATCACCCACAATGGTGTTGCAGTCCAAAATAGGATGCGCGGCGCAAGCCACAACGCCACAATCAGCCCTAAACGTGAGCCTTTAGTGCCGTTCACCCCAGTCCAGTTTTGCACAGCAGTTAGCACAAATCCGGCAACAATGGCCATTGAGAATCCAAATAACATTTCGTGAGCGTGCCACCATAGAGCAGGAGCGGCTAGTGCGTCAGGTTGACCATTTTGATAGGCGTAGATCCAAACAGGGATGGCGATAAAAGCGTATAACGCGCCTAATAGAAAAAATGGCCGAAATCCCAGTCTTAGCAATGGCGTGATTGCTTCTTCTTTTGCTTTGTCGGTAATGTTTAACATGCTAAAACCTTAAAGATGTAAATTGGATGCAACTTTAAAATACAGAGGCGGATAATGCAAGTATAGTTGGGTTTTATCTGAGAGGTGTTTTATAACAAAGAGCAGTGTTTGCAGAAGACAGAAATAGTGGGATTGTTTGTTTATTCATTTAAAAACAATAGCTTATCAGTATTTAATGGATTTTTCCTATGACATGCAAAATAGGAAGAAATGTATGTTTTCATAATTTCGCCGTATTGCGTTAATTTCCCTTACGCAATCAAACTAAGGTGCAATTGGCATTTATAGGGTAGGTGATTGAGCTTTTTATTCAGCTGAGAGCGGGTCTTGGCAATGTCCTTTGGCGCGATAGACTGTTGCTGGTCTAGGTGCATATCGATATCAATACGCAGTTCTCCACCGACTTTAGTGACTGCTGCAACCGTCAAATCGACATCGTTATCTGCGGGTAAATCTGTGACACACTGGTGTACTTGCGAGCATAATTTATGGTCAGCGGTCATATTTAGTAGCTCAGATAGGGCTTGTTTGAGCATCATTGTCGGAACTTTTAAAAAGTAACCCGCCATTAACAGCATCATTGTAGGGTCGGCATATACCGCATAGGCCGCAAAAGGTGTTTTTAGCAGTAGCCACGCACTGATAAAGCCAACTAAAACCGCAATACTAATTAAAGTGTCCATTTGCCACTGCTTTACTTCGGCAGCAATAAGCCCAGAGCCAATTTTCTCATTCCTACGCGCAATAAGGGCCCAACCAAAGGCGCAACCAATCACATTGATAAGTCCAAATAGGGTTGCAACAAAGGTATTGATTTCATGACCGCCATTTAATAGTTCTTCAATAGCCGAGTAGATAGAAATACACACTAAACCCAAAATGACGGTGGCTTTAATGGCAATAACGATAGGTTCAAGAGCGGCGAGGCCATGCGGAAAACGTTTTGATGAAGGACGAGCAATTAAGGTGGCGGCAAGCAGTGACAATAAAGTTAACACTAGGCTAATCAGAGAGTAAGCACCGTCGAAGATGATAACCATTGAGCCAACCCAACTGCCAAGGGCGATACCACCAATGGCAAATCCTAGGGTTAACAAGGCTGAATAGACTAAAATACTACGCTCAGAGGACGTTTTCCTACCACTCATAACGAACCTTTTTACAAATTGATTATTTGCATTGTTCGTTAGCCTGCTGAGTTTTTCAACGCAGGAATGCCTTAGCGTCATGTTTGAAGATGATAAAAATAAAATTATCTTTTTATATCAAAAGCTTACATGAAATCCTTGCTGTCATAAAAATTGACACTCACTGCCACAGTTAGAAATCAAACAGATAGTCGCTGAGTTTATCGCACAGCCAGACCATACCCGGATGTGCTTCCATGCCTGATGCGGTAAACATGCAATACTCTTCTTGAGTAAGACCGTAAGTGTGTTTAATGACTGATAAAGTTTCGTTTCTAAGCAGGTGACGAATCAATGGCTCTGGCAATACGCCCCATGCCGCTTCGGTGCGTATGGTACTTAGGATGTAATCAAAGCTCGAAAAGCCAATGTGCTTAAGTGAAAACGGCAACAGTTCAGGGTTATCTTTCTCGTTAAGGTAGGCCAAGGTCACTTGCATCGCATTGCGCAGTTCTTCATCGGATACGCGGCGCAATTGACCTAAAGGATGATCGGCATTACACACTGACATCATGCGTATCTTGCCGATAGGGGTAAATTCTATTCTTGGATCATCGACACGCTCGTAATCGATGCCAAAAGCAAAATCGACCTGTTTAGTTTCAACTAAGTTAGACAGATCACCACTAGAGGCCAATACAATATTAAAGGTGGTAGCAGGGTATTTGTTGTTTAAACGATGTGACAGCTCTTGCCATATTTCGTCAGGTATTCCGTCATCTCTGGCAATCCAAACCTCGGCGGTAAAATCACCGCGAATATGTTGGCAGGTTTGTTTAATGCGTGAGCCTGTCACTAACATAGATTCACAATCTTTAAATACCGCTTTGCCGGCCTCGGAGAGTTGCAGATTATTGCCGCTGCGAATAAAAAGAGCGGTAGCAAGCTCTTTCTCTAAGGCTTTGATTGCCATACTGAGTTTGGTGCGGTTGCAGTTTAATTGTCTGGCGGCTTCGGAGACAGAGCCGTGTTGTGCAACCTGAACAAAGGCGTTGATATGAGAAAGATTCATTGGAACTCTTTAGCAAACATGTAAGTATCCAAACTACCTGATAGAGTGCTGAAAAATCAAGCAAGGCATGATCTAAAGCTGATATCTCTTTGTATTAAATGTAATTTGGTATCTTTTTTTATCAAGATTTGCTTTACTCAGCATAAGAAACAGTTTTAAGGATGGATAGTCACATGGTGCACAATTGGGATGATTATGCTACTGAGTGGGAAGCAAACCCAGCAACCGCTCAATTTTCAGACCTAGTATTTGCTGAACTGCAAGCGCTTCATTCGTTGAAGGGCGCTAACGTATTAGATTTTGGTTGTGGTACAGGCTTGTTGAGTCAAAAGATGGCTCCTCTCGCTCGCAGTATTGTTGCTCTTGATGCCTCAGAAGCGATGATTGAAGAGTTAGATAAAAAGACCTTGGCCAATGTAGAACCAGTGGTCGATTACTTAACTCGCGGTTTAGTGGCGCAGCATCCAGCCTTTAGAAAACAGTTTGATCTGGTTGTCGCATCATCTGTGTGTGGTTTTGTGGCCAGCTTTCAAGAAACTGCGACCATTATTCATTCGCTGTTAGATGAACAGGGCATTTTTGTGCATTGGGATTGGTTGAGTGATGATGCGGAAGGGGGGCTTACTCAAGAGTCAGCTCACAGCATGCTGCACAGTGCCGGTTTCACTGATATTGAGATTTCAATTCCATTTGAGATCACCATGGCCGATGGAACATCACAACCGGTATTAATGGGTGTCGCGTACAAATAACCAGATAATTTTAGGCTTGCTGTCTTTAAGAAATTAAAAGACAGCAAATCTTATAGCGTTTATAAAATATTCTACTTTCTTTATCTCTTTCTCTATCTTTATTTTATTTAATATACGGTGGATATCCTCATATTGGCTGTATATTAAATGCGCGAACAGAAATATACATTCCCTTTGCATTTTATTTAAATTCTTATTATGTGTAGCTTCGCTATGTGTTGTGGGCATCGTTCATATTTTGCGCGTTATTTCCTACTTTAAACAAGCCTTACCGTTTTTCTCTGCTGTGCCTTACTGGTGAAATAAAATCGATACTTTTGAAAATTTAATCAATAAACCACGCATAACTTGCATAATGTGTGATCTATGCACGTTTTTTAGTTGGTTTATTAAAAAAACGTTACTACGCTTTTACAAAAGGTAATTTGTAGTTTTGGCCATTGGTTATATACGTTGTCGTGTTCATGGACAAAAACTCAAAGGAGGTGAAACGGTATTTATCTTCTTCAGTAAATTGCTTAAAGCAAATGAGCTACTAGCGATTTGCACATAATCATAAATAAATCGATTAAGATTTTCGATATTAACAGTGTTTTTAAAACAGCTTATATACATACATTTATACACGTACTTTTATACACGTATTTTTATACACATAGGTAAACGGAAAGACATTATGAAAAAGACAGTATTAGCAAGTGTAATTGCAGGTATCGCATTTAGCGGTCAGGCTTTCGCTGTAGAATTGTATAATAATGGTGGTACTACTTTCTCCTTGGGTGGACATGTATCTGTTGGTTTAGGTAATCCAGATTCAAACGATGCTGCGTATGTTACCGATGATGACTTGGTTATTGAGTCTCTATCACCTCGTATAAACTTTAATGCAACTCAAGATCTTGGCGGTGGCTTTACGGCTGACGCAAAGGGTGAGTGGGCTTTAAACATGCTTGAAGGCGGTGGCGAATCATTTAAAACTCGTTTGGGTTACATCGGTGTCACACACGACATGTGGGGTCGTGTAGTCGGTGGTACACAATGGTCACCATACTATGACGTGGGTGGTATTGCGGATATGCCAATCGCGTTTGCCAATGACTTCTTATATGTTGACGGTGGTAATCTAGGTACTGCTCGTGCTGAAAAAATGCTCTCATACCGTAAAGGCTTAGACTTTGATTCATTTGGCTTAGACTTTGGTTTAGGTTGGCAGGGACAAAATGACATTTACGGCGATCGTGCTCAGGTAACGGTTTCGGCTAATTTCAGCAAGTTTATGGTCGGTTATGGTTTTACCACTGGCTCTAAAACAGGCCAAAATGACGATGCAATGGCAAACCTATTGTCTGCTAAATACGGTAGCTACGGCGACGGTTTGTACGTAGCGGGTGTATATGAAATGGGCAGCAAGTTCTATGGTGATTTTGATACAACCAATATCGAAGCCATCGTTGCTTATGCATTGGCAAACAGCCTTAACTTCTCTGTGAACTATGAGAGCATTGAAGATGACGACAACAATCAAACTCGATTAAGTCAGATGGCGTTGCAGGTAGAATATGACTTTACGCCAACATTTGTCGGTTATGCCGCTTATCAGGTTGATTTAGGCGATGATATCTCAAGTGATGATGATCGCTACGCACTAGGTGTTCGTTACTATCTATAATTCTTTTTCTTAGAACATCTATCTATTACATCGATGCAAAGCAGAGCTATTATTAGCTCTGCTTTTTTTGATGGCTAAGAATCTGCTGGGTAAGCGGTCAATTTTGATTGGGGGTTTTAGCTAAACTTGCTACAATCCGTGCCCTTATCTTTTTGTTCAAATTGACTCAACTTACAGAAGACCCCAATGACTACTGAAATCTACAAAGAATTTATGTTTGAAGCGGCCCACAAATTACCTCACGTACCTGATGGGCACAAATGTGGACGTTTACACGGACATTCATTTTTAGTTCGCCTTTATCTAAAAGGGGAAGTGGATCAGCACACAGGTTGGATCATTGATTTTGGGGACGTGAAACAGAGCTTTAAACCTATTTATGACCGTCTTGATCATCATTACCTAAATGACATCGAAGGGTTAGAAAACCCAACCAGTGAAGTGCTGGCAAAATGGGTATATGAGCAAACTAAACCATTATTGCCTTTATTGAGCAAAGTCGAAATCAAAGAGACTTGCACCGCTGGTTGCATTTACACGGGTGAGTAACGTGTTAAAAATCAACGAGATCTTCGAAACTATTCAAGGTGAAGGCTTCTTTACTGGCGTGCCGTCTATTTTTATTCGCTTGCAAGGTTGCCCTGTAGGCTGTGCTTGGTGTGATACCAAGCAAACCTGGGATGTACTGGAAGAGAAAAAAACCGACTTTGGAACCATTATTGCTAAATCGGGCGATGATGAGTTTTGGTGTCAGCAGTCAGAACAAGATTTAGTGGTTTATTGTTTGGCGCATTATAGTGCCAAACATGTGGTCATTACCGGTGGCGAACCGTGTCAGTATGACTTGTTGCCACTTACGACTCTGTTAGAAGAAAACGGGTTTCGTTGTCAGATTGAAACCAGTGGCACCTTTGCCATTCAAGCAACTGCAAATACTTGGGTGACGGTTTCGCCGAAAATTGGCATGAAGGGTAAATTGCCTATTCAAGCCAGTGCGATGGCCAGAGCCAATGAAGTCAAACACCCAGTGGGCACGCAATCGGATATTGACGATTTAAAAGCGTTATTGGCAAGCAGTCAGTTACAGCCTAATACTGAGATTTTGTTGCAACCAATTAGCCAAAAACCGAGAGCAACTAAACTGTGCATCGATACCTGTATTGCCAATAATTGGCGTTTATCGGTACAAACGCATAAGTATTTGAATATCGCTTAGTAAAGCTTAGAGTCGCAAATATATAAAGAAACAGGGTTCTAAGCTAAGGTTTAGAACCCTGTTTTGTTTTCAATGTATTATACCAATCGTACTAAGTAACTGATCACTTACTTAGTACGATTGGTATAAAATACAGTGTCACGCTTACCAATTTCTATATCCGCAAGTATCTATGTGAAAGCGCACACCAGAGTAGAGTCCCATTCCCATATCGTTCTTTTTACCTTCACTTTTGTAAATGCCCCATAACTTTTTATGCAGCTCTTCACGACTGATATCATTGATCGGCACCAGATCGAGAGCGCAGAAGCTTAAGTGTTTACTTTTGGTCGCTCCACCAGAGGTTTGATTATAATACTGAGTTCTATCCCCAGAAACAGGCACTAGAGGGCCCAATATAGGTTCGACATGCTGCTGAATAAATTTCACTGTGCGTACCATATTCGGTACGAGCTTGCGGTCGGGAATAGTAAAGACCGAGGTTCCGTTCATTGCCCAGTTGGTGCCCTGTAACAGAATAAGGTGCATGGGCATGGTTTTGAGTGGGACTTCGGTAATGCCCGCATCTTTAAGTTGTTGGGCGATTTCTTTCACTCTATCTTCAGCGCCATTCATTAACATCCAACCTCTAAAGGCGGCGCGAGTGGGCACTTTATAGCCTTTCACACTAATGACTAAGTCATTGTATTCTAATTCATTTTCCGATTCGTACAGCTTAAGATAATCATTGGAATAAACGCTAAAACTTAGGGTGCAAAATAACAGACAAACAAGACGAATCATGATACTTCTCCTTTGTATCTCGTGTTTGGAGTATAGACGGAAATAAGAATTTTGATCTAACTCACGAATTAAATAGCAGAATAGAAATTGGGTGCATTACAACAGGGGAATTTAAAACAGAATGCACTAGATTTATGAATGTATTTTTCAACAAGGTGCATTCAATGTCTGAGCATATTTTGTATCGCGCAGGTTATAAGTATCAATTAGCCGAAGAGTTTGTGATTAAATTAGATTTTTTCCCGCCACAATCTATAGAGATGGAATTTATTAGTTTAAGCCTAGATGGGTGGTTAACTATTCATTCAGGATACGCTTGGGATGGCCCGTCTGGACCTGTGGTGGATACCACACAAAATATGCGTGCGTCTTTAGTGCATGATGCACTGTATCAATTATTGCGCTGTGAATATTTACCGACCAGTGCCAAAGATCCTGCGGATAAAATGTTTGAGCAACTTTGCATCACGGATGGAGTGAATGAGTTCACGGCGCATATGTATTATTTAGGCTTAAAATTGGGCGGAAAACCTGCTAGCGATCCAAGAAATCAAAAACCGACATTAAAAGCGCCATGGCGTTAACAAACGCATTTTGAGTTGTGGCTCACAGGCAATTAAAATACCTGCTGTAGCCGTTGTGCTTATTGGTGCTTAAATAGAATTTACTCATTGATATTTTTCTCTAATTTGTAGGTAATATGTCGTTAACTATCACTATAGATGAGTTAATTTAAAGCCGAATATTCTAACTAAGCCCTCGTCTCATACTTTACCAATAAAAATCAATGAGTAAGCTACACCCTACAAAATCATTCATCCACCCTATGTATGATGAATTTAGGATGATTTTTGCTGTGGCATACATCTTGTAGGGTATAGTGACTGGCTGAAAACAGCTTAAGTCGTAAAAGGTGTTTTATGTTGAACCCCATTACTAGAAATAATAGCTCTGTACCGGCCACGGATGTGATTTTACACGCATTTGATTGGCCTTATAAAACAGTTGCAGCGCGCGCTGAGCACATTAGTCAGCTTGGCTACAAAACGGTGTTAGTGTCTCCACCGATGAAATCCTTGAAGCACAAATCGGGCACTGCATGGTGGCAGCGTTATCAGCCACAAGATTATCGAATCATTGATAACGAACTGGGTAATACCTTAGATTTTCGTTCGATGATGACCTGCTTAAAAGAGCATGGCATCCGCGTGTATGTGGATGTGGTGTTTAATCACATGGCCAATGAAGCTTATCTGCGCTCGGATTTACAATATCCGAGTCAGCAAGAGCTGCAAGCGTATGCCGATGATCCTGAATATTATGAATCGTTAAGATTGTTTGGCGATCTTAGCTGTCCGCTGTTTACGGAAAATGACTTTGTCGAAGCGTTTGGTATAAAAGATTGGCGAGACAAATGGCAAGTGCAAAATGGCCGCATCACCGGAGGGCCGCACGATGCAGGCTTGCCGACGCTACGCGATTGCGAACATGTGATTGAGCAGCAGCGCGCTTATTTACTGGCCATGAAAGAAATGGGTGTAAAAGGCTTTCGTATTGATGCCGCCAAACACATTTCTATTGAGCAACTGCGCAAAGTGTGGACCAAAGAAATCACCGAAGGGGTGCACATTTTTGGTGAAATCATTACCGATGGCGGTGCAACTAAACAAGAGTATGAGCTTTTTCTGAAGCCTTATTTAAATAAGACTCGTTTAGGAGCTTATGACTTTCCGCTGTTTAATACTGTGCATCAAGCGTTGCAGGGGCAAGGGCGCATGTCAGCGTTAATTGACCCGTATAACGTGGGTGAAGCGTTAAAACGTCAGCGTGCCATCACCTTTGTGATCACCCATGACATCCCGAACAACGATGTATTTCAAGGGCTGATCATGGCTGAGGAATATGAGTGGCTAGGGTATTGCTATATATTGTGCCGCGATGGCGGGGTGCCTTTGGTGTATACCGACCTTGATACCAGTGGAATAAATGATAGCAGTGGTCATCCACGCTGGATGAATGCATGGCAAGATCCCAAAATGAAAACCTTGATTGATTTTCACAATCATGTGCACAGCCTACCGATGGCAGTGCTAGAGGTCAGCGACGAGCATATTGTGTTTAGCCGCGCAGAAAATGGTTTAGTGGCAATTAATAAGTCAGATGTTGCGATTAACGTGCGGATTCGCTGGCAGAAAGCGATGTTTGATTTGGTCGAGCAACAGGCGCTTTACCCGGACGACGGCAGGCTTGAATTTACGGTGCCGGCAAAAGGCTATCGCTGTTTAGTCGGTGATGGTGTGGAATAAAAAATGCGGGTGAATAGCATCTATTCACCCGCACCCGTTCATCTGAAATTATGCACTCCACATACTTTACTTATTCTTGCGTGCCCGATTCTCATTTTGTACAGAGCGAATCATTTTACCTAACTGCTTGTCTTGCGAGCGAAGCTGCGCCAGAGAAGCACTGTTACGCGCTTGTTCTCGTTGCAACTTTAAGTAGTTGTTAAGTCGTCTTTCATCTAATTGACCCGCTTGTAGCGCTTTTTGAATGGCGCAACCCGGTTCGTTTTGATGAGAGCAGTCAGAAAAACGGCATTGCGCGGCAAGCTCTTCCACATCAGAAAAGGTTTCACTGAGCCCTTGGCTGACGTTCGCCAGTTGCAACTCACGCATCCCTGGGGTGTCTAACAACACGCCGCCACTAGGCATAGTGTGGATAGTACGCCCAGTGGTGGTATGGCGTCCCTTACTGTCGTCTTCTCTAATTGCGCCCGTTTGTTGCGCTTGCTCTTGCAGCAGTGTGTTAACCAGTGTTGATTTACCTACTCCTGATGAGCCCAGAAACGCTACGGTTTTGCCTGTTTTACACCAAGGGGTGAGGGCCTTAACGCTGTCGTAATCGAGCGCATTTACCGTTTCGATGATCAGCATAGGATCAAGCGACTGCACTTGCTGTTTTAAGCTCTGCGCATCAGGGCAAAGATCGGCTTTAGTCAATACAATTACAGCTTCAACTTGCGCTTCGTTGGTGAGAGCTAAATAACGCTCTACTCGGCTCAAGTTAAAATCATCGTTAAGTGACATGATGATAAAAACGGTGTCGATGTTTGCGGCAATTTTTTGCTCTGCTAATTTCGAGCCCGCTGCTTTACGAGAAAACAGCGAGCTTCGCTCAAGACAGCGCTGAAACTGCAACTGATGATCAAGGAGTACCCAATCACCCACTGTCATAGCGGGCAGTGAGTCGTGCATGGGCAATGAGACTTCTTCATTCTCGGTTAACAGTTGATAACCAGAGCGGTGGTGCGCGCTAACTCTGGCAACAATAGCCTGTTCATAATCATCCAGCGTCAATTGTTGCTGGAAAAAGGGTTGCCAGCCAAGATGTTGTAAATTCATTAGTGTTTCATCATTTTCATTTTTTTAACCGGCACAGATAGGTTCAAAGTACGTCCGCTATCAAAGGTTAATGTAAGAGGGATCACCATACCTTCTTTTAAAGGCTCAGTGATATCAAATAGCATAATGTGCAAGCTGTGCGGCTTTAATACCGTTTCAGTTTTGGCAGGCAATGCAATGCGTTCTAGTTGGCGCATTTTCATTACCCCATCTTGCATTGCATGGGTATGTAATTCAGTGATTTTAGCCGCAGGAGTGCTGGCAGAAACTAAGGCGCGGTCTTCACTGCTCGGGTTGTCAATTTTTAAGAAAATTGCGCTAGTGGTTGACGTTGGCGGCGTTTCTTTGACAAATGCATCCGAGACGGTAATTGCATTGTGCGCGTAAACCAATGGCGAAAGTAGTAACAAAATAAGAGTCGAAATTCGTGCGATCATGCTGGTGTCTCCGTAGTGATGTCGTTGATAGCTTTAATCAGTGGCGCAGGGGTAAGAGTGTGCGGAACCTTGAGTATTTCTGTGCCGTCAGGAGCCAGAAAGTAAAAATAAGAACTGTGGTCTACGGTGTATTCTAACGCCGAGTTTTCCAGTTCTGTTTTGATATGGATAACGCCATATTTTATGGCTAAAGCATCAAGGATGTCTGGTTCAGCTCGATAGCCTTCAAAGCTGCTATGGAAATATTGAGCGTATTGAGCCACGTCATCACCAGAGTCACGATCAGGATCTAAGGTAATTAAAATAGGGCGAATTTTGTGGCGCGTTTCTTCGGAGACTTGATTCAGTGCGGCGCTGAGCATAGCCAATGAAGTAGGGCAGACGTCAGGGCAGCGAGTAAAACCAAAATACACCACGTTAATGCGCGGATCATTGGCATTAAACAATGGCGTTTGCTGATTGTCTTTTCCAGTAACTATCGGGTTATTGGCTTGCTCGCGAATGAGCTGTTGCTGCTGTTGAGTTTGCGCATCAAGGTAGCTTTTTACGCCAAAACCGAGTGCGGCGGCGATAATTAGGGTCAGTAGCCAGTTTCTACTCATCTTTGCATCCTTACTGAGATGGGAAGTTGTTCGGTTTTGGACTGAATAGAGCCAATCCACGTCATGGCATCACTGTGACAAACCGGCAGTAATAAAGTACCCACAAAACGACCATTTCCTTGGTTGGTGAGGACAAATTTCGCCACCCCCATCGACATTTCTTTGCCTTCTAATTCAACCCATAATTGAGGTTCGTTATTGGCAGGCCAAATCACTTCAATATCAGTTGGTTGCATCGGGGAAACCACATCTTTAGCAAGGACGATGTTTACATCATCAATAGTACAAGCAGTGGTAGAAAGTGGGCAGGTTTTACTGAGTTCAATGGATGCGTTATCCGCATTCATTGATTGGATAGTGCGATAAATATCTTGAGAAAAAAAGCCTAGTCCGAGCGCACACAGCACCGCTAGGCTTTTTAAAAATGTATTCATTATTTGTCTTCGGCAAATTTCTCCAATGCCAATACTAAACCAATTGCAACCAACATCATGACAATTGCTAAGACAAGTTGTGACGAAGTCCCCGTTATCGACTCAAAACTGTGAGGCATGAGGTTTTTTTGTAACAAAGGCACTTGTTCACCTGCGGAATTGATGCGCCAGCTAAGCGTTTGTTTCCAAGGCCAAATTTTTGGTAGTGTGCCCACCATCAAGCCCACTAAGAACATTAAGGTAATGTCTCTAAAGCGTTGTAATAGCCAAGAAAGCAGATGTGAAAAGCTAAGCAGACCACACAAACAACCGCCAATAAACAGTACTAAAAAGCCGACATCTAGGCTTTTTAATGCGCCCAGAACCGGGCTATACATGCCAATTAGCAGCAAAATAAAACTGCCTGAAATGCCCGGTAAAATCATCGCACAAATAGCAATCGCGCCGGATAGCACAATGTTGATGGCGGTCGGTTCAAGGTGTAGTGGGTTTAATACTGTCATGGCATACGCTAAGCCCACCCCCAATGCAAAGCCGATCCAACGAGTCCATGCAAAAGAGTTTATCTGACGCATAATGTGCCAAACAGAGACTAAAATAAGGCCGAAGAAAAATGACCACAGCGGTACCGGATGGGTAACCAGTAGCCAAGAGATAAGTTTAGCTAGGGTTAGCAAGCTGGTGAGAATACCGGCAAATAAAGAGATCAAAAATAAGCCGTTAATATGTGCAAAAGCGCCTTTAATTCCCTTTGTGCGCAATACGCCAATCAGCGAAGGATTCACGCGTCGGATACTTTCTAGCAAGGTGTCGTAGATACCGGTAATAAAGGCAACCGTGCCACCAGAAACACCAGGCACAACATCGGCTGCACCCATAGCCAACCCTTTCAGGAAATTGGTGAAGTAATTCATAAAGTTATTTTATACAACTGAGTCTATTAATGGCTCCATTGTAAGGGAAAGCAGAAAGAGGGGGAAGAGCGGAAGTTTATAGCGCTAGGGCTATTTTACCGACTAATCATAAAACCTATAGGGGGTGATAATATTCTCTATCTACTTTTGGCATCGTTTCGACATAAAATGGGCGTAAATTTACCGCAGAATTAATATCATGGAGACCCAATGCTGTCATCTTTACCCCCTTTATTAGCACTGTCGATGGCGATTGTTTTGGAAGTGATTGCCACGTCTTTATTACCGAAAACCAATCAGTTCACCTCATTGCCCGCCACCCTAATGGTATTGGCAAGCTATGGCTGTGCTTTTTATTTGTTGTCTTTGACCGTCAAAAGCATGTCACTGGGCGTTGCGTATGCGATTTGGTGTGGCTCAGGCATGGTATTGGTGGCCTCTATCGCATGGATGTTTTACGGACAAAAATTAGATATTTATGCCGTGGTGGGTATTGGTTTTATATTAACGGGAACTGTGATCATCAATGTGTTCTCTAACTCGGTAACTCATTGATAAAACGCTTTTTTAAGTGCTAGCAATGGCGACGTTACCTTGCTAGATACATCTTCCTTATTTAGTACTATTCATCTTTCTGTCATTAAAGTGGCAAATTTATGCAACCTAATTGAAGTAATTTCTTCTTTTATTTCAATTAGGTAAAGCTATGTTACCTCCACTGCGCGCTCTGGTCGCATTTGATGCGGTTGCCCGTCTTGGCTCTATTGGCGCTGCTGCTCGTGAACTTTGCGTCACTCAAGCCGCCGTTAGTCAGCAACTTAAAAGTTTAGAAGCTTTTCTGGATACGACCTTATTTGAACGCAGTTCAAAAGGGGTGAAGCTGACCTCATCGGCGCAGCAATATCAGCCGATTGTGTCGGGGTCGCTTGCTCATCTCAAACTGCAAACTCAAATATTGTTTGGCGAAAAAGAAACGGATGTCCTGAGTTTGCGCGTCAACCATACCTTTTGTCACAGTTGGCTACTGCCTCGCTTACCTTCTTTTTATAAAAAATATCCGTTTATTCGCTTAGACATTCAGCAAGTTGATTGGCCTTCAACCACGCCTTGTCAGAGCGTTGATATTGAATTGACCAATGGCAAAGTCGAAAGCGAAGACACTCATTGCGAACGCTTGTTTCAAGAGCATTGGCAGTTGGTGTGCAGTCCTGCTTTTAAAGCGCAACATCAGCACCAGTTGAATCAGCATGATTTTTCCTCACTGGCCACCGTGCAGGTGAAGGGCTATCGAGAGAACTGGCTGCAATGGCTAAGCCACAATCAATTTGAAATGACGATGCCGAAAGTGCTGTTAGAGGTGAGCAATTCTCTGCATGCCTTAGAAGCGGTTAAGCACGGCATTGGCATGTTGTTGGTGCGCTCGTTGGTGGTGTCACAATTGCTTGATAAAGGCGAGCTAGTGCTGGCCTGCGATTCAAGCATGCCGGCTGAGTCTGCCCACTACTTAATCACCAAAAATCGCCGTAATGCCAAAGTGAATTTCTTTTGTGATTGGCTCTATCACCAAATGCAAGAGGGAGAGGCCGAGTAAAGATTTTCTTATGGATACCCATAAAAAAAATGAAAGGCGCTTCTACGAAGTTGTCATAAACAAAATGTAATTTGTACCCATACAAACAAGAACGAGGTCACCATGAGTGCTTTCTCTGAACCACTGAAAAATCGCTTAAAGGTGCTGTTATTTACCGCGCCATTGCTGGTGCCATTGTTTACTTTTTGGCTGATGCCATTTGGGTATTCAATTTACATCAGTTTCACCGATTGGGACTACATTTCGCCTGACTATTCATTCATTGGTTTAGAAAACTATGAGTACATGGTTGAGGATTTTGAATTTGTGCAAGCAGCGCTGAATACCTTTTGGTTTTCCCTTGGTGTTGTGATTCCAACCATCATTTTAGGTTTGGTTTTTGCGCTGTTATTACACAAAAATTTTCATGGTAGTCAGTTCTATCGCGCGGTGATTTTCTCACCTTGGATCACGCCAACTGTGGCGGTATCGATTGTTTGGTCATGGGTGTTTGAGACCAAATCAGGGCTGGCCAATCATCTTTTAGAGTCGATGGGTTTTAGCGCTATTCCGTGGTTGGAAAACGGCAATACAGCGTTGGTGGCGGTCATTATCGTGACTGTATGGCAGGCGATAGGTTGGACCATGCTGTTCTATATCAGCGCCCTGAATAAGATCCCACACTCTTTATATGAAGCGTCTTTGATTGATGGATGCAGTAGCTTGACCCGTTTTTTAAAAATCACGCTGCCGTTGATTTCGCCAACCACTTTCTTTTTGGTGGTGGTCAACATCATCACTGCTATGCAGGCGTTCGATCAGTTTCAAATACTGACTCAAGGCGGGCCGGGCGGTGAAACCAGAACACTACTGTATTTGTTCTATCAACAAGCGTTTGAGCGATATGAAATGGGGCCTGCTGCGGCAACATCATTAGTCATCTTCTTGATTACCGGATTACTGGCACTGGCGAATACCTATATCGGTAAACGCTGGGTGTATTACTAAGCAATTTTTGAGGACGAAATTATGAGCACGCAAGTGTTAGAGGCAAGTGAAGAGCTCCGTCACATCGCACTCATCAACAGAATAAAGTTGTTATGGATGGGCATGGCTCAAGGGTGGGCATTACAGGCACAGCGTTTTTCGTTTCTGGCGTTAGCCAAGCATCTGTTCTTGTTGGTATGCGGAAGCATTATGGTGTTCCCGTTTTTGTGGATGCTATCGGGTTCGTTAAAAACCAATGACGAGATCTTTGCCAATCCACTGGATTTAATTCCGGCGCAGTTTCGCTGGGAGACCTTTGTCGAGACCTTCCATAGTGCGCCGTTTGGTTTGTATATTTTTAACAGTTTTAGCGTGGCGCTGTTCACCACTTTATTGGTGATTGTTAACTCAGCGATGTTTGCCTATGCGCTGACACAGCTAAAGTTTCGCAGCAAAACCGTGCTCTATTTTGTGGTGATGGGCTGTTACATGTTGCCCGGCGCAGTGACTTACATTCCGTCGTACATCACCTTGGCAAAATTGGGTTTGATTGATTCGCACTTGGGCTTGATTGCCTCTAACGCCGCCTCGGTATTTGGCGTGTTTTATCTACGACAAGTGTTTATCAAAGTTCATCCGTCTTTAATCGAGGCGGCAAGAATTGATGGTGCAGGTGAGCTTAAAATTTTATGGGCAATCATCTTACCGCAATGTAAAGCGGCAGTGGCAACGCTGTTTCTGATCACTTTTATTACTAACTACAACAGTTATATGTGGCCAAGCTTGGTGATTACCTCTCAGGAATTAAACCTGATTGCCACCGGGATTCGTCACTACTTTATTGCCGAGGGTAACTATGGCTTGAACTGGTCGCAAATTATGGCCGCCAGCACCATAGCCGTATTGCCTTTGTTAATTTTATTCGTCATTTGTCAAAAGACGATTCTTTCAGGTATCGCCGATAACGGCGTAAAAGAGTAAATAGAGATGAAACTAAAAACCTTAGCACTCGTGTGCGCAAGCGCAGCAACCGTTGCAATGTTTTCTAGCAATGTTCTGGCTGCTACAGAAGTTAACTTCTGGTACTCAGGTGGTACTAAACCACAGAAGATGATGAATGAGTTAATTGCCGAGTTTAATGCCAGCCAAGATCAGTATGTGGTTAAAGGGGCGTTGCAGGGTAACTATTCAGAAACGTACCAAAAACTACAAGCAGGTTTAGCCTCTAAAACAGCGCCAGAGTTGGTACTGCTAGATTCAGGTCGCGCGGTGGCAATGCATAACCGTGGTTTGAGCCGTGATTTGACCAGCTTTATGGATGCGGAATTTAATTTTTCTGACTTCATTGGCGCATTTAAAGATCAAGTTACCGCAGAAGATGGTTCTGTGATTGGTTTGCCTGCATACGGCACTACGCAAGTGTTTTACTACAACAAGCAAGTATTGGCTGATAACGGTTTTACTGAAAAAGACCTAAGCACGTGGCAGGGCGTGGCAAAAGTGGCAGAAAAAGTTACTCAGCGCGATGCGAAAGGCGATGTGACGTTTTACGGCTGGGAGCCAATGTGGGGCGCTGACAACTTAATTGATGCTGCATTTTCAAATGGCGCGAAAATCATCAGTGACGATGGCAAAACCGTTTTGATTGATTCAGCGCAGTGGGTTGAAGTGTGGGATAGCTTCCGCAAATGGATTCATGACGATCAAATCATGCGCATTCATTACGGCGGTCAAGGCTGGGAATACTGGTACAAAACCATTGATGACGTCATGAAAGACAAAGCTCTGGGTTATACCGGTTCATCAGGCGATCAGGGTGACCTTGACTTTACTAAGCTAAGCGCAACAACTCAGCCAGGTTGGGGTTCACACCCAGCTGCGCCACAAGCAGGCGCTTTGGTGTACGTAATGCCAAAAGGCACTGACGATGAAGCTGCAAAAGGGGCGTTTGAATTTGTTGAGTTCTACACCAATGCGAAAAACACTGCGGCTTGGTCAATGTTCACCGGTTACATTCCAGTGCGTAACAGCGTTTCTGAAGTCTCAGAATACCAAGAGTTTACTCAGCAAAACCCGCAAGCTTTGATTCCTTTAAAACAGGCGAATACGGCAACTAAAGACTTCTTAGACCCAACCAACGGCCAGATCATGGACGCATTGAAGTTGGCCGCCGATCAGGTGCAAATTCAAAACGTGCCTGCGGAAAAAGCGCTGCAACAAGCGGCTAAGAGAGCGCAACGTGCACTAGATAGAGCAAACCGCTCTTAGTCACGGCTTAATAATCTATGTGCGCCTAACGTGTTAAGCACATAGATTTAGCATAAACAAGTGGTCCACTTTAGGGTGGGCCATTTTTAATTATCCCTTTTACCCAGATGAACGTGGTGAACACAATGACCTTATTTACAGGTGAAGTCGCATTTGGCAGACAGCGCATGCTTTTTGATGTGCCTGCTTACGCTGATTTGGTAAGAGTTACCGGCACAACAGTGACTAAGGGATTCTTATACGCGGCGGTTTACGATACAAAGCACGCTTTTCGTGGCAAAGTGTTGTTTGAAAAATCGCACAAATCTTTGCTTATCCAATCCCAAAACTCAGGTTTCGGCGCAATTGACGGTGAGATCAGCGCAGGCGAATGGTATTTGGAATTGTATAACTTAGAGGGCGAATTTCGCGGTGAGCGCGGCATGCAATATCAGGTGGCAGTGCAGTGTATCAGTGATGCTGATAATGCCGATACCGACTCTTATGCCAACGAAGCGCAAGACTACGCCGAGCATTTACAGCTCACTTCAGTCGTAACCTCAGCGCATGGCATTGAATTTGATTATTCAAATCTGCTTTGCACTGAGTCACGTTGGTATCGAGGTGATTTGCATGCCCATAGTCAACTTTCGGACGGGCACAATAGCTTGCAAGAGGCGAACAATATCGTCGAAGCGCAAGATCTTGATTTCTTCTTTTTTACTGAGCACAACATTTGCCAGCCGAAACTGCCTATATCAAAGCAGTGTCTCTTTTTACCTGCAATCGAAGTCACTACCGATCTAGGACATTTCAATGTGCATGGGCCGACTAGCTCATTGGATTTAAGGGCGATTGAACACAGCAGTGTTGCCACCATACAAGCGGGTTTAGATATCGCTACCCAAGGGCACAGCTCGATAAGTCTAAATCATCCCATGATGAAGCCGTGGCATTGGCAGTATCAAGATATCGCCCTAGCGCAAGTCTCTACCTTTGAAGTGTGTTGCGATCCCACTTGGTCTACCTCAGCCAAAGCGACCAACGATGCGCTATTGATACTAACGCAAATGTGGAATTGCGGTCATCGAATTACCGCAGTGGGTGGCAGTGACGGTCATTTACAGCCTCATGAGCGTAATCCAAAAGCCAGTGAGCCTTCGTTATATGGCGATCCTTCTACCTTTGTGTATAGCCACGGATTAAGTGGAGAAGGAATATTGTCAGGGCTTAGAAACGGACAGGTTTATATCGAGCGTCGTTGCGGTTTGCAGTTTGCTATTTACTCAGGCGATAGCGCGACCGAGTTACAGCCGGGACAAGATTCAAAAGGACAGGCATTAACTTATCAGTTATCGGTGACCGATAGCCATCATCCCTATTACGCAGAGTGTATTGTCGATGGTGCTGTCGTAGCGCGTATTGCGCTAAGCGAGCAGCCGCAAGCGGCAGATATTGCCACGGGATACGCTTGGTGCCGCGTCGATATTCGCCGCGGACATATGCCTGATAGCGGCAACATCGCCGCTGAACACAATGAGTTTGAAGGGTGCATTAACGCATTATTTGATGGCTCAAAACCACAATTTAACCAACCCCTAGTCGATACTTGGGGAGAACTAATGGAGCGAATAAATAGTGACGAAGTATAAAGCACTGTTATTTGACAAAGACGGTACCTTACTCGAATTTCATAACATGTGGCTCAATGTTGCACGCGCCGCCTGTGAGCAAGTTAAAGCGTATAGTGAGCAGCACAGTGCCAACTCAAATGTGACCAGTAGTGAGCTTTTATTAGCGATAGGCGTTGAAGGGGATGTGGTTGATAACTATGGATTGTTAGCTTCAAATCCTGTGGAAGATACTGCGCTAGTGTGGTTTGAACTGCTGAAACCTAAAGTGACGTTAGTAGAATTTACCCAGATCACGAAACTGGCCTTTAATGAGCAAGTGGAACAAAACCCGCAGTGGATAGAAGCTCTGCCGGGAATTGGTGACAAGCTGAGCCAGTTAAAACAACAAGGTATGTTGCTCGGCGTTGCCACGGCAGACACTAAAGACTCCACTCTTTATACCTTACAGCAATCGGGGTTAGAGGGGCTGTTTGATTATGTCGGCTATTCCGACGGTGATATTGAACCAAAACCGGCTCCAGCACTGCTTAATGCGTTTTGCGATCAGTGCGGCATCAAGCCTCACGAAGTGATTATGTTTGGCGATACGGTATCGGACATGGAATTTGGTCGTAATGCGGGCGCAAAAAACGTCGGTGTATTAACGGGTACGGCGCAGCAACATGAGCTAGAGCCGATGGCGGATATTGTGATTGCTTCGGTGGCGGATTTTAACCCGACCGAATTTAACGAATTGATGTAAGGGTAAACCATGGCTGAAGTAACACTAAAAGGGGTAGAGAAAACCTACCCAAATGGCTTTAAAGCGGTGCACGGCATCAACCTTAATATTCGTGAAGGCGAGTTTATGGTGTTTGTTGGCCCGTCTGGCTGCGCCAAATCCACCACTTTACGCATGATTGCAGGGCTGGAAGATATTTCAGGCGGTGATATTTATATTGGTGAGAAGCGCGTTAATGATCTGTCTCCGAAAGATCGTGGCATCTCTATGGTGTTCCAAAACTATGCCTTGTATCCGCACATGTCCGTTTACGACAATATGGCGTTTGGCTTAAAACAGCAAAAACTGCCTAAAGACGAGATACAAGAGCGTATCGCAGTGGCGGCTAAAACCTTAGATATTGAACATTTATTGGATAATAAACCCGGCGAAATGTCTGGCGGGCAAAGACAGCGCGTTGCATTAGGGCGTGCTATGGTGCGCAAGCCGGATGTATTTTTGTTTGATGAGCCATTATCCAATTTAGACGCTAAATTACGCGTGTCTACGCGAGTAAGCATTTCACAGCTGCACAGTGATTTAAAGCGAGAAGGGCAAAACGCCACCATGATCTATGTAACCCATGATCAGGTGGAAGCGATGACATTAGGCGATCGTATTTGCGTGTTAAATCAAGGCAAAATCATGCAAGTAGATACGCCGATGAAGCTGTATCTATACCCTGCGAATAAGTTTGTGGCAGGCTTTATTGGCTCTCCCGCCATGAACCTAATTAAAAGTAAGATCGTTGAGATTGACGGGGTGATGAGCGTCGAGTCTGAAAGTGGGGTTTGCTGGCAATTACCGCAAGATAAGCAAGCTATTGCGCGAGATAAAATTGGTCAGTGGGTGTGGTTTGGGGTACGTCCAGAGCACATTCAATTGGCGCATCAAGACGATGATTTGGCCGTAGCCGTTAACACGCAAACCCATCCAGTCGATGTGGTGGAATCTATGGGGAACGAGCTGTATTTGTACTTCACCGTCGGTGACGACAAATTGGTGGCGCGCGTGCCGTTTGATGGTCAGCATATTGCAAAAAGTGGCGATGAAGCCTTATTGCAGTTCAATACTGCTCAGTGTCATTTATTTGATTTACATACCGAGCAAAGTCTAGCTTTGAATGCAGACTAGCTTGCATGGCTCACCTAAGCTTAAATGCGGCTAGGTGAGCTGTTTTACTCTGATCTTATTTGGTTAAATACGCCATTAAGAACTGCGAAATCTTACGCATGTCATCAACAGCAATATACTCTTCCGTGGTGTGCACTTTTGCCATACCCGTAGATAGGTTAACAATGGTTAAGCCTTTCTCTGCAAAGATATTCGCATCACTACCGCCACCAGTAGAAGTTACGATAGGCTCAATGTCCAGTTGAGTGAACACTTCTTTGACCGACTGAATATGCGGGTGCGATTCAGGGATTTGGAACGGGTTGTAGGCGCGGCTAGAAACGATATCAATTTTTGCGCCATGTTTAGTTGCTGCCGCTTCAAAAGTTTCGACCATGTGCGACACTTGCAGCGCCAGTTTACCTTCATCCAAAGAGCGTGCTTCTGCTTCTAGGTATAGGCTTGGCATTACGATGTTGGTCGCCTGCCCGCCAGAGACTACGCCGATGTTAGCTGTGGTTTCTTCATCGATGCGAGAGAGGTTCATGTTGCTGATAGCATCAGAGGCAACAGTGAGCGCATTGATGCCTTGCTCTGGTGCAAGCCCTGCGTGAGCCGGTTTACCAGTAATGGTCACTTTTAAGTTTTGCTGACCCGGGGCAACGGCAATGATAGTGCCGATAGGGCCACCTGAATCTAAAACAATGCCCACTTCTGATTCAATTTTCGCGCAATCAAATTCTTGTGAGCCGCGCAGGCCGCCTTCTTCATACACAGTGAACGCAATTTCAATGGTTTTATGGGCAAGGTTATTCTCTTGCAGGGTTTTTACCGCTTCTAAAATAGCGGCAATGCCAGATTTATCGTCACCACCTAAAATGGTTTCGCCATTTGAGCGAATGATGCCATCTTCGATGATTGGCTGAATACCGTTACCTGGAGTAACTGTATCCATATGACAGCTAAGTACGATGCTGCCGTCTAGTGTGCCCGGTAATTTTGCATAAATGTTGAAGCCATTAGACAGCGTTTCAGGCACCGCAAGGCGCTCTACGCAAAATCCCAACCCTTGCAGTTGTGATTCAATATCAAGGGCAACTTCTTTTTCGTTACCTGATTCACTATCAATTTTTACTAAATGCAGAAAGTTATCTACTAAACGGTTTTGATCTACTTGTGTCATTGAATTACTTCTATATCTATTCATGAGCGCCTAGTTACCCATATTGCGTAGCGCTCATTCTTGATTTAGATCAATTTCAATTCCGATTTTAAAACAGATGCCCGTTAATCCATAAATGTGTGACGATGCTAGCAGCGTAACCTAAGGCAATTACGGGCATCCATTTTAAATGACCAAAGAAAGTATATTTGCCGTGCGCGGCGCCCATGAGGGCAACCCCTGCAGCAGAGCCGATGGAGAGCAAACTGCCTCCTACACCTGCGGTTAAGGTTACTAACAACCAGTTACCCATAGAAAGCTCTGGTTGCATGGTTAAAATGGCAAACATCACCGGAATGTTATCGACAATGGCGGATAATACGCCAACCATTACGTTCGCCCAAATAGGGTCCCACTGGGTATACATGATTTCAGATACTAGCCCTAAATAACCTAGCAAGCTTAATCCGCCGACACACATCACTACGCCGTAGAAAAAGAGTAGCGTGTCCCACTCAGCGTGCGAGACGCGTCGAAATACATCAAATGGCACTACTGAACCTAAACGTTGTAGTGCTGCTTCATCATGGCGAGCTTCTGCTAATGCTCTTTTCTTCGCCAGTGAACTTGGCAGAGTTTTGCGTAAGAAAAAGCCGAAGAATTGTAAATAGGCCAGTCCCATCATCATGCCGATAACAGGTGGGAAGTGGAATAATCCGTGAAAGGCAACTGCAGTGGCAATGGTTAAAATAAACAAGCACACGATGCGGCGCGCACCACGCTTTAGCTCCACATGTTCATGCACGGTATCTGGCTGAGTCGTCGGCACAAACAAAGACATGATGACGGCAGGGATGATGTAGTTCACCACTGAGGGCACAAATAAGGTTAAGAACTGTTCAAAATTGACGTGGCCTGCTTGCCACACCATCAGCGTTGTAATATCGCCAAAGGGACTAAACGCACCGCCGGCATTGGCGGCAATTACGATGTTAACGCAGGCAATATTGATAAATTTATAGTTAGTACCGCCCACTTTCATGACCACAGCGCACATTAATAGCGCGGTGGTGAGGTTATCGGCAATCGGCGAGATAAAAAAGGACAAGATCCCGGTCAGCCAAAATAGGGAACGTAAGTTAAAGCCTTTACTGACCATCCATGATTGCAGTGAGTCAAATAGGCGGCGCTCTTCCATTGCGCTGATGTAGGTCATGGCGACCAGTAAAAATAGCAGCAGCTCGGAATACTCTAATAAATTGTGGTCAAGTGCGCTCTTGGCGACCTCTATCTCTCCGAGCCTTAAAAAAGTGAAGCCAATTAAAATCCAAATCAGTCCCGCGGCCATTAACACAGGCTTTGATTTTCTCAGCTTTAGCACCTCTTCTCCCATCACCAAACAATAAGCAATGGCAAAAATGAACAATGCTAGATACCCTACGCCAGATTGAGTGAGATCTGGCGTACTATGGCTGGTGGCAGCGTAGGTTAACGGAGAAAAAAATAGGGATAGAAAGGCCAGAAATAATATGGACGAATAAGACTTCACTGCGACTCCTTGCAGACAATAAATCAGTTCCAATAGTGGCTTTTGTTTGACTATGCTCTATGGGTAAGTGGTAACAACAGTTAACAAAAGCAACAAGTTTCACATAGCCTAAACCTGAAACTAAAACAATAGCTTGCGGTGGATCACTTTTTACGAACTCAGATGAAATAATTTAGTTAACGCCAAGTATTTATTTGGTTAACAGTCAGGTTTGGTTTGCTGAGGTGTATTTGTGTTTTATTTCAATTGTTTGAATAGATAAAGATTAAGGGATTTTATGAATAAACAAGTCGATAGCCATAGCGCAGAAGCGTCAAAAAAACGCGTTTTATTGCTATTTGCTCATCCTTCTCAAGGGCGCTCTGAAGTGAATGCCGAATTGTTTAAGCTCGCTAACACCATTACTGGCGTGACGTGCGTTGATCTATATCGAGACTATCCCAAATACGACATCGACATTGAGCGAGAACAACAAAGGTTGTTAGAGCATGACGTGGTGATCTTTCAGTTCCCTTTATATTGGTATTCAACGCCTTCAATTCTCAAAGAGTGGCAAGATTTAGTTTTAGAATACAATTTTGCTTACGGCCCTAAAGGCACAGCGTTGCATGGTAAACATTTGTTGTGCGCTATCACCGCAGGCGGCAAGGAAGATGCCTATCAATGTGATGGTTATAACCATTACACCATTCGAGAATTGCTACATCCTATAGAGCAAACCGCTTCGTTAATTGGCATGCAATATTGGGCCCCGTTTGTGTTATTTGGCGCAAGGACCGCAGTTGAAGAAGGGCGGGTGAGTGAACATTTGCAACAGTGGCAATTGCTACTCAATGCCATTGTAGAAGATAGGGTGGATCTTAAAAAAGCGGGTCGGTTACCTCAATTAAGCGGGCACTTAGATTCAGCCTTGTTATTAGATGCAGAATTACCTGCCGCTGACGCTCAGTCACACACAAAGGGAGAGGCGTAATGACTGGATATTTCTTACAGGCATTTATCTATCTAATTGCGGCTGTCATTGCAGTGCCGATTGCAAAGCGTCTTGGTTTAGGTTCGGTGTTGGGTTACTTAATTGCAGGGGTAGTCATTGGGCCTATTACCGGTCTGGTTGGCGCAGAGACAGCGACCATTCAGCACTTTGCTGAATTTGGCGTCGTTATGATGCTGTTTTTGGTCGGGCTAGAGCTTGAACCTAAGATGCTGTGGAACATGCGCAATCGCTTAGTGGGGCTCGGCGGCATTCAGGTGGCGGGCACAGCAGGTATTGTAATGGCCATCGCGCTGATGTTAGGGGTGCAGTGGTCAATTGCGCTGGCTATCGGTCTTATTTTCTCCCTTTCTTCTACTGCTATTGTACTGCAAACCTTTAGCGAAAAGGGGTTAAGCAAAACTCAAGGCGGACAAAACGCTTTCTCGGTATTGCTGTTTCAAGATATCGCTGTGATTCCTATGTTGGCGTTTATTCCACTACTTGCTTTGCCTGAGTTGATTGCTGCCGCTCAATCGGCAGTGGTCGAAAGCGCAAACCATCACCCAGAATTGAGTTTAGTGGCTGGACTTCCGGGCTGGGCGTATGGACTGGTGATCACTGCTTCTATAGTTGCGGTTGTCGTAGGAGGGCATTTTGTCAGTCGTCCGCTGTTTCGCTTTGTGGCCTCATCTGGCTTACGAGAGATTTTTACTGCCACAGCATTGATGTTAGTGATTGGTATTGCCGCACTTATGGGCTTAGTGGGTTTGTCACCTGCACTAGGTACATTTTTAGCCGGGGTGGTATTGGCAAACAGTGAGTTTAGGCATGAATTAGAATCGAATATTGAGCCGTTTAAAGGACTATTGCTAGGGCTGTTTTTTATTACCGTCGGCGCTGGCATCAACTTTGGAATTTTGTTTGATGATTTTGCTCTTATTCTTGGGCTCACATTGGGCTTAATGCTACTTAAAGGGCTTGTTTTGTGGTGTCTCGCGGTGGTCTTTAAAATAAAAGGCGTCAATCGTTGGCTGTTTGCACTAAGCCTTGCGCAAGCAGGGGAGTTTGGTTTTGTACTGCTTAGCTTTACCGTACAAAACAATGTATTACCTAGTGATATTGCGAGCACCTTGTCCTTGGTTGTGGCGCTGTCGATGTTCTTTACGCCTGGCTTATTCATTGTTTATGAAAAAATTATTGTGCCTAGATTTGAAAAGCAAACCAATCAAGGCGAACAAGATGTGATTGATGAACAAGGCAAAGTGATTATTGCAGGGGTTGGGCGCTTCGGCCAGATAGTGAACCGACTGCTCGTAAATAATGGCGTAGAAACCGTAGTGTTGGATCATCAAGCAACGCAGGTCAATAACTTACGCAAAATAGGCATTAAAACCTTTTTTGGTGATGCCACTAAACCGGATCTGCTACACACTGCAGGCATAGAGCACGCCAGAGCGCTAGTGGTTGCCATTGATAATCAAGAGTCATCAGTGCAATTGGTGAAGTACGTTCGGCACACCTATCCGCAAGTTAAAGTCATTGCCCGAGCATTTGACCGAGGGCACTTTTATCAACTGCGACAAGCTGGCGCCCATCATATCGAAAGTGAAACCTTCCACTCTGCACTAGAGGTAGGCACCGTCGCGTTACGTTGTATGGGTTTTCATCCTTTTCAAATAGAACAACAACGTCATTCTTATATTTACGTAGAGAAACAGAGCTCAGATGAATTATATAATGCTTGGTTGGATGATTCTGAGGGTGAGCGTTACGACAATAACTTCTTAAAGCTGTTTATTGAGCTTGAAGATAAAATACGTGATGCCATGGGCTCAGATCGTCATGACGGTGATTCGCGCGCTGAAAGAGGGTGGACGCCACCACCAAAAGGCTATGCAGACCAATTTGAGGATAAGCTTGAGTGATAAAAGATAAATCGTGGCAAACACCAAAGAATTTCTTAATTCTAATTTCTATTATTGTGCCTGTGGCATTTTCAAGCTGGATGGCACTGTTAAATAACTTTGTGATTGAAAAGGCCCATTTTAACGGTGCAGATATTGGTTTGCTACAAAGTGTTCGTGAGATCCCAGGCTTTTTAGCCTTTAGTGTTGTATTTGTGCTGTTGTTTATTCGCGAGCAGAAATTCATGCTAATTGCATTGGTGATGCTTGGATTAGGCACGCTTTTGACGGGGTTTTACCCAAGTTTAACCGGGTTATTGCTGACCACATTATTAATGTCGAGCGGCTTCCATTACTTTGAAACTTTAAAACAATCATTATCATTGCAATGGTTATCAAAAGCAGAAGCGCCAGAAATGCTCGGCAAGATGATTTCCATCGGAGCGTTAGCATCCCTTATCACTTACGGCGCATTGTGGGTGATGTTACAAGTGCTCAAACTGGATTATTCCGTGGTGTACGCGATTACTGGCGGCACGACCATTGTATTAGTGGCGGTAATGGCATTTTGCTTCCCTCAATTTAAAACCGATACCGTGCAAAACAAAAAGCTAATTTTAAGAAAACGTTACTGGCTGTACTACGCTCTGACCTTTATGAGCGGCGCACGTCGCCAGATCTTTACCGTATTTGCAGGCTTTTTAATGGTAGAGAAATTTGGTTATTCGGCCGCAGATATCGCTTTGCTATTTTTGATTAATTACTCGTTTAACTTTTTGTTCGCCAAGAAAATTGGTCGTTTGATTGGCAAAATCGGCGAGCGAAAATCCATGATGTTTGAATATTTTGGTTTGATTTGCGTCTTCATTGGCTACGCAGTCGTAAAATCAGCACACTGGGCTGCTGCCTTATATGTGGTTGATCATCTCTTCTTTGCATTGGCACTAGCCATCAAAACCTATTTCCAGAAAATCGCCGACCCCGCAGATATGGCATCCACAGCAGGCGTAAGCTTTACCATTAACCACATTGCAGCGGTCGTCATTCCAGTAACCTTTGGCATCATTTGGCTAACTTCACCATCGTTGGTCTTTGTGATTGGCGCAGTAATGGCAGGGGTTTCTTTGCTATTGTCCTTGAATATTCCAGCCCATCCGACTGAGGGAAATGAAGTAAGATTTCTTCATTGGGGTAAGGCTTAATTTATAGAAGGCTATGATGTCTTGAAGTTGTAGTCGCTCCCCCTAGGCGGGGGAGTATTGAATATAGACGTATTGCTAGAAAAGATACTGTCATGTGTTTGATAGCTGCTTACTTTACCTATTGCTTGCTTCACAAGAACTTACCAGTTCAACTTTCATAGTTGTCGCTCCAAAAGAATACTAAAGTGATACTATGCTATCACTTTGAGCTTCTCAAGTTCCGTGACCACTAACGCGGCATTAAGGTGGGTAACGGTACCATGATACCTAACGATGGAATGAAAAATGCCATGCGTTGGGAGGCCATATTAAATGCTTGTAAGTGCATTTAGACGCGCACGTAAATCCACTTTACAATGCACTTTTCTTTTTCTACCCTCAAGCATATGAAGCCTAACAATATTACTGAAACCATTAACACGATCTCTTCCGATCGTCTCAATAGTTATCGTAGCTACTTTCATCTGAACTCAGATGAAGAGTGCTTAGGGCTGTATTTGTGGAATGACGCTCTTTCTGCTTCCTTTTTCAAATTAATTAGTATCTTTGAAGTAGCTCTTCGCAATACTATTCATAGGGAGCTGTCTCACCAATTCAATGCGCACCGACAGCAAGGGCATGCATTCGATAATGATTGGTATGAGTACCTGATTACCCTAGGTCAATTAAAGCCTAAGACAGTGGATATGATTCGAAAAGTCACCCATTTTCAATCACGAGGTCGCGGAAGAAGAAATCGAAATCAATTAATAGCGAAAAATCCGGCACCAACACCAGGAAAAGTAATCGCGGCACAAAGTTTTGGTTTCTGGGGGTTTTTAATTAATGATACTTCGTCGAACAACTCAATAGATTGGCAAAGCGCACTATTCAAAGGGCTTAAAGGGCACTTCGCCCTCCATTCTACTTACTGGTCTCAAAACGCACTAGAAGACTTTTTAATGCGGTTGAGTCAGGTCAATGAACTAAGAAACCGAATTGCTCACCACGAACCTATTTGGAAGTTCACTCAGATCAAACACTACAGAACCAACCAAGAAATCTATCCTGCGGCATCAACGCCAGAAGAGAGTATTCAGCGAATGAAGACTTTAAATGAGCGATTGTGCCGGATACTAGGCTGGGTATCCGAAGATAGAAAGAACGATTATTTGGACTCCCATTACAAATCATATTTTGATTGGCTTACAAGTATTGAAGCTCTAGATGTATACAAATCTCTTTCATACAGCAATATACTAACACCCGCACAAGCGAAAAGACGTTTTAATGGTATAGTAAAAAGTTCAAAGGTACATGAGATTATTGGCAAGCGAGGAATAGTTACTATACTCCCTGGAGTTGTGTAGTTGACACTACAGTAGCTTTATACCATAATTTAGTCACTAGCTCGTTAGGCTACAGTGTTGGTAATAAAATTCTCGCCAATATCTCTAACTTGAGCATTCTAGAAAGCACCCTGCGGGGTGCTTTTCGCTTTTCTAAGAGCTAAAATCTAAAGTCAGATAATGTCCGCTTAAGCGGTGAGCAACGTAATGCAATATTTCTGCGTACCACCTAACTCACAAAATTCAACGCATGGTAAAAATGCTACGCGTTGCGAATCCGTCTTGAAATGTTTGTTGAATGAACCCGCTTTGCTGCAGAAATAAGCATAAAGTGACCATACTTCTTGTAGCATCATTATGTGAATGATATCACCGTGTTTTTTGATTCGGATGGATATGATTCTCAGTTTAAAATAAACATCAAACCAAGTTACAACCTAATAACTATTCAACCATTTTTTATGAACCATTAACTGGAGCAGTTCTAAAGACAAATGACTTTAAGAAAGATTACTATGATGACATGAACTTCTCTATCACGAAAGATAGTGAAGGTTACAAAATGACCACTGTGTCCTGTGTCAACGGGGTCAGGTCTTGAATTTTGCAAAGAGAAAAATTTTTTCTGCGTATCTATCAGTACAACTGATGGGTCATCGGTGGGCTTGTGATACCAAGCTTTGGGACAAAACCATCGAAAAGCTTCGAGCTTTATTATCATAGCTCTAATCTTTATTGCCGAGTTTCAAACCCTAATGTTCAACGACGATTAGTAGCTCTACGTTAAACCAATTGTTTTAATCTCTATTCCAACAACTGCAGCCAATAGATCAGAAAACCCCGCTACAGATCCCTCTGCAGCGGGGTTTTTAATACATTGAATCAATGGGCGGTTAGTGATCCAAATACAGGTAGTTTTGCCAGCTCTTCATGCGAATCAGGATTTTACGCATGATAGAGACATGGTGAAAACTATCGGAATACACGGCAACTTCTACAGAAGCCCCTAAAGGTAATTGGTATTGAGATAAGTCATCGTGCAGTCGCAGTTTCACTAGTGCTCGGCCAGATACATTCAGTGATTGTGTGCCTAACAATCTTCCTGATGCCTGAATTTCACCTTCGGCCATAGCAGGGATGACGTTGACTACCTCGCCAGAGAAGACTCTGCCCGGTAAGCTTGGGAACATAAACTCAGCTTCAAACCCCGGCTCTAGGCGTTGTAATGAATTCTGGCGAAATGCCGCCGCATAATAAAATTCTTCAGCGTGGATAAAGACCATTGACGGTGCCAGTGGTAGAGGTACCGCCATTTGTCCCGGACGTAAGATAAGTTGCGTAACAAAGCCGTTGGTAGGGGCTCTGACTACCGTTTCATCAAGGTTAAACTCGGCTTGTCGAACTTGAGCTTGCAAGCGAGCGACCGTGGTATTTTCGCCCTCTATTTCAGATTCAAATGCCACACGAGCACTGTTTTCCATAGCGACTTTTGCTTCTAAATCAGCTTGCGCCCCTTTTAAGTTTTGACGACGAGTGTCTACTTGTTGGGCGGTAAATGCGCCTTTCTTGTAACCCGAATAATAACGATTAAACTCTTGTCGAATACGGTCACGCTCAGCGATAGAGCGGATTACATCGGCTTGAGCGGCTTTATATTCGGACTCTAACTGATAGACAGCTTGTATTGCGGCGGCCAAATCGGCCTGTTTGCTCATCAGCTCTGCTTCATAAGGTTCAGATTCAATTGTGAACAAGGGCTCACCTTTCACAATAAAAGTATCTGGTTTGACGTTGACTTCAACAACTCGACCTTTCACCGTCGGCACTATCGGTGTGGTGTTGTAAACTTGGCGACCAATTTGCGTAAATGGATGGTTGTAGTTCATCAGCAGTATTAAGGTGCCAATTAAAATAACGCCACCTAACACCGCGGTAGGAACACTCCATTTGTTCAATGGGATTTTAAATATTTTGAATACAGCGACACAAAACGCGGTATAGGTCAGTATGAGTAGTAAATCCATTACACATCTCCTTCGCTAGGTTGAGAGGGCGATTTAGCTGCAGTCTGAGGTTGCACTTGTGGCTGATTTTCTTGGAGTTGTTTTAGTTGAGCAACTTGTTGGGATAAATCATTAAGTTGTTGATTAAGCTGGGTAATGTCATGATGTAAATCAGATTGCTCTTGCTTGATTTGAGTCATTCCCCATCCACGGTCTTCACGCCATAAGGTGGCCCATATCCAGAGAAACGGCCAAATAACATGTAGGGTCAAAAGGCTGATCCAACCCGTTACGTGAATGGCGTCTTGGTGGGGATGATTTCGTTTTTTGGCAATTTCATAGGGAATATCGTGAATGACTATCACCCCATAAAAAAGGACAAGAGCAACGAAAACTAATAATCCTAAAGCTACGTAATCGAGAAGCATGTTTCATCCTTGTAATGCTTGTTCTGATATTGTTGTAATATTTTTAACTTTTATCTGAGTGAATACAACTACTTTATTGATTATATGAGCTTTTACTTGAGGTTTTGCCTGTTAAATGTAATTAACAATTGATGGGTTACAGTTAACTTCTATTACTATCACTGTGCTCTAAGCACCTAGCAGAAATGTTGAATGATAAGGTTTGCCTGTTTGGGAGAGTCAGTATTTTACAATTAAAGATTAAGGGTCTGATGTGAGTTTTGTAGGCGAAATCGCTGCGGTGAGTGCGGCTATGGTGTGGGCGATCGCAACATGGATATACGGCCAGTTTAGTCATCGCTTTAGTGCGCTGCAGCTGAATATTATTAAAGGCGTTATAGGCTCGGCAATGATGTTATTGGTGTTGCCGTTGTTACCTGTGCCAAAGATAGAGATCTCTAGCCAACATGCATTAATTTTAGGGCTTTCTGGCGTGATTGGTATTGCCATTGGTGACAGTGCCTATTTTGCGGCGTTAAAGAGAATTGGACCTAATAATACCTTACTGCTTGAGTCTCTGGCGCCACCGCTATCTGGGGTGTTTGCGTTACTCTTTTTAGGCTTAGGGCTTAGCTTGCTCAATTGGGTGGGGATTCTTGTCACTACTATCGCGGTGGTGTTTGTCGTCATACAACCTTCGTCAACAGCCAAAAGTACACACTCTAAATCAGGGATTGCGTATGGCTTACTGGCCAGTGTGTGCCAAGCCAGTGGCGTGGTTATTTCGCATTTTGCTTTGGTGGCAGGGGATATTAATCCGTTGTTAGGCGCACTTTTGCGCTTGTCTATTGGTGTGCTAGCCGTGGCGATGATCATTCCTTTTTGTCAGCCCAAGCCATTTTCGCATTTGTTGAGCTCGGCGAAAAAGATGGCCAAAACAGACCGATATTATTTGTTAGCGGCGATTACGGTCGGAACATTTCTCGCATTGTGGTTACAGCAAGTGGCGTTGAAATACGCAAATCCAGCCATCGCACAAACTCTAATTGCGACCAGTCCATTATTTATGTTGGTGATTTATAAGATAAAGGGATTAAGTCTATCTGGACGTTCAATAATAGGTACGCTGGTGGCTATTTTGGGGGTGGCAATGTTGCTGATGGGCTAAGTGCTTTAGTACCAAGTATTAAGCTTTTGCTACTGGCTTTACTACGGGCGATTACTACGGACTATTATTACGGGCTATTGCAACAATTGATCCAATGATAATGGCTTCTCAGAAATGCCTGCATTCACGGCTGGCGTTTCTCCCGGATTGTTTTGATGGCAAAGGTTGTTCCATGCTTTATAAATGTCTAATAAAGGCAACAATCCTTCAGGACGGCGCTTGCGGCGAGGTTCATTGACGCTACTTTTGAAAATGACATGGAAACGTTCCATGTAATTGCTAATAGGGGTGTGCTTGGGCAGTTGATGAACCTGTTTTTGGGTAAGATTGCTTTCGATGATTTGGCAGATAGCGCGCTGCTCAGTATTCGCTCGAATATGCTTTTGCTCAGATAGCGACCACGACACCTTGTTATGCGCAAAAATTAAAGGCTGAGGCTTACTGCCCATTCTTCCTTCTACCCATGCCGGATCATCAATTTGATAAAGCAGATCCAGTGATTGCTTTTGACGCATTCCATTAAAACTGGTGATTGCCGCTTCTGCTAGCATAGGTTCAAAAGCAAGGCTTAAGGTTAGCTTATCCATGTCCTGAAACCACTGATTTATCTGATGATAGTGGGCAGTGGCGCAGTATATTGGCGTGACCAATGATGTTTTAACTGGGTAATTAAGCTGAGTTTGATTGTGCAGAGGGTTATTGCGATGGCTTCTGGCACTATGATCGTTTAAGCGAGCCATAATAATGTCGGCCAGTTTATCGCTAGCAGGCTCTGATAGCGGCGTATTGATGCTGGCAAGGTATTCTCTGGCAATGATGCGATTACCCGATACATTGGCTTGTTCACTGATATTGACCGATTGATGCACCACATAATGAGAGTTTAAATCTAGGGTGCATATCCAAAGCACACCATTCTCGCTGTTGGGTTGCAGGTAATGATAGTCGCTACCTAATAAATACTGCTGTGATTGGTTTTGCCAATGGTGGTCAAAAACCGACGACTTATGACGACAAATTGCAGCCATGGCTTTGATATGGTCATTCAAGGTTTTGGCTTGCATCTGCAATTTTATCGAGATTTCCTTCAAGCTAAAGCCGGTTAATAACAGCGCTAAAATAGTGACATGCGTTTTTAAGTTAGGGTTAGCAACCGAAAATCGGTCAACAACGGTCTTTTGACAACTCTTACAGCGGTAACGTTGTTTATCGCCACTAAAACCAAATGAATAGTATTTTTCTGGATAAAGCTGCACGTTGTAACCCAAGTTGTCGCACGCTTTGTTGGTACATGCAGTGAGACCAGCTTGTAAATATTCACGTTGTGAACTTAGCTCGCTTTGCAGTTCATCGGGCCAAATGATCGGAGAGATGTTGTGACAACTGGCACAAGCAATTTGTGGGTTATTGCGTTCACTGAGAATCGAATAATTCGCCGCATTTAATGAGCCAAAATCTGCACATAACGGATTTTTGCAAAAATTAAGTTCGATGATTTGTTGGGTAATTTTCTCAGGCACGACTATCTGTTCATTGTGATTCGAACTTTGATTCTATCTAAAATTAACACAATAAACACTTTTTAAATAAAAAGATGACCTTTACGGCTGTTTTGCCCGTACAATAAAGAAATAGTTTAACAACAAATATTTAACTTTTTCTAAGGATTGAAATATGGTTAATACGCAGACAGAAAGTAAAGCTAATACGTCTATTCAAATTGGAATTAGCGCTTGTGTGTTAGGGGAGAAAGTTCGCTTCGACAGTGGCAGTAAAGCAAGTAAATTTGTGACTAAAGAATTAGCTCCTTTTTTTGACTTTGTGCCTGTTTGTCCAGAGGTAGGCGTCGGCATGACTGTTCCGCGTCCAACCATCCGTTTAGTTTCAGAAGAACAACGCATTGCGTTAGTTGAAACCAAAGACCCAACCAAAGACCACACCGATAAAATGATCGATTACTCCAATAATAAAGTGGATGAGTTAACTCAAACTGAGTTGTGTGGCTATATTGTGTGCGCAAAGTCTCCAACCTGCGGCATGGAACGCGTCAAAGTGTACACCAAAGCGGGGGCGAGCAATGAAGGCGTTGGGCTGTATACTGATGTTCTGATGAAGAAAATGCCATGGCTTCCGGTAGAAGAGGATGGCCGCTTAAACGATCCTGTATTAAAAGAAAATTTCATTTCTCGAATCTTCAGTTTAAAAGATTTCTACGACTGTGTAGGTGATAGCCCAACATCCGGAAAAATAGTGGCGTTTCACTCTCGGTATAAGCTGACTTTGATGGCACATGATCCTATCTCTTATAAAGCGCTTGGTCAGTTAGTGGCTAAGGTAGCGGATTATGACAATCAAGAGTTTTATGAACTCTACCGCCTGAAATTCATGCAAGCGTTGACCAACAGAGCAAGTCGAAAAAATAACTCTAATGTTCTGATGCACATTCAAGGGTACTTTAAAAAATCGCTGTCAGGGCCAGAGCGACAAGAACTGCGCGCCGTTATTGACGAGTATCGCCAAGGCTTGCTGCCTTTGTTGAGTCCACTCACGCTGATCAGACACTATTTGTCTTTGTATCCGGATGCTTACTTACAAAGTCAAAAATTTTTAGCCCCGCATCCTCAAGAACTTCGTTTGCGTTACAGCCTATAAAAGGAGAGGTTGAATGCGAGCTTTAGTCTGGTTACGTCGTGATCTTAGAACGATAGATAATACGGCGCTAATTCGCGCCATGGATAACGTTGAACAAGCCAACAGTGACGAAAAAGGCCTGATTGCGCTGTTTACGGTGACTGAGAAACAGTGGCAAGAGCACGGCGTTTCGGCAATGCAGCAACAACTGATTTTTCGTCGTTTACAGGCATTATCGATTGAATTAGCTGAATTAAAGGTTCAGTTACACATTGAAGTCGTCGATCACTACCAAGATTGTGGCTCGTTAATTTCGCAGTTGTGTGAGCGCATGTCGATAAAACATGTGTTCGCTAATGCTGACTATGAGGTGAATGAGGTACAAAGAGACCAGCAAGTTAAAAACAAGCTTGAGTCACAAAACATTCCTTTCACGCTTTGTTCAGATAAGTGTGTGTTTGCGCCGGGAAGTATTTTAAATAAACAAAGCAGTTATTTTAAAGTATTCACCCCGTTTAAAAAAAGTTGGTTACAACGCTTTAATCCAGCTCAATTAGCGGTGCGTAAACCGATTGCGCTTACCGTCAATAAATTATTTGATGGCGAGCAAGGGTTCGAACTTTGCTCAAAGATGGGAGATGCGCAACAAGCATTGTCAGCCACAACGGTGGCGTGGCACGCTGATACTCAATCCATCATTAACCAACTGCGGCTATTTTCCTTTCAAAAAGCCAATAATTATCACGACAACAGAGATGTGCCATCAGTAAACGGCACCAGTCAGCTTTCCCCTTACCTTGCACTAGGTATGTTATCGGTTCGTCAATGTATTGCTCGTTTACTTAATGGCCGCCACCCTGAACATTTAAGTGAAGGTGAGCAGACGTGGCTTAGTGAGTTGATATGGCGGGAGTTTTATCAGCATCTTATTTATTTCCAACCTAAGCTGTGCAAAGGCGCTAACTTTGTGGCGTGGTGCAATAATATTCGTTGGCAAGGCGACATTGAGCATCTTAAAAGCTGGCAACAAGGTGCCACAGGTTATCCTATTGTGGACGCGGCTATGAAGCAGTTAAACCAGACAGGTTGGATGCACAATCGACTGCGAATGATAGTGGCGAGCTTTTTAAGCAAAGATCTATTGTTAGATTGGCGCTTTGGCGAGCGTTATTTTATGAGCCAGTTAGTCGATGGTGATTTTGCCGCTAATAACGGCGGATGGCAGTGGTCAGCATCTACCGGCTGTGACGCGCAACCTTACTTTCGGATTTTTAATCCTATCTCGCAAGGCAAGAAGTTTGACCCGCAAGGCGAGTTTGTAAAACAGTGGCTACCTGAGCTGCAATCTGTACCAGATAAATACATTCATTCGCCTTGGTTATGGGAGGAATTTGCCAGTTTGGACTATCCTGATCCTATCGTTGATCATAAAAAACAACGGCAATTGGCGCTACAGATGTATAAGGAAGCTAAGAATAGTGAATGTTAGGTCTTGGATTAAGTATTTAAGCATTAGCTTGTCATTGGTGATGTCGGCCTCGTTGTTTATACCAAGCGCACTGGCCGCAACCTATCGGTTACCTGTCGATGGCAGTCATGTGGCGGGGAAATTGCAACGTCACCAAGTCAAAGCGGGCGAGACCTTCGCGCTGCTTGCTAAAGATTATGATGTTGGTCTGCTTAGCCTGATTGCGGCCAACCGTGGTGTTGACCCTTTTCTTCCTGAAGAGGGGGAGGTGCTTACCATTCCTAATCGCTTTATTCTACCCTTGGCAAAACAGCAAGGGATAGTGGTTAACCTTGCTGAGCTTCGCCTTTACTATTTTGACCCTGATGGTGAGCATGTGCATGTATTTCCGGTGGGGATTGGGCGTATTGGTCGCGAGACCCCGCAAATGGTCACCTCTATCAGTTCTATGATCGAAGCGCCGACTTGGACGCCGCCAAAGTCTATTCGTATGGCTTACGAAGAAGACGGTATTGAACTGCCTGAAGTTGTGCCTGCAGGTCCAGACAACCCATTGGGCGAATATGCCATGCGTTTGCGATATGGCGCGGGGCAGTATTTGATTCATGGCACTAACAAGGATTTTGGTATTGGCCTTAGAGTGAGTAGTGGCTGTATTCGCATGGAACCAGAGGACATAAAATGGCTATTTGAGCGGGTGGGGCGTGGCACTAGAGTGCAAATTGTTAACCAACCCATAAAAATGGCCGTTGAACCTGATAGCAGTGTTTTTATCGAATCTCATGAGCCATTAACAGCGCGAGATGGAATGAAGCAAACGTTCGATTGGCCGTTGGAGTTACAGGTCTGGTTAGATAATGATGGGTTAGAGAATTATGCTGAAACGTATTCAAAAGTGACTGGGGTGATTCAAATTCAAACGGGTATGCCGATTATGGTGCACGATGGAAGCCATCATTGATGGGTGTCATTGGTATAACCTGTCTTGAAAATCTAGCCCCACAAAAAAGCCAGCTGTAACAGCTGGCTTTGAAATTTAGTGCGTAGTGGAGACTACTTAGTATAGGATTGTGCGACGTTATCTAGGCGTTCGTTTGCACGAGCTGATTCGTCTTGTGCAGCCATAGCGGCTTCTTTAGCTTGCATCGCAGCAGCTTTGTTTTCTGCTGAGTCTTTTTCATGTTCAGCTTTTAGTGCTGCTAGATCTTGCTCTAGTTGCGATACTCTTGAATCAGTATCAGCCATTTGTGCTTTAGTCGCTTCATCTGGACCTGATGCACAGCCTGCCAACAATAATACTGAGCTAACTCCTGCTGCAAGTATAATTTTTTTATTCATACGAACTCCCTGATTTCTTTTAGTTATGCCACTTATTTCTGATGGCTTAAATAGTGTAGACGTAGAATAAAGTATGTTCGAATAATTTATAGAAATTAGGTAATTATCACGAAAACCTGCGCCAATTGCCCCTCAAATAGCGGATATTTTTGTGATCTGAGTCGTCAACTAGGGTACTATTAGCCCGATTTTTGTATAAGTTGCTTTCTCTATATCTCATTTTGGGCAGATAGAAGGCAAAATCATCCCGTTTTTTTGGAGAGTACTTTGAAGTTTAGAGAATTAGGTTTAGACAATCGTTTAATGAAGAATTTGGATCACTATTCGTTTAAGAATGCGACCGAAATTCAGCAACAGGCAATCCCTGTAGCACTTGCAGGTAAGGATTTACTTGCCTCGTCTAAAACCGGTTCTGGTAAGACTTTAGCGTTTGTTTTGCCAATGCTGCATAAAGCATTAAAAAGCAAAGCCTTCTCTGCCAAAGATCCGCGCGGTGTGATTTTAGCACCGACGCGTGAATTAGCGCGCCAAGTCTATGGCGAGCTTCGCACTATGTTAGGTGGCCTTTCTTATACGGCGACTTTGATTGTTGGTGGTGAAAACTTTAACGACCAAGTCAAAGCACTGCGCAAGTACCCACGTTTTATCGTGGCAACGCCAGGACGTTTAGCCGATCACCTTGAGCACCGCTCTCTATTTCTAGATGGTTTAGATACGTTAATCCTTGATGAAGCTGACCGTATGTTAGATCTGGGCTTTGCTCCTGAGCTGATGCGCATTCACAAACTGGCAAAACACCGTCGCCGTCAAACATTGATGTTCTCTGCAACGCTCGATCACGCCGAAGTGCATGATATGGCAATGGAGATGTTAAACGCTCCAAAACGTATTTCGATTGATAGCGGTAACGCGCACCATACGGATATCGACCAGAAATTTTATCTTTGTGATCACTTAGATCATAAAGAAGCCTTGTTGCATCGCATCATTGCTGATGCCGATTACAATCAGATTATGATTTTCACCGCCACGCGCTCGGATACCGAACGTTTAACCGTTGAATTGAACAAACTGAATTTAAAAGCGGTCGCATTAAGTGGCGGCCTGACTCAAACTCAGCGTAATACCATTATGAGCCAGTTTGAGCGTACCGTATTTAAGATTTTGGTGACCACAGATATCGCCTCGCGTGGTATTGATATTGCCAATGTATCGCACGTGATTAACTTTGATATGCCAAAACATACCGAAGAGTACGTACACCGTGTAGGCCGTACTGGTCGTGCGGGCAACAAAGGCATGGCATTGTCTTTAGTTGGACCAAAAGATTGGGATAGCTTCAAGCGCGTAGAAAGCTTCTTACAACAAGAGCTTACCTTTGATGTTCTTGAAGGGCTAAAAGGCAAGTTCAAAGGCATTAAACCTAAGAAGCCGACGTTCCGCGGTAAAACGAACAAGACCAATAATAAGCCGACAGCAACCAAAAAAGTGGCTAAGAAACCGGTTAAGCGCGATAAAACATTCCACACCAATGTGGCAGTGGGCGATGCGGTATTTATACCTAAAAAGAAAACGCCACCTAAAATTGACGACTAATTGATTCTCAATTATCCCAATTCATACTAGCGAAGACTCAGGTCTTCGCTTTTTTTTGTCTTAAATCTTATACCAATCGTACTAAATAACTGATCATTCTAGCTTGTTAAAATGCTCGATAACTGCGTTAGAATTTTTGATTGTAGAATAATTACTTATCGAAAATTTCTGCCTTCATCTCGAGCATTTTTCCTGCGCTAGCTCTGATCACTTACTTAGTGTGATTGGTATTATTTCGCGTTGCGGTTTAATTTAATCGGTTTTTTTGCGTTGAAATATTTCAATTATTTCATCGTCAATTATGACAGTTTAGTGAAAGGCTACTGCGGGGAAGTGAGTCTATTTAGCGCGAAAAATCAGTATGAGATTTGAGCAAAATCGTTAACTTTGCTTTGCGTTATGCTAAGTGAAAGTTGACGTGCTTTTATCTCATTGCTTTTTAAGTGCTTGTTTGTAAAGATAAAAATCAGCAAGAGCTCAGCTGTTATATCAAATCCACAACCCCGTATTTCATTCTGTCCTTGACGCTTGTGCTTATTTATAGGCTTTAAAAACTCAGCGTTATTTATTGTCCTATTTGATGAAAATTGTCATTTAGCTTTCAAAGTTCTGAAACATAAGTGTCACACAACACCCTTAAAGTGTCCCTCGTCAACTAAACAAACCCACAGCATAGTAAATGTTGTGAACGTTATTCCCATTAAGGACAAACAGATGAAAAAGACAGTAATCGGTGCAGTTGCACTTCTAGGCGCACTAACAATGACTCCTGCAGTTGCAAAAGAGACTATCTCAGCAGTTGGTTCAAGCAGCGTTACTCCTCTTATGGAAGTTTTCTCTGAAACTTACATGAAGTCGAACAATAACGTATTTATCGAAGTTCAAGGCCCTGGCTCTTCTGCAGGTGTTCGTGCTGCTAAATCTGGTACAGCAAACCTAGGTATGTCTTCTCGTGCTCTTAAAGCTTCTGAAGAAGAACCTTCTCTAAAGGAACTACCTATCGCTCATGATGGTATCGCAGTAGTTGTTAACCCTGACAACTCTGTAGAAGGTCTAACTTCTAAGCAAGTTCAAGCTATCTACAAAGGCGAAATCTCAAACTGGAAACAAGTTGGTGGCGCAGACAAGCCAATCGTAACCGTTACACGTGACACAGCTTCTGGTACTCGTGGCGCTTTCGAAGACATCATGGGTCTTAAAATGAAAGTAAACGACATTACTGTATCTGCTATCTCTCAGCGTGCTCAAGTAGCAAACGGTAACGGCGCACTTAAAACTCAAGTTGCTTCTAACCCATACGCTATCGGTTACATCTCTCTTGGTACGGTAGACAGCACGGTTCACGCTTTAGCAATCGACGGCGCAAAACCTTCTGTAGAAAACATTAAGAGTGGTTCTTACAATGTTTCTCGTCCTTTCCTAGTTCTTTACAAAGAAGCGAACACTTCTGCTGAAACTAAGAAATTCATCGAGTGGATGCAATCTGCAGCAGCACAAAAACTAGTAGCAAGCAAAGGCTACATCGCTGCTCACTAATAGAAAAAGAGTTATTTTGCTCAGCCTGTGAAGGCTGAGCTTTTTCCGCGCACCTTGTTTGCGTATTTGATTTTCCCATCGCAATTTATAGTGAATTTTTCAATGAAAAATGACAATGTTCAAGCTTCGGTTATCCCTAGCTCTTCATTAAGGGAAGACCGTGGCGTTGATTGGAGAGAACGAATCTTTCACGGATTGTTCTTATCCAGTGCCGTTATCGGTATTGTTTCTCTAGCCATCATCGCTTACTTCATCGTTAAAGAAAGTATCCCAGCATTCCAAGCCGCGGGTTTTAGCGGAATCGTCCTAGGACAAAACTGGTTACCACCTGCACTGTACGGTGTTGCAACTATGATTGTTGCCTCGCTGGTCTCTACACTCGGTGCGGTGCTATTTGGTGTTCCTGTTGGCGTATTAACCGCTATCTTCATTGCTGAAATTGCGCCTAAGCGCGTAGGTAACATAATCCGCCCAGCTATCGAGCTATTGGCGGGTATCCCTTCGGTAGTGTACGGCTTCTTTGGTCTGGTGATTATCGTTCCACTTATCCAGCAGATCTTCAACGTACCTGCGGGTAACACTATCTTGGCCGGTATCATCGTACTAGGCGTAATGATTCTACCGACGGTAATTACCGTTTCTGAAACTTCTATTCGCGCTGTGCCGCGAGCTTATAAAGAAGGGTCTTTAGCGTTAGGTGCTTCAAAGATTTACACCATCTTTAAGATCCTCGTTCCAGCGGCTCGCTCTGGCATTATGACGGGCGTGATTTTGGGGATTGGTCGTGCTCTTGGCGAAACAATGGCCATCATTATGGTTATGGGTAATGCTCCAGCAATGCCTGAAGGACTATTGGATGCGGCGCGTACACTGACCGCCAACATCGCAATCGAAATGTCGTACGCAAGCGGGCTTCACGCAAATGCATTGTACGCAACCGGTGTGGTTCTGTTGATCTTCATTATGATGTTAAACGGTGCTCTTTTGTATCTTAACCGTCAGAAAGCGAGATAAGAGTAATGGATACAGTAAAACTAAAACAATCTCGTCAGCGCAAAGACAATATGCTTAACGTATTTGTATGGCTTTCTGCTGGCTTAACCGTGGGCTTTTTGTTCTGGATTATCTGGTACATTTTGTCGAATGGTTTGCAATTCGTAAACTGGGACTTCGTGACAGGCGACTACAGTCGTACTGGTGATTCTCAGGGTATTTTCCCAATGATCGTGTCAACGATTTATATGGTTGTTGCTTCGATTTCTGTTGCAGCGCCTTTGGGTATCATGACAGCTATCTACCTGACTGAATATGCACAAGTGGGTAGTAAGTTCGTAAAAGTGATTCGTTTTTGTACTGAATCACTGGCGGGTATCCCGTCAATTATCTTTGGTCTATTTGGTATGACTTTCTTTGTGACCATTTTAGGATTAGGCTTCTCTATCCTATCGGGTGCACTAACGTTAAGTATTTTGATTCTGCCAGTGATTATCCGTGCAACGGAAGAAGCACTGATGGCGGTTCCACACACTTTCCGTGAAGGTTCTTATGCGTTAGGCTCGTCAAAAATCTACACCATTTGGCGCTTAATCCTACCAAGCGCAATGCCAGGTATTTTGACGTCTGTTATCTTGAGTATTGGTCGCGTAATTGGTGAATCAGCGCCGGTATTTTTGACAGCAGGTATGGTGGCACGTATCCCTGATACGCTTCTTGATTCAGGCCGTACGCTAACCGTTCACCTATATAAGTTAACAACAGAGCTATTTACTATTGATGAGTGGAACCAAGCCTACGGTACGGCAACAGTGCTGATTGTGGTGGTGCTTCTGATTAATATGTTAACCAAACTTATCGCTAGCCGTTTCAACAAAGCGACTTACTAATTGTTGTTAGATAGACACAAAGAATTTAAGAGATACTGAACATGAACAAATTTAATATCGAAAACCTAGATCTTTTCTACGGCGACAATAAAGCGCTAAAAAGCATCAACTTACCAATTCCTCTTCGCCAAGTAACGGCGCTTATCGGCCCATCGGGTTGTGGTAAATCAACGCTACTACGTTGTCTAAACCGCATGAACGATTTGATTGAAGGCGTAAAAATTACCGGCCTTGTGGAAATGGACGGTCAAGATATCTATGGCAACATCGATGTCGCTGACCTGCGCATTAAAGTGGGCATGGTATTCCAAAAGCCAAACCCATTCCCGATGAGCATCTATGAAAACGTGGCTTATGGTCTGCGTGCTCAAGGCATCAAAGACAAGAAGCACATTGATAAAGTGGTTGAAAAATCACTGCGCGGTGCAGCGTTGTGGGATGAGGTGAAAGATCGTCTTAAATCACACGCATTTGGTCTATCCGGTGGTCAGCAACAACGTTTATGTATTGCGCGTACTATCGCTATGGAACCGGATGTGATTTTGATGGATGAACCTACATCTGCGCTTGACCCAATTGCGACACACAAAATCGAAGAACTAATGGAAGATCTGAAAAAGGATTACACCATTGTTATCGTGACGCACTCAATGCAGCAAGCTCGTCGTATTTCAGACCGCACTGCTTTCTTCTTGATGGGAGAGTTGGTTGAGCACGATGAAACACAAGTAATATTTAGTAACCCACGTGATGATCGCACTCAAGGTTACGTAAACGGTGATTTTGGTTAATAGCGCCGTTTAAATTTGCAAGATTAACTATAATAATAAGCGATGGACTTTTGCCCCTCAATTATTGAGGGGCCTTTTTACTCTACATAATTGCAAATTTCCAGTTATATCAACCCGGATAAGTACTCGTAATCAAATACTTATGTGGACTGATATTACGTTGTTGTCAAAGTGGTCCCGTTTGACTTGTCAGGGACCGCCTAGAGAACGATAGCGATAAGATTGACCTTCTATTCAGGTCTAAGTACACTCAATTTAGTTTCGATATGAGGTATTAATCGTGAGTGATTTAGAAAAAGAGCTAGCATCAATGGCCGAGCAAGCCGGAGATGAGCCAGAAGAGAAATTGCCTTCAATAGAAGAGCAAAAGAAAATAGCGGCAGAATTAAAAAAACTTGAAGAAGCGGGTGAGTTAACGCCAGAAATACTAGAACAGTATTTTGGTAAGTTTTATTCAGAGTCAGAGACTCCTGTTCATTAAGTGATTAAGTGATTAAGTGATTACGTGATTAGTGAAAACCGAGCGCTTATATAGCTCGGTTTTTTTATGCCTTAGAAAAAGGTTCGTGGCTTTGCCTGTGCTCTCGGATGACTGATCTTAGTTAATGTGAATTAAAACTGATTTTTATATGCCATATTGGTCTAAGAGCAACAAAATGGAAGATCTTATAAAGTATCAATAGCTTAGTCGTGTCTCCTTTACAGTCATTCAAGAGGTGAATGACGGAACACGTTTAGATATTGAATTACTTCAATAAAGTCCTACCTTTAATAGCAATGACCGTAATTAAGTGAACATAAATCCCATCGCTGTCTTCAAGTGTGTTAACACGCTAGAGCGATCAGTTAATTACGATGATTGGTATACATTGCCTTCAAGTGGATTAGAAAGGCGATCTCCTGATTTTAAAGCGCTATGGATACAGTCGCTTTAAAATGATAAACGGATCATCTACTTGCTGGCGAGACGTTTAGGGAGGAACTATGTCTCTTATATACGCAAGTGGCTATGTGATTACACGTTCAGAAGAATTTGCCAACGCCTCAACCGCAATACTCAATCAACACTTTTCAACTCCTAGGTTTTCTGCCTTCACTAGCGTGAACGACTGCTTTTGCTCTGCCGATAGTTTTAATGAAAGAAGTATTTATCTAATTGATACCCAAACAGTAAGTAATCCCATGCGCAGTGGAATCAATCCAGTGCATGAACAAGGCGATTGGCTAGCGGTTAACATTGATGAATCGGGATTTCAGGTTGGGGATTGGATTTTAAATGGCTTTTCTGGTGTGGTAATGAAAAAGCGTTGCTTAGAGCAATTAGCACCTGCAGTGGAAGCGGTTAGCCATGGTGAATTATGGTATAGCCGACAAGACCTCAGTAAGTTGGCTAAGGCATACGTGACCAATGAGTTTGACCCTTATATTGCAGCCGATGATTTTGCTCAGGTCCATTCGTTGACACCCAAAGAGAAAAACATCTGTTTTATGATCCTAAAAGGATTGAATAACCCGCAAATAGCGGAATCCATTAACGTGAGTGTTAATACAGTCAAAACACATGCTTCGAGTGTAATGCGTAAGTTGAATGTGCATTCCAAAGCCGAACTGATTGCCCGCGCGGTACAACAAACATCAAATTCACCCAAAAATCATCCTATGAATGGCGCGTAATTCACCATTTTGGGTGACGTGAAAAATGTTAAGCCACACTAAACTTTCCTCGCAACGTGCTTAAAAGCACAACATTAGCGAGGGACTGAAAATGAAGAATGCATTATTTGCGGCTGTATTGGGGTTAGCCATGTTTGGCTTAATTATCCCAGATGCCGATGCTGGCCGAAAACATAAAACCAAAATATGTCACGGAGGCTATCCTGGCGGAGACGATGAGCCAGGCGATCCACCAGAGACTTTTTGTGAAGTCGATTTACCCCTAGAGATTTCCGGTACGGTTCCATGTGAGTGTGAACTAGAAGTGGTAGACAGTGATATTGACGTATTTGCAGACAGTAAATCAGTGTCAGGGTTAGCGATTGGTTCGATCAGTGCATACTGTAATACCACCGATGGCTTTACAGTGACAATGACTTCTGGCAATGGTGGTCTAGCACACAATAAATCACCAGCATTACTGCCTTACACGTTAGACGTTGCAGGAACAGCGCTTTCGTTTTCTCCTTCGGTAGGGGATCTAGAAGTAGAAGAAACCATTGCTGAAGCGGATGCATTGCAAGATGCTGCTGTGGAATTAACTGTTGATGCAACAGGGGCTTTAGAGGGTGAATACTCAGATACAGTGACTATTGAGGTAGCCGGTATTCTGTAATGGAGTTCACTTTAGTTAATCGCACTGCATGATTTAGCGCGATTAACACCAATCGTTACGATTGGTTAAATATAAGTCACGTAACCTTAAATGAGGCGAGTATCACTGTACTAGCCTCATTTTGATTCATTGGAGGAAACATGAAGGTTATATTGGGTGTGTGTTTGATGTTGCTTTGTTCGGTTCGCTATGCGTTTGCTTATCAAGTTACTCCTATGTATATGGAAATGGAGTATGTAGGCTCAAAGGCTCAGTCGAGTTACCAGGTAACCAATACTTCAAACAAAGAGGTTCGTGTTCAAGTCTCAGTGCAGCGCATAGAAATAGATCCAGAGACCAATGAAGAAACCACTTTAGAAGCCGATGAAGACTTTCTGATTTTACCACCCCAAGCGATTGTTGCCGCAAATAGTGTACGTCGATTTAGAGTGCGATATTTAGGCTCAGAGCAAGTGCAATCTACCCACACTTACCGAGTATTGTTTGAAGAAGTTCAAACCAATGATGGTACGGTTGATGATGCGCAAGTTAAGTTCTTATTCAACTTTTCAACGGTAGTTTTTGTGTCTCCGACTGCGGAAGAGTGCTCAAATAGTTTGAGTTATAAGGTTCAAACCGATTATTTAATTTTGATTAATCAAGGAAATTGCGTTTTAAACGTAAGCCAAGCGCAGCTGACATTTTCAAAAAACGGTCAACAAAAAACCATGAGTTGGAACGAGCTTGAGTTTGAGAACAAATCAAATTATTTACTGCCAAAGGTCATCAAGAAATACAAACTATCACAAGGTAATAAAGGCAGTGCTATTGTCGAATTTTCTTTGAATTAGCGCCATTACTCTATATGAAATCTCATATAGCCTTTTTATTATTGTGGGTTAGTTTTTCTGCTTGTTCGCAGAATTGGAATTTTCCTGTGCCTTTGTATCGTGGACAAACCTTGTTATCTGAAGTGAATATCATCACCGACGGAGAAAAGTTAATTGGGGTCAATGCGACTGAATTACACAGTCATTTGAAAAATCAAATCACATCAGAAGTGTCGCAACAATTGCTCACTTTTGGTAATAAAATTGTCACTCAAGAAGAGTTATACAATATTGGGATTGATCTCAGATTTGATTATTTAGATTTGAGCTTAAATTTGCATTTAAATAAAGACAATGCCAAACAAAATGACTTAAGTTTTGATATTCCCTATGAAACGCCTGTTTATACGGAGTCTGGTTTTTTTGCTTGGCACAATATCTTTAATCTCACCGCCAATTACGTGGACAGCACTCAAATTATAGACCCTGTAGATTGGCGTGTTGAATGGATAACCGCCACTAATTTTGGTGGATACAAGGGCTTAAATTTAGACGGGTCAATTTACGCTTCGCCGAGTAATTCAACGCAAAATAGCGAGATAGAAGTGTACCGCGGTGATTTACGAGCGTTTGTCGACCGCCCCAGTTATCCGCTCCGACTGACCGTTGGAGATATTCAGCCTTATACCACAGGGCATTTACCCTCTGTCACATTGGGCGGGGTAGCGTTAGAAAGGTTATGGAATCGATTACAGCCGAGCCGAAATATTCAAAGTGGCGGTTCGCAGGAAGTGTATTTGGTCGAGAGTGCCACTATTGCCGTTTATATAAACGATACTTTTTATGGTGATTTACGTTTAGCGCCGGGTCGATATAGCATAGATGATTTGCCGTTACGCCAAGGAAATAACGATATTCGTTTAGAGATCCGCTATCAGTCGGGGCGGCGTGAAGAAATTTCTTATAGTCAGTTTTTTAATACTCGATTATTAAAAATGGGTTTTAGTGATTATGGGATTTATACGGGGTTGTCTTCAAACGTTGATAATCGGAAATATCAATATGACCAAGAGCAATACTTAGTTCAGTCTTATTACGAGTACGGTCTTACGCAGTGGTTAACGGTTGGTATCAACGGTCTTTATCATCCTTTAGGCCAAATCGGTGGTATCAGCCTAGGGTTGGGGACAGGTGCATCAAGTATCGGGTTTCGAGGAAGCGTACTTAATTACGATGATGTGGATGTGATAGGAGGGGTAGCCTCAATTGATTACTCCAGTACATTTTTGGAAGGGGTGAGTTATGGGTCTCCCAATTTTAGAGCCAGTGTTGAGTCATTCTATGATTATCGCCCAATCCCTTGGGATATCACTCGCGACTTAGAAACCGGAACCAGCGCCATTGTTGATTATACTTATCGATTTAGCTCAAATTTAAATTTAAGCCCTTCTTTTCAAATCGATTATTTGCACTCCCCAGATAGGTACGATCTGGCGGCGCAATTAGAATTGCAATGGATCTATCAAAACTTTGATATCACTCTTGGCGCAGAGTATCTCGAAGCAGGGGGGAGCACTGAGACAAGCGATACCAATTTCTATTTTGTGGTGGAGTGGGATTGGTATTCGGATAGTGGGGATTACGAAGCACTTGCGCAGTATTTTAGCCAAGGTAATCGTGCGCGAGCCAGTTTTACTAAATACAGTTCTAACAGTGTTGGCGGTTATGGCTATCAAGTTGCTGGAGAGTATAGCGATGCTTTTGAAAACTATGAGGTGCGAGCAGATTATATAGGCAACCGTTATTCAGCTGAGGTTGATGTCGAACGTTTAGTTGATAGAAATGCTGATGTGGAAACAAATGCGGTATCTGGGCGAATTTCCAGTGGTTTTACTATGGTGGATAGCCATTTGTCTTGGAATAGAGGCTATCGTGGGCCGGCGGTTATCGTTAACGTTCATGATTCACTCGATGTACCGGTCTATATTAATGAATTTACAGATTCCTCCCCAGAAGCGATAGCCACCACTAGGTTAAGCAATGCCGTGCCTTTATATGGTGGTCATTCTGCCAGTTCGTTTGACGTTACCATACCGCAGGCGCCGATTGGTTATGATTATGGTTCTGGGTACTATCAAATTACGGCGGGCACTTATACTGGGCACTCTGTGGTTGTCGGCTCCGATAATACCAAAACCGTTATTGGTTCGTTAGTGGCGGCTAATGGTGATGCTATTGCGCTGAGAAACGGTGTGGTTGTTGGGCAAGGGTTGCGGCGCAGTATCTTTACCAATAAAGCAGGACGATTTGCAATTGAAAGGATGAGTGATGGTGAGTTTGAAGTGACCATTATCGGAGATCCTTCGTTTAAAGGCATATTATTGATCGAGAATACGCAAAGTAATCTCATTTATTTATCGCCTTTGAGTTTAGAAGAGGTGAACCCATGAAGTTTTTGATTGGTCTAATAGTGGTGATGTATTCGCAATTTACTTTTGCCGAGTGCCGAGGTAGTTGGGGGATATCGACTCAAAATGTACACAGTAACGATATAGAGAGTACCCCGAAAATTCGCGTTGAAATCGAGCTCAGTGATGCATTGCGAAAGTGTGGTTTAAAAGGGTTTTTATTAAAAACCGAAGAAAATGGGCAGATACGTTTTAAACAAAAGCAAAGCAGCATGTTAGCTAATGTTACTGATGAACAAGGCAGGGCTTATAATGCTCTGAAGAATAAGCAAATATTCATTCCTATTATAGGAAATAGTGCCAGACAATCTTTTCAACTTTGGTTTGCAGATGATGGGCATCATCGCCCCGGCATTTATTCCGCAAACCTCACATTAGCGTTATTTGATGTCAAACGTTCAGCTAAAAAACGAAAAGCATCAGTGCAAATATATCCTTATTTATCGATAAACTTGTATAGCCCTTCCATCAAGAATAACACCCTAGATTTTGGCGTTTTAACCTCGGGGAGTCGCAAACGAGTAGAGCTTGGAGTGCATTCTAATACTTCATACTCCATTGAAGTTGAGTCAAAGAATGGCGCATTAATTCACAGTCAGAACGAAGGGGAAGTGATTCGTTATTCTGTTAGTTTAGATGGCAAGCCCATTCATTTTGGTTCTGCTATTCCTTTCTCACCACCATCGGCATCAGGACATAGAAAAGAAATGGAGTTTCGTGTGGGCTCTGTGGAAGGTGCTATAGCGGGCCGTTATAAAGACACAGTAACGATTACAGCAACCGCCAGACCATAAAAAGACCCCTTTAATTCCTATCTGATGCAGAAATTAAAGGGGTCTTAGTGGGGTTCTAGTTTTCGTTGGCTTTAAGGCTTTATTACATACAGTCTGTAAACTTATGCCTCAGGAATACTCGCGCCAACTTCTTGATGTAAACGGCGGCAAGCGCGTCCATCATCGTGGAATAGGTGACAGCGTTTAGGATCAATGCCGATGGCGTAGTGATCGCCAGGCTCAACTTCTAAGGTATCAGGTTGTCTAAAGTTGATATCAGTATCTGCGCTTTCTACTGACAAGTACACTTGCGTTTCTTGCCCCAGTTTTTCAACTATGGTGACTTCACCTTCAATGGTTGCTTCTGAAGAATCAGACATTAATAAGTGCTCTGGGCGGATGCCTAATGACATACGTTCACCGACGATGACCGTGGTACCATCGACAGGAATATTAAACGCCACTTTGTTTTCTAGCTCAACTTTGACATGCGTTGAAGAAGCTTCAATAGCGTGCACACTAATGAAATTCATTTTAGGTGAGCCGATAAATCCAGCCACAAAGCGGTTTTGTGGGTAATGGTATAAATCTAGTGGTCGGCCAACTTGAGAAACATGGCCTCCGTCTAATACCACGATTTTATCGGCCATGGTCATCGCTTCAACCTGATCGTGGGTTACGTAGATCATGGTACAACCTAATTGACGTTGTAACTTAGTGATTTCACTGCGCATTTGTACACGCAATGCCGCATCAAGGTTAGATAACGGTTCATCCAGTAAGAAGACTTCAGGTTGCGATACTAAAGTACGACCAATCGCTACACGTTGGCGTTGACCGCCTGATAGCGCTTTCGGTTGTCGGTCTAAAAGATGTGTCAGTTGTAGAATATCAGCGGCGTGCTTAACGCGTTTTTCTGTTTCGGCTTTGTCTGCTTTTGCCAGCTTCATACCAAAAGACATGTTGTCGTATAAATTCAGGTGCGGGTAAAGAGCGTAAGACTGAAACACCATACCAACGCCACGTTTAGAAGGCTCAACATCATTCATTCGTTGTTCGCCGATGTACAGATCGCCTGACGTAATGTCTTCTAGGCCGGCAATACAACGTAACAGAGTTGATTTACCACAACCTGATGGACCAACGAACACGACAAATTCGCCTTCGTGAATATCTAGGTCGACGTTTTTAGAGATCTCTACGTCACCGTAGGATTTACATACATTTTTTAGCGTGACACTGGTCATTTGAGTGGATCCTCAATATTAATTTTACCCATTAGCACTCATTTATGGTTATTGATTATTCCATGAGCACTAAAATAGAAATTCAGAAGTAATTGTTCAATATATTCTTTAGAGAACAGGAAAGAAAAAAGGTGATGAACACAAAACACGAAGATTAATGACTCACCCTAAGAGTCAATAACTTCAGCCTGTTTTGGTCACATCACCTGACCATCTCCAATTCTAGCTAATATCCCCCGCATCTTAGTCTCCGTGTTCCCCGTAATGATGTTCATTGCGCACGTCAATTAAGTTACTACTAGCCAGGTTTGAAATGTAATCCCAACAAACAAGTTAGAAAAGGGTTCTTACCATCCATATCTCGGATGTTGTTAGTTTGTGCAATTTGGTGGTGTCATACATCCTCCCGAACGGCTTTTTTGTGGGGGGAGTAGCAGGGGAGGAGGGGTAAATCACCCCCTATTGAATAAACGGATCAACCTCTCTTTTATTCGGGTATTTCTGTTGATTTTAATCACATTTATAGACTTTATGTGATTCGCATCACTGTTACTAAGAGAGCTCGATCACGAAAATGCGTTCATTTATATAGGGCGTAGTAGTCAGGATGATGATGATTCATAGCGACTAGCGGATGATAGATGCTGAAATTTGGCTTTCAGGAATAACTTTGATAGCCCTACACATATAATAAAAAGGATTACACACATGAAAAAAGCTCTAAGTACAGTGGCACTTGGAACACTTGTTGCGCTTGGTTCTTTTGGTGCTCACGCAGCAATTCAAGAAGGTCAACTGACTATCTGGATCAACGGCGATAAAGGTTATAACGGACTGGCTGAAGTAGGTAAACGCTTTGAAGAAGATACAGGCATTAAAGTGACTGTAGCTCACCCTGATGGCTTAGAGTCTCGCTTCCCTCAAGTGGCTGCAACTGGTGACGGTCCAGACATTATTTTTTGGGCACACGATCGCTTCGGTGGTTACGCAGAAGCCGGTTTACTAGCTGAAATTAAACCATCTAAAGAAATCAAAGACGGCATTGTTGATTTTGCATGGGATGCAGTGAACTTCCAAGGCAAAACCATCGGCTACCCTGTAGCTATCGAAGCTCTAGCACTTATCTACAACAAAGATCTTGTACCTAACCCACCAAAAACTTGGGAAGAAGTGGCGGCTCTTGATGCTAAGCTAGCAAAAGATGGCAAAAAAGCGATCATGTGGAACCTAAAAGAACCGTACTTCACATGGCCACTAATGGCTGCTGACGGTGGTTACGCATTCAAACATACTGATGCTGGTTATGATGTTAAAAACGTAGGCATTGATAACGCTGGCGTTAAAGACGCAATGAACTTCATCAAGTCATTAGTAGATAGCAAAGTGATCTCTGCGGACATGGATTACTCTATTGCGGATTCTTCTTTTGCTAAAGGTGATGTTGCACTTACCATCAATGGTCCTTGGGCATGGGGCGGTTATGACAACAAAGTGAACTATGGCGTAACGACGCTACCGACGTTCAAAGGTCAGGCTTCTTCACCGTTTGTTGGTGTATTAACGGCTGGTATTAGCACTGCGTCACCAAACAAAGATCTTGCGGTTGAGTTCCTTGAGAACTACTTGCTGACTAACGAAGGCTTACGTGACGTAAATAACGATAAGCCACTGGGCGCGGTTGCACTAAAATCGTTCCAAAAAGAATTAGCTGCTGATCCGCGCATTGCTGCAACAATGGCAAGTGCTGAACACGGTGAAATCATGCCGAACATTCCGCAAATGAACACTTACTGGAGTTCAGCGAAAAACGCCATCATCAATGTTGTCGATGGTCGTCAATCGGTAGATGCGGCTCTAGAAGACGCTAAAAAACAAATGCTTAAGTAAACCCTTTAAGGAGGGGGTAACCCCTCCTTACTTTTCTCTATTTATTATTCGCTAGTAGGTTCTTTTTATGCAGACAGTTCAATCTTCTGGTTCTGTTGAGACTCCTTCCGTTGCCGGAAATACTAAATCAGTATTGAAATGGGCAACCCTTGGCTTAGTCGGAATTGTAAACGGTTATGCAACCGTCTTGATGTATTCTCGTGGAGAAGTAGCTTTTGCTATTCTCACACTGATTTTAACGGCGTTAGCGCTATATATCTTCGGTAGTAAGAAAACCTACGCACATCGCTATATTTATCCTGGTATTGCGGGAATGATTTTATTCATTCTTTTCCCGCTGGCTTATACCGTTAACTTGGCATTCACTAACTACAGCGCGAAGAACCAACTGACACTCGACCGTGCGCAAACGGTTCTGGTTAATCGCACTTTCCAAAGTGGTGACAGCTATCCATTTCAACTGCTCAAAACCGCTGGTGGCCATATTATTGCGCTGCAAGACGGTGAGCATACTCTAGTTACGCGAGAATTTAGCTTAACTAAAGATGTGACCAGTAAAGATCTACAACTCACCGCCATTGATGCGAACTCAGTTCAAGGTACTAAAGAGCCAATTAAAAGCATTATTAAAGCTCGCCCGATATTGAGTAACATTGATCTGATTAAGCCCAACGGTGAAGCTGTCCGTATGAGTGGATTACGTAAATTTGCTGGTGTCGAACCGCTGTTTACGTTGCAAGCCGACGGCCAAACTATGCTCAACAACGAAACCGGTGAAACCTTCATGCCCAATATGGACGTGGGTTTTTATCAACCGGTAGATGCCAATGGAGAATTTGTTGGTGATACAGTTTCGCCTGGCTTTATTGTTGGAATAGGCACTGGCAACTTCGAGCGTGTTTGGAAAGACGATGGTATCAAAGAGCCATTTATCTCGATATTCATCTGGACCGTAGTGTTCTCAGTATTAACGATTATTTTTACTCTTGTGATCGGCTTGGTATTGGCGAGCGTAGTGCAGTGGGAAGAACTGAAAGGACGTGCTATTTATCGCGTGTTGCTCATCTTACCTTATGCGGTGCCGGCGTTTATTTCCATATTGATATTTAAAGGTTTGTTTAACCAAAGTTTTGGTGAAATAAACTTGGTGCTCAGTCAGCTGTTTGGTATTTCGCCAAATTGGTTCTCTGACCCGTTCTTAGCCAAAACCATGGTGTTGATTGTGAACACTTGGCTCGGTTTCCCGTACATGATGATTTTGTGTATGGGGCTATTAAAAGCTATTCCTGATGATTTGTATGAAGCTTCTGCAATTGATGGTGCAGGTCCATTTAAGAACTTTTTCCACATCACAGTGCCTTTGATGATTAAACCAATGACGCCGCTATTGATTGCCAGCTTTGCGTTTAACTTCAATAACTTTGTCATGATTCAGCTATTGACTAACGGTGGTCCAAACATGATAGGTACCTCAGAGCCGGCCGGTTATACCGACTTGTTGGTGAGCTATACCTACCGTATCGCCTTCGAGGGCAGTGGTGGTCAAGACTTTGGTCTAGCAAGTGCTATCGCAACGCTTATCTTCCTATTGGTGGGTGGTATGGCACTACTTAACCTTCGTTTCACTAAGCTATCTCAAGATTAAGGAGCAATAACAATGGCTATGGTACAAGGCAAAAACCTTAAATACCGTGTTTGGGCAACGCATATTGCTCTGTGGATCTTCTTGTCGTTGATTATCTTCCCTTTGTTGATGGTTATCGCCATTTCATTTCGAGAAGGTAACTTTGCAACAGGTAGCTTGATTCCTGATAATCCCTCTTTAGAGCATTGGAAGTTAGCGCTTGGTTTATCTGTGACCCACGCTGATGGTAGCGTGACACCGCCACCGTTCCCTGTGTTGTTATGGTTATGGAACTCAGTGAAAGTTGCAGGCATTACTTCAATTTTGATTGTGGCGCTGTCTACCACCTCAGCATATGCGTTTGCTCGCATGCGCTTTAAAGGCAAAAACACCATCTTAAAAGCGATGATGATTTTCCAAATGTTCCCTGCGGTGTTGGCGTTGGTGGCTATCTATGCACTGTTTGATAAATTAGGTCAGTACATTCCATTCTTGGGGCTAAATACCCATGGCGGCCTTATCTTCTCGTACCTTGGTGGTATAGCGCTGCACGTTTGGACCATTAAAGGTTACTTTGAAACGATTGATAATTCGTTGGAAGAGGCGGCAGCATTGGATGGTGCAACCCCTTGGCAAGCCTTCCGTTTGGTATTGTTACCTCTGTCTGTGCCAATTTTGGCAGTGGTGTTTATCCTATCTTTCATCGGCGTTGTGGGTGAAGTGCCAGTGGCATCATTGCTACTTTCGGATGTGAACTCGTATACGCTAGCGGTAGGTATGCAACAATATCTTTACCCGCAAAACTACCTATGGGGCGATTTTGCTGCAGCCGCTGTATTGTCAGCACTGCCGATTACGATTGTGTTCTTATTGGCACAGCGTTGGTTGGTTGGCGGCTTAACTTCCGGTGGTGTGAAAGGCTAAGCGGATTTATTGCTTACTCTAAAATGAAAAAGGAAGCTGCAAAGCTTCCTTTTTTAATGGCTTAAATATTTTCAATATTGGATGGTGCATGCCCTAAGTGCCGCATCAGTACGTATACGCTTTCTTGATGCAGAGCGACTTTTCTAAATAAGTGAGAGAAGACAGGATCGCCCCCAAAGCATTCATTGATGTAGTGATCAATGCGTTCATTCGAATAGCCTTCAACGTACATGGTTCTTACCCATTGATACTCGACGGCTTTTTTATCCTTTATGACATCAATTCCTAGTTTTATCTCGTGCATGTTATCTCTTAACTTATGTCTTTTTATAGAAGCGATCCGTGAGGCATGATCTTGTAATAATGTGATTCAAGGGCTTTATGTTTGGTTGTCTAAGTTTTAGAATCCAATGCGTTAATCCCTTACTCCTATGCTGATGGCAGATTTAAACAGAGTTAAATGAAAATATGATTACAGTTAAGTTTCATTCTTATGTATTCATATGAATATTTAACTATGAATCACAATTCATTATTTTTTGACGAGAAAACACACTAAATAATAAGTCGGATTGGCAGAGGGATCGCAGGCTTGTTGAAGAAGAACATAAGCAATTTGATTGTGAATCAAAAACTTAAGCAATGTAGTTAAACACTGTATTGCTGTTTGTGGTATATGCAATCAAAGATTGACAAAACTCTGTTATAAAAATAGATATAGCTTGTTAGAATACGCGCAGCGAAAGCCTTGTTTAGATGCATATGGCTTAGAACACAGATTGGTTAAGTCACATGTTAAATATTTTGAAAGTCGCACTGATGGGCTCTGTATTGATGGCGGGAGTCGCAAACGCAGATTCATATACTAAACATGACTTAAAACATAGCTCCAAGCTGTACAAAGTAAGTGAAGTACATTTAGACAGTCGTTGTGATCATTCTCAATTTAACCTGCCTAAATCTCTGGTGGTAAAACCCGGCGCGCTCAACGATGTCACCATTCAATCTAGCGTACAGTTTCATCGAGGTATTCAAGACCCTTACCTATATGAATCTGATTATGTCTATAACCAAGTAAAAAGTAAGCTGTTACTGAATACTCATTGGTTATGTGAAATCAAACAAAATAGAACAAACCCTCAATTGTGGTTGGTTCCGTCTGTTGTTCGAACTTCAGGAAGTGGCGCATTTTATTATTTGGATGTAAATCAAAAGCATCAAGGCCACTATTCTATCGCTCAAGAGTTGTTCTTAGGTGATCGCATCGAAATTGAATCTTTAGTTTATAAACAGAATACGGTCGAGCTTAGTTTTAAACAACACAGCCTCAGCCAATCTATGGCAGAAAAACCTAACCAATTGATTACGAGAAGGTTTACGCTTTCTGACAGTCGACTTTTTGAACGCAAGAATTGAACTTTTTTGTGTAAAGTGGCTCAAACATTTACTAACAGCCAGCACTGGAAAGAGTATACGACTGCCATTAAATCTATTCATCAATATTGAGTTAAGTTAATTAACGAATGCGAGCTCATTTAAGCTCATCAATTTTTACAATGAACAGGCTAGAATTTACATAAGATTCTATGGGTTATAGCGTGTTCAATTATATTTTCAGTAGGTACTTCGGTGTTAAAGCTAAATCAACTTAATCAACAATCTCGGTCCAGAATCAAAAAGGGAGGGTTGATTTTTCTTTTAGTGTTAGTGGTAAGTCTGGTGTTGTCTCACAACACAGATGAGCGAAAATTTGTACCTCTAAATATCCAAAGCACTGCCGCGCCAGCTCCCGAAACGAAAGTTGAACATAACGCTTACGCGTCTATCCCTACTTATAGCTACACCATTAAAAATGGTGATAACCTCAGTGTGATTTTCTCCAAGCTAGGCATCTCTTATGCAAGTTTATTGAGCATAATGGAAGAAGATCTTAACCATCTAGCATTAGATACCCTAAGCCCTGGTAACCAACTGCTATTTTGGGTAAATGACAAATCCGGTGTATTGGAAAAAATGCAGCTGAAATTTAACCCCGCCGATAGAGTGCAATATTCTCGGGTTAAAAATGGTGCTTATGCTTTTAAAGATATTTCAGTTAAAGGCCAATGGGATACCACTGCATTAGTGGGTACGGTTTATGGCAGTTTTTCTAAATCAGCGCATAAACTAGGCTTGAGCATTAATGAAATTCGCACCATTACGACCTTAATGAAAGACAAACTGAATTTTGCTCGTGAACTGCGTGCGGGTGACAAATTTTCTGTGGTGCATAAAGTGCAAACAGTCGATGGAGTCGAAACTGGCAGTCGCGAAATTGAAGCCGTTAAAATATTTAATCGTGGCCGCACCATTAGTGCATTTCTTCATACTGATGGTCAGTTTTATGATGAAAATGGCGAAAGTCTGCAACGTGCTTTTATGCGCTACCCAGAAGCCAACCACCACGTGACGTCACCGTTTAATCCAAAACGACGCCACCCTGTAACGGGAAGATTATCTCCTCATAATGGTACAGACTTCCGTGCACCTGTTGGCACTCCTGTATTGGCTACGGGTGATGGTAAAGTGATCATGATTCGTAACCATCCATATGCGGGTAAGTACGTTGTGTTAGAGCACGGCTCTATCTATAAAACACGATATTTGCACCTTAGCCGTATATTGGTGAAAAAAGGGCAGCAAGTTAAACGCGGTGAGCGCATTGCATTGTCTGGCGCTACTGGACGTATTACAGGGCCACACCTTCATTATGAACTATTGATCCGTAATCGCCCTGTTGATCCGATTACCGCAAAAATCCCAATGGCAGAATCTGTGCCAAAAAATGAGATGACTAAGTTTGCTGCGCGTCGTGATAATTTGATTCAGATGATGAAAGAAGAGGAAGTATTGCTTGCGAGTCAGCATGATTCACAGAATAATAAGCCTCAAGAGTCTCTTTAATTTAGGTATAGTAAATGAACCAAAGCGAATTTACCCAACTGGTAATGCTTGCAAGTCAATGTGACGATCTTCCACAAGCTTTGCAACTACTGCAAGAGTGCGAGTATGAAGAAGTATCCGAAGTGGCTTTATCTTTAAAAGGGCAGTTTGCGGTTGCTGAAGTAGAAGGCGAACAACGTGTTTATCATGTAACGACTCAGCAAGAAGGTGATGATCTGCAAGAGTTTGTAGAACATGTCATGAATACTGATGAACATGTGATTCGTTTTGTTGCTTGGTTCTTTGATGCCTACTTTGACGTAAAGCAGAGCGATACGTACAAAATGGCCGGTAAAACTTATCAGCAGCCAAAAAGAAAATAAGCAGACGCTATATTAAATCGTCATAGTTAAAAATCCGCCTCTTGAAAGTTGAAGTGGCGGATTTTTTTGTTTTAGGAATGACAGGGGTTAATCACTGCCTGTTCGCGCTGGAATATCGACCACATTATCCGGCAGTACAGTATTACTTGCACTGGGTAGCCATTTCTCTAGGTTATCAGCGCCCCCAATATATTGCCCATCCATCCAGATTTGCGGAACAGTGACGGGTGTTTTTTGTCCAATGTGAGCTTTAACCTCTGGGATCATTCGATATAGGGCGGCGCTGTCTTTCACTACATCAAAATAGGTGTATGAGATCCCGGCTTTATCCAGTAATGCTTTCGCCTTGACGCAGTAAGGGCAGGTGGCTTTGCCAAAAACGATGTTGCCTTTTAGATCGTCTTGTTTGGTCCAGTGAGCGATGACCGATTGTACCAACACGCCTCGGTTTAATGCTTCGCCTTGGCTGATCACTTTACCTTCAACTACTAAAATGGGTGCATGCCATGCGCCCATTTTTAAAGGCTCCCACCAATGCGATAGCCAATCTTTTACTTCGAGCTCAATAGGCACGTCTTTGAGTTCATTGTCGAAGGTATCTTTGAGAATGTCTTTAGTGAGAGTACATTCGCCACAAGGGATATTGACTTTAAAAGGGCCCCAACTGCCTCCCCAACGATACAGGGTGATTTTAATGGGTTTGCTCATGCTACTGTTCCTTTTGTAGATCTATTAATAAAGTAGAACATAGTTCATCAAAAAACCTTTCATCTATTGTGTAATTTATACAAAAAATTAGCATGAACAGTTTGTCAGCCATAAACAAAAAGACCGAGCACAAGGCTCGGTCAATAGCATATTCAGTTTGTCTAATCAGAAGATTAGGCGTTAACCAATATTAGAAATCGTAACGGATACCCGCTTGGATTTGGTCGTCGTCACCTTCAACTTGCTCAAACTTGTAGCCAGCGTAAGTGCGAAGGTTGCCGTTGAACTTGTAAACCGCTTCGATTGCTGCGTTATCAACAGTTGCGTCGTCAACACTTTCAACGTCTTGGTAGTTGTATACTGCTGCGAATGTCCACTTGTCTAGTTTGTAAACTGCAGAAACTTCAAATGCGTTTACGTCTTCGTCAGCTACAGAACCTAGTGCGTAGAAACCGCCTAGAGTGAAATCTGCAATTGAGTACTCAGCTGCAAAGTTGATTTGGCTGTCGTCATCGTTGCCGTTTGCTTGAGCAACGTAACCAAGACCTAGCGCTAGACCGAAGTCAAAAGAGTACATAGCTGCTGCGCCGTAGCTGTCAGCGTCTTTTTCGTCGTTTGCTAGGTAGTTAGCTTGGATGTCAAAACCGCCGAACTCACCAGCGTATAGGAAGTTGTTAGTACGTTTGTCTTTGTTACCAGAAACGATGTCAGCTGCGTCTGCGCCAAATGTTGCCATTACATCAGTAACGTCAGTTAGCATAACTTGAGCTGTGTCTTGCTTACCGTAAGAGAACTCACCGATGTTAGTGCCGATACCTGCGAAAACGTAGCGGTTAGTGATGTCTGCATCAGTATCAAATTGAGCTTCATACTTACCAAAACCGTAAAAATCTTCGTTGATTTGAGTTTTACCAACGATGTTTAAACGAGCACGAGACTTATCTTCGAAAGTGCTGTTAGCCGTAGATTCGTTGTTGTCAGAAATGTTGAAACGAGCTTCCGCACGACCGCCAATTTTTAGCTCAGAAGCATCATCTTTGTATACAGTTGCCGCTGCTGCAGAACCTGAAGCCATTAAAGCTAGAATCGCGGTAGTTAGTGCTGCCTTTTTCATTTTGAAATTTCCTATTTTATAAAGTTTGAGTTGTTACTCAGGAGTTATTTTTTCGAGCTGATGCCCGTTTGATTTGCCGCTAATTTAGATTCGGAATATGAATGTCTAATGACTCAAATATGAATGAGCAGTGACGCTTTGATGACGAAATGATGAATTGAATAATTATTAACCATTTGATTTATAAGGAATTTTAAGGCATAAGAATTGTTTTCAAATGTGAATAGCTCTTTGTAAGTTATTGAAAAGTAGTCATTAAGTAGTATTTATTGGTAGGGGTGTTTTTCGGAAATTGAGGAGCTTTAGCGAAGCAAAATAGAAAATAGTGGGATTTCATTTGTGCCAAAATAGATTGAGAGCTAGCTCTAATTATTAATGGGAAATGTGATCTAGATCGGCTGTAGTGTGGGGGATATTTAAGCGATATATAAAAATAAAGATGTGCTTATTCAATTGTGAGCGTATAGGTGAAAGCTTATATTTGTAGTGGTTTCATCAAGTAATGAGCAACAGCGGTTGATATTGCAGATCAGAAAACCGCAATCTTGTGTATCTCTTTACGGTTAGACCCTTTAAACTTGGGCTCAGTTACCGAGTTTCACTTGCAATTAGCGTGTCTACCCTTTAGGGTCATCAACCTTGCAATACCTGCCAACCCTTAATCTACAAAAGGAATCTCCCTTGAGCGACAATAAATTTTCTAAGTTACCTTTATCTCAGCCATTGCTTGATAATTTGGCGTCGATGGAGTATTCCGAGATGACCCCAATTCAAGCACAAAGCTTACCGCTAATGCTAAACGGTAAAGATGTGATTGGTCAGGGTAAAACAGGTTCAGGTAAAACAGCTGCATTTGGTTTGAGCTTACTGACTAACCTTAACGTGAAGCGATTTCGTGTTCAGTCTTTAGTATTGTGTCCAACGCGCGAGTTGGCTGACCAAGTAGCCAAAGAGATCCGTAGATTAGCGCGCACCATCCACAATATTAAAGTATTGACTCTTTGTGGTGGCGTTCCTATGGGGCCGCAAATTGGCTCACTTGAACACGGCGCTCATATTTTGGTGGGGACACCAGGCCGTATTTTGGATCACCTAGAAAGAGGGCGCATCAACCTAGCTGAGCTGAATACCTTAGTATTAGATGAAGCGGATCGTATGTTAGACATGGGTTTCCAAGATGCGCTAGACGCTATCATCGCAGAAGCGCCAAAACAGCGTCAAACCTTGCTATTTAGCGCCACTTTCCCTGAAAAAATTCAACAAGTGGCTTCTCGCATCATGCAAGATCCGCAGCTAGTTAAAGTGGAATCAACCCATGATAAAAGCAGCATTACTCAACACTTTTATAAAGTAGAAAACAATGATCAACGCCTGAAAGCGCTGGAAACCATTCTGTTAGCGTATCAACCTGAGTCTGCAGTGGTTTTTTGTAACACTAAGCGTGAAGTTCAAGAAGTGGCAGATGAGTTGCATTACAAAGGCTTTAGCGTTATCGATTTACACGGCGACCTTGAGCAAAGAGAGCGCAACCAAACTTTGGTTCAGTTTTCCAACAAAAGCGTTTCTATCTTAGTGGCCACAGATGTTGCGGCTCGGGGATTAGACGTAGAAAACCTAGATGCAGTTGTTAACTACCAGCTATCACGCGATCCAGAAGTTCACGTACACCGCATTGGCCGTACCGGTCGTGCCGGCAGCAAGGGTGTAGCCTGCAGTCTGTTTAGTGAAAATGAATACCACCGCGTGGCGCTTATCGATGAGTACATGAACACAGAGATTTCTGCGGAACCATTACCAAAAGCGACGGCTACAGCCTCAGTGCAACCAAGCATGGTGACCATTGAAATCTCTGGCGGCAAAAAACAAAAAGTAAGAGCAGGCGACATCCTAGGCGCTCTCACCAGTGGCGACGGCATCGACGGCAAAAAGGTAGGCAAAATCAACCTATTCGACATGCGCTCATACGTAGCAGTAGATAAATCAATAGCAAAAATCGCCCACAAAAAACTAGAAAACGGCAAAATGAAAGGCCGCAAATTCCGCGCCAGAATCCTTTCCTAGCTAAAGAAAGGTGCGGGGTCAGGTCTTGAAATTTGCACCGCTGTTTGTCGGTGGTGTTTAGGTTATAGATTGAATACCTAAATAGAACGTCTGATGTTTTCATCAGGCGTTTTTTTTTGACATGGATTTGAGAAAAGCGGGGTCAGAAAAGCGGGGTCAGGTCTTGAAATTTGCATCACTGTTAGGTGATGGCAATGAATTAAATGCTATGTAGATTGGCGATTAGGTTACAGTGATCGAGGAGGAAAGATGAATGTGTAAATTAAAAAAGCCTCAACAATGGTCAACCAATTGTTGAGGCTTAATAATAATGTGTTTAACTTTTCTTATTACTTAGCGAAGTTTTGCGTTAAGAAGTCAATTCCAGTTACTTTATTTTGAGTCACTTGCTTAAATGATAGACCGGTAGTCATTACCCAATCAGCCATTTCATTTTGACAATGTCCAGCATGTCCAGCGAAGCTATTTGCACCGGCGTTGTTGAACGTAGGGCTTACAGGGCTCGCATCCTTCACTGCTGTATAACCATAAACGGCCTTAAGTGTGCCAGAGAATGGGCTTGCACCTTGCGGGGTTACAGAGAATGCATTTTGCGTTTGACCATGTTGTTCAAAGTGACCTTGCTTATTGTTGCTTTTCTGAAGGTTGGTATTATCCATTGCCAAGTTATATACCGTATCACTCCATGCTACTGGAGAAGTTGCTGGTTGCATTCCTGCAGGGAAATTAGTGCCTTCACCTTCGCAGTATCGTTTTATAGAACGTGCACAGTTGACAGCGATCATCGTCTGAACTTTTTGGCTATTTAGGTCTAAACCTTTTGGAATATTCACAATACGACACCATTTAGCACTGGCAATGCCACTACCTGGTTGACCACCAAACACTGTGCCGGCAAGTAATTTTGAGTTATCTAATGTATTGTAATCAACCATGCTTGCAGGAATGTGTTGGTACTTGATACGTCCATCGTCTAGTTTCAAAAAGTCATTTCCAGCACTTTCTGTTCCTGCTTGCCATTGTGCTAACCATGCTTTACCAAAGGCCTGCTCAACGCCACTTTCTATACTTGTTAGTAATAGTTGATTTCCAGCAAGCGTTTTTTGGCTAAGCAGATCTTCAACACTTCCTGAATCGAAGATAAAGCTAGGATTTAGATGCGCATTCTTAAAATTATAAGAGATGATCTTTGTGTTGCTAGTTTTACAGCCCGATTGATATTGGTACTCAGTCAATGTGCCGTTAATTGTCATACCTTGGCTATCAACGTCAACAGTCATAGGTGTTGAACCGTAGCAGTGCCATTCTTCTTGCTGTGTAGTTGGTGCCCCTGTTGCTGATAATGTCACGACGCGTGATGCATCAAAAGTAAGACTGGTTTGGCTACCTTTTGTGGGTAGCTTGGCAAATGCACCAGGCTTAAGGGTCATGCTAAGACCTTGAGTGATACCAGGGTTAATATTTTGTATTGTGATTTTGCTTTGTGTTGAAAGAGCGAACAGGCTATCCAATGCATTATATAAAGGGGAGTTATGACTAAACTCAAAACCATTTTGTGTATCGATATAATTATTTAATTGGCTTTTCTCATTAGCCGATAACTTAGGAACAAGTTTATCAGCGTTAATATCATTATTGCTATTACACGCACTCAGCATTAATAGACTTGATACAATAGCCGTTGTTTTGAATAGATTCATAAACACTCCATAATTTGTGAATTTAGCCTAAGTAGTACATTAATATTCCACTAGTCTGTAATCCGTTGCAGCAAAACCATCTTCGGCAAGGAATCATTTAGGCTGATAATATGCGCTGAATTATAAATGAAACCAAGAATATGGGAGCCGTTGAAGCTATGTTCTCATATTTGATGATCGTCACAATAACGTGTCGCGGGAAGTGCTAAGTGCTGTTTGACGCAATAAATGGTTGGTGCAAAATTCAAGACCTGACCCCGCTTGTTTTGATAGAATTGGACTTCAATTAACTATTTATGAGAGTTGTACTGTGTTTACGGTTATTGGATGGTTTGTTCTTTCTATTTTTTGTGGTGTGTATGCGTCTAGTAAAGGGCGTTCGGGGTTTGGATTCTTTTTGTTGGCAGTATTGCTGTCGCCGATTATAGGTTTTATCGGCGCTTTGATTGCATCTCCTGTACAAAGTAAAGTTGAAGAAAAGGCGATTGGTCGTGGTGATTTACGTAAATGTCCAATGTGCGCCGAACTTGTGAAAGCAGAAGCACTACTGTGTAAACATTGCGGTTCAAAGCTTGATTCAATGGATACAGATAGCGACTTTAGTCATCAAGAAGAACCAGGATATCAGTATCAAATCATGGTGAACGGTGAAGATATTATAGCCTTTGATGTGAGTAAAGCAGGTACGCCGGATAATATAGACAGAGCGAAAGCGAAAGGCTTTAAAGAAAGAGGCGTCGTGTTTGCAGATAATGCGATAGAAGCCATCAAAATATATTCTGAATCTTAAAATTAAAGTGTGATGCAACGGTATTAGCAGTAAGGATTAATTTTTAACTATAATATCCGTTAAATCCGACTTTTAATAATCACCAAACATCATAGAAGGGAGTTAAATCCCTTCTATCTATTAATACCAATAATTAGGCGAACGCTGCTTTACTCGCTTCAAGAGTACGCTTTAACGAATCGGTAAATCGAGTTCTTTTGGCTACGGTTAATCGGCCGGCATAATAAAGTTCAATCAATACACCGCTGTCGCAAATATCACATTGGCTTTCGCAATGCATCTGCTCTAAAAACATTTCCATTTTGTAGGGGGATAACTGAAACCTTTCTATTTCATCGCCCCTATTGCAATTATAAATAATAACTTCCATCTTCACTCCTTGAAGAATTGCAATGATTTCCTGTGATTACTATGGCTCATATTGAGAAGTTTTTTATAGATTGAAATCACATACTTACGTTTAATGAGCGTATGTTTGATCGCGATCAATGTACGAAACTAAATGCACTAATTGTTTGTGAAGAATATCAATGTTTTCGTTGTGGATTTTTGTTGATGCAGAGAGTATTTAATTAAGAAGTAGCTGCTGATTACTAGGATAGGTAGGTAGAATCCAAATGCTCGTAACAAAATAGGCCCGCCGAAGCGAGCCTATCAATTTTAATGTGCAATCCGGCTTAAGCCGTAGCAAGTTGCAAAGATTTCTCTTCAGAAATAGGGCGCGTAACCAGAGACAGCACTACACAGATTGCCATCATTACCGCAGAGATGGTGTAAGCAATAGTGTAACCTTCGCCATGCGTCATAGAGAAGCCGACCACCGCTGCGCCAATCGCACCGCCAATGCCCCATGCTGTATACAATACGCCATAGTTAGTACCGTAGTTTTTCAGACCGTAATATTCCGCTGTAATCGATGGGAATACCGCAAGCAGTGTACCGTAGCCAACTGCCGCAATTGCGGTGCCTAAAATAAGCGCTGCTTCTGATTTGAAGGTCGCAAACAAAGCCATGTTGATGCCTTGCAGTGCAAAAGCGATAAATAGAGTACGCAGACCGCCAATCTTGTCAGATAAAATGCCCGCGCCAATACGACCGCCGGAGTTAAAGATAGCCAAGATAGAGGCTAGGTAAACCGCATTAGGCAGGTTAGCTTGCACGCTAGCGATAGTGGTGATGTTACCAATGATCATAAGACCAGTTGCAGAAGCAAATGCGTACATGATCCACAGTGAGTAAAACTGCGGTGTTTTCAGCATCACTTTCCATGAAATATCACTATTTTGCTTAATCGCGATGGGCGCTTTACCCGCTTTTACTTTAGGCGCTTGTGGTACATAGTCCGCCGGAGGGTTGGTAATAGTTGCCGCGAGAGGTACCGCGATAACCAGTACTGCAATGCCTAAAATTAGAAAACTCTGGTCGATGCCGTAATTGGTGATAAGAGCCGATGTTAGAGGCGCAAGATAAACCGCCGCAAGACCAAAACCTGCCGCTATCAAGCCATTCACTAAGCCTTTTTTCGATGAGTGGAACCACTTCATTGCTGCAGGCGAAAGACACGCATAACCAAAGCCGATGCCTGCACCTGCAACCACACCAAAGGTCATGCTTAGCATCGCTGGGGTAGTAGCAAAGCTTGAACCCATCATGCCTAAACCAGTAAGCGTTGCGCCAAGCATTAGAATCGTTCGTGGGCCCATTCTATCTTGCAAAATACCTGCGACTAAAAGAGCAATGGAGAAAGTTATTGTCGCAATGGCATAAGGTTGTGATGCATCTGCTGCGTTCCAGCCGTGATCGGTAACTAGAGCTTTGTTGAAGATACTCCAAGCATAAAGGATGCCTAAACAAAGGTTGATACAGAATCCTGCTATTAGGATGCGCATCGCTTTATCGATCTTTTTCATCGTTTTTTCTCAGTGCCATTTTGGCTAGGTAAGTTAGGTTAATTATTGGAAACGTTCAAAAATACTTTAGTTTTATCAACATTTCTAAGTGCGAGTTGCGCGAATTGTACACAAGTTATTTTTGATTTAAATCTCTTTTTACCAAAAATGGAAAATAATTTTGCAGTGTATTTGTGGGTGTTTTGATTTGGAGGAAAATTGAAAGATTTGCTTACGTTTTATCGAGCAATCGTTTGCTCTGGAACTTGTGTTTCACCCCAAATGTGAGGTAGGAAACATTTATAGAAAATAGTTTTCGATAACCATTTATTAACAATTAGTGTGATTTATTTAGCATTTCAAGGCGTTTTAAATAAAAACAAGGATTTCTTGATTTACAACAATGTTACCATGTTAATAACTTGTGAAAATGACGTGGATTTCAATGATTTATATGAAACAGCGTTAAAAATTAACGATTGCAATCGTGTAGTTTTCCGTCAGAATGCAATGAAAACTTAGATTCCAAATATGAAAGGTCACTTTACTAAGCTTTAGTGAGGTTCTATATGAAAATATTTTTACTACTCTTTATTTCTGTTTCGGCGGGTGCCGCTTCTGCTGAACACTTAACATCATTTTTATATGGATTGAGCACTGCATCTCTGGCAGTGGGCGCCTGTTTTTGGTTGGCATTTCGTTCGTCTCGCTGGCCACAACTGGCGGTATTTTTGTTGTTGATGGGGATGTTATGCAAACTGACCATAACGGTGGTGTCTACCATTATGGGGGTTAAAGCAGGCCTTATTACTTCTCCGCTGATCTTCTCACTTTCATATTTGTTTTTTGCAATTGCAACAACCTACGTCTACTTCTATTTTAAGGATAAAAGTACTAATCGTAAGTTGGGCCTAGGACAACAATAACAACGTCTTAATTGCAGACGCAGTGACAATATAAGCCACAATTTTTTAAAACCGCTACAGCTTAATAAGCTATAGCGGTTTTTTGATCACTTAATTGCTGAGATTGGTATTATTAGTTATCGCCATTGTAAAACGAGGCAACTAATGAGCATCAATACTTTATATTCTGCCAAGCAAATCAAACGAAGCGAAGCCAGTGCAGCAGAGCTTGCTGGAATAACGCTGTACGAATTAATGGAACGTGCAGGGCAGGCCGCGTTTGAACGTGTGCAGGTGATGCTTCCCGATTTAGGCAAAATATTGGTGTGTTGTGGCTCTGGCAATAACGGCGGAGACGGCTTTGTTGTGGCGCGCTTAGCACTAGAGTCGGGCTATGAGGTCGATGTTTTTCAACCAACTTATTGCACTTCCCAAAATCCCGACACTCAATCTGACGCTTATAAAGCCAAACAGAAGTGGTCTTTGCGCAGCCAAAGTATTCTTAACACCATCGAAAGTAATGACAGATACGATCTTATTGTGGATGGTTTGCTCGGTACTGGTCTTGTCAATAAGGTCAGGGATAACCTTGCCTTCGATATCATCCGCATTAATGCGCTTAACGTCCCTATATTGAGTTTAGATATTCCATCAGGGCTACAGGCCAATACCGGTGAGATCTTAGGTAGTGCAATAAAAGCGACTGAAACCATTACCTTTGTCGGCAATAAACTCGGATTAGTGACTGGCAAGGCGCGCAATGTGGTCGGCAATTTATACGTAGCTGACTTAGGTATTTCGCCTCAATTTTCCCATCTGGAGTCAAGCCACACGACCATTTTTGCAAAGCCGCAAGCACAGGCACTTATTCCACAAAGGGAGGCATCTGCTCACAAAGGTAACTGCGGTCGCGCTTTGTTAGTTGGAGGCAATCAAGGAATGAGCGGCGCTATTATTATGGCCGCGCAAGCCTGCGCTCGAACTGGAGCAGGCTTAATTAATGTAATGACTCATGCCGATTCCATTATGCCTTTATTAGTGCGTCAGCCTGAGATCATGGCGATGGCCATTACAAATCAAAACCAGCGTGAAATAGATGAGTTCATTAGCCATAGCGCACTTGCGAGTAGCTGTGTGATAGCCATTGGCCCAGGATTAGGGACTGACCTTTGGTCAAAGACCTTATTTAATTGGGCGATGGCACAAAACAAACCCAAAATCATCGATGCTGATGGACTTAACTTGCTGGCCAGTAGCGCCGAACCATTTGAATTACACGATTGTGTTTTAACGCCGCACCCAGGTGAAGCCGCGCGTTTATTAGGCGTTACCGTCGCAGACATAGAAAAAGACCGATACGCAGCGGTTAATCAGTTACAGGCAAAATTTCAATGCGTGGTTCTTCTTAAAGGTGCGGGCACATTAATATGTGATGGGCAAAGCACGCAGGTGATTACAGCGGGTAACTCAGGCATGGCGAGTGGCGGCATGGGAGATGTATTAACGGGCGTTATTGCTGGGTTAGTGTGCCAAGGGCTAGAGCCGGTGCAAGCGGCGTGTTTAGGTGCATGGCTACATTCTACAGCGGCGGATAATAAGGCTAAAAAAGAGGGGAGCATAGGGATGCTTGCGTCAGATTTATTGCCTGAAATTCGTACGTTAATAAACCAAAATTAGAATTAACATCAGAAATTTAAGAAAAAGTAGCAAAATAAGCAGAAAAGTCAGCTATAAAACGTGCAATTTCAATAAGGAAAATACGGATTTTACTTCACTTTAGTGATTCAGGTCACACTATAACAGAGCGCATAATGTAACTAAAAGTATCTGGGAATAAGTTAAGGAATATAGGTTGTTGATTTAAAAGAATAAACGAATTTAGGAAGGGCGCAGATTTGCAAGTTTCAAGATAGTAGCACAAATAAAAACAAAAAATCAGTCTTGCGACAATTTAATCTGAACCTATAATGCTGAAAACCGGAGCGTCTGCCAACGCTCCGGTTTTTTTGTGTCCGAAGAATGGTCAACGCTTCTGCCAAAGCACGACCTGCATTGTAATTGGCACGTCATTTATAAGAATCAAGGAAATGCACAATGCGTATCGAACAAGAACTTAAGTTAGGCTTTAAAGATGTACTGTTTCGCCCTAAGCGCTCAACACTAAAAAGTCGTTCCCAAGTAAATTTAACCCGCGATTTTACATTCAAGCATAGTGGTCGTCAATGGTCTGGTGTACCTGTTATCGCCGCCAACATGGATTCTGTTGCAACATTCGAAATGGCCGCTGCATTAGCCGAGCACGACGTAATGACCGCCGTACACAAACACTACACAGTAGAGCAGTGGGCAGACTTCGTTAAAAACGCAGACAGCAAAACACTGAAAAATGTGTTTGTATCAACCGGCACTTCAGAAGCCGAGTTTGAGAAAACCAAACAAATCATGGCACTGTCAGAAGAACTTATTTTCATCTGTGTTGATATCGCCAACGGTTACTCAGAACACCTTGTCGAATACGTAGAAAAAGTGCGCGCCGAATTCCCAACTAAAGTCATTTCAGCAGGTAACGTAGTGACCGGCGACATGTGTGAAGAGCTAATTCTTGCCGGCGCAGACATCGTAAAAGTCGGCATCGGCCCAGGCAGCGTATGTACCACTCGCGTTAAAACAGGCGTAGGCTACCCACAACTTTCAGCCATCATCGAATGTGGCGATGCAGCACACGGCCTTGGCGGCATGATCATCGGCGATGGTGGCTGTGCCTGCGCCGGAGACGTATCAAAAGCCTTCGGCGGCGGCGCAGACTTCGTCATGCTAGGCGGCATGCTAGCCGGCCACGAAGAATCAGGCGGCGAAGCCATAGAAAAAGACGGCAAGCAATACATGAAGTTCTACGGCATGTCATCAGAATCAGCCATGGCGAAACACTCTGGAGGCGTAGCAAAATACCGCGCAGCAGAAGGCAAAACCGTGCTACTGCCATTCCGTGGCAGTGTTCACCACACTATCTCAGACATCCTAGGCGGTGTGCGCTCTACATGTACTTACGTGGGGGCGGCGAAGCTTAAAGAATTGACTAAACGTACTACGTTTATTCGCGTGCAAGAGCAAGAGAATAATGTGTTTGGGAAAGAGTGAGTCTTAGATAATTCGGGGAAATTTTGAATTGGGGAGAGTCGCGTAAGCGGCTCTTTTTTTCGAATTTGTAAAGAGTAGAGGATGAGTGAGCAGGGCAACTGCATGAATGCCTAGTTTTTCACTACCTGAGTAAAACTAGCGCTTAATATAATCTCTAGCGTGGTTGTATACATAATGCATCGTTTCTGCTTTACAACAATGTGTAACTTAATTGGCTCTTCTCGGGGCATGTTGAAACTCATATCGCGTAGGCAAGACAAATTCTCTGCACCGTGTCTTTGTATATCTGGCGTGCATCTTCATCCATTGTGACAAATGCATTGACTCTATCCTCCCAATACTCTCTAACAGCCATCACGGCTTGCTCTGCGCTTAGTGTTTTAGAACTGATGTAGTAATAATACTCTAGGTCGAGTGCTTTTTCTTGTTCAAGGCGGAGTGTTCAAGCATTAAAATGCTCTTCAAGCCTTCCCTGCAAGAATAGTTTCCTTTAAGTTTTGTACCGTCAAAAACATAGCACTGGCGAGATTCTACACATCCTTGCTCTTACTCAAGAGAGAGGTTATCTACGACATTTGCTCGCTGAGAAGAGAATGCTTTTTCTACCGTCTTTCTTAGTTTTCTTTGTTCACTCTTTACTGCAGCAAGTATTCGCGACCTTTGCACCTTAGCGTTGATCGGTAATCGTCTTTGAATATTTAGGAAAGTTTGTTCACTTTGATATAGATATAGATATTGATATTGGTATTACAAGAGCGTAATAGCTTATCGTTGAAACTGTTTTTATTACTAGAAATGAGCCTAACTAACCCCAAGCGCTTTATATACAGCATCAATAGGATCACTATAGAAGCTCACTTGGAACTTGGTAAATGTCTCTGCTGGCACGGTTGGGATGTCTGTGGCAGATGCCATCGGAATCAATATTTTTGTTGCACCCGCTTCAAGAGCGACTTGCATAGAACCAGCTAAATCTTGCACTGGGTTAAGCACACCGCCAAGTGTCATCGACCCAAGTACAACCATTGATTCTTGCATAGGCTTATTCAGCAAAGCTGAACAGCTAGCGATCAGAGAGGCAAGGCTTGAGCTGTGAGAATTACCCGACATTTGTAAGTCAACAAAGTGCAGGTGGAACTCATGGTCTGAGAACTGACTATTTGCAGCAATGCGTGACAAGTTGCCTTTAAAATACTCAAACCCGATCTTTACTTGTTCTTTTGCTTCAGTATCGGAACTAAGGCCTGAAGTCGTAAGTTTGCCATTTCCTGCTGTCTTTTGCGTTTCTACGCGGAATACGCCAAGTTTGCTATTATGGCCAGGACTAACAAAGTGAATCACCCCTGGGTTTGGAATACCTGGTGCAATTAATTGAGAACCGCCTTGTTCTGGTACGTTAACAAAAAACTCTTCAAGACTGTCATTATCGATATAAGAGAAGTTCACATCGAAGAATTCCATACCGCCGATTTTTTTCAACTGTTCTTTGACACGGCGACGAACTTCTAATGCGTATGTTAAGCAAGTGCGAACATCTTCCTTGGTATATTCACCGTGTGGAACGAGCAGTTTCAGTAACCCCGAAGTTGTGCGACGAACACCAATCACATCTCGTTGGTTGAGATTGTTGCCCAATTTAAAGAACTTATCTATAGCGTCAGAGAAGGTTTGTTTGCGCATTTCTCGCATATACTCAGCAAGATAGTCTGTAATCAATCCAAAACGGTTTGTGAAGAACTCAGGACGCATCTTAGGTATTTCCCACCCTGGTATATAGGCGTGGAAACGGTCAAAGAAAGCGGCATCGATCATCTCTTGAGGGAATGGAGCAAGTAGGTGGCTTGTTTTAACAAGAGTTTCTACGCTTTGGTCTATGTTACCGACGAAAACCATAGAGGCTTTTGCTTCAATGGAGTCACGACCTCGGCTAAAAGAACCTGAAGCCATGTAGTCCTTCATTATTTGCACGCCGTCTTTGTCTTTAAAACGAATACCAGCAACTTCATCGAACGCCACAATATCCCACATGCCTACAAGCCCTACTTGGCGTGAAGACATATTGTAGAAGAGGTTAGCAACGGTTGTTTGACCACCCGATACGAGTAAAGAGTTCGGAGAGCATTCTTTATATACGTGTGATTTACCCGTACCACGAGGGCCAAGTTCACAGACATTATAGTTATTTTCTACAAACGGGATCATGCGAGCCAATATATGCCACTTAGCCCTTTGCTCAAGGTTTGTAGGCTCCATACCGATTGAGCGTAATAGCAAATCTAGCCACTGAACCATCGAGAAGTTTCGACGAGCATTAAAGACTTCGTCCATATTCATCGATGGCATTTGGATTGCTTTAAGACCAAGTACAGAGAATGGTGACGTCTTTTGTCCCTCTTCAAAGAAATAGCTTAGCGTAACGATACACCAGATACCGCCAGTGAGTAGTTTCTCGTTCTCTTTCACCATGCTGGCAGGGATCACAGCATCTTTGATACCTAGGTTTGATAAGCTTGCTTCATAGACGTCTTTCTTTTGGTTGAGCTTAACCGATATCTTATCAATGACTTTATGTGTACCACGCTCACGTATGAGAGATTTAACCTTTTCAGCTTCATCAGGTCGAACGTAGTTATCCGTTAAGATTTTCTTAACACGTCCCATTCCTGCTTCGATAAGGTCGTCATCGGTTGCCGAGCAGTACATACCAAGTAGATATTCAAGGACATAAACAGGGACATTTGCCCCTTCTTTAAGCTGTTTCGTTAAGTCTTTGCGAACAACGCGTCCTTTGAACTCAGTGGTCATGAGATCGTCTAAGTCGACATCTCGAACATCTTTGATTTCTTGTGCGATGCTCTCTTCTTGAGAAAGGGGACTTTCATCAGGTTGCGGGGATGAGCCATTTTCTTCATTGTCAAAATGATGGTAGTGATGAACTTCCGTTGCTTTACTATCGTTGTTATCGTCAATCATGAATAGGTTCCGTTAAAAAAGATCATCAAAATCGTCTTGGATTGCTAAGTCGATTGTTACCGAATGAGTTGCGTAGCGATCACCCTGCTCACTATCCCACATAATTAGTTTATATGGGGTAGTTCTATCGAAGTTGCTGCCGTTTAGCGTCAGTATCGCATTGCGCTTGCGTTCATCAGAATTTGAGGATGAAGAGTCAAATAGTATCTGTGTTTTGTTTGAAACAACAGTGCCTTCAGGGTCTTCTATCCAAATGTTTAGATTGCGTTCTTTAAATTTATCGCCAATGGCATTGGTTTGTAAGAACTCAATTTTTTCACTAAGTGTAACAATACGAAGCCCATTACTAAGTGGCACTACCCCCACTTTTTGTTTTGCAGTCGTCTTTTGTTTGGTTGTTTTCAAGTGTTCAATACGAAGGACAGGAACACAAACCTCTTGTGGCATTATTCCACCGTGAATGAACTTAGCACCACCCACAAAGTTAAAGCGGTTTGAGCCTCGAGGAACAATAAACTCGGCTTGGTCGCCATTAGCAGATAACTTAGCTGTTACAGCCATGTTGCCTTTCCAGTAGAAGCTGTCTTTTGGAAGTTGTTGACCGATAAGGTAACGCTTTTTAGCCTCTACCGTCCCACTTGGTTTTACGGATAGCGCGGTTTTATCTGACTCAACAACATCGCTTGATTTAAATAAGAAACCGTGATCAGCCGTGACCAAAATTCTGTTACCGTTTAATTTGTTGATGATGCGCTCGACAAGTAATCTAACTTGCTCGATAGCATAGGCACAGGCATCAAAGGTCTGATTCTCTGTTGCCGCTTTATCACCAATGGCGTCTATTTGGTCATGGTAAATGTATACAACACGAGCATCAGCTACCGCCTTACGACCCTCTTCGTTTGTCCAATTAAGAACATCAGAAGCTTTTACTGCCATACCTCGATATTTTTCAAGGACAGCATGTCGGTTGTCCAAACCATGAACACTCAGACCGTCAGCTTTGTATTTAACATCTTTTCCGATGTGAGCGGTCAGTTCTTTATGAGGTAATAAAGACGCCATTCCAAGCTGAGTATAGCTAGGCACGACACCAAGCTGTGATTTGATAACAGACTTAAAGCGTTTTTCCTTATTTATTTGCTCATGTATATCATGTGCGACTTCATAACGAAGGGCATCACTTATAATTACAAATACGCGCTTTATCTGACTTGATTGGAAGATGCGTTCTACTTCATTGTTGTAGAAGTCATATTGGTTGAAGACGCCATGGATTTTCCATGTGTCTAATAAGTTTTCATCGTCGACATGTTTGCCCCACGCAATGGCTAAATCATGCAAGTACCAATTTACGTACAAGTCTTCGATGTCTTCGACCAGCTTTAGTTTCTTTAGAATGTCTGAGCCTTGGTGAGCAACATAGTTAGCGTTCTCACAGAAGTTTCGATAAGCCGTATCGAAAAGGAAAAGCTCTTGCTCGTAAGCCCTATAAAGATTTTTAGCTGAATCAAAATCAAAGCCATCAATATATTTAGATTTAAGAGAGTAAAACTGTTTCGCTGCTTTGATTGCCTTATAAACGTTCGCATACTTTGTATCCACAAATTCAGCTTTAACATGGCACCAGTGAGTCGTGAGACGGTGTGATACAAGACTGTTCAGTTCTTCTGAGCTTAATGAAGCGATATGTTTTGCAAGTAAAATTGATAACTGTTTGTCTGCAAACTCAAATGTTTCAACGAGCCTTAGCTTTTCAGGTGATTCTATTAGACGCAATTTATCTGAGATTTCATAATCACTTTCTATACGACGAGAAAGGCTACTATAGCCATCTTGACAACTACGACTTTCACGTAATTGTACGACAAAACTTACAACTTGAGCACGACGGCCTGAATTTAGACCTACGCGCTCAGCGGTATATCCTGCTTCAAGCTGCTCTTGAGTAGGCATAGGTAGTAGATGTGTAGTAAAACGCTCAACGACCTCGTCACTGTTTGAACAGCCGCTGTTGATAAGAGACTGATAGCATTCTGTAAAGAGAAGCTTTACTGCTAGTTCTTGAATCGTTGGTTTCAGGTGACTGGAGTCATCTGTTGCTTCAACAATATATCCAAGTTCTTCGTAAGCAAACTGCCAAAACGGTCCATTCAAATTGAATTTATCAAGTTCTACCAAAAGCTCTTTAGAATCAAACTCGACGGATAGTTGTACTAGAAGGGTTTGTAAAATGGTAACAAACGTTGGTGTTTCTATCTTCAATGCCGCTGCAATTAGCGCTAGCTCTAGCTCTCGCTCTGTAGCAGAAGGAGGAAGAATCTTCTTTAATCGTGTTACGCGCTGCTTGCTACCAAAGAATGTCTTATATTTAGCAATAGCAGGGCGAAATTCCATGTTCATACCGATGTCATTCAGAATCATGGAGCTGCTATCTGCATAAAACTCTTGTGCGTAAAGCCTGATATCGTACAGCCAGTCGCGGGTAGGATCATTAGGAGTCGTGTTGCTGTATAGAAGGAAAGCCGTTTCAGGTTCCATTAGCTCAATACGATACTTTACCTCCAAGTGGGACAAAGTATCAAGGTAGATAACTTGAGTGCTTTCGTAAGACGTATTAAGAGATAGTGATTCAATGAGATCGTTAAACTCATTGTCAGTATCCTGCCAAAAGACAAGTCTACTTTTTTCAAATTTGGCTATTAGCCCACTAGTGATCTGATCAATATTCATCGTTGTTTTACTTCGCCTGAGTGTGGCTGTTTAAAAGTGGTAACTAATTAATAGCTTATCACTTTTTAGAGCGAAAATCGCTGATGACACGCTGATGAAAGATTCCAGTGTCCCGATACTATGTATAAGTATTTATTGGATTCATGATTTCATCCAAACTATGAAAAACCAAGCTTTGTCATACTTTTCTAAACTTAGTGCCTCTATGATTTGGATGGTGGCTTTTTGGGCGGAATTCACTATTAGAAGATGAAGTATGCGTAGTGAAAAAGAGCAGCGGATAGGCTGCTCAAGATCATTATAAATCTTACTTTTCAATATCAACGATTTGATAGATTTTAGCTCGGCCTGGACGGATGAGTAGTTCATGACTTTGAAAGTGCGACACCAATTTAGTAACGGCGGCCTTTCCTATGATATCTACCAACACATGTAAACCTTTAAGAATATCCGCTTCCGATAGTGAGGCATGACTAGCATCATTCGTTTGCTTTGCCCTGAATAAATCAAGTAAATCAAAATAGAAAAATGCGAGTGTTTCTGAGCCACAGAATGCAGGGTGGATGTTAGCCATGCTGTTAGCATCGTCATTATGAGAGCTTTCTTGTAGACCCTCAGAAGCACTTAACGCGAGCTCCTCTTCTGATAGGCTTGTCGTGTTCGGAGTAGGCGAATCGTCATCTAATTTAATATTTATAGCAGTGTCTGTTGAATTTGATTCTGTCTCTCCAACGACACCCAAAGCAGAAGATAAAGAATCCATTGGCGTAATTGAGTTCGCTTGTGTAAGTACTTTTACTTTGGTTTTGCTGCTAGGGAAACCATTCAGTATTTCTTCGTTGCCAGCTAAGTTAGGGGAGTCATGGCGTGAGATGTATTGAGGACACCAATTAGCTATCAAATTCTCTTTTACTCCATTAAACGTCCCGCCCTCTAAACCAGAACAAACTGCGACAACGGCTTCAGATAAGAAGTAGATATATTTATTGCGTTGCATTGCATTTTGACCACGGCCAAAACTTGCTTCAGGGTCAAATGGAGAGAGTAGAAGTAATTGACCACTCTTTAAGTAGCTTCGCCATTGGCTATCACCACAAGCTTTAAACAAACTATCACCAAGAATCCCAATGGAATTACTACCGTTGCTCATCGAACGATGCATCGCAATACTGTCGACGCCCTTTGCTGCTCCCGAAACAACTTGTAAACCATGTTGATTAATATCATCAACATAGGTAATAGTGGCTGACTCGTCCGTTGCACCACAATTACGAGAGCCAACAAAGCCGACACCTTTAAAGTTCAATAAGTCGATATTCCCTGTACCAAATAAGATGGCTGGTGCCTTCTCTCTTAATCCATACTTTATCTGAACTGGGTAGGTTTTATCTGCTCGACTTATAATCCAAATACCTGCACTTTGCCATTTTTCTAGTGCTTGCGATAGGGCCATACCGCGTGATAATAATGATTGGAACCGTTCTTTTGTCATCTCCAAAACAGTCTTATCTAGACCTCTCATAGAGCCAGAAAGCGCATTTTTAGAAGCGAAATGTGTAGCTTCATCACCAAACTCGACAAAGAAAGATTCTAGTCGATCATTGTCTAGTAAATCCTGAGGCTGAAATTGGTTTGCCGCCATCCAGTGAGCTAGATAACCGAACCCATTATCGGTCAACGGCTTACATGCACTTCTATCGGAACGGTTGAAGTAATGCGTGAGCATTAGCATTGCTTTGGTATTTTCTGATAGTTCATTTTGCATAATATGATTCATTCTATTGGTTATTCTTTGTACTAGTTAGCGCGATAGGGACAACTCGTTGTACGCCAGCTCTTCTCAATAATGCCCCGATTACAGTAAAAGTCCAACCTGAATCGGCTGCATCATCTAAAAGCCAAACAGGATGGCTGTATATTTGGGTTGTATCCAAGTTAAACGCACCATCTAAATTTTTACTTTGATGATGGCTATTTTCCATACTCTTTTGTTCTGGACGCAACTCAGCGACAGAAATAACATCTCGACAAGGAATATTCATGGCGAACGCTAGCTTGTGTGCAAAATCTTTCACTAATGTTGGATGCCTAAGTGATGGAACGTAAGTTATCCATGTCGGTCGCTGTTCATAGGGCAGGCTGTTAAGCATTTTGACCATAGGTGCGATTAGATCGTCACTAAACGCGTCGTTGAACTTTCCTTGTGCAACCAAGTCTCCCCAGCCGCCATCGCGCCATGTAGAGAGGGCCCAGCCTGTTTCGCAAAGAAGAGTATTATCTTTTCTAGGTAGACGATAGACAGGAAATGCACTTTGTACCGCATCATTAGAGGCGCCAAATTGTTTTCTTGGTTCGAGCTTGATATATCGGTTGCGTAAAAAATCAGATGCTTTGTTTATCTGCTCTTGAGAAACAGCTTCGGGTAGCTTGCTGCTTGGATTGCAGTGCTCACACTTGTGACAAGGTTGAATCTGGTTATCATCTAATTCTTCTCCCAAAATTTGCATTAAACAACGGTCTAACGATCCGTCGAAATATGCTAGTAAGCGTTGCCACTCATCCTCTTTCAGGTCGTTTAATCGTTCGATCTTATCATGGGGTAGTTGGTAATCTGAGGCTGTTCTAAAGTACTTAGGACCATCTTTCATGATAGGCGAGGGAAACTCTGATGTTAGAAACTTGATGGTGTGAGTGAGCCTGCCTCTTGAGCAGTTCATGTGTTTTTCTAATTCGGCTAATTTGATACCGTCGTGCTGCTCGATTAGCTGCAAAAAAGAATCTATCTGTTCTTCTTTAGGGAAAGCATTTTGTATGAAATATTGTTGGATTCGAGCGTCATCTTCACCAACCATAAGGATTCCGAGTGCGTTATCGATACCACGACCAGCACGACCCACCTGCTGATAATACTCAACAATATTACCTGGTGCTTGGAAGTGGATAACAAACGCTAGATCGGGTTTATCAAACCCCATGCCTAATGCGGAAGTTGCAACAAGAGCTTTGATTTGATTGTTCTGTAATGTTTGTTCCAGTCGGGGCTTATTGTCCCCATCTATATCACTATGGTAAGCATGCGCATTAATATGTAGTGATTGTAAGAACTCTGCAACGATGTTGGCATCTTTCGTTGTTTTGCAATAAATGATTCCAGAGCCTTGTAGCTTAGGTAAGTTCTCTGCAAGCCATGCTAAGCGAGCTGATTTACTGCGTACATGGACGTTTTGTAAATTAAGAGAGCTTCGCATCAGTGAGCCACGAAATACCTTTAGCTTTTCTCCCAGTTGGCTTTGAATGTCCGTCACAACTCGGTTATTCGCGGTAGCAGTGGTAGCCAGTACAGGCATGTTACGGGGCATAAACTGGATGGCTCGGACAATGCGACCGTAATCGGGCCTAAAGTCGTGTCCCCAGTCAGAAATACAGTGTGCCTCATCGACTACAAATAATCCTATATTCCCTACAATTTGTGGCAGAATTTCTTGGCCAAACTTAGTATCCCCCAATTGCTCTGGTGCAATTAGAATAGCATCAACACTGTGATTTAGGATTTGACGTTCGGCAGAGGCTTTTTCATCTCGATCCATTGAAGAATTGTAAGAAACAACATTAAGTCCGAGCTTAGCAGCACTGTCTATTTGGTTTCGAATAAGGGATAGGAGAGGGGAAATAATGATACTGGGCCCGTTTCCTTGCATGCGACGCAGTTTGGTGGCGATAAAGTAAACGGCACTCTTACCCCAGCCTGTTCGTTGTACTACAAGAAGCTGACTTTGTTTTTCAACGAGTTCGCTTATCGCTTCCCATTGGTCATCATGAAACGTTGCATGCTCGCTTCCTGTCATTTGCTGTAAGAGCGATAAGCCTTGTGTTTCAAGGTTTGAACTATTATTTGAATTTCTAAACATTGTAAAAGCCATTTGACGTTGTAATGTGAATTTAAAATACTCACTGTCTATTTCGATTTATATATTTAAGACAGGCTCTGTTTGTATCAGTAAAGCAAGACACAGTGTTAAGGCTGTGCTTGCTCTAACTCAATGAATATTAACCTTCAACCTGCATATCAATAACTTGCTGGATCAGTTGAATGGCGTAGGGGATGTCTGAAAACTCACTGATTTTGATTTCAACATCACCATTACCCCATCGACCAAGATTAGTCACATCTCTACATAGATTCTTAGGATCATAAATCTCGGTGAACTTACAGTTGAGTGATAGCCTTAGGCCAGAAGCTTGAGGGACAACGTCGACAAAGTTAGTATCCAGTTTGAAAGCAACATAAAGCTTTAAAAACTCTTGCCTCACATTATCATCCAGCGACATCACTTTTTGACTAAAGGCTTGGAACAGTTCCTTTGAGGAGCCGACAGCAATGTACGGGTGATCTGTTATTGTATAAGCAGATTTTTCCGCAGGCTGAGTTTGATACTGTTTGAGTACTTTCTCGTCTAAATTCGGGTATCGCCATACTGTATGCATTTTATCTGCGAGCAGTTTAGAGCGAACTTGAATGGATTCCTTGTTCCAAGTTTCATGGTTTCTTAAGCTTTGGTTTAAGGCTAATGGACTGTTTGCGAAACCGCCTTCCATATCTCGTTTTTCGGTAAAGAATCGATCACTCAACTCAGAGTTGTAGCCTGTTAATGTGAGGTTGCCAATGGTATGAACGTACTCTTCTTGTACTGACTTCCATTCGTCACCCAATGCTTGCTGCCATTTAGCTGAGAGGTTTTTGTTTTGAGGCAATACATGTTCAATCGTATAATTTTCAACGCTGATACGTTCTTTCCTATCGTAGTTTTCTAGACGACGTAACCAATAGGCTCTGCTGCGAACGTTGTACATATCTTTATGCTGTAAACATCGATTTAATTCTAAATCTGATGGGAAACGGCGATAAGAGGTAAAGCAGATAAGCTCAGCTTTAAAGCTCTCCAGATAGCTTGATTTCCGAATCGAACGAGCGAAGCTAGCAAATGTTTTGTTTAGTGAATTAGTGGGAATGTCGCATACATAACGTCTGAAGACATAGCTTTCAATGAGACGTACACACTCAATGAACTCATCGAGGGTTAAAATTTGACTATCGTAATCATGATACAGCTCTAGTATCAATGGATAAGATACGTCCACTTTATATGCGTTTAAGTCTTGAAATGCTTCAAGTAACTTATGCTCTTTTTCTTTTTCAAGGGAAAAAGCGATATAGAACTGAGCATGCTTACGTACATCTGCCACAACGTCTTCTATGTCGAGATGCGAATTACCTACATACTTTTTGAACGCTTCATATACATCGTTGATTCTTGGTGGCTTATTAGTTTTAAGTGTTAAGTAGTCACGCATGAACTGATTAAACAACCAACTGTACTCACCGTTCCCAAAGTCGCTTTCCATCGGGAACCAGTATTTTTCATATAGAGTGTTTTGCTGTTTTGGCTCAAGCCCCATAAGTACGAAGTTACGGATAAGATCCGCTTGGCTCAAGTCTAGACCTGTTGAGTTGAGGCTTTCGAAGATAAGCTGAGGATTGTCTCTTTCACGGTCTAAAGCAATATCTACAATGAGAAGTTTTTGAAGGCCAAGGTAGATTTCGGATACTTGATCGTTGCTGAGTTTACTCAGCTTATTTTTGAAGAACTGGTAGTTTTGAATCACACGAGAAGTGGCATCATCATCGTGTTTTGCTTCACCGTCGATGATTGTTCTTAGCTCTTTATCATCCGCTTTTGTTAATAGAAGCTTGAAATAGAGATCGCCATCTTCAGCATCATTACAAAGGTAATACTTCTTGAGCTTTTTAGCATTTGTACCCTCAATGACGGGGGTATTGTCAGTATTGCGCTCGTTTAGTTCTGAAACTAATGCAGCGATTAGTAGCGTTGTGGAAGTCAGTCTTTGCTGACCATCAATGACTAATAGTTGTGGGACATCACTATGGCTGTATAAGCCGCGTTCTACGTAGACTACCGAACCGATGAAATGAGCCTCAAGATCAGTTGTTCCTGCACGAATGATATCTTTCCATAATTGCTCACATTGATCTTGAGTCCAGCTATACTGTCGCTGGTAAATCGGGATGATGAATTGAGCCGATTTCTGTAGAAATTTAAATAACTTACTTTCTGTTGCCTTCATGGTTACACCAACTGAGTTAAATTATATGTTTATGCACAACACTTTTTGTATTTTTTTCCTGACCCGCATGGGCAAGCATCATTGCGACCTACAGACTTAGTTGAACTTATTGGCGTGTGTGCTTTACCAGAGCTGTCGGAGATACGTCCTAATTGAAACTGTTTTTGTAAGATTGTTCTTGTTTCAGCCGCCCAATCGGGTTCTTGTTCTTCTAGTTGTTTTAAAACCTCGTATGATTTATTGAAATCCTGATCGAACAACAAACCTTTAAATAAATCGGTAGCGTAAAAACGTAGAGCCTGACTAGAGTTTTCATCAACAGCAGTTAAGAGGGCTTCTTTGGCTAAATTAGCATCTGGCTGTACGCCTTCGTAGTAGTGAACCAAACCACTAAAGTAGCTGTATATAGTCACCAGTTCATCTACAGACAACTGTTCTTTGTGATTTTCATAGGCATGTCGATAATAATCAGCCGTTTTTTGAACATTCTTTTTGGTGAATAATGAAACGGAGTTTAGATAATTAAGGAACTCTAAATCCCCCTCTGCGACTTTTAATTCAGCAATTGAATACAACTCTTCAAAGTGATTATCAATGAGCGCAGGCTCGCTTAAAAAGCACAAGTAAAGTCGTAGTAAAGAATCATCGCTTGTCTTGAGGTGTTGCTTCATTAAGGCGACAGCAGACTCCAAGAAAAAGGGGTTACCCATTGAGTCGATTTGTCCTGTTACGGGGTTGCGTTCACCTTTGTGTTTCTCATACCAGTAGTAGGCTACGCTAGCAATCTGAGGGCTAGTTAAATCTTCCTCTACATATATTTTTTCAATCGCTTTCTTTAAATCACAAGCGTCGAGTTTACTCCTCTCGTATTCTGTAAGGTGTCCACCAACAGAAATAAAATAAGTGCAGAGTAACTGTTCAAATTTATCAAAGGCATCATCTTTTGTTTGTGGTTCTTTTGAATTATTTTCAAAAGAGAAGTGCAGTTGCTGGTTGCACAGTATTCGGACACTATGGCACAACACAATAACACCCTCAGAGAAAGCGGCACTTGACTTCATTGCTTCAATATTGTCATGTAGGTTAGAGCAAATAGGGAGTTGGTATTCATCGAGAGCATTAAATACAAATGCTTCGAGAGCCTTTCTTATGAAATGTACCTCTGAACCTTTATATAAGCTTCGGGCTTCAAAAGCGTGTTGGTATTGCTCACCTACTGAAGTGTCAATTTGGTACGCTAGTTCGATGTCATTCATTTATGTGCCATTTAAATTGGAAGTTAGAAACCTTAAGCTTCAAGTTCTCTTGGTGCATAGGTTATGAGTGTGTTGGTATTTATTACCTAGCTCAAAATAGCTGTAGAGGAATCCACATCGAGAACGATGTGGATTAACTCATAGTGTAGTTATTTGATTACTTCTGGGTTCTTACCGTGGATCGCTTTTACATCAGCGAGTAGGTTACCGAACTTGCCGTAGTTAACCTTAACGCCGTCATCGAGGTCGAGACTGATCTTCATTTCAGCTAAGTGTTTTAGCTCTTCATCGAACGTGACCAGTTCAGCTTGCTTCTTCTCAATCGTTTTTAGCTCTTTATCGATAGCGCGTAGTTCTGCACCAGACGCTGTTGCTTTAGAGTCTTCAAGAATGTTTTTACGGCTCTCAAGCTTCCCCATTAGTGGTGTGACATACTCTGTGCGCATGCGTGACAGCGTACCTTCGTTGTAACGGTGCAGGTATACCAAACACTCGAATGCTTTTGCCTTGCCTGAGCTAAATAGCCAGTATATTGGGCGTTTCTTGTAAGTCTTCAAGTGATCTTTGTAGAACTGCATAGAGAAGTAACGACGAATAGTTTCTGTCGAGCTTTCATCTTTCTTTGCTTTGATTGCATCGAGGCATAAGCTTTCTGCTACAAAATCTAAGTTTTCTTGTAAGTAATCTTCACCCCATACCGTTTTTACAAATTCGCGGAAGCGGGCAGTGGCATCATCTTCAAATACCCAATCTTCGTCTGCCAAAGGTACGATGCCATCATCGTCAGCAGGGAAGGTTTTGAATCGATTTTGATCATTTAGTAGATTGAACATTGAATTTTTTTCTTTAGCGTACATGATCCCTGGCTTTTCAAGGGTATACCTACCCATATAACAACCAATGAAATAGCTTAAAAACTCTATGATGGTATCGCATCTGAAACGTTCCAGATTGTATTCGCCATATCTATATGACGGGTTGACCTTTAATGTAATCTGTTCGTCGGTGACATATGCTCTTACGTCATTATCAATATTAAATCGGCTAATAAGGTATTGATTGATATGTTCCTCGATTTCCTTCAGTCGATTTTTAGCGCTTGTTCCTTTTAGTAAGTAGGATTGATATGAATCTTCCAGTCTGTCGTTGGTATTGATCAATGGGGATACTGTAAACCTGTTTGATAATTCAAATGAATCCCAATCTTCTTTTACTATATCAATGGCTTCTTTTCCGTATTTAATGCATTCCATATTCAGTTCTGGTAATGGGAGGTTTCTATAATCACCAGACTGAAAGCTAAGTGTTGGGTTCTGAACTTTCGTGAGTACTTCGACAACATTTGAGTTCAACCAGCATAAAGCAGAAACCATTGATTCATATACATCAAAGTATGCAGATTGCCCTTTTACATCAGAAATTGAGCCTTTTTCATTAAATCGAAATGATTTCCAAGATGATGTTATTTCAGACCATGTTATTGATTCTTTGAAATAAAATTGTGTATTTTGTGGGCGAGAACGTAGTTTACCTTTTGAATCTTTGAAATTACGGATTTCGTGGCCATCATGCTGCCAGTTTACAACGTAGTCTCGATTGCCGTACCATTTTCTATAAGCCCCTCCTTTATTATATGGAACCCATTTGATAGATGAATCTATAGTGTCGTCTGTACTCTCAAAGTTATCCGAGAAGTTTGAGATATTAATTTCATACCAGAAGCGCATAAAGCGATCATTATCGCCTGTTTGCAAGCCAACAACTGAAGTCGATTTATTGTCTGCTTTAGGTGAGTTGACGTAAACATTTCTTAAATTGTCTGTAATCCAATAGGCAATAGGGTTGCCAGGTAGTTTTTTGAAATCATCAGGCATAGTTTCGAAAAACCAGCCACAATTCCTGTTATTTATAGCCTCTAGGGTTTTGGGTGCTTGATTTTTAACACCTTTGAACTCTGACAACCTAATATAATTACTTTTGTAATTAGTGATATACTTTTTGGAGATCGTAAAGGTACAAATCGGCACTGTTGCTCCATCGAAACCAGAGTATTCCAGCTGAACAAGTGATGAGAGGATATGGTCTTCAACTAGCTTGTTTCTAAGTTGCTCGTAACTTGAGAGAAACATCCACACAAATGGTGTCATGAAACCTAACTCACCGTGCTCTCGCGTAAGCTGTAAGTTCCGAATGATAAATGCGGAGAAAAGGTCTTTTTCGTAACCTTTGAAGTTGTCTTTTAGGTGCTTCTTAACTAATGGTGTTTGATATTTACTTCCCATATATGGCGGGTTTGCAACGACAACAGCATATTGGCGAGCCAGAATCGTTGCTTGTTCGACAATAGGAAGTAACGCGCCTGCTGCTAGTGTCGCTATCGGTTCATCACCTTGATTTTTATCTGCAAGCTTCCCCTGTAGTTCAGTTAGGGGGACTAGGTATTGATTTTCAACCTCAATCAATGAACCTAAGTTTTTGGCATCAATGAATTGCTCTTTTAGGTAGCGAAGCAAATCGAGATAAACTTTACTTTCTTTTGTTGGTTCAACCAGTTCTAGCGGCGGCTCTGCGAATAGATCGTCCATCGAACCTGTTTGCTTGTTGCCATCAAGATCCAAATCAGCCCACAACTGGTTGATGTTAAGGTTTTCAGTGGATTGAATTGAGTGGATGTTGAGTTTGATATCACGTATGAAGATACGTTTATCATCTTCACGTGCTTTCATTAACACAGCAAACGCAGCCATTTGCGCAGCACGATCATCGATATCTAGACCATAGATATTCTTGGTAAGAATCAGCTCAGGGATTTCACGAAGGCGGTAGCCACGTTCTAGATAGATTTCACGTAGCACTTCATATACTTCCACCAAGATGTGACCTGAGCCACAAGCTGGATCTAGCACTTTGATCTCTTCTGGATCAATGCTGGTTGGCGTAATCGCTTTTAGCTGTTCAATCACATCATTACTTTGCTCGGCAGGGGTGATGTAATACTCCATCTTCTCTTTTAAGTCAGAGTCAGGGTAGGTAGCAAGCCATTGACGGCCAAGCGAGTTTTGCACTAGGTATTTAACAATCCAATTAGGGGTAAATAGTTGAGTCGCAGCAGGAATATCTTCACTCTTAACGACTTTACCAATAACCGCATCTTTGTGTTCAGAGATGTAGAACTGATAAAGCCAACCGATGATCTCGATATTTGTCCATTCAACTTCATATTCTGGTAGATCATTAATTAGAGATTTGAGTATAGAATCAGTTTTAGTTAGGTTGTCTGGTAGTAATAGCTCGGTCGCATCGTCCAGCTTTTCAAACATGAATGGCATCGCTTCGCTAAGCTTGTGACACTGACCAAGAAGGAGAGTGCGATAAAGCTCTTCTTCTTTATTGCCATCAAGCACCATGTCGATGATTTGTTCTTTGTTTAAGCCTAAGTCATCGGCTACGTCAGCCGCTGAGTTTAAGATCTCAAAGCCTTCACCAAACTGAGCGCCTTCGGCTTTACTTAGTACGCGAAACCCGTGGTCTAGGTATTCGTTAACTTCCATATAGCGGATAGCAGTTAGGCGGTTAAACCATGTAAATGCCGTTTCGTTGATAAACTGATTAAAGCCATATTTATGCACGAACTTACCATCGTGCGTGCCTAACGCTTCAATACGTTTTACTAGTTGATTACGCTGCTGGCCTTGCTTACGGGTGTAAACTTCTTTCTCGATTATCGCGCTGTCACCATCAATCGTGATGTCGCTGATATGGTCTTCGAAAATACCGAGTTTTGCCGCTCTGTTTTTTACCGCTTCCATAAAATCAACACGTGCTTTTGGTGCATAGGCTTTTAGTTTATTGGTGTTCATTGAATTCTCATCTAATTCGGTTGGATTTCCACGCTCATAGAGCGTGGGTTCCTTTATTATCTTTGTGGTTTCAACTGTTGCTCTCGGTAGAGAAGAGCAGTAAAGAGCTACTTAATACGTACTTTATGGTTTGAAGCAATTAGCCCAGAAAGTTGAGTCTTTAGTGCCGCAAGGTAGTTATCTAACTCTTCTTCTGTTTCAAGATAAGTGGTATCACCTAGCTCTTGGAATACAGCCCCCGCTTTGACGGTCACAACCTTTTTAGCTTTCGGTTTTGCTACTACAGGTTCCGCAACTTTTAATGGTTCCTTTGTTGCACTCGCACCATAAGGAGTTGAACCAGTAGGTTCTAGATCTAATGCACCATTCCCTTGAACATTTGAGCCTTTTGTTGAGCCTGGCTGCGGGCTTTGAGCCTCTTTTTTACGACGCTCTTCTTCAAGGGCAGCTTGGCGCTCAGCCGCTTTAATTTGCTGGTCAATAAAGGCATTGATGATCTCTTCAGCTTGCTCTACTAAGCTTTCAGAATTTCTCAGCTCTTCATTGATTTCAGCAATGCTGGTTAGGTGTTCTAAGCGTTTGCGAGACAGCTGCAACGGGCGAAGTGCATCGTTACTGATGGTGTCTGTCGCTTTTGAGTCTGTTACGTGTTGTTGAACGTCATCAATAGCGGCTTCAAGTTTACTTGCTACTTCTTTACGGCGAGCGACCAGCATTTCGTCATTTATGCTTCTTACGGTTTCGATTAGGCCCTGCACTTGACGAATTTTTCCGTAAGGGCGCTCATCGTTATAAATCGCTTCCAGTTTTTCTAATGCGGTATTCGCAACTTCAGAGGTTTTAAGTAGATGACGGTTTTTCGCAAACTCAATACTCAGGGCATTTGCTAGGCTTTGCCATGTTGAAAATTGTTTTTCATAGAAGACTTCTAGCTCTTCATAGTCTTCTTCAAATTCTTCTAAACCAGCACCTTGGCGTAAGAACTCGTCGATGAACTTATAGCTACCTTGTTGCTCAACAAGAGAAGAAATTGAGAGAATGCCATCTTCAATTTCGTTTTTCCCAGGGAACTTGCCTGTTGTTGATTTCGCTTTGAAATCCTTAAGCTTGGCTAGCATACCCTTAAGAATCTGAAGCGCTTGCTCATGAAGATCTTTCTCATTCGCTGGCGCATTTTTATTGAATACAGACTTGTAAAGCTTGGCTGCTTTTTTCAGGTTTGCTTCTGACTGCTGCTGAATACGACGAATACGTAAATTGGCACGCTTAGCGTTCTTGTCTAAATGTTCAAAAGCACTTTTCAGTGGCACGTCTTGCTGATTTGCTTGCAGTGTGATTTTGTTTGCTACCGCTAAGCGAGCAATCATCAGGATGATTTCGTTATCGTTCCAACCAAACGGGCTGCGTGAAAATCTCTTCACCATGTCACCAGCGGTAAGAGGGCGATTATATTCATCACTGATAGAGATATATTGCTCTAGCTCGAAAAGAGCACGAGGATTTGCTTCTACGCCTGATAAGTCGATGTTTAGCTGGCTTAGGTCATCAACAATTAAGGTTTGTTGAATTTGTTGGCGAATGTCACCGTTATAAGGTTTAACAAACTTAAGCTTATTGAAGGTATCTTCAATCACCTGGCGATAAGCATTGTCGATAATCGCGGTAGCGGTTGCACCTTTAGTACTGTAATTGTGACCTAGTAGGTAGAAGTCTGATTGCTTAATGACCTCTTCTAACTCAGTGACAATAAGTTTACGTCGAGCGCTGTTTTCCGCCGCTTTGGCACGAATGAGCAGTTCCATATCGGCATCACGACCTGCATTCCGCTTGGTGTATTTAGCGGTGCGAATATAGGTACGTAACTCACCGAACAAACGCGACTTGTCTTGTAGTTTTATCAAGATTGAATCAGAAGACTCATTGCCGCAAACGGCATCGCTCATGTCATCGTAGCTGGCATCAATTGGCGAGATAACTCTTAGGTGTAGATCGTTATCAATCGAGCCTTTTTCAAAAGGTTGACCGTTACAGTAACGTGATACAGGGAAATCTTGCTTGTTCTCAGGGTAACGGTACGTTTTACTACTACGTAGAATTTCTTCAAAGAGGATCTTACTGAGTTCAGCCGTTTCATCTGATGTTTCGATGTCGGTGTTTTGAATCTCTTTTTCGATCTCTTTTTCTTCGTTAGTTAGAAACTTATATTCATCACCCTCACGAGCAATCAAGAGGTTGTTTTCTAACGCATCTAATCTATCTGTGATGTCGATACGAAGCTGGCGTTTGTCTTGGTCTACTTCAGAGATACACAGTGTAACGATGTTATCGATCGTAGATTTCATTTCTTCTACATAACGAATCATAAACAGCGTTTGAAGAACTTGAATTGCAAATTCATCAATTGATGCTTTTTGTTGAGCTTGGTTGATATCACGAACAACAGCGGTATCAAGGAACTTCTTAATAGACGGGTAGAAGCTGTATAGCGGGATCAAACGGCCAATCTCATCGGCAACAAATTGATTGGTAGCGGTTTGGAATGCTTCAATAAGTGAACGTTCACCTTTCGCTAGGTGCGTACCTGCTGCGCCTGCTTGCGAAATACCAGAAAACACTTTTTGGATTAGGTTGTACTGGTAAGGTGCAAACGGGTAGCTTGATACGAAGTTCTCTGTTCCTGAGAAGTTTGAGAACTCGGCCTTGTTGGTTTGTTCAAAGCTAAGCTGGCTGCGAATGATGTCGCCTTTTTCATTGTATAAAGTGGCTAGGGCAGTTTGCGCAGGCTCTGTTTTATCCAATAGACGTTTTTCGATAACTTCGTTTACGTTTGAGCTAGATAGCGAGATGCGATCAAAGCGTTGTTGGATACGAGAGAAGTCGTTCTTACGCGAGCCTTCTTGCATTTTACCCAGTACAGCATCGATGTCTTCTTGTGACGTCACGACTACCCATGCGCGGCCTTCACAGATTGTGCCTAGGCTTTCTGTGATGGTTTGAAGCTTGAGCATCATTTGTGTGTTTTGACCAATGTACTGACCAATTTCATCCACGAAGAAGCTAATGCGGCGTTCAGGGCTGCCGTCTAGGTATTGTTTAACCCATTTACAGAAGTTTTGAATGTCTAGGCTGAAGTTGTTTTCTAAACGCTCTATCGCTTGGCGGCCTGCTTCTTCAGATTGACCTGTTACTTTGGCGAAGGCTTCAGCAAGGTCATCACGGTAGAAGTCATAAGAATCACGCTCTTCAAGCCAAGATGAACCAGAAAGCTCTTCAAAAGCTTGGTGGAATTCTTGAAGCTTGCCACGTGCATCTAAGTCACGCTCAAGGTCTGCAATGTGGGCGTGATCGCCAGAGTAGCCCATCTTTTCGTTAAAGACTTTTAGGAATACTTTTAAGATTGCATCTTCTTTGTCGTCTGTATCTGCGCGGCTATCGATGTTGAAAAGGATAACGTTGTTTTCTTTTTGAATCGCACGACGCATATCGCCTAACAGCATTTGGTCTTCTGCTAGTTTATCTTCGAAGAAATCAATCGCTCGCTTTGTAACGCCATCATGTGTGGTTTCTACGTTTTTCAGTAGGTACGACATGATTTTGATAAAGTGAGATTTACCCGAGCCAAAGAAACCTGATACCCAAATACCAGATTTACCTGTAGCAGAGGCTCTTTTAGGGTCGTCTACTGAGGGCATGTAGTATTTGAAGAATTGCTCAATATGACCTTTAAGTTCAGCGGTGATGACATACTCGTCGAGTTCGACAAAAACAGTTTCATTACCTACCTGATCGGCTTTAACAACACCATTGATTGGGCGTGAGATATCTTTATTAAATAACTGCTGTAATTGCATTTGATTTCCTAGCTAACTTTTTGTTCCAGAGAGTACTTATTTGATAACAGAGTACTTCTTCCGATTATGTTTAGTGCGACTACGCTTTTTAAGTGGACTCAAAGAAACGTTATGCCAGTTTAAAGGCTCGGTAATAGTTGTTTGATTCGATACGGCCAAATGGTTTAAGTGCCGCGCCATCATATTCACCTGGGTAGAACATGACGGTGGGTACTTGGCCTACTTTAGCGTGTAACGCATTGAGTAGTCCGTGACCTCGGACAATAGGCCAAACACTTCCCATACCATGGAGCATGATAAAGTCACAATTCTCTATATTGGCTTCTTTCACTATGAATTCTGCAACGCGATTTTGCTCAAGTGGCCCTTTTAACGCTTTAAAGAGTGCTTCATCGCCTTTTGCAAATTGCATCTTGAATGACTTATCGAGTAATCGGCGTGATTCCAACAACTTAATTATCATCTCGAACAAATTGATGCTGGCAAAGGTATAGCCTCTGTTTGGTAGCTTCTTTTCCAATAGCTCAATATGCTCGCGAACGGCCAGCTCATGCTCTGGTTTATAGTCAAAGATATAAAAGCCGATCTCACCACCAAGTTCTTTGTTTTGAAGAAACTCATGGCTTTCTAGGCGTGATTGGATGTTGTCTAAGCGTTGTTGTAATTGGAGCATCAGTAAATCTCCATAGCTTGGATGATGTCGTCTCTATCCATATCAACCAATAGCTGGCGTACATCTGGTGTAATGTAAATGTTGGTGAGTACTTTGGTTTTTGTGCTTTCTAAGAAGCCACCGTCTGTCATGACTTTGAATGCGACTTGAGCAATTTTGTAGGTTGAAGATTCCGACATATCAGCAAAGTCAGGATAAATACGGCACTTATCTTCCCAGAAGTATTCCCAATCTTTCATATCGATATTTTCGCGATACATGCGTTTTGCATCCATCACAACAGTACGCATGAAGTCCGCAAGTAGCGGAGAGTTAATCAGTGTTGCAGCCATCATTAACTGTGCCGCTTCTTCGTGGTTAGCGTTAACCAAAGTCGATAGGAATTTATTTCCCAAGTTGGCGATGCGCTTTTTTATTGTTGCGGCATTACGTTTAGCTGAGGCTGGAGAGCGCTTTTGAAGAATGTTTTGATCAACAATGGCATCACCCCATTGTTCTTTGCTTGGATCTGAAAGCAGTAACTCTGCGATAAGTTGAGCTTCTGTGATCATTAGACTGCCACCGATCAGGTCACCAAGGTATTTTTTATGTTCTGCCATGTTTACGTCCTAATTGATGCTTTCATTTTTAGCTGTACTTGTAGATTCAGAGTAACCCGATGCTAGATGCAAGTTGTCGACACCATACAAAGTTGGTCTATTAGCAAGCCATAATTGGTACTCAGGTGTTGTTTGTGTTGCGTTCTTGGAGCAATCGACATTCCAACGTCGTAATAGGTAACCCGTTAATGCTGCGCGAACTTCAATGGAGAGGCTTCCATTCTTCATAGAGTAATCAAGTTCAATTGCTTTTGGGCAATTTACGTTATTCGGGTGAGGTACTAGTTCTAAAGGTACAAACCTCATCCATTGCTTGTCTGCGAGCATGGTTTGAGCTTCGAATGCGGCGTTACCCGATAGTTCAGCTTTGGTAATTCGAGAAATAACGAAGTCGCGGAACTCATTCGTTTGGCAATCATAAGCGCGAATGTGCCAACGCAATCCGTTATCAACAATAGAGTGGGGAACGACAGTTCGTTTTTTCTCGCCGCTAGATAGCGACACGTAACTTATCTTTACCGCTTTGTTGTTCAGAGCTGCTTGAGTAAGGACAGCTACGATGTTGGTGTTAGGCGCGTTAAGTTGGCTTGGAGCTTCAAATGGTATGCCTAAGCCGTTAATTACACTGTCTTCACCAGAAAGTTGATTGGCTAGCTTGCCAAGCGTTTCATTTGTGTTGTGATTAAATAGAGGGACAAATGCTTTTGTTTGAAAGTATCTTTTTTCAGCGTTGTCGTAGGTAAGGTTATGGGCTGCCATCTCTTTGTAGAGATTGATATCACGAGTGGCATTTGATAGTCCCATCTTAAAATGTTCTACAACTTCTGAGCGCATAAAGTGCCCAACAAACATTAGCTTAAAGTCTATGTAAGAAAGTCTTTGTTTTTGGGCGTAGTTGATATTATTCATAAAACCAATCTAACTTTTATTTAATCAAAGTCTGAACCATTTTGGGTCTGTTGTCTATCGGGAAATTGCAAAACTTATCTGGATGGAGATCATTAATGATATTTAATAATTGATTTTAAAACATTGAATGTAAGTGGCAAATTTTCCCGATCTGGTTGGCGGTAAATGATAAAACAAGTGCTTTTTTATGAGCTGTTATTGTTTAATGTGATGTCATCTGATTGCGGCTGATTTTTATTTCAAGATTATTTTTCCTGTTGCAAAAGAACAATTTGGTCAACTTAAAGTCTAGGCTCAATCATCGAGGTTAATCAGAGTTCCTTCTTTATATAGCGTGCCTGGTGAGCAATTAAAGCCCATTGATAATTTGTATCTCTCTAATGGCGAGCGTAAGTATTTTACGTGTAATTTTCACACGAAAACACTGGGCGTAGCGCCTCCGGTGATCACAGGAATTAAGCACGGCAACCCTCCGAGGGTGAGATCGTGAACGATTTTTAGCCACTCAGAACGATCGATTTGACGATCACATTTAGCTATGATCATATACTCTCTTTTTTGGGAGATAGTGATGCACGACGCCTTTACAAAGCACTTCAGCACGTTGAAAGACCCGAGGCAATCAGCAAAGGTGAGTTACCCACTTTTTGATGTCCTATTCTTAACTGTTTGCGCCGTTATCACTGGTGCAGAAGGCTGGGAAGATATAGAGGACTTTGGTCGTGCTCATCTCGGATGGTTACAAGATAAAGGGCTATTTAAAGAAGGTTTGCCAGTGCATGATACGATAGCTCGTGTGATTTCACGCCTCGATGCTAAGCAGTTTCAAGAGTGCTTCACGCGCTGGGTTCACAGTCTTTGTGAAGCGACTGAAGGTCGGTTTATAGCCATTGATGGTAAAGCTCTAAGAAGCTCATATGACCGAAGCTCAAGGCAATCAACTATACATATGGTGAGTGCGTTTTGTGCTCAGAATAAACTGGTACTCGGTCAGGTAAAAACCGACGTGAAGTCAAATTAAATCACGGCGATACCAGAGCTACTTAAGCTATTAGATATAAAGGGTTGCCTCATTTCCATAGATGCAATTGCCTGCCAGAAGAGTATCGCAGAAGCGATAGTTAAAGACGGCGGTGACTATTTGCTCGCTGTAAAAGGCAATCAAGAAAAGCTTTTTAAGGCCGTAAAGTCAGAGCTAAAGAGCGCTGATGGTGAGGTGGTTAAGTCCAAAACCGAGACGAAACATGGTCGGGTAGAGGTGCGAGAATATCGAGTTTTACCTGCGCTAAAATCCAAGCCATTTTGTGATTGGCCTAGCATCAACTGCATCGGTGAAGCTATGAGTTTTAGGTACGATAAGTCAGGCAAGAAATGTTCTTTGGAGTACAGATACTACTTCAGTTCTAGAGCATTGAGTGCGCAGGATTTTGCGATTGGTGTTAGAGAGCATTGGGGAATAGAAAATAGTCTTCACTGGGTGCTAGACACAGCATTTAGTGAGGATGCTTGTCAGATCTACCGTGACAATGCTGCCGAAGTACTTGCCGCTATTCGCCATATGGCAATTAATATGTTGCGGAATGAGACCACAAGAAAAGCGAGTATTCGAAGAAAGACTAAAATGGCTGCGATGGAAATCGAGTATCTGGAACAAATTTTAGTTGGTAATTTGAGCACCGATTAAAAGTTGAACACTCATGCTCTCACCCTGGCAACCCCCCCACGAATATATTGCCAAAACGCTGTCGGCTTTTCTCTCTGAGGTCAAAGTGCGAGGCAAGAACGTGCGCCTAGAACTGTCGAAACGATTAGGACACCATCGACCGGGCATTACCAATGCTTATTAAGGGTAAATCATACAGTAAAAGCGAGACTGACAACACTTAACAACTGTAGTGGCATAGTGAATAAGAAATTAGCCTCATAAGCTAATAAAGTTTTACCACAAGTTATTATTTTCCACAAAAATGAACATGAAGTATTTTTTGTGAATGCAAAACAAGATGCGCATTGTATTTGATTCATATAAATATCTATAAACCTTGACTAATTATAAGACAAAGGGAGTTGTAGTCTTATATTCTCTAAAGCATAGTGATACAATTTATGACTTTGAATATTTTGTATTTATTCAATTGTAAGGTGTTTGTTGCACTATTCGAGTTTCTAATCACTAAGTCTTTGATTAAACCTAAGTATAGGCAGTTAAGACTACGCCAATAAAAGTACTTATTTAGAAGTGTTAGTGTGTTGGGTGGATTTTCAGTAACACATTAATAATATAGGTAATAAGTAGTTTAATTATCAACCTATTTACGTTTAGTAATTTATAAGAGCGAATGGCTATGAAAATATGCAGTTGGTTTGTTATTACCTTAACTGTTACTATATTGTTTACAGGATGTTCAAGTGAGCAAGCAAAATTAATTCATAATCAGTCAGAAGTCTCAAAAGAACTAACAGTAGCTCCTATAGTAAAATCGAATCCTGCAACGAATTCAGAGAATTCTAAAAAGAGCTCTATTGCATCAGCTAAGAAAACACTTACCAAGCAAAGTGCTCATAAAGTCGCAAAGACGGTCCCTCACGAGCCAAATAAAAAATCGCATAAGCGTCCTAAGGCTGCTGATAAGGCGATAGCTAAAAATACTCCGGTGCAAAAACATATAGCGCCACCGTTGCCTGAGAAAATGCCGCCAATTATGGCGCCAAAAAAAATTGGTCATCCTTTAGCTAATAGTACCAAGATAATTTTTATGCTAGGGCAAGATAACAAAGGTTATTACCTATACGGTGAAGGAAAGATTACAGAGGGTACTTACGACAAGTTCTTACGTTATGTCGCTTATTACAAAGGGAAGGGTATAGCTTTAAATCGCCTGATGATACATAGCCCAGGTGGTTTAATGAATGAGGCGATTAAAATTGGCACTTATATGCAAGAGAACAAATGGGGCTCTGCTAGTGATCAATATATGAAGTGTTATTCAGCATGCGGAATTATTTATGCTTCTGGGGTGTTTAAACAAATTGAACCAGGGGCAGAAATTGGGTTTCACCGACCATATAACCCGAGCAAACCTGATACAGAAAGTTTTAAAAAGCATGTGTATAAGGTTTACAAACCTTACTGGGAATATATTGGTGGTAGCTCAAAACTATATGATGAATTTATGCACAATTATGATCGTAATCAGATGTTGATTTTGACCGAAAGTAATATTAATAAATATATGAAAGTTGAAAGAATGTAATGAAAAATATTGGTTTTGATGACATCGAATTTAAATTGGTAACACTATTCATTTTTGGCATGGGCCTCCTCATTGTTTGGTTTAATGTTATGGGTTATGAAATCCTATTTCCGAACAGGGATTACCCAATTAATCCATTTACTGTATTACTGTTTATTACCGAATCAGCTGTACTTATTTGGACTTCGTCGGTAATCAAGAATTGGTACTCAACAAGTCGAATTTTAAAGGTCGCCTTATTCGTACTTGTGCCTGCATTTTGGTTACTATGTTATACCGGAATCAATAGTTATCTTAACAGTCTGGCTACAAATGATGTCAAAATTGTTTTAACTGCTGAACATGATAATGAGACTAGACAGAATCAAATTGAAGATATATCTCGAGATATTAAAGATTTTAATACCGAGTTGATTGCCCTTCGCGCTAGAAACGTAAATATTGACCATAAAATAGAAAGTGACACAAAAGAGCTATCAGCGATCAGTATTCAAGATAGTGAAAGGCGAAAAACAGCTAGAGATTGTAGCCAAAGCCCTGATTGTGCTGCTGCAATTGCTAATTTCAAAAAACAAATAGACTCGCTAAATCGAAATATAGAAACCTCGCAAAAAGATAAAGAAGCGAATAGTGACAATATACGTAAGTTGGAATCAGATATTTTTAACTCGCGATCGACAATGAATAGCTTGCGAAGTGAGATTGCGAAAGTTAACAACACCCATTCCGGAACCAAAACAGATTATGATCAAAAGAAACAGATGTATGTATCGATCGTAAACAAAGTCAGTTCTTGGTTTGGGGTGAAATTTGACGACCCATTTGGTGCATTTATTAGTTTTATATCAGCCTTAATATACCCTGTTTATTTCATCCTAAATTTACTGAAATCACTGAGTACTCCAGAGCATAAAGAAAGAAGAAAACACAGTTTGCTACTGAAGCGAGAGCGCCGTGATATTCGAGATATTGCGTTGGCAAAATTACTCAAATATATGCGTGTTTGGGCTAGTAGGCGCACCAAAATTATTGAAGTAGATAAAATAGTAGAAGTACCTGTTGAGGTTGAAAAAGAAGTCGAACGTACAATTGAAGTGGAAAAAATTGTAGAAGTAGAGATCGAGAAAGAAGTAGAACGGATTGTTGAGGTTGAAAAGATTGTTGAAGTAGAAATTGAGAAATTTGTCGAAGTTCCAGTCAAGGTTGAAGTTCCGGTTTATGTTGACCGAATTCAGAAGGTCAGTGAGCCGATGATAGTGAAAGAACCACAGATCATCATCCATGAACGAATTGTCCCAATTCCTGAGAATATTACCAGTGATGAACTAGAGGAACTACTCAATGCGCAGTCTAGATCTGAGCAAACTACAAGAGTCGAATCGCCAGAATTGGCTTAGATTACAACGGTTAAAAGAACATCAACGAAAGCTTGATGAAGCTAGATATAGAAAAGAACTACTTCAAGAGCAGCTAGAAGCTGAAAAAATTGCGGCCGAAATTGCAGGAGAAAAAGCGGATACTCATGTTCATGAGGGGACTATATCTCCGGAGCAATTGAATACGCTAAAAGGAAAGCAAGTTCATTCTCAAATAGTAAAAGAAGAAGTGACAGCTCAACTCGCGAGAGAGCGTGCGAATGCAGAGATTTATGAGTTAAGAAAATCGCAACGAATCCAGCAAGAAAGGGATTCGAGGCGACTTAAACATCAACGTAGTAGGTGGCTGCAAAGTGCTTTGAATACAATTCTAAAGCTCATCCTTATTATTATTTTGATTTCTTTGGCTGTACTCGGTCTATATCGGATGTATCGATGGGTAACAGAAGCGCCATTGATCAAAGAGGTGGAAAAACGCGTGGAAGTGCCGGTAGAAAAACGTGTAGAGGTTCCAGTTGAAAAAGTGGTTGAGAAAAAGGTCGAAGTTATCCCCGATGAATGCACTCAAATCAGACGAAATGGAAAAATCTATATAGACTGTGATGGAGTTAAAGTCGATGGTGCAAATACGCTCGGGAATGAGAAACTAAATCGTATGCCAGAGTTGTTACAGGAATAAAAATTAGGTTATGTACGATAGTGAACAATCATTCAAAGCTATATTTATAGAATATGATGGGGATCTTGCTAAAGATTTTAAAGTAGAACATGGAATTACCATAGATCACCGTATTTGGGGATTTGGCATGCTTGTAGAAGTTAAGTCTAGAGAGTATGGAGGCTGGTACCTAAACGTAAAGTTCTCTAATCACTATAAAATGATCTTGTCTGATACTATCTCTAGTTATTTTGTTAAGAGTATGGCTATAAATCGAGAGTATCTCAGTATATACAAAAATAATGCTTTATCCGAAGTCGAGGTAGTGACTGAATCTATCGTAGCGCCTAAAAACCTTAATATGATTGAAGATGAGGCGCTAAAGCGATTTGCTCAAGCAGAGGCTTTACCAGATTCTGTGTAATTTTAGCGAGGGGCACCCATGTTTGTGCCCCAACTCACATTAATACCCGGCTAGTTACCTACAATATCTCATACTGATACTCATCCACAGACCTCCAAAATCATGCTTAAATTTTATAAATCACCCACCTAACCCTCACAAAAATAACAACTTACACAACTCTTACATTCCATTGATGAAATCAATACATGCTTTTTTGCATAGCAAATTATTATGTATTGGTAGAATCTAAAAGGACGTTGAAATGAGAATTCATCGCAAGTTATTCATTCAGTTTTTCACTCTTATATATATGTTGGCTTTTGCTGGTGGTGTGTTTGCCGCTACGGTGACGAATGTGACGGAAGGCAAGATAAATGGCAAGACTAGCATTGTAGTTAGTTTGAAGGGGGCGTTGTCGCATCCTCTTGATTTACCTGTGGTTAAAGATAAGAAGCGGGTTCATCGTGCTTGGGTTTTGTCCGAAGACCGCACTTTTCAGTCGTTGTCTATTGATGACTTTGGCGTTGGGGAGTATTCGGTGTCGTTGGCGGGATTTGACCGAGAGGATCTAAGATCGCTTGAGACGATCAATATTTATGAGGCGTCGCCTTCGGTGCGGGTGTTGGGGCAGGGGCCTTTTATTAATGCTACTGGCGATCGCGCGATTCCTATTGAAAGTGTGAATGCGACGGGTGTGCTTGCGTCTATTTATCGTGTGGATGATACGCCTAAGTTGTTTGCGGATTATTTTTACTCTCAAACGCTAAGTAATTGGTCGGCGCAGCGTCTTAGAAAGAATTTTACTCATCAAACAGATTTGAGCTTTAAGCTACCGGCTGCCAAAGAAAATGCCTCTACGGTGACTAATTTGAAGTTGCCGGATAATTTGGCGAACGGTTGGTACATTATTGCGATTAAGCCATCTAACTCTTTTGATAGTCCTGATATTTTTCATGTGTTGCTGTCAGATATTGGCGTGCAAGCGAAAGTGTTTGATAAAAAAGTGTCGTTGCAAGCGGTTGATCTTGCCACTCATAAACCGTTGCAATCGGCCAAAGTGAGCATTGTGGGGCAAGATGGTGTTCGTGATACTGCTTATTTAAAGGATGGTTTCGTACAGTTTGATTACGGCGAGCGTTCTAGTGAAGATGTGTTTGTGGTGCAAAGCGGCGCGAGTGTTGCGGTATTGCCAATGAAAGAGGTGCCGCTGGATCTTTCTGACTTTAAAGTGGATGGTCAGCAGTCTAAATCGTTGAATGGTTACATATTCTCTAACCGAGATTTGTTTAAACCGGGTGAGGAGGTGCCACTTAATATTGTATTGCGTAAAGAGTCAGGTGAAATAACGGCGCTGAATTCGTTGTTTATGGAGGTGATTGCGCCTGACGGCAAAGTGATACTGTCACGTAATATTGAGGAATCACAAAAAGGCTTCTTTAACTATCGCTTTACCATTCCTGCTTCAGCAAAACTGGGTAAATGGAGTGCGGTAGTACGCTCTACTCGTCAATCAAAAGCGGTGATCGGCAGTTTTAATTTTAACGTGCAAGAATTTGTCCCTGAGCGGATGGATTTGACGGTGTCTGTTCCTCATTTAGTTATGGCTGGTGAGCCAATAAAAGGGCAAGCCAGCGGACGTTATTTGTTTGGGCAAGTGGCGGATGGCAATCGCTTAACCATAAGTTCAACACTGCGTTCTATTGCTTCTTTCCCGGGCAAATACGCTCATTATTTGGTGGGTAAGCAAAAATACATTTCAAGCTCGAATGCGCCAGATGATATTGATTTAAAACTGGATAAACAGGGTAAGGCGCATTTTTCTCTTAGTGCGATTTCTAAAGACGCATTAGACGGTCCTGCAATGTTAACGACTAATAATCAGTTGTTTGAAACGGGCGGCGCAACCACTACGCGCGTTAATAAATTACTGGTATCAAATGGAAAATCCATTGTCGGTTTAAAACCTAACTCCGAGGATTTTGGCTATTTCACAGAGGCTAAATTCAGTCTGTTGCTGCTTGATGATAAAGGTGAGAATACTTTATCAGGTGATGTCCGTATTAAGGTTGAACGCAACCGAGGTGGCTATTACTGGGTGTTTAACCAAAGCTCTGGTTGGGATTTGCGTCGTGACGATAACTGGCGCGTGACTGAATCTAAAGTGATGCATGTTAATGCTCAACACAATGAGCTTGTGGTTCCTGTAGAGTGGGGCGATTATCGCATTACCGCTGTAGCGCCAAGTGGTCAAGAAACCGTGTATTCGTTGTATGCAGGTTGGGAAGATGGCGATACGCAAATTCCAGTTAAGCCTGATCAACTGTCAATGAAATTGGATAAAGAAAGCTACTTAGCTGGCGATTACATCAATGTGCAAGTGGCGTCGCCAAGGGCTGGGTTGGTATCGTTAGAATTGGTGGCAGATAAAACCTATTTGCACAAAACGGTGCAAGTAAAAGGTAAACAAAATATTCGCTTACGATTGCCGAGCAATATTGATCGTCACGATCTATATCTGATTGGTTCGCTAGTTAATTCTGATAAGGCGTATGTGCGTCGCTCGTTAGCGGTTGCTCCGGTAAAACTGTTCCGTGATCATCGAAAACTGGCTGTGTCTATTCAAGCTCCAGCAAGACTGGAACCTTTTACCACGCAAACAGTTAAAGTCAAAGTGGATAATGCTACCAATCTTAAAGATGCATACGTAGTGTTAACCGTTGCTGACAAAGGGATCATCAATATGTCGCACTATAAAGTGGCCGATATATTCAATTGGTTCTACGGACAAAAACGTTTAGGGGCGGATATTATTGATTTGTACTCCCGACAGTTTGAGTCTCGTCCTTCACCATTTATTCGTCACCGTTATGGTGGTGATGAAGGGATTAATTCCAGTAAACCGCTTAATAATTTGGTGGAAAGCAAAACCTTTAATCAGGTATTGCCAGCAGTGAAATTAAACCAAAGAGGTGAAGCGAATATTCAGCTGCAAATACCCGATTACAACGGCGAAGTGCAAATGGTCGCGACAGTTTTTGCTGGGGCTAAATTTGGACAAAAAGTGCAGGATGTGACGGTAAGTGCGCCAATTGTCGCCGAACTTTCAGTACCTAGATTTTTTGCCACCAACAATCAAAGCCAAGTGATGGTAGAAGCGTCAAACCAAACCAAAGAAATGCAGAAAGTGACGCTTAGCTTGCGTGCCGACGATGGTATTCGATTAGTTGGACAAAGCGCGAAAGTGCTAGAGCTTGCACCACAACAAAAAGCGCACTTTGCGGTGCAGGTAGATGTTGGTAATAAAGTGACCATGACTAACCTGACTTTATCCGTGAATAGCCGCGCTTATCAGATTGAGCGAAATTGGCGCGTTCCAGTGCGTTCGCCGTCACCGTACGTGACTAAAAAGACCACCAGAACGTTAGCGGCAGGGGATTTTGTCAATGTCACGCGTGCGCAGTGGCAAGGTGTGTTACCTAAAGATCATGGCATTAGCACAGTTTCGTTTAGCCGAGTGCCAGAGATAGAGCCAACCGCTTTTGTACAAGGTTTGTTTAACTACCCTTATGGTTGTGTAGAGCAAACCACCAGTACTGGCTACCCTTGGTTGCTTGATGATGCCTCACTAGTGCCACTGAAAAAAGAGGTGTTAGAGGAGCGAAGCGACGTTGATATGCTGCAAAAAGCGGTGTTGCGCTTGGCTGATTATCAAAATGGCAAAGGTGGGTTTGGCTTGTGGGGATCGTATTCGCAAGAAGAACCTTGGCTGACAAGTTATGTGGCAAGCTTCCTGTTTACAGTGAATGAGCGTTACCCAAATATGGTCAGTAACTCAGTGTTGGATAAAATCACTAGACGCATGCGTCAGTACATTTATGGTGATCTTAACCAAGAGGTTGGAATCAATGATCAAGCGTATGCCGCTTATGTGTTAACTCAAGCAGGGAAACTGTCATTCTCTGATGCTAAGACGTATTTAAAAGAGGTGCCTGTGTTTAATAGTCTCAGTAATGCTTATCTTGGGGCTGTGTTCTATCGCCTTGGAGATATGCACAGTAGCCGAGACTACTTTAGACAAGCCGAATACGCTATTGAGCTGCATGATGATAATTACTACGACTCGTCGTTATCGGCGCGCGCTAAAATTGTGTCGATAGTCAGTGACTTAGAAAAACAAGGGCCGATTAATCGTCAAATGTCTGAACTGCGCATTGAGTCTGCAAAAGCGATCTTTAAAGCGCTGAACAAACGCCGCTACTTTAGTACACAAGAGCGTTATGCGCTAGCCAAGGCCGGCTTTGATTTGCAAGCGCTGAACGAAAAACCAATTCAAATCTCTAAAAACGGCCAACTGGTGCCATCGTCTAAAGCTGTGTCCATGCAACTTGGAGATAGATTCCAAAATGAATCACACGATGTGGCTTATGTGACGGAATCTATCGATGGGTACGCCGATCCTAATGCGCTGCAAAGTTCGGTAGAGTTTAAGCAGGTGTCTAGAACCTACTTTGATAGCAAAGGGAAACGCTTAAACCGCGCTACGCTGCATGTTGGGGATAGAATCATTGCTAAAGTCGTGGTTAACCTGAAAGAGAATATCGATAAAGCAATGTTAGTGGATTATCTACCGGCGGGGATGGTGCTTGAAAATCCAGATTTCACCGACTCTAAAGAGCTATTGAAATCTTTGGACTTTGTGTCATCTGGCGCAGAAATGGAAGAGTTTAGAAACGACCGCTATGTGACTTCCCTTGATTTTTCGCGTGGTTATTCATACACCTTCTATTATGTAATGCGCGCTGAGACTCAAGGTATTTCAGAGGTGCCAAATCTGTTTATTGAAGATATGTATGCGCCTGAGCGCTTTGTGTATCAGCCTGGTTCTGTTTCTAGTATTCAAATCAAATGAGTACGTCTGTAAAACGTTGGGTTGCAACTGTGGCATTGGCCATAGTTGCACTCATTATTGGTTTAGCCTTGGCTTGGAAAGTGCTTAATTGGGCTTGTCCTTTGCCAAGTGCTACCCCTAAAAGTATCGCGTTTAATGTGTTATCGGCGGAAGGCGATACACTGCGCCAGTTTGCCGATGACACGGGCACTTTTCGCATTCCTGTGACGGTAAGTGAGGTGTCACCGCTGTATTTAAAATCACTACTCGCTTATGAGGACAGCCGATTTTATTCGCATATTGGGGTGGATATTCCTGCGCTTTTCCGCGCTTTATATCAGCGTATTCGCTATGGAAAAATCGTCTCTGGCGGCTCGACGCTGACCATGCAAGTAGCGCGCATTATTTACCCTATCGACCGCTCCTATGGTGGCAAGCTCATTCAAATATTGCGAGCTTTACAACTTGAAGCGCACTACAGCAAGCAACAAATCTTGAACTTGTATCTAACCCATGTACCTATGGGAGGCAATATCGAAGGCGTTGAAGCGGCCAGTCAGCGCTATTTTGGTAAGTCGTCGAAAAACTTAAACATCTCTGAAGCTGCATTGCTGACTGTTATTCCACAAAGACCAAGTGTCTATCGCCCCGATCGTCACCCCAAAAATGCTCAGCGTGCTCGCAATAAAGTACTAAGACGTTTGATCGCAAATGACATGCTTTCCGAGTCAGAATATCAACTGCTAAGTAAAGAGGTGGTGATTGCCGGGCGAGAGCCAATCAAGCGCAAAGTGCCCCTGTTGGCTCGTGAGTTAAGAAAACACCAGCTTGCTCATTTCAAGCCGACAAATGACAACTTGATTCAAGGACATACACCTAAATCAATTCAGGGACAGGCACCGAATTCGTCTTCAGCAAAGGCGTTTAAAGCGGCAGATTCACAGCAAGAGATTCAAGGACACACACCGCATTTAATTCAAGGACAGGCACTGAATTCGTCTTCAGCAGAGGCGTTTAAAGCGGCTAATTCACCGCAAGAGATTCAAGGACACACACCGCATTTAATTCAAGGACAGGCACCGAATTCGTCTTCAGCAAAGGCGTTTAAAGCGGCAGATTCACAGCAAGAGATTCAAGGACACACACCGAATCTAATTCAAGGACAGGCACTGAATTCGTCTTCAGTAGAGGCGTTTAAAGCGGCTAATTCACAGCAAGAGATTCAAGGACACACACCGAATTTAATTCAAGGACAGGCACTGAATTCTTCTTCAGCAGAGGCGTTTAAAGCGGCTAATTCACGGCAAGAGATTCAAGGACACACACCGAATTTGATTCAGGGACAGGCACCGAATCTCTCTTCAGTAAAGACGTTTATAAAGAGTGAGTTACAACAGAATGTTGATGCTATTGTTAAGCAGCGGTTTACGGCGTTGTCTAATGATTTGTCGGTGGCGGTGATGGTGGTTGAGAATAAAACTGGCGCTGTGCTTGCTTATAAAGGTTCATTGGATATGGATAACGTTCGCAGTTATGGGCATGTCGATATGACCAAAGCGATTCGCTCTCCCGGCTCTACGTTAAAGCCGTTTGTGTACGCGCAAGCGATGGAGCAAGGGGTGATTCATTCGCAAAGTTTGTTGATGGATATTCCAATGCAGTTTGGCACTTATAAACCGCAGAATTTTGATAAACATTTTCAGGGACGAGTATCAGCAACTGAAGCCTTACAACGTTCAAAAAATCTATCGGCTGTGTATCTGCTAAATGAAATCCAAGTGCCTAAATTTGTCAAACGAATGCAGATTTTGGGTTCATCTTTACGATTGCCTGATATGAATTTAACGGTGGTGTTAGGAGGAGGCGGATCAACGCTGCGTGAGTTGGTGATGTATTACACCGCTCTGAGCCGTCAAGGCGTGGCGATAAAGCCGAGACTCAGTCAGTTCGATAAAATAGAACAAGCGCAATTGCTCACTCCTGAAAGTGCTTGGATCACGCGCACTATTTTGCAAGATATACGCTCGCCAGATAGACCTCGCGCTAAATTTGGTAGAAAAATCGGTTGGAAAACGGGTACCAGTTTTGGCTTTCGTGATGCTTGGGCTATTGGCACCAGCAATGATTATACGGTCGGGGTGTGGATGGGCAGACCTGACGGTTCACCATATGTTGGGCAAACCGGCGCCACGATGGCTGCGCCAATTCTATTCGATGTGTTTGATTTATTGCCTAAAGACGTGACTGAGGTAGAAAAACCCAAAGCTGTGGAGAAAGTGTCAATTTGCTGGCCGAGTGGTCTAGCCGCTGAGATGGTTTCGAAAGCCAATTGTCAGCAAAAACGTCTGGCATGGACCATTGATGGCGTTACGCCAAGAACGCTGCGCCGAGATAAACGTTTATCTGTAGCAAATAATTGGCCGCAAGAACTGTTGTCATGGGAGAAAGTGCACTCTAAGTCAAAACGCTTTATCGATATTATTCAGCCCGAAGACGGCAGTCATATTTATCCTTATGCAGGACAAATTCTGTCATTAAAAGCTTCTAGCCCAGATGTACGCTGGTATTTAGATGGCAATGTGAGCGCAAACCAAATAGATGCACAATCGTTATCAGGCAAGCATGAAATCAAAGCCTGTAATAATAATACCTGCAGCTCGGTCAATATTACGGTTTACTAGTACTAATCGGGTTAAATAACGGGCCATTCTAGTTTGTTAAAATACTCGAGAACTGCGTTAGAATTTTTGATTATAGAATAACTACTTATCGAAAAACCCCACCTTGTTCTTGAGTATTTTTCCTGTGTTATTTCTGATCACTTACTTAGAGTGATTAGTATAGCAATTACAAATACGCTCTAGAGCGTTTTTCTATTCGATTAAACAGGCGTGACAGTGCAAAGCACAAACAGAAATACACAACGCCAACAATCAGCCAAATTTCAAAAATCATGCCTGATGAATTGGCCATCTCTGTGCCGACAAAGGTCATCTCTTGTATGGAAATTAACGAGACAATCGAAGTGTCTTTGACCAGAGAAATGGTTTGTCCCGCCAAAGGTGGTGTAATGGCGGTGAGCACCTGCGGGCCAATCACAAATCGATATTTATCAAGCCCAGAAAGACCCAACGAGTCGGCCGCTTCCCACTGTCCTTTAGGTATGCTTTCAAGGCCGCCGCGAATCACTTCCGCTATGTAGGCCGATGACAATAAGCCAATGCAGATCACGCCCGAAGCTAAGTTTTCCCACAAATTAGCTGGGCCAAATAGAAACTGCTGTACGCCATTAAGGTCGCCTTGGTGCTCACGAAGCAGGCTTTGTAAGCCAAGTAGCGGGATCAGTTGATTGGAGATAAAGAAGTAAAAAATGAACACAAACACCAAAGGTGGAATGTTGCGTACCAACTGAATAAACAGCAGTGCTGGCGTTTTGAATAGCGCCAGTTTTGAATGCCTCGCAATGCCAAGTAAGGTGCCAAAAGAGAGTGCGAGCACCATGCTCCAAAGACTTAGGCGCAGTGTTGCCACTAGGCCTTGGAAGAAGTAGGGGAGCTTGCCCTCAGAAGGAGGAACAAAAATCAAACGTATAGCGTCTTGCCATCGCCAATGGTAATTGATGCCGACAGCGGAGCGGTAATATAGCCAAGCGAGGAATACACCCATAATTGCCAGCAAGACACCGTCTAATAGATTGAGGCTCTGATACCAATAGCGCTTGCTAGTGGGGCCTGTTGCTTTAGTGGATACTGCTGCTTTAATGGGTGTGTTGCGTCTGCTCACGTTATTCCTAGTATTAATTGCTTTGTATGGCGTTGTTTTAATTCAGTATTAAGTGAACTGTGCTCACTATTAACAAGCACGGTTCACTTATTGATCAGCCTACTGGCCTTGAGCCACTTGATCTTGCCAATCTAAAGTCGAGAACCAGTATTCATAGCGCTCTTTGAGCCAACCATCTTCAGTGCGATCTTTGATCCATTGGTTAAAGAATTCTGCTTTATCGGTTTCACCTAAACGTACCGCAAAGGCTTCATTGCCTTGTGATAGTCGCTCAGTAAACGGAATAAACAATGAGTCCGAGTGCCTGATGGCTTCCTGCTCAGGTTTAGGGCTGGATGCAATCACGGCCTGTGCATTGCCATTTAGCACTTCTTGAAAGGCTTGGGCTTCATCATCAAATTGAAGAATCTTCGCTTTAGGGAAGGTTTCACGCGCCACTTGCACGGTAACGGCGCCGCGACGAGCCGCTATTTTGATGCGGCGAGAGTTAAAGTCTGACACTTTATTAAAGCCCTTCGCCAGCTCTTTACTGGCTGCTAATTGCACTCCAGAGTGCGAGTAAGGGTCGGTAAACAGAACGCTTTTTGAGCGAGCTTCGGTAATGGATAAACCGCCGATGATCACATCAAACTTTTGTGAGAGTAGTGATGGAATAATGCCGTCCCAAGCGGTTGGCACAAACTCTACTTTCCAGCCAGAATCGGCGGCCAAGCGTTTCGCAACATCAATTTCAAAACCAATTAGATCGCCTTGTTTATTGCGCATTGCCCAAGGGACAAAGGTCGACATGCCAACTCGCAAAGTGCCTCTATCGTTTATTTTGTCTAAATTTGGTGTAGCTGTGTTTTGCGTATTAGTGGCAAATGCAGGCAAGCTGACAGCGAGTGTCAGGAGTGCCGTAATGGCGGTTTTAAATAGCTTCATGCTGAGTCGTCCTTATTGGGTTCGCCAGTTAGCGCCAAGCTTATGTTCTAACCAAGCGGCAATGGCAGAGAGTGAAAGAGTTAGCGCAAGATAAATGATGGCCACCGAGAACCAAATCTCAAACGGCATCGCGGTTTCAGAAACAATGTTTCTGGCTTGAGTGGTTAGGTCAAATACAGCCATAACACTCACTATAGAAGAGTTTTTAATCAGCGAAATCACCTCATTGGTTAATGGAGGTAATGTTCTTTGAATCACTTGTGGCAGAATCACATCCCAAAAGGTAGATAGGCGGGATAAGCCGAGAGAGTGAGCCGCTTCAAACTGCCCACGAGCAATGCTGTTCAGCCCCGCTCTAAAAATCTCCGCAGTATACGCGCCTTGGAACAGTGCCAGTGCCAATACTGCGGTGCTGAATCTATCCAGCCCAATGACGGGGCCAAATACAAAATACAAAAGATAAATTTGCACAAGCAACGGGGTGTTACGAATCAGTTCCACATAGCTGGTGGCTAATGTTCTGCCCACCACAGAATTGGAGTTTCTTAGAAGCGCGGTCACTAAACCTATTCCTAGCGTGGCCACGAGAGCAATCAAAGAGATCTGTATTGTGACTAGTAATCCGTCGAGCAATTCGGCAGACCACCACTGGCCATCTTCATAGATAGCAATGTAATCCGGCACTCTATCCCATTGCCAGTGATAGCCCATAGCCTGTGCGCCCGAATTCAATATCCAAGTGACTGCCGCCGCCAGAACAATGATTTGCAGTATGGCAAACAGGGTGGGTTTAATAATACGCCCAAACATCAGTAGCTTAAGATCTGCTTGAGGAAAGCTTGCGTGCGTTTGTGTTGCGGGTTTTCAAACAATGCCTGCGGACTATTTGATTCCACTATTTGTCCCTCATCCATGAAAATAACGCGGTCGGCGACTTTTTTGGCAAAGCCCATTTCATGAGTCACGCAAACCATAGTGATTCCCTCTTTGGCAAGATCGACCATAACATCAAGCACTTCATTGATCATTTCAGGATCAAGGGCTGAAGTGGGCTCATCAAATAATAATAGCTCAGGCTTCATGCATAAAGAGCGTGCAATAGCGACGCGTTGCTGTTGTCCGCCAGAAAGTTGTACTGGATATTTGTGTGCTTGCTCTTGAATATGCACGCGCTCTAGATAGTGCATCGCCACTTCTTCTGCTTCTTGCTTACTTTTCTTTAGAGTGCGAATGGGCGCAAGAGTGAGATTTTCAAGAACCGTTAAATGCGGGAATAGGTGGAAGTGTTGGAAAACCATCCCCACCTTGCCGGGGTTTTTAAACGGGCAGGGTAAGGTATGTTCAAGCACGCTAAGCTCACCGCTATCAAAAGGCTCAAGCTGATTGATGCAACGAATAAGCGTTGATTTACCGGAGCCTGACGGGCCACAGATCACAACAATCTCGCCTTTGTGGATTGATAAATCGATGTCTTTTAGGGCGTGAAAATCGCCGTACCACTTGTTAAGCGATTGGAACTTAACCATACCTTGTTGATTATTCAAACTATTAGTCATTGGTAGTGCATGTGTCGATCACCTTATCAATTTAGCCACGGCAATGCACATAAATTTGACGACATTGGTAAGAATAAATATAGGGCTTTATGGGATGTTTACACCACTTAATGGTTAACCCTCATATTTTTAAAAGTTTATTAGGCAGACAACTGAGTTTTTGCATGATCAACCAAGTGCCTTTGATGTTGCAAAGGTGCTTGGTTTTATCCATGAGAGTAAAAATCGTCAGTCTCTCTTTTTGCTAAGCGTTGAATGTCGTTATTTCGTGCAATTTAGCAAAGTTAAATTCAGGAAATGAAGGTCTGTTAGTTTTTATTGTTATTAAACAATAGGTTAGTAATTATGATATTACAGTACTTGTACATCAATATTATTCAAATCGGAAATGTTATGTTATAACGTCCGACCTAATTATTTGAACTCTATCACATTTAATGAATATCAAAGCAACTGAAAACACCAATGACGAGCGTTATCTGCTGGCGATGTCTGCACTCAATCGAGTGTTGCTGGGCACGGTAGGGCTTTGCGTTTTATGGTTGGCAATTAAATGGGCGATCTCTCTAGCATGATTCACTTTAATGATTTAGTCATTGGCTATCAGAACAAAGCAGTGTGTCACTCCATATCCGGTCAGGTAAAGCTAGGTTCTTTATCTGCCATTGTAGGGCCGAATGGGGTAGGTAAATCAACGTTATTGAAAACACTCTGTGGGTTAATTCCTGCTATTTCAGGTAGCACAAGCCTAGAAAATATAGACAAAAAAGGCATTGCTTGGTTGCCGCAAAAATCAAACATTGATCAGGATTTTCCAATCAATGTGTTTGAAGTGGTTTCTATGGGGTGCTGGCCGAGAAAAAGCATTTTTAGACGTTTGTCGAAAAAAGACATGCAAAACGTCGATTGGGCACTAGAACAAGTCGGGATTACCGAGCTTAAAAAGACCAGCATCAATCGCTTATCCGGTGGGCAATTTCAGCGTATGTTATTTGCCCGCTTATTGGTACAAGATGCGCCAATAATGCTAATGGATGAGCCTTTTGCCGGTATTGATGAAGATACCCAAATGCTGATTTTAAATCTCATTTTAGAGCTTCACCGCAAGGGTAAAACCATTGTGGCGGTGTTGCACGATATCTCAATGGTTGAAAGCTACTTTACCGACATTATCCGGTTGAGTAATGGACAGGCGATTTTTGAACAAAATAACGTAAATCAGGTAACAGACTAACACTATGTCCATTCATATTCTCGATGCGTATTGCCAGTTTGGCTTTATGCGACGCTCACTTGTTGCCTGTGTCGTGCTGTCTTTTAGCTTACCGCCACTGGGCATATTTTTATTATTACGTCGCATGAGCTTAGTCGGTGATGCGCTGTCGCATGCGGTATTACCGGGCGTGGCCATTGGCTACCTGTTTGCGGGGATGTCACTGTTTTATATGGGTGTAGGCGGTTTTATTGCCGGACTATTTGTCGCGCTCACCTCCAGTTGGATCAGTAAGCGAGCCAAACTTAGTGAAGATTCCACCTTTGCCGGACTGTATCTAGGGTCACTTGCCTTAGGGGTGATTTTGGTATCGTACCGCAAGAACAGCATTGATCTATTACATCTACTGTTTGGCTCACTGCTGGCAGTGGATAACGGCGCATTAGTCTTTATTGGCGTGGTGGTGAGCATCACCCTTTTAACACTGGCTATTTGCTATAGAGCGATTGTTTATGAGTCCTTTAACTCAAGCTTTTTCTCTATTTATTCCAGTCGCTATTCCATCTATATCCATGCCTTATTTATGGGGCTGGTGGTATTAAATCTTATCGCAGGTTTTCAGGTGCTAGGCACGTTAATGTCGGTGGGCTTAATGATGTTGCCAGCCATTTCAGCGCGATGCTGGACTGACCGATTACCGCATATGCTGATGATTTCGATTGTGTTTGGCATGGTCAGCTCACTACTTGGTTTGAGCTGGTCTTGGTTCCAATCCATACCGGCAGGACCTGCCATTATTTTGGTCGCTATGTTTATTTTTATTCTGTCTATTTTCTGTGGAAGCAAGAAAGGAATGCTTCGACAGTAATGGATGTCATTACTTATTAGGAAACCCCCAATGAAACTATTAAAAATTGCAAGTGTCACTTTGGCTCTTGCAGCAAGCAGCACCGCTATGGCCGGAACAGTCAATGCAGTAGCGAGCTTCTCTGTACTGGGTGATATCGTGCAGCAAGTTGGCGGCGAACACGTGCAGGTAACCACTTTAATTGGCGCTGAAAGCGACCCTCATTCATTTTCTCCTGCACCACAAGACAGCGTGACTTTAAACAAAGCTGACGTTGTATTTGTTAGTGGCTTGGGCTTAGAAGGTTGGATGGATCGCTTAGTCAAAGCATCTGGCTATAAAGGCGAGGTAGTGACTGCATCTAACGGCATTCAAACTCGTAGCATGATTGATGATGGCGAAAAAATCATTGATCCTCACGCATGGAACAGCATGGCAAACGGTGTAACGTACGCCACTAACGTAATGAATGCGTTGATCAAAGCTGATCCGGAAGATGCGGGTTACTTTAAGCAACACGGCGAACAATACATCAAACAATTGTCTGATCTTAATGCTTGGGCCGAGACAACGTTGAACGCCGTTCCAAGAGAAAAACGCAAAGTGCTGACTAGCCATGATGCGTTTGGTTATTTTGGCGCGCAATACAATGTGGATTTCCTTGCACCACAAGGCTACTCAACAGAGTCTGAAGCCAGTGCTCAACATATTGCTGAACTTATCAATCAGATCAAATCTGAAGGAGTAAAAGTTTACTTTATGGAAGACCAAACCGACCCGCGCTTAGTTAAGCAAGTGGCGGCGGCAAGTGGCGCCAAAGAGGGTGGTGAGCTGTACCCAGAAGCGCTGTCTTTGACTGACGAGGCAAATACTTACGCGAAAGCCTTTAAACATAACGTAACTGTTATCGCTAATAGCATGAAGTAGGCACAATATGCATCCTATCAAACCGACATTTCGAACTGTATTAGTTACCCTGTTGCTGTGGCTATTTTGCCAGTCAGCAGTGGCTCATCCGCACTCGTGGATAGATACTAAGACGCAAATACTAGGTAATAGCCAAGCTATTGATGGTTTTAAGATGGAATGGACGTTTGATAGGATGACGACTGCGTATTTGTTCGATGGTGAAGATATGTCGCCCGAGCATCGACAACAGACGTTGAACACTATTTCAGCCTCTGTGATTGATAACATGCGACCTTCCCATGACTTCACTTATTTGGATGAAGGTAAACACTCTTTCAAATATCAAGAAGTCACCGATGCGAAGTTAAAGGAAGTCAAAGGCAAAGCGATTTTGAGCTTTACCTTGCTGTTAAAGAAACCTTATCTATTTGATGGCAAAAAGCTCGCTTTGCGCATTTTTGATCCTTCTTATTACGTGGATATGTCTTGGCGAGCCGCTAGTGACGTACAATTTGCCAGTACTCTTGCGCCTTATTGCTCTTCATCTTTGATTGAGCCGCATCCAACGGCTTCGCAAGTCAATAAAGCCATGTCGATACCCGTTGACGCCACTCCTGATACCCAATTGGGCAAAGTATTTACCCAAACACTGAGCTTTAGTTGTAAACATGGACCGTTGCCAAAATGAAAATAAATAAAATCACTCCCCTTGAGGCATCGCAGCCGATTTTTCAACAAAAGCCACTATCTGCACCACTAGCTCAAGCAAAAGTAAGCATGTCTAAATCTATGCTGGTGATTGCTGTCGTACTGGCACTTGTTGTTGTGGCGTTATGGTTTTTGTGGCCAGTCATTTTACTGAACAGCATCCATCTGCAAAAAGAGTCATTGGATTATCTGACGGAGCAGTTTTATAGCGGTGATAGCAAAGCTGATTTTATTATATTAGGCGTGTGCTTTTTATATGGAATATTGCACTCGTTAGGTCCCGGCCACGGTAAAGTGGTGGTTAGCACCTATTTGGCAACCAATGAAACGCGACTTAAAGCGGGCATCTTTATCACCATGTGTTCTGCGGTTGTGCAGGCGCTTGTTGCGGTAGGTTTGGTCAGCACGTTTGTTTTTGTGTTTCATCAAACTATGCGCAAGCTTAATACCACCGTCAGCGAATTAGCTACTTACAGCGGCGTATTGGTGGCTCTATTGGGCATTCAGCTTATCTATAGCGCGGTTAAGTATCTGTATGCGTCGAGTAAAGCCAATCAGCATCATCAACATGGTGACAACTGTGCTTGCGGGCACAAACACTCAGCGAATGCTGCTGAATTAAATACTATCTCGAAGCCGAAGGAGTACTTAATGATTATCTTGAGTATAGGGTTAAGACCGTGCTCTGGAGCTATCTTAGTGCTGTTCTTTGCAAACTTAACGCATCTGTATTGGCTTGGGGTCATTGGCGCTTTTTTAATGGCGATAGGCACTGCTATAACCACGTCCAGTATCGCTTTTTTAACGGTCACCGGACGCAAATTTATCCAGTATTACACCAAATCAACACGTTCTAGCATCAGTGTTGTATTGCCGACATTAGTGAAATGTCTGGCCGGACTATTTTTGATCGTGCTTGGGGTGCTACTGATAGTGATACCTAGCTATGGAATGTCACCGATTTTTTCATAGTGGTTCTGTAAGCCTTCTATTGGCGCTACTTTAATACTTTTTATATGCAGCCTCTTTGTGCATCTCTTTTCTAAATAGTATTGAAGTGGCGTAACGCCTTAAACCTTTCATCGATTATTGAGAACCTACTCACATAACTCTCTTGTGATTGAAATAATTGAACTTTCTCTGAAAAATAAACCATTCAAATCCCAAAATACAACTAAACTTTTCCTGTAGTACAGCTTAGCTGTGCCCCCCAAAACTTAAGGTATTTTTCATAGAAGGACTTATGAATGAAAAAGGTTGTATTAACGTCAACACTCGCGCTGATGACCTCTATGGCTTTAGCTACTGAACAAGCGCCGCTACCGCAGACAGTATTTAAAAATGTGGATATTTTTAATGGTACAGAAAACAAATTGTATGAAAACCATCATGTTTTGATTGAAGGGAATAAAATCAAAAGCATTTCTGGTGACGAAATCACTGTCCGTGACGATGCACTTATAATTGATGGTAAGGGCAAAACTCTAACCCCAGGTTTTATTGAAAACCACGCTCACTTAATGCTGATGGGCCCAAGTTTGCCGGCGATGGAGTCAGGTAAAACCTGGGAAGACTTTGCTATACACGGCTCGCGCATGGCGCAAATGTATCTTATGCAAGGCTTTACCACAGTGCGAGATGCTGGCGGTGCAAATGGTGGCCTGCGCCGCGCCATCGATGCAGGTGAGATTATTGGACCGCGCTACTATCCGTCAGGAGCATTTTTGAGTACCCGCGGAGGACACGCTGATTTTGCCAACTATTCGGCGCCGGTAGGTCAAGAGTCGAACTTTACTCGCCTGAATATGGCGCAAGAAGTGGATAGCGTAGGGGATGTTAAAAAATACGCGCGTAATAACTTTCGCATGGGCGCTACTCAGCTCAAATACATGCAATCTGGCGGCGTAGTCTCCGCGTTTGACCCATGGCAATTACTTGCAGGTTCACCAGAAGAGTTATCGGCGGCGGTCGCAGTGGCTGAAAGCTACGGCAGTTACGTAATGGCGCACTCCTACCGTAAAGAAGCCATTTTAGGCGCACTTGATGCGGGCGTCATGTCCATTGAACATGGCTTTTCGTTTGACTGTGAGATTGCCGAGGTAATGAACGACAAAGGCGCGTATATCACCACCAACTTAACCGCTTTTGATCCGGGCCTGATGGATATCCCCGCCATTAAAAACGTTCCTTCGAGTTATCGCAAAGCGAAGTCTGCTACCGAGTCTTTTAAAAACTACATTCCGAACATGAAAAAGTGTCCGGTTAAGCGCGGTTTTCAAACCGACTGCGTAGGCTCTGTCGACGCCTGTAATATCCAAATTGCCTACGAGAAAAAGCTCAATAATGACTTTTTTGGCCCGTATGAATCATTAAAAACCTTGACCTCAATCGGCGGTGAAATTGCCACGCTAACGGGTGATTTCACTAACCCTTACCCAGAGGCAAAATTAGGTGTGATTGAAGTGGGAGCGTATGCCGATGTATTGCTACTGGATGGCAACCCTCTGCAAGACTTTTCAGTGGTGGGCACGGGTGATAAATGGTTTGGTGCGGAAAAACGTGTGGACAGTCCTGAGACCATTCAGCTGATCATGAAAGATGGCGTGATTTACAAAAACACCTTATAGCTTAAATAATAGTAGTTTAAGCAAGGGTAGCTTTAAGCAAGGGTGACTTAGACAAAGGTAAATCAATCTCAGGTTTGTCGACTTGCAAGGTTATGTGTTAGCCAGTCGATAGACCTGCTGATTAGCGCAATGACGTTAACACAGTTATTTAAGGATATAAGTAGTCAACATGGATGTTAAAAAGTGTATTTGTCTTCTATTTTCGTTGTTCACTTTAAGCGTATTTGCCAATAGTGCGATTGCTAGCACTGCCATTACCGTCGATTGGGATAACTTAAGACCCGCAGCTGCGCCCAATCCGATTGTGCTTCCAGAGCTGAGTCGTGAGCATTTAAGTAAAATACAAAACGTATTTACCCTGATGCATTCCACTGAGCCCGCAGATGAAGAACAGCTAACGACGATACTAGCAGAGCTTAAGCAAGATAATATTGATGCCATTGAACTGCTAAATATGCGTGAGGCGTACATTGAAGCGCAAAAGCTCGCCTCACAGTCCCTTACCACCGAATTTGATGGTAAAAACGTGCGCATTCCCGGCTTTTTAGTGCCCATTCAATTCTCTGATGCCATGGTCGCCACTGAGTTTTTATTGGTGCCAGTGGCAGGGGCGTGCATTCATATGCCTCCTCCGCCAGCCAATCAAATTGTGCGAGTGTCATATACTAAAGGCTACGCCATGCGAACGGTGCAATATCCCGTGTGGGTGGAAGGAGTAATGCAATCCTCATTAACCACAGAGGATGTCTATATCGTAGATGGCACAAGCAATATTTCGATGGGTTACCAGTTACAGGCTTCTATGGTGATGGATTACCATTGATAGCAGGCATAAAAGATCCATGACAACAAAAAGCCAGTTCACATGTGAACTGGCTTTCTCTTTATATTCAGCCTAAGCCCCGGTTATGCCTAAACCTAATTAAGCGATCGCAAGCTGACGGTTTGGTTTTTTGATAATGATAGAGAGCACAATCGAAATCAGAATAAGCGCCAACATTACGTGGAAGGTGGCTAAGAATCCGCCAAACAGTGAGGCAATAACCGAACCTGCAAAACTGCCAATACCAAAACCTAGGTAAATTAAGCCGTAGTTTTTCGCAACATGTTCTAAGCCAAAGAAGTCGCTCACCAAAGACGGATATACGGTGATGGTTCCGCCAAAGCTAAATGCAATACAGGCCAGTGACCAATAGAAGGTATTTTGTGTTGGCGGAATGAACATTAGAACGCTCACCCCGGCAAGGCAGATAACCAATGCAATGGTAATCACATACACGCGTGTAATTTTGTCAGACAGGACTCCAAGTACGACACGTCCGCCTAAGTTGGCAACGGCGATCACAGAGACGGCAGTTGCGGCGATGTCCATGGATAGGTGTACGTAGTTTTGACCGATGTCTTTGGCAATCCCGATAGCGTACAAGCCCGACATACATACCGTGGTAAACATCAGTGCTAGCATGTAAAACTGAGGTTTCCTAAGCACTTCTTGCAGAGTTAAATGGTGATGAGATTCGGCATTCGCGGTGTTTTGCGCAGTTTGTTTTGGCGCATCTTTCACTAGCATAGCGCCAATTAACACGAGCACCATAGCGGTGACGCCCCATACTTCAAATGAGTACGACAAGCCAAAGTGTGTCAGTGAATACATATTAATGTATTTAAAGCCCAGACTACCCAAACCGTACGCGCCAATCGCGCAGGCAGATGCAATGCCTTTGTTGTTAGGGAAAAACTTAATGCAGTTGGTGAGGGCCAATAGATAGCCAGTACCGTCAGCAAAACCCACTAAGAAACCCGCACACACATAAAGCGCAGTTAAGCTAGAAGCAACAGAGGTAAGGTACAGACTCGCCCCAAGCAACAGCCCAGAAAATGCGATGACTTTTTTGATGCCAAAGCGTTCTTGCAGTTTACCCGATAGCGATGATGCGACTGCTAGTGCAAGGCTGAGCAGACCAAATGAGAACGCCACTTGCTTAACGGGTTCGTCCAACTTGTCTGCCAGATGGGCGTTAAATAAGCTCCATGTGTAAACAGAGCCTAATGCAAATTCAATTAAAACGGTGCCGAGTAACGTCGACCATTTGTCGCGAGAGCGAAGAGTAGTGCTCATGAGATGCCTCAAAAATAAATCAATTGCGTGTAAATTAAGAGATTATTTTTAAGGCTTCAATGGCAAGGGGATGATAGAAAATGAACTGTATCAATGTGAGAATGAAATGCAAAAATACGGAATGAATTACAAGCCCATACGTTCACGAAACTCTTTGATATTCGAGCGACTCACTGGAATTTGTGTTGCTACGCCTTTGCATTTCAAACGATAAGTACCGCTGTGCCAAGGGGTGATCTCTTCTATTTTTTCTAAGTTTACCCAATAAGAGCGGTGCGCTTTAAAGAATTTAGCATTATCGACTTTCTCAACAAATTCACTGAGCATCATCGGCGAGGTAAACGCGCCGTGTAGGGTTTCAATATCGGTGATTTTACCGTTGGCTGAGGCAAACAGAATATCATTGACTTCAATGACTCGAATACGGCTACCTTGATACAGATTGACGCTGCTGTCAGAGGCTGGATTCGGTGCGTCGCTACCAGCTAATTCAGTGGTGAGCTTATTCAGTGTTTTTTCGACGCGATCTTCGGTATAGGGCTTGAGCAGGTAATCAAAGGCTTCGATTTCAAAGGCCTCAGCTGCGTGCTCTTTATAGGCGGTAGTAAAAATAATCGCAGGCTGAGATTTAGAGTTATACAGGCTTTTAGCCAAAATCATGCCGTTGATTGAAGGAATATTAATGTCCAAAAACGCCACATCAACCTGTGTGGATTGCAAAAATTCCAATGCCTGTAATCCATCGCTAAATTCAGCAATGATGTTTAAGTCGCTGTATTTGCGAATTAAGTATTTAAGCTCTTCACAGGCTAAATATTCATCTTCTACTACGATGGCGGTTTTCACAGTGTTGCTCCCAATGGAATAGTGAATGAGATTTGAGTACCGGATACTGGAGACTCTGGATTTTGAAGCCCCTGATCTTGAAGCTCCTGATCCTGAAATAGAGAATTAAGGCGCTGAATATCTAAACCTTGACCATACAAGAGTTTAATGCGCTGATGCACATTATTTAAACCGATGCGTTTTGAATCTAAAGTGCCGGCTTGCACGCCATCTATTACGGTTTGTGGTATTCCTACGCCATCATCACAGACGGTGATTTTAACGCGATCATCTTGCTGTTTTACCGAAATGCTTACCGTGCCGCCGCTGCCTTTTGGCACTATGCCGTGGCCGATGGCATTTTCCACTAACGGCTGAATAATCAAAGGTGGCACAGAGACAGCCACATCATCGATATCAAATTGTACGGTTAGCTTGGTACCAAAGCGGGCTTTTTCAATCGATACATAGTCGTCGACTTGTTGCAGTTCAGCTTCAAGTGGAATCATTTCTGCCACGTTCTCAAGGTTAAAGCGCATAAATCCGGCCAGTTTACCGACCAAATCGCGAGCTCTATCTGGTTCAATACGAATAAGTGTTGAGATGGCATTTAAGGTGTTGAACAAAAAGTGCGGATTTATTTTATTTTGCAGTGCACCAAACTCAGCTTCATTGGCCATCACTTTAAGTTGTTCAACTTTAGCCACTTCCAACTGTGTGGAGATAAGTTGTGATAAACCAATCGCCATTTCATGTAGCGATAGAGTAATTTGGTGGGGCTTACTAAAGAAGATTTTCAGTGTGCCCGTGACTTGTCCATTTTCGGATAATGGGATAATCATCAACGAACGAAAGGCATGCTCACGGATGTCGTTACTTTCTATGATGGTGTTGTTTTGAATCGCTTTTAAGGTCATCAAACTGACCTGAGTGTGATGATTATAAAACTGCTCTTCACCATAACCCACATACACCTGCACATCTTTAGTATCAGTAATTGCCACCGCATCGGCATAGGTTTCGGCGCGAATAATATCGCATACTTTCTTTAGGGCATCGCCCGTATTTTGGCGAATGAAAGGTAGGGTTTGGTTCGCTACTTTTAATGCTTGCTTGGCTTGATAAGCCGCGACTTTGTCTTTTTCACTTTCGGTATCTTGTAGCCACTTAATAATCAAACTTACGCACAAAGCGCCAATGATCATAGGTAGGGCAATGGCATGCACAATCGAATATGCCAGCACTTTATCGTCATTTAGAATGAGAATTAACCCCATGGTCATTACTTCACATATTGCGGCGACCAACACGCCATATTTGGCATAGTGAGCGTAATTGGCTCGAATATGTACCCATGAGGCTAACAGCCCCGCCGTTACACTGGTGATAAGGCAAGGAATCGAAGAGGGGCCATTTAGATCAATAAGATAACGGTGCACACCAGAAATTAACCCTACAGGGATACCAACCCAAGGGCCAAACAAAATACCGCCAGAAACAATAGAGATAATACGCACGTTCACCAGCGAACCTTCGACATTAACTCCGGTATAAGTGCTGAAAATTGCAAATAGGGTAAAAAACAACGTCAGTATGGTCAGTTCCATACTACTGCGGCTTTGTTTCGTAATGATGGCCTGAAAAATTTGCGTATGAGTCAGAAAATACAGTGCCATCAACAGCAAAGAGGCTCGCTCGACGACCGCCAGTAACATCATCAGTTGTTCAATATACATTGTTCAAAGCACTTGGTTGAATATGGCTCGCGATTTTAACGTTAGGCTGTTTTTTTAAGCAAGGATGAAGCCTTGGCAATTATTGAAACTTAAAACCCGATTTTTGCGTGTGGTTTGGCCGATAAAGCAAATCGCGCCAGAATTTAGGTTATGCATTCTGAATTGTTCGAGTTACTGCGCTTTATGCAGCGGTAATTACATGATTTTATTTACATTAATTCAATGTTCCCTAATTACACCTGTATCACAGTTTCACGAGGCAATTCGGCATAGGGTACAAGCCTTGTGTGGCGGGCTGTTTAAGAAATGGAAACTAATAATACCGTCTACACATTCGTATGCGATGTGATGCAATGGAGGATGTATCAGTTAACGTCTGAATATTAAAGAAAATTTGCGATAGATATGAGTATGAAAATCAAAAGTGTGTTTGAAAAAAGTCGCCAAGAGCTCTTGGATATGGGGTTGCGTGGCAACACACTGCTTAGCTTAGGTAAGGGTGCTAAGGTTTTAGAAATTGTGGATGAAAAATCCACTCAGGTTTTTGATACTTTGGTGAATAAGAGTCGGGAAATGAAATTCATTGCCGCTCCTGATGCTTTAGAAGATGAAAATTCACCTTTGTCATTGAGTGAATTGACCGAGCATCTGCAAGGCAGTGTTGGCGATAAACGCCACGAAGATAATTCACTGCAAACTCAATTATTTCGCCGCAGTTTAGATACTCGTCTACTTAAAATTCACTCAGAAGCGCTCACTTATGTGCAAGAGCAAGGTGTGGATCTTTTGTATATTGCCACCGGCTTTTTGCAATGGTACGAAGACGACCATTCTAGTAAAGCCCGTTACGCTCCGCTGATTTTAATTCCCGTTAAACTGACCCGCGCAGAAGCCGGTGATGCATTTAAGCTTAGATACACCGAAGCGGATCTGGGTACCAACTTAACCCTTGCAGCCAAACTCAAAATGGATTTTGCCATTGAACTGCCTAAATGTGAAAGCGACGATGGCGAGTTTGATTTACAGCACTATTTTGAGCTAGTCAGCGAAGCGGTAGCAAAAGAAAAACGCTGGCAGGTGGTGAGTGACAAAATTGCCCTGAGCTTTTTCTCTTTTGGTAAGTTTCAGATGTACCAAGACCTGTCTGATGAGGCGTGGCCTGATGGACAAAAACCGTCAGAAAATGCCGTGATTCAAAAGCTATTCGGTGGCGGTTTTGAATCTGACAGCACGCGTTTAGATTCCACGCCCATGGATGTTAATAAAGCCGAAGCCATTCAATTGGTGCTTGATTCCGATTCTAGCCAAACTGAAGCGGTATTAGCGGCTAAATCTGGCGCGAACCTTGTAATTCAAGGGCCGCCGGGGACAGGTAAATCGCAAACTATCGCCAATATTATTTCGCAAGCCTTAGCAGACGATAAAAAAGTGTTATTTGTGGCTGAGAAAATGGCCGCATTAGATGTGGTAAAACGACGTTTAGATAATTGCAATATTGGTGATTCGGTACTTGAGCTTCACTCGCACAAAGCCAATAAAAAAGCGGTGTTAGGCTCTCTTGAAGAGACTTTACTGCAAAAAGCGCCAGTGACCCCTCAGCGCAGTGATGATATCCAAAAATTGGTGGCGTTGCGCGCCCAATTGGATAACTACAGCAAAGCGGTGAATACGCCGATTGCCGATACTGGCGTTAGTTATCAAGTGGCACTAGGCCATTCATTGCAAGCTGAGCAACACCTGCAAGAGTGCGACATTGATAAAACCCTATTACCTGAAATCACGCCAATTATCAGTCAGTGGTCAAAAAGCCAATACAAACAAGCGCTGGGCAATATTCAAGAGTTAGTGGATTACCTGAGCGCGCATGGCTCGCCAATGGACAATGCCTTTAACCCGACTACCTTGTGTGAAGCCTCACCGGCACTGCTTTCCAGTAGCAAAACACTGTCATCAAAGCTGGTGGAAGCAAAACGTCAGTTAATTGAACAGGTTAAAACCTTAGCAAGCAGCGCCAATCTTACCTTACCTATAGAGTCATATAGTGATGCCTTAAAAGCGCTTGCTTCATTGCAGATGATTGCCTCAAAGCCAAATTTACAAGGCTTAAATAGCGATACTTCAAAGTGGTCACAACAGGGCGAAGCGATTTTACAGTTTGCCGAGCAAGGCTTGTCGTTGCAAACGGATAGACAAACCCTAGAAAGTGAGTTTGTCGATGCGGCATTTGATTACGATTGGACAGCGCTTCGCGGCACATTTTCCACCACAGGTAAAAAGTGGTGGCGCTTCTTATCAGGCGACTTTAGAAAAATGAAGGCCAGTTATGCAGGATTAAGAAAAGACGGCTTAAAGGGTGATGTCAACGACTGGCTTAATGCGATTGATGCAATGCAAGATTTTGAATCTAAGCAGAAGAAATTTGTTGAGTCGGCGCAGGTGGCAATTGCCGTTATTGGTAGCCACTACCGAAACTCAAATACGGATTGGGGCTCACTACTTGAACCTTTGCAGTGGTTGTATCAAGCCACTACCGCGATTAATGAACAGCGCATTGACCCTAGTGTAGCAAACGTTTTTGATGCGCAGCAAAGCCCAATATCGCAAGGGCAAATGGATACTGTCAATGAGCAACTTGCCACTCATGATGCTTTGCTTGAGGAGTTGTGTATTGAACTGCAAATGGATGTCGAAGCCTTTACTGAGCAGCTAAGCCTGCGCTCTATGCAACAGCTAAAAATATTGCCAATTGAGCTAGACGCTTTGTATGAATTGGTGCGTTTTAACCGTATTAGCGCAAGATTAGATGAACAAGAGTTATCCGCTTGGAGCATACTTGCTCGTACTTGGCAGAGCGAACCGGAGTCCTTATTACTGGCGTTCCAATATCAGTTCTACTCGCAACTTGTGAATGAGGTGTATGAGCAAGAACAAGCGATCAGTGAATTTGACCGAGTAGGGCATGAGCACTGCATCGAACAGTTTAGAGTGATAGACAAACAGCTGTTTGGTTTTGCTCAAGAGAAATTAGTGGAAGACTTATACGCACGTTTGCCAAATCCAAGCGCTCGCGGTGAGGTGGAAACGCTGCGCCGAGAGTTTAATAAAAAGCGCAGACACCTGCCAATACGTCGCCTACTTAATCGTTCGGGCAGAGCCATTCAGCAAATTAAACCTGTGTTTATGATGAGCCCGATGTCAATTTCGACCTATCTTGAGCCGGGCAGTATTGAGTTTGATTTGGTGGTATTTGATGAAGCGTCACAGGTAAAAGTAGCCGATGGCTTAGGCGCAATATTGCGCGGCAAACAAGTGATTGTGGTCGGTGATACTAAGCAGATGCCACCCACTAGCTTCTTTGGTCGTCAGTTCACTTTAGATGATGAAGAAGCCGAAGAGAGCTTAACAGCGGACATTGAAAGTATTCTAGGCATGTTCTTAGCCTCTGGTGCACCGGAAAGAATGCTGCGCTGGCACTACCGTAGTCGCCACGAATCATTGATTGCCGTCTCTAACCAAGAATTTTATGACAATAAGCTGATGATCTTCCCATCATCGGGCATTAATCCGGATGCAACAGGATTGACGTTTAACTACCTGCCTGAAACCACTTATGATCGAGGTGGCGCGCGAGTCAACGTTGGTGAAGCGCAAGCGGTTGCCAAAGCGGTGATTGAGCACGCCACAACAATGCCACATCAAACATTGGGCGTGGTGGCGTTTAGTACCGCGCAACGTGACGCGATATTGCTTGAAGTCGAGCGATTGCGTAAAGAAAATCCGCAGTTGGAGCATTTCTTTGCTCACCATCCCGAAGGCGAAGATTTCTTTGTGAAAAACTTAGAAAACGTGCAGGGTGATGAAAGGGACAGTATCTATATCAGTATTGGTTATGGTAAGACAGCCGAAGGGCGTTTGCCAATGAGCTTTGGCCCAGTTAACTCAGCTGGGGGCGAGCGCCGTTTGAATGTATTGATCTCGCGCTCTCGTCTGGCAATGCAGGTATTTTGTAACTTTAAATCAGAAGAAATGCCGACCACAGCAGAATCGCCATTTGGCGTGCGCGCATTAAAGCATTTCCTACATTATGCTGATACCAAGCAACTGATTCGCGCTGAGGAAACCGGGAAAGAGCCGGATTCTCCGTTTGAAGAAGAGGTGATTTCCACCATTCGCAGCCTTGGTTTTAGCGTACAACCGCAAGTGGGTTGTGCGGGATTCTATATTGATATTGCGGTGCGCGACCCAAGTAAAGAAGGGCGCTACATGTTGGCGGTTGAATGTGATGGCGCAACCTATCACAGCTCAAAAAGCGCCAGAGATAGAGACCGTATTCGTCAAGGTGTGTTAGAAGGGCTTGGTTGGCGTTTCCATCGTATTTGGAGTACTGACTGGTTTAGAAATCGCCATAAAGAGTCGCAACGTTTGGATGATGCACTGCGCTCCGCCAAGGCATATTATGCCAATTTTGATGAGCAAGTAGTCAAGCCAAAACCTGCGCAAAAACCCGCGCCTAAAGCCAGTATTGAGCGAGTGGAAAGCCAAGTTGAAGTAGAACAATCTGGCGCAACTTATGCAGTGGCTGACGTGCAAAATCTGTATTTAAAACCGGGTAATACCATTCCTGAAATGGAGCAGTATCAACTGGCTAGTGACATAGAAACGGTATTGAAAGTAGAGTCGCCAATGCACGCTAAACATTTGGCGATACGCTTGTTGTCAGCACTCGGTACGACCCGTACTGGCGCGCGTATTATGCGCGCTATCGGGGATGCGTTACAGGAGTTGCAATACACGGGTAAACTCCATGTTGACGGTGATTATGTGATTTATCACGATAAAGAAACCAGCGTGCGTAATCGCAAAAACTTGCCGAACAATGAACGTAAGTTTGACTTTATTTGTGACGATGAAATTGCATTAGCGGCAGTCGATACTGTTAATGATACTTTCTCTATCCCACATGACGATTTGATTCGTGGTGTGACTGAAGTGCTAGGCTTTTCAAGTACCAGTCAAGCGATGCGCAGTAAAGTAGAAGCGGTGCTGGTGGAATTGGTGAATGCGAAGAAAATTAGTCTAACGGGTGATACCTACCGCATGCCACATGCGTGATTTACTGCTCTAAATCCTGGATCACTATCTAAGCCACGACTGCTTACTAGAAGGCTTGAGTTACACTGTAACTCAAGCCTTTATTTTTTATAGAGTACAGTTACCGTAAGTCAGTGATCGTTCGGCCATTGGCCAGCGTATCCCCAACTTCAGCGCCATTGATCATCTGCCCCAAAGGCGACTGTGGCGTAATCACCACCAGTTTGCCGTTATCAACTTTAAACCCACCACAAACAGGCAACAGCCAGCAAGTCATGCCATTATCGAGGGTGACAATGGCACCCAGTGATATCTCGTCAAGATCGTCGAAGTCACGCAGTACCAATGCGTTAAGGCGGCTGATCATAGCATCGCAATCGGCGACGCGTTGCGATTGTCCGTGAGCGAGGTAGGCAGCTTCAATTGCTACTGTGTCATATTGAGTCTCAGCGACGCTTTGTTCATGAGTGGCATCACCGTGCGCACTATCTGCCGCTTTTAATGCGTTGAGACGCTGAGCATGCAGCACTTGCAATAGATCTTGGCGTAGGGGTTCTTTGTCAATCAGAGGGGTGTCAGTCATAGTGCGCTAGTGTGAAGTAAAAGCGTATGGTAACGAAAAGTGAGCAAGTGTGCGATATGAATAAGCTTGAGGCGATAAAAAACAACCTGCCACTGATAAAGTGACAGGTTGCCATAGAGCATAACGACTAGAAATTATTTGTCAGCGCTGGTTGAGCCGATTTTATGGATAGCAAGGTCAGCACCAATAAATTCGTCTTCTTGGCTTAAACGTAAACCAAATAGCTTGTTGATGATGCCGTATACAATGAAACCACCAACGATTGCGACGATAACGCCGGCAACAGTACCAATGATTTGTGAGATAAGGCTAACGCCGCCTAGACCACCTAGCAGCGGTGAGCCAAAGATACCCGCAGCAATTGCGCCCCATACGCCACACAGTCCGTGTAACGGCCATACACCTAGCACGTCATCAATTTTTGTGCTGCGCTGTAATTTGGTAAATACCCAAACAAATAGTGCGCCTGCAATACCGCCGACAACAAATGCGCCAACAGGATGCATGATGTCTGAGCCTGCACATACTGCAACTAAACCGGCTAATGGACCATTGTGAATAAAGCCTGGGTCACTTCTGCCTACAACAAGCGCAACGAGCGTGCCGCCTACCATCGCCATTAAACTGTTTACCGCAACCAGTCCATTCACACCGTCTAAGGTTTGTGCTGACATGACGTTAAAGCCAAACCAGCCAACAGTCAGAACCCAAGCACCAAGCGCTAGAAACGGAATGTTAGATGGAGCAAAAGCAATGCCTGGTTTACGGCCGCGACGAGAGCCCAGTAGATAAATCGCCACTAATGCCAACCATCCGCCCATGCCATGCACCACGACAGAGCCTGCAAAATCATGGAACTGTGCACCAAATTGGTTCTCTAACCAGGCTTGGAAACCAAAGTTACCGTTCCAAATGACACCTTCGAAAAATGGATAAACAAAAGCGACGATAAGTGCCGATGAAAATAGAAACGGTTTGAACTTGCTTCGCTCTGCGATACCACCAGAAACAATGGCAGGAATCGCGGCGGCAAAGGTTAGTAAGAAAAAGAACTTAACCAGTTCATAGCCGTGGTTTTGTACTAAGGTGTCGGCACTGACAAAAAAGTTTTGTCCGTAAGCAATTTGATAGCCAATCACAAAATAAGCCACGGTTGCCAGTGCAAAGTCGGCCATGATTTTCACTAAGGCATTGACTTGGTTCTTATGACGCACTGTGCCCACTTCTAAGAAAGCAAAGCCTGCGTGCATCGCAAGAACCATGATGGCACCAAGAAGGATGAATAAAGTATCTGCGCTCTGCGCAACGGCACCAATTGCCTGACTAATGTTGTCCATAATTTGTATCCAGATGAGTGTCTAATTTCTGGATTTATTACTGCAAAAAACGTTCCAGTTTTTGGCTTAACTGAATAAACAGTACAGGTTTTTGCGAAAACCGTGCAAAACCTGTTCAATGTGCTGTTTTTGTCGGTATAACAAGATAAAAAGTAGTGGAGTAACGCTCTTATGTTGTGCAATCAAACATAGATAATGTGATGTGGTGCATTGTTTTGGTGCATAAGTGTTGTGTTAGCACTAAATTGGTGCGCTGTAATGGTGCGCGGGTAAGATGTTTTATGGTGCAGGGATATTAATACCAATCGTACTAAATAACTGATCATTCTAGCTTGTTAAAATGCTCGATAACGGCGTTAGAATTTTTGATTGTAGAATAACTACTTATCGAAAAATTCTGCCTTGTTCTCGAGCATTTTTCCTGCGCTAGCTCTGATCACTTACTTAGTGTGATTGGTATAAGCCGAACCTCAGTTCAAGTTTGCTACATAAGCAGTAAATAGAATCAAAAATAGAGGGGATAGAAGGGGATAGAAGAAGGGATAGGACAGAAACAAAAAACCCTAGTTAATAGATTAACTAGGGTTTTAGTATAGAGACTTAGTCAGTATCAGCGATTAAGCTGCTTGACGTGCGCCTTTTCTTGATGCGTTAACAAGTAGGATACCAACACACAATACGATTGAACCACAAACTAGGAACAATAGACGTCCTGTTGGTTCGTTCGGAATAAGTGCCATTGCTAGTACACCGAAACCAGCTACGCAGATTAGGTTACCAAGCATTGAACGTTGTTTAGTATCAAGGTCTTGTTGAGCTTCACCTTCTGCAACAACAGGGGTGTTCCAGTTAGTGAATAGTTGATCAACTTCTTTTTCACGTTCAGGTGTAAGACCTTTGTACGCAAGTGTTGTTAGCAAGAAGAAGCCACCCGTAAAGATTACGTGTGCTGCTAAGCTTAGACCTACTTTAAGGTCAGCCCACTCACGCGCAGTCAGTGCTTGATTCAAGCCAAAGATGTGTTCTACATCGTGCGCTGTAAGCGCGATACCGAAGATGTAAGAAACAATACCACCGACAATTAGAGTCGTCCATGCAGCCCAGTCTGGAGTCTTGCGAATCCACATACCTAGTAGGATAGGGATAAGCATTGGGAAACCAATTAATGCACCGATGTTCAATACAATGTCGAACAAGCTTAGGTGTTTCAATGAGTTGATGAATAGACCAATCGCGATGATGATCAAACCAAGAATAACAGTGGTTGCTTTACTTACTGCTACTAGCTCTTTCTGCGACGCATGTGGACGTAGAATAGGGCTGTAGAAGTTCATGATGAAGATACCAGCGTTACGGTTTAGGCCTGAGTCCATAGAAGACATTGTTGCTGCAAACATTGCAGACATCAGTAGACCAACCATACCAGCAGGCATTACGTTTTCAACGAATGCTAAGTATGCAGCATCACCAGCTTTGCTACCCATATCTGCATATTGTGCTGCAAAATCAGGTTGGAAAGCGGCCATGTACCAAGGAGGTAAGAACCAAATTAGTGGACCAATGATCATAAGGACACAAGCTAGGCCTGCCGCTTTACGTGCATTGTCACTGTCTTTAGCACAAAGGTAACGGTACGCATTGATACTGTTGTTCATTACACCGAACTGCTTAACAAAGATGAACACGATCCAAAGGATGAAGATGCTCACGTAGTTAAGGTTGTTACCCAGCATGAAGTCGCCTTGGAAGTTGCTAACGATGTTACCAATACCACCACCTGCAAAGTATGCAGCGATAGCACAAGTAATTGTTACCGCCATGATTACAAGCATTTGCATGAAATCAGAAGCAACAACCGCCCAAGAACCACCTGTTACCGCCATTAGCATTAGAACTAAACCAGTAACGATAATGGTTGCTTCCATAGGGATATGGAATACAGCAGCAACGAAGATAGCAAGACCGTTCAACCAAACACCGGCTGAAATCATGCTGTCAGGCATACCTGCCCAAGTGAAGAACTGCTCTGAAGTTTTGCCGAAACGCTGACGAATTGCTTCGATAGCTGTTACTACGCGAAGTTGACGGAACTTCGGTGCAAAATAGATGTAGTTCATGAAATAGCCAAATGCGTTAGCTAGGAAGAGAATTACTACGACGAAACCGTCGGAGAATGCACGTCCAGCAGCACCTGTGAATGTCCATGCGGAAAACTGCGTCATAAAAGCAGTTGCACCAACCATCCACCACAACATCTTACCGCCACCCCTGAAGTAGTCACTGGTGGATGTTGTAAATTTTCTGAACATCCAGCCAATGGCTAATAAGAAGAAGAAGTAGGCGATCACAACAAAAGTATCAATAGTCATTTATTTCAGCCTTAAGGTCTTAGATTAACTAGGGTCAAGCTTAGCTTTTTTCCACCGTTAATTGTACTACAATATACACTTAACGTGATCTAGGTCACATTTTTGAATTTGAATATCAAGTTGATATTTTTTACTTAAAAATCAATAGCTTATGTTTTTTAAAAATAAAAAATATCCCGTTTTTGTTTAATTATGCAACGCTTGTGCATTTGCTTTAGTATTACAAGATGTAATCTTTTCATATAAACGTAAGAATAGTTTAATGTTTAATAGCGTAGACCAGTTTTTAAGGTTTGCTTGAACTTAATTCGCAACGAGTATTTTTTATTCAATACCCGCTAGATTGTGAAATGTACCTAGGTAATTCAATCTTTCAATATTGAACAATTGGTTGCCATTTTGTGTGTGATTTAACGTGGTATTAACGGTGGGCGCTTTGGGTTTTGAACAGCAAAGATGATCATTTAATGATTGGAAGTGGTTACAGCAAGACATTTCAATCAGTCATTGCCTCTGAGAGATTGTCTCTGAGAGCGGTCTCTAAGAGCAAGCATCAAGAATGGTCTTTAAAAATAGACTCTAAGAAAAGATATCAGGGACAAGCATAAAGAGCAGGCATAAAAAAAGCGAGCTCTAGGCTCGCTTTACAGAGTCATGTTTACAACTAAATTAGCTAACGTGAGCTACAGCGTCACGAACTAGAGCGCCTAGTTCATCCCACTTGCCTTCGTCCATTAGTTTAGTTGGAACCATCCAAGTACCACCACATGCAAGAACTGCAGGGATGTTTAGGTACTCGTCAACGTTTGCAAGGCTAACACCGCCAGTAGGCATGAAGTTTACTGGGTAAACTGCAGTTAGTGCTTTAAGCATTGGTACGCCGCCTGATGGTGCAGCAGGGAAGAATTTAAGAGTACGAAGACCCATTTCCATTGCTTGCTCAACTAGGCTAGGGCTGTTTACGCCAGGTACGATTGCAACGCCTTTGTCGATACAGTATTGAACTGTACGAGGGTTGAAACCAGGGCTTACGATGAAGTCAACACCAGCGTCGATAGAAGCGTCTACTTGCTCGTTAGTAAGAACAGTACCAGAACCGATTAGCATGTCTGGGAATTCTTTACGCATAACACGGATAGCTTCGATTGCACATTCAGTACGTAGAGTCACTTCTGCACAAGGCATGCCGTTTTCAACAAGCGCACGACCTAGTGGAATTGCATCTTCAACTTTGTTGATTGCAATTACTGGGATCACTTTAAGACTTGCTAGTTTTTCGTTTAAAGTTGTCATTTTATTTCTCATCAAATAATGTGTGAGTCTGCATAAGCAGGACAATTTATAAAGACAGTTCAGGCATCGCTTCTACTGGGATAATCGCGCCAGCATATTGAATAACAGTGCCTGCTACCGCGTGGCCGCTTGCTGCTGATTCAAGAGCAGTACCGCCACATAGGCGTTTAGCTAGGAAACCTGCGCTGAAAGAATCGCCTGCCGCAGTGGTGTCAACGATGTTGTCAATTTGGTTTGCAGAAACGTAGTTAGCGTTTTCGCCTTCAACAACTAGACACTCTTTACCGCCACGTTTAATTACGAGTTCTTTTACGCCAGCACCTGTAGTACGTTCAATACATTGCTCAACGTGTTCGTCACCGTAAAGGTCTTGCTCGTCGTCAAACGTTAGAAGGGCAGTATCAGTGTAACTTAACATTTTTAAGTACCACTTTTGTGCATCTTCTTGGCTCGCCCATAGTTTAGGACGATAGTTGTTATCAAAGAAGACCTTACCTTCAAATTTATCAAGGAACTTGAATAATTCGTTACGGCCGTTTTCAGTCAAGATAGCTAGCGTGATACCGCTTAGGTAAATTGCATCATAGCCACTTAGTGTTTCGATGAGTGTTGCAGATTCAGTTTGGTCAAACATGAATTTTGCAGCTGCATCGTTACGCCAGTAGTGGAAGCTACGCTCGCCAGTATCGTCTGTTTCGATGTAGTAAAGGCCAGGTTGCTTGTCTGAAAGACGTGCGATTAGGCTTGTGTCGATGTTCTCTGCTTGCCATTTAGCGAGCATGTCTGTGCTGAATGGGTCTTGGCCCAAAGCGGTCACATAGCTAGTTTTGATGCCATGTTTGTGAGTCAGACGAGAAAGGTACAGTGCAGTGTTTAGTGTATCACCACCAAACGCTTGCTTGAGAAGGTCACCTTTCTGTTGCAGCTCAATCATGCACTCGCCAATGATCGCAATATTTAATGATTTCATATGCTTACCTAAGCTTAATTGTGCTTTATTGATTATTTAAGAAAATCTTCACGTGCTGGAGAGAACAGGTCTAAAAGCTCGCTGCCTTCTTCAAGTGCAACTGCACCGTGTACAAAGTGCTTAGGAGCGATGTAAGCATCACCCGCAACTAGGATTTTCTTTTGGCCTTCAATTTCAGCTTCAAAGCTACCAGAAATCACGTAACCGATTTGGTCATGAATTTCATGCGCGTGAGGATGGCCGATTGCGCCTTTTTCAAAACGTACACGAACGCCCATTAGCTCGTCAGTGTAACCAACGATTTGACGGCTTAGACCGTCGCCTAAGTCTTCCCAAGGTTGGTCTTTAGAAATGAAAAATGGATTCATGATATGTTCCTTTATAGGTTTGAGTTTTTACAAACTAAAAAATTAACTATTACTAAGGATATAATAATGGATTATTTTTAATTGTCATACAATAAGTTTATAGTTGTGTGACCTAGGTCAAGTGTAGGTCTTTTTGTTACGTTAAACTTTAGCTTGACTCTATGAGTATTTAATAATAGTCAGAAAATAATTCAGGAAGCAATTGTTTGTGTGACCTCATTCATTCTTTTTTGACCGTCACATAGGATTATAGTTAATATTGTATTACTTTATCGTGTTTTTAATAATTCTCGCTAGCTGAGGAATCACAGCACAATGACGACACAACCGATATTATTGACCGCAAAAGAAATTGAGCAACTTCGTAAAGAAGTAGGCCGCTCTACCTTAATGGGTAAAGCGATTGCAGAAAACGTAACCGCGCTTGAAGCTTTTATGAGTTTGCCGCTAGATGTACCAGGACATGGTGATGGCGGGAGTTACGAACATAACCGCCATAAAGACAACTACACCTATATGAACCTAGCGGGTCGTCTTTTCCTCGTGACTCAAGAGCAGCGTTACGCTGATTTTGTGATTGCTCTGCTAGAAGATTACGCAGACAAATACTTAGAGTTGGGCTTTCAGGTGCAAAAGAACACCAACCCAACTGGTCGTCTATTCCACCAGATCCTAAATGAGCATGGTTGGTTACTCTTTACCAGTATCGCATACTCTTGTGTTGCGTCAGAGATGACAGAAGCGCAACGCCAGCGCATCATTGATCGCATCTTTATTCCTATGATTGAGATGAGCACTGAAAAATACGCACACCGTTTTGATCACATTCATAACCACGGCGTGTGGGCTGTGGCTGCTGTGGGTGCCTGTGCGGTAGCAATTGGCCGACCAGAATATTTAGAAATGGCGGTGTACGGTAAAGATCGTGAACAGCAAAGTGGGTTCTTAGATCAAGTCTCAAACCTATTTGCACCATCAGGTTACTACCTAGAAGGGCCTTATTACTCACGATTCACCATTCGTCCTCTAGTATTATTGGCTGAGATTATTCATCGCCATATGCCAGAAGTGGATATTTACAATTATAAAAACGGCGTGGTGGGCAATACGGTACAAGCATTGCTAGCGACCGCATACCCGAACGGCGTTTTCCCAGCGATGAACGATGCTTCGCAAAGCATGAGCATTGCGGATGCTGGCGTTAAAGTTGCGGTGAGCATTTATGGTGCGCACTATGCATTGGATGACAATATTTTAGGTATGGCGAAGATCCAGGACAGCGTATGGATGCATCCATGCGGTCTTGAAGTCTCTCGCGCCTATGAAAAAGCCTCTGCTGAGCGTGAAATCGGTTTGCCGTATTGGCCAAGTATGGAGCTTAATGAAGGTCCCGAAGGCGAGCAAGGTGCGCAAGGTTTTGTGCGCATGCAAGACAAAAGCGGTGACGTATCACAATTGGTGATGAACTACGGCATGCACGGTATGGGCCACGGTCACTTTGATACGTTGGGGATTACCTTGTTTAACCGCGGCCATGAAGTGCTGCGCGAATACGGTTTTGCTCGTTGGGTGAACGTTGAACCTAAGTTTGGCGGCCGTTATTTACCAGAGAATCCATCCTATGCTCGTCAAACGGTTGCACACAATAGTGTAACGATTGATGAAACCTGTCAGAACTATTTTGATGTTGAACGTGCTGATTCTGTACATGGTTTGCCGCATTTCTTTGAAGTAAATGATAAAAATATCAAAGGGATGAGCGCATTTGCCAATAACCATTACGATGGTTTTGCTATGCAACGTAGCGTCTTTTTATTGAATCTAGACGAGCTTGAAGCGCCGTTATTAATAGATCTTTACCGTTTAGTCGGTGAGGGCGAACATCAATACGATTATTCTCATCAGTATGCGGGGCAAATTATCCGTACTAACTTTGAGTATGAAACATTTAAAGAATTAAATACCCTAGGTGAAGATAATGGTTATCAGCACCTATGGAAAGTAGCAGCGGGCGAAGCAAACGAAACCGCATTGGTAAGTTGGTTGCAAGATAATAGCTACCATACTTGGCTTGGCACTAGCTCAAACAGCGATGGTTCAAACAGTACGGGTGAAGTGATCTTTACCCGCTCAGGTGCTAACGATCCTAGCTTTAACTTGCGCAGTGAGCCGGCCTTTATGCTGCGCAGTCGCGGCGAGTCCACTTTGTTTGCTTCTGTGGTAGAGACACACGGTTACTTTAATGAAGAGTTTGAGCAATCGGTGAATGCCCGTGGTCAAGTGTCGAATATTAAAGTGATTGGTCACAACGAAATTGGCTCTGCCATTGAAATCACCACCAAAAATTCGGTAGTGACTGTGCTTGTGTCGAATCAATCTGATGCAGACGCTGCTACTGTTAACCAAATGACATTTAATGAACACACTTTCAACTGGACAGGATATTATTCAGTGGAAGTCAAAACACAATCTCAGGAGATTAATTAATGAGCTATCAACCATTACTGCTTAATTTTGAAGAAGCAGTTGAACTCCGTAAAGAACTTGGTAAGGATAGCCTACTAGGTCAAGCGTTGGCTCGTGATATCAAGCAAACTGATGCTTACATGGCACAAGTGGGTATTGAAGTACCAGGACACGGTGAAGGTGGTGGCTACGAGCACAACCGTCACAAGCAAAACTACATCCATATGGATCTTGCTGGTCGTTTGTTCTTGATCACTGAAGAAGAAAAGTACCGTGATTACATTGTTGAGATGCTAACGGCATACGCAAAAGTGTACCCAACACTGGAAAGCAACGTAAGTAAAGATACTAACCCTCCGGGTAAAATCTTCCACCAAACACTGAATGAAAACATGTGGATGCTGTACGCATCTTGTGCGTATTCTTGTATTTTCCACACTCTATCTGACGAGCAAAAAACGCTTATCGAAAACGACTTGTTCAAGCAAATGATTGACTTGTTCGTAGTAACTTACGGTCACGATTTCGACATCGTACACAACCACGGTTTGTGGGCGGTAGCTGCAGTGGGTATTTGTGGTTACGCAATCAACGACCAAGCGTCAGTAGATAAAGCGCTTTATGGCCTGAAAATGGATAAAGTGAGCGGCGGTTTCCTAGCGCAACTTGACCAATTGTTCTCGCCAGACGGCTACTACATGGAAGGTCCTTACTACCACCGTTTCTCATTACGTCCAATTTACTTGTTTGCGGAAGCGATTGAGCGTCGTCAGCCAGAAATCGGCATCTACGAGTTCAACGACTCTGTTATTAAGACCACTTCTTACGCGGTATTTAAAACAGCATTCCCTGACGGTTCATTGCCAGCCTGTAACGATTCATCGAAAACGATTTCGATCAACGATGAAGGCGTGGTTATGGCAACTAGCGTTTGTTTCCATCGTTATGAGCAAGCTGAAACATTACTTGCAATGGCTAACCACCAACAAAATGTTTGGGTGCACACTTCAGGTTTGACTCTGTCTAATGCAGTTGAAGCAGCGGACGAAATCAAGCCATTTAACTGGGGTAGCTTGTACATTACTGACGGCCCTAAAGGCGACAAAGGCGGCCTAGGCATTTTACGTCATCGTGATGAGCAAGATGACGATACAATGGCGCTTATTTGGTTTGGTCAGCACGGTTCTGATCACCAATATCACTCAGCGTTGGATCACGGTCACTACGATGGTCTGCACCTAAGTGTATTCAACCGCGGTCTTGAAGTGCTTCACGATTACGGTTACGGCCGTTGGGTTAACGTTGAGCCTAAGTTTGGTGGTCGTTACATCCCTGAGAACAAATCTTACTGTAAGCAAACTGTTGCGCACAACACAGTGACGGTTGATCAGAAAACACAAAACAACTTCAACACAGCGTTGGCTGAGTCTAAGTTTGGTGCAAAACACTTCTTTAACGTTGAAAACGACAAGCTACAAGGTATGTCTGGTCGTATTTCTGGTTACTATGAAGGTACGGACATGCAACGTAGCATTCTACTTGCTGATCTACCTGAATTTGAAAAACCATTGGTTATTGATGTGTACCGCATTCAATCTGAGCAAGAGCATCAATACGATCTACCTGTACACTACACAGGTCAAATCATCCGTACTGATTTTGAATACCAAACTGAATCTACACTAAAACCTGTAGGCGATTCTGATGGTTACCAACACCTTTGGAACCTAGGTTCAGGTAAAGTAGAAGGCAGTTCTCTTGTAAGCTGGCTGGTAAACAACAGCTACTACTCGCTAGTGACTAGCGCTACCGCAGACAGCGAAGTGATCTTTGCACGTCTTGGCGCGAATGATCCTGACTTCAACCTACGTAGCGAACCTGCAATGATCCACCGCCAATCTGGTAAAGATCATGTATTTGCTTCTGTTCTTGAAACTCACGGTTACTTTAACGAAGAGTTCGAGCAATCTGTTAATGCTCGCGGTCTTGTTGAATCAGTAACAGTGGCTGAAAACAATGAAGTGGGCACGGTAGTGTGCATTAAGACGACTTCAGGTAACACATACCACTTCGGTATCTCTAACCTAGAAGAAAGCGCTCAGCAAGGCGAACACACCGTAGGTGCGTTCACTTGGACAGGTTCTTTTGCTCAACTTTAAGAGCTAGCTAATCCATTTGGATTAGTAAACTAAAACGCAAAAAATAAAACGGATGTAGGCTTAGCTTACATCCGTTTTTTTATGCTTTAATTTTATTTACGATGACCAGCATAGCAAGGCTATTGGCTGTGGTATGGGTATGCAATGTTTGATCAGCAATAGGCACGATTAAAGTTAGTCGTACATCAATTTCTTCGCTTTTTCGGCATCAAACTCTCGCAAAGATTTGCGAGCTAAATGCCTAAAGGGTAGGGCTTTGACGATTTCTTCTAAAGGTTGAATAGCAAATGCCCAGAAGATAGACCCACCGAAACTCATAATGATGAGCGCACACAATGGAATTGAAATTACCCATTGGCCAGTGAAGTTAATTTTAAATACCGCAGAGGTTTTGCCAAGAGCACGCAGTACATGTCCGTGAACTGTGTTGTATCCACGCACAACAGGCAAGAAGATATACAAGGGTGCAATGGTCGCAAGAGCAACATACGTCTCAGGATCAAGGTGTGGGTAGATTTTAGCGATGACCAAGCTTAATACACCAAAGAACAGCGCACAGATAATAGAAATGACCACCGCGATATTGATGCTCGTGTCTACGTTCTTCACCAAATCGTCCATTTTGTTTGAGCCAATGGCCTGACTGATAGAAATAGCGGAAGATAACGCCCAAGCAGTAATAAACTGCGTACCAGAGCGAAGCCACGGCATAATTAGAGTGATGGCTACATAAGCGTTGATGTGCAGTTGTGAGTAGAGCAGTTGATATACGGTTGCGCCAATGGATAAAATGGTCATGTTGGCGGCAATAGGAAACACTTCAATAAAGTGATTTTTAATGCTCATTGCCAAGCCATTTAGGTACTTTTTGAACGGAAGTTCAATGTCATCGGCGTAACGAACACATAACAATAGGTACGCCATTCGCACCATGATCGCGATTAAGCTACCGGTGGCGGCGCCTTTCAATCCCATGCCTTCAAAGCCGGCAAAACCATATATAAGTAGATAAGAGATGAGTGCATTTAGCGGCATCTCAATTAAGTAGCCTTTAAAGGGGATTTTAGTTCGTCCAAGACTATTAAATAGTGAAATAATAACTTGGGTAATGGCATTAAATAAAACCAGATATTGTGAGACAGATAAATATTGATTCACTTCATGATAAAGCGATGGGTCACTAGTAAGTGCTTCTATTAATTGATGATTGAATATTTGCAGCAGCGCTAGAAATATAACAGCAACAGTAAAGTTGATGCTCATTCCCGCCCAAAATCCTTTTGCTAATGAGGATTTAACGCCTGAGCCTACCGCGCGGCTAAGCACTAATTGGGTGCCGTTGGCCAATGCCATTTGAATGCCAATAATAAAGGCAACGATGGTACCTGCAATACCCATAGCGGCAAGTGAGACTTCACCAAGGGGAGAAACCTGAAAGGTATCGATCATCAGCATGGATTGCATCAGAAGGGCATTGAGTGCCAGTGGCCAAGCGATAGAAATATTTTTTTTGATGTAGGATTGAGCGGCCACAGGATACCTTTATTGATTAAAGAGTCTTAGAGCATTGACTTATACCAATCGTACTAAATAACTGTTCATTCTAGCTTGTTAAAATACTCGATAACGGCGTTAGAATTTTTGATTGTAGAATAACTACTTATCGAAAAATTCTGCCTTGTTCTCGAGCATTTTTCCGGCGCTAGTTCTGATCACTTACTTAGTGTGATTGGTATTAAATGCGCTGGCGAAAGCGCAATAGGGTCGTTTAAGACTCAGATCATGCCACTGAATGAGCATGTAATCAATAAATGAAACGTTAGTTTATATTTTTTTAACGTAACTTTGTTTTATGAAGCTATAGCTTATGAAACTTTAGCTAATGTTTGGTTGCCATCATCCAGCAGTGTTCTTGATGCAATGCGTGCTTGTTCTGAGTTTCCAGACATGATGGAGTCATAGATCGCTTGGTGCTCAGCCATACAAAAACGTCCACCCATTGCTGAGTAATCGATAAATTGTTTAAAGATGGCCGACAATATATTGCTAAACGGTACGTAAAATTGATTCCCTGTCGCCAAGAAGATGGTTTGGTGGAACAAAAGGTCGTTAATTCCCCAGCGCTCATAGTCAAACTCGTTGGCTGCGATGGTCATGCACTGGAAGTATTTAGAAAGGTCTTTACGTTGCTCTACGGTGGCATTTTTGGCTGCTAGTGCGCAGGCTTCTGGTTCGATGGCTTTACGAAGGCCTAGAAACTGTGCCAGAAATGGTTTGATGTCTTCTAAATCTTGAATCCATTCAATAAATTGAGGGTCAAGGAAGTGCCATTCGCCACGGGGACAAATACGGGTTCCCACTTTAGGCTTAGATTCAATTAATCCTTTTGCAGAAAGAAGCTTGGTCGATTCTCTTAATGCCGTACGACTTACCCCGAATGCTTCACATAATTCAGTTTCACAAGGAATCTTTTGATTTTCTTTGAGTTCACCAGACAAAATCTTGCGAGCGATTTGTCTTGCTACTTGAACGTGAATTCTACGGTCTGAATTCTCTACCAACGCGAAAAACGACATTTTACCACCTGAGTCATATTAAAAAAGCCAGCTTTAGCTAGCTTAAAAAGTCATTATTTAATTAACGACAGCAAGATCTTTAGCAGATCTTTTTAAATTTCAGATAGGTGAATATGCCTTTTAAAGTAGCGCGGAGAAATAATCGCTTACTTTAATAAATACAAAGAAATATAACGCATTCGATGTCTTTATTTTACGTACTTTAATTTGTATCAATGCACGTTATTGGATAAAGGGAATATGTATGATGCTAGATTCGATTGAACCTTTCATATTCATAATCCTACCTGACTTTTTATGCTATTAAAATAATACAATAACATTTTACAACTTCAACTAATTATCTCTAATTTGGCAAATTGCAAGTCTAAATTAAGACATTAGTCACGAAAATAGAAATTGCCATAATATTTTAATAAGTCTAATGTTGTGCGCTTGTGAGCCTTGTGTAGCGAGAAAGTGTCATTAGTTATCGGTTTTTGTGTCGCAATAAGCTTGCAATTACTGGGGTGTATCACGTTTGTCGGGTCTGGTTGTGACGCATGTGATTCAAGGTGCTATATTCAACCTTAGATAATACATTTATAAAAGTAAGTTAAAATTATGGCTGGTTCATTTAATTCAATAGCAGGCTCTAAACGAAGCCTGCATGTACAAGTTGCTCGAGAGATTGCTCGGGGAATTCTTTCTGGAAATCTTGCTCAAGGCTCTATTTTGCCTGGTGAGATGACGCTTTGTGAGCAGTTCGGTATCAGTCGAACGGCACTGCGTGAAGCGGTAAAACTACTTACCTCTAAAGGCTTGCTTGAGTCTCGCCCTAAAGTGGGTACAAAAGTAGTCGACCGTGCTTATTGGAACTTTTTAGACCCTCAATTGATTGAGTGGATGGATGGTCTAGCGGATATCGATCAGTTTTGTTTTCAATTCTTAGGCTTACGCCGTGCAATTGAGCCAGAAGCGTGTGCATTAGCGGCTCAGTTTGCAACAGCTGAGCAACGTATCGAGCTTTCAGAAACGTTTCAAGAGATGGTAGAAGTAGCATCTGAAGATGAATTAAATATTGAGCGTTGGACTGATGTTGATATGCGTTTCCATAGTTTAATATTTAATTCAACTGGTAACGATTTCTATCTACCGTTTGGTAATATTCTTACCACTATGTTTGTCAACTTTATTGTTCACTCATCAGAAGAAGGTAATACCTGTATTAATGAGCACCGTGAAATTTACGATGCGATTATGGCGGGCAATAGCGATAAAGCGAGACAAGCTTCTGCTAATCATCTGCAAGAAGGTAAACACCGTTTACCTGCGGTTAGCTAGTCAAAACCTCATCTTTAGTCAAAAAACACGCTTCTGCGTGTTTTTTTTTAATTTTTTTTCAATTTTTTTTGAAATTTATTTTTCGGTATTACACTTCACATTAGTTACATTTTGCTTACTAAATCAATCTTTAGCTATATAATAATACTATACGGCGGATTTCCCCCTTCAGCATAGTGGATGAGACTTAATATGCCAGAATCTCTATTACCCAATATTATTCAATTTCTGAGTCAGATTGACCCTTTTGACAAGATCCCGAAAGCAGCGCTGCGTGAACTTGCCTCACAAGTACAGATTACTTATCTAAGTAAAGGTGAAAATGTCGATCTGTGTACTGAAGGGGATGAAAAATACCTTTATATAGTGCGCACCGGTTCGATGGAGCAACGCAAATCTGACGGCGTATTAAGAGCTCGATTAGGTGCGGAAGATTTATTCGGCTTTACCTTTTTAGACGGGACGATTGACAGTGATAAAGGCTATAAAGCGGTAGCGATTGAGCATACCTTGCTTTATTTGATTCCTCATTCCGCACTGCAGCAATTATTCAAAGCTTCGCCAGAGAGTGCAGAGCACTTTGCTTCTAAAGCTCAAGTTCGTCTTAAGTCGGCGTTAGATGTGGTGTGGTCTGATAAAGAGAAAGGCCTCTTTATCAAGCGCGTTAAAGAAGTGGCCAGCGGTCGCGTTGCGGTGGTACAAGCCAATCAAACCATTCAGGAAGTGGCGCATGAGATGCGCATCGTTAAGCGAACCTCTTGTGCGGTAATTTATGATAAGGACGAAATTGTTGGTCTTATTACCGACCGTGATATGACAAAACGCGTGATTGCATTAGGCGCTTCAATTGATCAGCCAATTTCTACGGTAATGACGTATTCACCTTTGACTATCAAGCCAGATGATTTGGTGTTGCACGCCGCATCGGTCATGATGCAGTTTAATATTCGCAACTTACCTATCGTAGAAAATAATAAAGTTATCGGTCTATTGACCACTTCGCACTTAGTGCAAAACCACCGCGTACAAGCCATCTTCTTGATTGAAAAAATCAAATACGCCACGAGCGTGTCAACACTGGCGAGTTTTACGCCAGAAAGACAAGCCATATTTGAAGCCTTGGTTGAAGGTAAGGTGGGCCCTGAAGTGATAGGGCAGGTAATGACCATGATCATGGATGCCTATACCCGCCGCATTATTCAAATTTCCATTGATAAATTGGGACCGCCACCTTGTGAGTTTGCTTGGATAGTGGCCGGTTCACATGCACGTAATGAAGTTCACATGCTGTCAGACCAAGATAGCGCCATTGTATTGGCCGATGATGTGACTGAAAATGACAAGATTTACTTTAAGCATTTGGCGAGCCTAGTGTGCAATGGCTTAGCGAGCTGTGATTACCCGCTTTGTTCGGGTGATTATATGGCAATGAATCCAAAATGGTGTCAGCCAGTCAGTGTTTGGAAACATTACTATAAAAAATGGGTTGCCAATCCTGAATACGAACGCCTGCTTAATATCAGTGTGTTCTTGGAAATTCGTTCTATTTACGGCAATAACCACTTTGAAAAAGTATTGCGTGATGAAATGTATGCCAATATTCGTCAAAGTCGCGAATTCTTGCTGATGCTAACCAATGATGCAACCAATACTAGCCCTCCATTAGGTATCTTTAATAGCTTGGTACTGGAAAAGTCAGGGGAAAACAAGAAAACCTTGAATGTGAAGAAATACGCAATCACCTTGATTATCGACTTGGCACGTATTTATGGTTTAGCCGTAGAAAGCGATCATTCAGCGACAGATAAGCGCTTCCAGGCCGCCTATGAGAAAGGATTTTTGTCTGAAGACTCTTACAAAAATATTTTAGGCGCGTATGAGTTTATTTTGTCGTTCAGATTTAACCATCAGTTGACTGCGCTGAAAAATGGTGAAGAGCCGAACAACAATATCGATCCAAACAGCTTCGGTAGCTTTGAACGAGGCCACTTAAAAGACGCGTTTAGGATCATTGCGGATCTGCAAGATGCAGTTAAAGTTCGTTTTGGGACACGATAAGCTATGTTTGAATATTTTCATGTATTAGAGCGTACCAAACGTGAGCGTAAAGCTTTGGTCGATAATATGGCTACGCCTTTGTTATTTAGGCGATTGCTGGAAAGCCCAAACCCTGATGTGGGCACCTTATCCAGTGAGCTTGACTATATTGTTTTGGATCTGGAAACCACTGGACTTGATAGTGTAAATGACCTGATTTTATCCATTGGCTGGGTTGTGATTTCGAAACGAAAGATCGACCTATCGGGTGCGTGTCATTTCTATATTAACCAAGAGTCACAAGTGAAACCTGAAACGGCGATCATTAATCATATTACACCTGAAATGCTCACCGAAGGGGTGTCTATCCATGATGCGATGAAGGCTTTTTATGACGCGGCGTTAGGCAAAATCATTGTTGCTCATGGCTGTATTGTGGAAGCTAATTTTATTAATCAGTATCTAAAAACCCACTATCGCATGTGGGATCTGCCGTTAATCTGGCTCGATACCTTATGTATTGAGAAGAAAATGGCAAAAGCACGTAACGATACTGAAGATGTAGATTTGACATTATCGGGCACAAGAGCGCGCTATAAGTTGCCAGAATATAACGGACATAATGCTTTGAGTGATGCTTTAGCCACTGCCGAGCTATTAATGGCGCAGATGAAGCGTTTAGAACCCGAGCATGATATTAAATTTGGCTATTTGTATAAGCTAAGCTGTTAATTTTCAGCAAGTAATCTAGTTCAGTTTGAAAGCCAGTAACCTTGTTACTGGCTTTATTATTTCTGTTTTTAGCGCATTAGACGCAAAGCATACTAAGCGATTAGAAGCTGTAAGTCACACCAACACGGGTACGAAGCTGGCGATCGCTATTTGTGCTGCTTGGGCCATTGCTGTATTGAACGTTGCCTAACTCAAAGTAAGGTCTCCAGCTCCAATCTTTTTCTTTATAACCCACTTTAATGTTGTAATCCCATTCGTTGGTTCTTTTAGCGGTATCGCCGCCAAACCATTTGTCATCATTGAACATATCTTCAGCGTAGTTGGCTTCAAAGCCAAGTTGCAGTGCGCCAATATTGTAGTCAATGTTACCTGTGATCTTACTGCGGTTAACTGAGTCTTTGTCAGTAGAATCTGCGTAGTCTCTAAATTCATGACGGTAACGAAGCTTTGTGGTGAGTCCTGAATCAAACTTATATTGTACGCGCACCTGTGGCTTATAAGTGATGCGATCATTGCCGAAAGTGATAGGCATAGAAGTGGTAATGCGCCAATGATCGTCTAACTTGAAGTTGTAACCGTATTCAAATTCATTGTCAGCAGAACCCCACTCAGAGAATGGTTTACCGGTTTGTTTAGCTTCTAAACCAAAATAGTGATTTCCGACGCTAGAGCCAATTTTGATACGGCTAGCGTATGATTCATCTTCATGCTTATATTCTTGACGGAAATCGACAGAAGCGGCGCTTACTGAAGCGGCAGCCACAGTGGTAATTAGAGCAAGAGTAACTTTGTTTAAAGCTTTCATTTGATAACCCTTAGGAGTCATTTGTTGGTGTTAATGTATGACAATTAGTTTAAGGATTCGCTGATGGATATGCATGTGAGCCAGCTCACTGAAAATATTGATTTTAGGCGTTTATATTTTTTAATGCAGTGCTTGTTGATTGCAAGTTATTGTTTTTATGGGTGTTTATTTTTAATGCATTAAGTTGCATAAAAACAACTAAACCTTCAGTTATGTGCGGGTAATCGAACTGAATTTAGGTGTTTTAATATAAAACCAGATGAGCATGACCGGCATTTGGTGATGAGCTTCACAGCTTTGTTTTTGTCGGTTAAGGCTAGGGTATTTCTGCTAGGGTAGTTTTGAACATTCACTATCACTATTATCAAGTAAGATAGTGATTGGCAGTAGGGGAAAGCCATACTTGTTACTTTATTACTAGTGCCAAGTATGGCCTTATCGTTTGGTTCGCTTTACATCTTCAAAGCTTAAAAGCTATAAGTAAGGCCTACACGGGTACGCAATTGACGATTACTGTTAGTTGCACTAGGTCCGCTGCTGTATTGAACGTTACCTAACTCTATGTAAGGTCTCCAACTCCAACTCGCTTCTTTGTAGCCAATTTTAACGTTGTAATCCCATTCATTGTGACGTTTCGCTGATTTACCGCCAAACCATTCATTGTCATGGAAGAAATCTTGCGCATAGTTAGCCTCAAAGCCCAATTGCAATGCGCCAATTTTATAATCTAGGTTACCGGTGATCTTACTACGGTCGATAGAGTCTTTATCCGACTTGTCGCCAGTATAGTCGCGGAACTCGTGACGGTAACGAAGTTTACTGGTTAAACCCGAATCAAATTTATATTGAACACGAACTTGCGGTTTGTAAGTAACGCGATCATTGCCGAATGTGATGGGCATTGAGGGAGTGATGCGCCATTTTTTATTTACTTTGAAGTTATAGCCATAGACAAATTCATTATCTGCCGCTTGCCAATCTGAAATTGGTTTACCGGTTTGTTTAGCTTCAAGGCTAAAGAAGTGATTGCCAACGCTACTGCCAACTTTGACACGACTAGCATAGGCTTTATCATTGTGTTTATATTCTTGACGGTAGTCTACTGAGGCCGCGTTTACGGATGCAGCAACCACGGTAGCTGTAATGAATAACGTAATCTGGTGCTTTTTAATCATTTTTCATAAATCTGTAATTTTGTCTTACGGTATGACAAATAAAATAAAGTCGCGATAATACGCTGATAGCAAACAGCTTGTCATTATTTTTATCCGTGTTTTTGAATATTTATTTGGTGGTGTAAATGAGGGCAGAGATGGGTAGGGTGAAAATACATCATTTTATTTAAATGAGTTTGTGTGCATGCATATTAATAAAATCAATGCTTGTGAGTGCTTCTTAGCGTGTATCTGACAGGCATAAAAAAGCGACCAGAGAGGTCGCTTTGATGTAGAAATAAGAGGTGCTTGCTTATTTATGCTCGATAGCAATTTTACTAAAGCTCACGTCAAACACTTGACCGGCATAGCTAGAACTAGGGCTGATTTGAGGGTAAATGCCCGCTTTGAAATAAAATTTATTGCTACTATTTGCCCAGTTTGGAGTCAGGGCATGACCCGTATTTTCAATGTTTACACCCCAATTAAAGCTTTTTCTAACACCTGCAGCTTCTAAAACCACACCTTGGCTATTTACGTCAATTTGGTAAGAAAAATCAGTGCCTGATTTTGCAGTACCTAAGTCAACGCTAAATGAATTACAGCTATTACACACTTGATTGTTTGGCAAGAAGCTGTCGTTCATAATGGCACGAACTGGCTTATTCGGTCCTTCCCACAATAATTTGATCAGTGCTTGTTTGATTTCATAACCATGAACTTGTCCAATAACAACCTTAGGATCTTTATTGATACCAGTAGGATATTTCTCAACATTTAGAGTGGCGTTAAGTTTATGATTAGCACTGTCACTAATAGCCCAGTTTTGATTGCTAGATGAACAGCGATTGGAACTATTAAAGTTGTAGAGTTCACGCAGTTCTGAGCGAGCATAGTTACTATTTGTTGTTGTAGTGATGCCATCATCGCCAAGATCAACAATAAAGTGAGTTCTGTTGTTTGCATCAATATGGAAGTAAGGCAATGTGGTGTCAGTTGTAAGCTCGTTTTTACCGCTACAATCTGCTGGAATCAATTCTGCAGCACTATCGCTATCTGTAAGACCGCTGCCAGTACCATAGTTGTCTTTATAGTAGGTATAACTAACTGGTAGGGTAATTTTCCACTGATTAATGTCCCAACCTGCATTTTGTTCAACTTGGCCGTTATCAGAACCGCCGTTACCATTGTCAATATCTGAACCACCATTACCATTGCCAATATCAGGAGTACTGTTATCGGAACTGCTAGAATTTGAGTCAGAACCTCCACATCCTGCTAATGCCATTGCTAAAAAAAGTGGTGCAACTGCGTAGGCCAGCTTCTTCATATTGATATACCTTAATTCTAAAAACTTATAAATATTCTAATCATATTGTCATACATATGAAAGTTGAGGTGCTCAGCTTTGTGACTCGACTCAAATTTAGGCTGTTGAAAATTTATGTCATATTGTGACTGTGATTGTAAGTTGTTGTTTTTATTGGATTGTGGTTGGTTGTTGTTAGCGGTAGGTATTTTTTAGCTCATTGATTTTAAACTCAAAGCCGTTTTTATTTGCTGCATATCTAAAGTATTTACACATATTAGTAATACAAAATGGTGAGATTATAAAAGTAGAGAATCAGAAATAGATTCACTGATCTCGATAGAGTATATAGAGGGGATAACCTTTTAAGGTTTTATATGTTACCGCAATGTCTAATTGAGCTTCCCTTGCAATGAAGTCGCAAACCATTATTTAAACCTTATAGAATTTCAATCTTAAGCAATGATGTGCATTAAATTAGGTTGATATGATGCTTTTATTATTGGCTTTTTGACCTTCCCCCCTTTTTAAGAGCAATGACATTGAACTTGAATATTCACCTATAGATAAGAAGCGTTATATTTTTGGCAGTAAACTAATGAATAGATCTACTCTGGGTTTCGTCATGCTGTTTTGTGTAAATTCATTCTCCGATGCCCATTGCTGTGATTGCCGTGTTATCAACAAGAAAGTAGAGAACTCTCCCTTCTATTTATTGCCTCAAGTTAACGGCCTGTGTTATGCATGCCTCGTCTGGTAAACGGTGAAACGCTTAAACCTTAGCCTTCATATTTCCTGTTGTCTTTTCCATCTTGAGAATGATGTGTATTTCTTCCTTGAAGAAAGTGGATCTTAGATCAAATGTCTAACCAATATAGGTAAGAAAGGAAAGGCTATCCTTGTCATTAAGTAGTATTTAACAGAGTGATTAGTCTGTTTAATGATCAATAATAGTATTATTTATGCGTGTAATTTCATAGTGTCACTGGTATTTTTGTAATGCTTTATTACAAATTAAATGCTGGTTAGATGTATTTTTTATCCAGCGAAATCAAAAAGTGTGACATGTATCGTCAATATGAAATATTTGGCATATCTTTATTATGTACTCAAATTGGTGTTTATGTGCGGGGTGATATATCGATATTTGGTGTTTTATTGGCATTTAATTCTATTATTTGTTGTTTTTCAGTAAAGTTAAAGGGTGAGTACAAATTCTCCACCAAGTTCCGTGGACTTAATTATCAAAGTAAAAAATCCTACATTCGTCACAGTTTGTAACTAAGTGTTACCGTAATCTATTTGTCATACATTAAGTTCAATACCCAAACGGATATAAAGGTAAATTCTTCATGACTAAATCTAAAATTGCTCTAGCTGTTGTAGCTACTATTTTTGCTGGCTCTGCATGTGCAGGCCAAATTGATTATCGCGCAGAATACAAACACAACTCAGATGAATACCAACATCGCATCAAACTCGGGTCTTCAGTAAAAGCTTCAGACCAAGCTAAGGTCTACTTTAGTGTTGAACAAAAATGGAATAGTAATGACAAATCAGATTTCTGGAACGAAGTAGAACGCGGCGATTCAGAGTTCGATTGGGGTGTGCAATACAAACTTAATAAAAACTGGTACGTACAACCAGGTATGCCAATTACGTTCTCAACAGAGAAAACAACGTATAAACCTCAATTCCGTGTTGGTTACAAAGCTGACTTTGGTTTGACTACTGCTATTCGTTACCGTCACGAATTCCAAACATATACAAGCGAAGCAGGCACAACAACTGACGTTGATGGTCAAAAAATCGAACGTGCAGGCAAAACAATACAACAAGGTAAAATTACTTTAACGGGTTCATACAAGTTGCCTCAAAAAAGTTTGAAAAACTTAAAATTGAGCTATGAAGCTAACTACAACCACAACTACGACAATATCCGTATTGAAAACGGTAAAAACTGGGGTTGGGATGCTGGTGTGATCATTGGCTACCAAGTTGAAAACTTCCAACCATACATCGAACTTTGGGATGTGAAGGGTAAAACAGGTACTAAAACTGATACTCGTCAGCTAAGAACTCGCCTTGGTTTGAAATACAAGTTCTAACGTAAATATGAATTATATCTACTGAAGGAGCGGGGCTCTGCTCCTTCAGCACGTAGCTAACAGAATATAAGAGAGATACTATGAAAATTTCTAAATCAGTTATCGCTGTAGCGGTATCAAGTGTATTGTTATTTGGTTGTGATTTCGATGTTGGCCCACAAAGCAGCACTCCTGCTGCAGGTAACGGTAGTACAGGAAATGCGGGTAGTGTTGTAGTTCCTGATACTGGTAGTTCAGTTTCTAATAAACTGGTTCAAATTACTGATACATCGACAACCGATACCGGTGAGCTTCGTTTGAAACTTGCTGATGGTTCAACTAAAGCTGTAATTACATCTATTGCAAAAGGTAAGTTGACTGTTGATTTAACATACATCAATGATGATCCTGCTCAGATTGATGATCAAAATGGTAATAATGCATATATCACTCTATTTGGTACTGGTACAAGTAATTCTAACTTAGTGGGTGAACTTGCCTTTAATAATAGCGGAGATGTTTTCTACCGTACTAATCAAGGTAAACCAGATCTATCATCAGCTCCTGTAGCTTCATTTACACCAGGTGAGAAAACACCAGTTGAAATGACTTGGGGTAATGGAGAATATTCATTCAAGGTTAACGGTCAATCATTTGGGCCTTACCCTTGCTCTGCAGAGACTGGTCCAGTTCAAGTTATCGCTCTTAAAATGGGTGACAACAGCCATACCACTCCTTATAAACTGTTAGTTGATAACTTCAAAGTATTTAACGTTACAGATGCAGGTGACGAAACTGTATTTACTGATGACTTTGAAGGTCGTGCAGTAGGTCAAAATCTTTCTGCTAACCCATACAATAGTAATTCAAATGAAGCTGTTGTGATTGGTGAGGGTAGTACTGATACTGGCAGTGCTAGTAACGGTAATTAAACATTGATAAACCCCCAGCTATGCTGGGGTGACTCGCATAGGTTTGACCGTGACAACGGTATATGTAACTTCTTTGCTCGACCAAAAGTAAAGAGGAAACAACCTATGCGAGACTATAAGAGTCTGTCTCATACAAGATGGGATTGTAAATACCACGTAGTATTTATTCCAAAGAAAAGACAAAAATTGATCTATGGTGCAATTAGGAAGCATCTAGGGTCCACATTTCATGAGTTGGCCAGGCGTAAAGGCATAAAAATTGAAGAAGGACATTTGATGAAGGATCATGTTCATATGTGTATCAGTGTTCCTCCAAAATATTCAGTATCTAATGTCGTGGGTTACCTCAAAGGAAAAAGTGCGATATCAATAGCTAAAAAGTTTCGAGGTAGGCAGAGAAACTTCAATGGTGAACATTTTTGGGCGAGGGGATACTTTGTTTCAACTGTAGGATTAGATGAAGAGACAGTTCTTGAATATATACGGAATCAAGAACAAGAAGATGAGCACCGAGATCAATTGAAATTAGGAATTTAGCGCCTTGAGCGCTTACTTAAGCCCTTAGAGGGCGTCACCCAATAAGCCTCCGGCTTTGCCGGAGGTCATTTAACTGTTTAGGCATCTATATTCGTTAGAACTAGATAGTTCATCATAATGTAGTCATGTAATGGGCTACGTTCAATTAACCCATTTATACTAATGTTAAAATAACTAAGCCATATTCTATGGCTAAATAGTCACGCCGCTACTTTTTGGTGATTACCCTAGTACTTACCAATCGGTAATAATTCCTCGCATATTTTAATTTCCTACGTTGCTCTTATGTCTTTATTAGGGTTTTTGATTATCATCGTCAAACGGTACATAGTGTAGTAGGGATGTATCTGCAATTTGCATTCATGCCATCAATGTGTGTCTAGTGGTCATTTTGATAGCATCTAGATGTTCTTCATCTCAACTTATCCCTCCCAGTTGCCTTTATCTAATTTCGGATTGTAGTTCAGTCCGTTTAGGCTTATATCCTTTTGTTACTGCTATTGAGTGTGTGTCCCCAAAAATTCAGATGATACGGAATGGAATCTGACTCGCTATCTTGAGGCTAAATAGAAGACGTTGAGTATGAGGAAATAGTACTACCGAGGTTCATAACTCTTATGATAGCGATCTCAGGATCGGTGTGTGTCCTTAAAAAATCTTTCAAGCAACTATCTATACATTTGCCATTCAATAAAGAAGTACTAATAGCTGTAGTACCAATCCAATATGAACGGATCTTTGTTCGTAAGAATGTAATGAGTAATTGAAAATGCTTGGTTGGAAACGAGGATAGGGGAGTGTCAATAGGTTCGTATCAGGTAGTTCACATTATAATAGGGGCTCTGTATGTGAACTTTTTTGAGGTGTGCTGCGTGGTTTGGTATCTCAGTATTCTTTTTCTTAAATCTACACCACCTTAATAACCGCATAATAATTAAACGATCCAGTGAGACCTTGTACCAGCCCCGTCTTTAATAAGACAACTATGAACGGTGAAAATCAGCACCTAAAAAAATAAAAACCGAAAATTTAAGCAAAAATTCATAAAACAAGCAAGTTGACTACCTAAATTCCATGGTAAATGTGCGATCTGACTCCCGCTTCTGGTATGCACATTGCGCCTAATTAACTTTTTGTACTCACATCACAGTTTGCCTCTGAGGCTTCCACTAAACTAATTGTCATACATTAATTCAAATGTCGATGGATAAAAAAAGGTAAATCTCATCATGAATAAAAATAAAATTGCTTTAGTTGTAGTAGCAACACTGTTCACTGGTGCGGTAAGTGCAGGATCACTGAACTACCGTGGCGAATACAAACATAAAGACGAAGATTTCGCACACCGAATCAAAATTGGTGAGTCTGTGAATGTAGCAGATAAGACGAAATTGTACTTTAGTGTTGAGCAAAAGTTCCAAAGTGAAGCAGATGAGAATGGTCATCAAGCATTTTGGAGTCACGTAGAGCGTGGCGATTCAGAATTTGATTGGGGTGTTCGCTATGCATTGACTAAACAATGGTACCTACAACCTGGTATGCCAATTACATTTGGTAACGGCAGAACAACTTATAAACCTCAGTTCCGCGTTGGTTACAAAGCTGACTTCGGCCTAACAACTGCACTTCGTTACCGTCATGAGTTCCGTGAGTACACAAACGACGGCCAAACTATTTCTCTTGCAGGCGGCGGTTCAACTGACGTTTCTGGTAAAACAACTCAGAAAAGTAAAATCACACTTACTGGCTCTTACAAGATTCCAGTAGACAGCTTGAAAAACCTACGTTTGAGCTATGAAGGTAACTACACCAAGAGCCATGACAACGAGCGTCTAGCAAACAATGAAGATTGGGAATGGGATTTCGGTCTAATCGTTGGTTACAAAGTGGGTAACTTTACTCCTTACGCAGAATTCTGGACAGTTGACTACGGTTCAACTTCTGGTGACCGTCAGGCAAGAACTCGTCTAGGCCTGAAATACGACTTCTAAAAATAAATAAAATAACATCCAAAATGGGGTGAGTGCTCATAAAAAATAGATGACGCTCACCTACATAACAAACAGTGAAATATAAAGAGAGATAATATGAAAGTTTCTAAGTCAGCGATTGCAGTAGCACTGTCTACCGGACTTTTGTTCGGTTGTGATTTCGATGTTGGTTCTGAAGAAAGCTCTTCAGGTGGCGGGACTGTAACACCACCTAGCTCAGCTTTGTCTGGAGCTTACTGGGAATTAGCAGGTACATCTTCTTCAACACAATCTGTAGACCTACCTAATATTTATGTGTTTGATGGCACTAATCAAACTTATTACGATGATGATGCAACTCCAGGTGAGTACAAAATCACAGTAACTCCGTACACTGAATCTGATGGTGATATTACATTTACTTATTACCACGACGGTACCTCAACTGAAGTTGATGGTTCTTATACTTTGACTGACGGTGCGCTAGTTGTAAGCACTGGCGCTTTTGGTGACCTATCAGGTACAAACCAAATTGATAATGCTGACATTAAAGCAGCAGTAGAAAAAGCAAATGCTGATGCTGGCTTTAACAATGTTGTTCAGATCATCGATACAATGACCGATGATACAGGTGAACTTCGCCTAAAATTGTCTGATAACTCAACTGGCGCATCAGTTGCTTCAATTGCTCAAGGTAAAATCACTATTGATTTAACTTACCAAAAGCATGAAGGCACAACTGAAGCTGAAGATGACAATGGCAATAACGCGTACATCAGCTTATACGGTAGTGGAACAAGTAACTCTAACCTATATGGTGAGTTAGTTCTGAACAGTGGTGAAGTATTCTACCGTTCAAACACTGTTGTTGATGGTAAACCTCAGCTTTCTGACGCAATTGGCACTTACACGCTAGGTGAAAAACTTGAAGTTGAACTAGAGTGGGGCGAAAACAACAAGTACTCTTTCAACATCAACGGTACTTCGTACGGTCCATTTGACTACGCGATGGAAAATGCAGCAGTACAAGTTATCGCAATTAAGATGGGCGACAACAGCAATACTACTCACTTCGAACTACTTGCTGACAACTTCAAGGTTTACAACATTGAAGATGGTGCAGAAGAGCTAGTATTTGAAGATAACTTTGATAGCTATACAGATGGTCACAACTTGTCAGCTGACCCTTATAACAGCAACTCGAATGAAGCAACAGTTCAAAACCAATCTGGCGCTGCAGATGATGGCGGTTCAGAGGACGATGGTGGTTCTGAAGATGATGGCGGTTCTGAGGACGACGGTGGTTCTGAAGATAGTTCAGTAGATTCATTTGAATCGTACACTGTTGGCACTCAAATTGATACAGCGAACAGTGCATACACTGTAAATGGTGTAGATGGTAGCACTATGCTAGCTGAAGTAAGCAATGAGGAAGCGAAAACAGGTTCAAACTCTCTATATATGGAAGATAGCAGCGACGGCGGTAAAGGTACTGTTGCCCGCGACTTCTCAGCTGGTGCAGCGAATAGTGGTTCGGTTTCAACTTCTGTTTATATCCCTACTGATGGTTATGTGAAGTCTTCGTACCTATACCTAGGTACTTCTGCAACGGGCTCTTCTAGCTCTCGATTCACTGAAGTAGTATTTGGTTCAAGCTCGGTTAAATTCAGAAATGAATCTGGCTCACAAGTTGATCTTCAAGACTACGAAAGAGACACTTGGGTTGACGTTACTATCGCTTGGAGTGGTACTGACGTAACGGTAACGGTTGATGGAACTGAGCACGCAAACTTAGTTGCGGAAAACGATACTGGTGCTCCTACAACATTCGTAATGTATAACGGTGATACTTCAAGTGTTGGTACGTATACATACTTTGATGATGTAAGCTCTGACTTGTTCTAAGCAAAACTACCTAATAATAAGGTCGACATGAATTGTCGGCCTTTTTTTTAACTGAATTTTAGCGAAAGAGATAAAATCAATTTTAGATTCGATTGGTTAGATTCGTGATTATATGAAGATAACACGTTAATTGCTGCGCGTTCGTTCCTGTGTTTAGATTCTCCCAACGCTATCTCTGAACATTTGATGATGATTGATATACTTAAAACACTGGGCGTGAATATTCCATACGATATAGGCGTACTGGCAAAAGTGGTGACTTAGTATAAGGTTGATGAGGCATTTCCAATACAGAGGTAAATACCATTATTGCAATTAAGATGTATTCTCATTAATGGCATCAATAACTGTTCTTGTCTGATGTTTGTTCTTACGATTTAACACTCGTCTTATTATATGCGTAGCTTTCTTTGCAACGATTTAAGTGAAAAAGTCGTGTAATTGTCTATTTTTTGGATCTTTATTGTGAATATAACTTGCTTTTGCTATTTGTAATACAATATAATTTATCGGACAGCAACAGGCTACATATAGCCTGTTAACTGTCTGTTTTTACAAGGTCAAGCTTCTTCAAGCTAGGACTTTAAAAACGAATACTAAATAGGGTGGGCTTAAACCTAAGCCGGCTCTTGTTAGTAAAGCTCCATAATTATTATGAATAGCCTAAACATACCCTTCTAGTGTTTAGGCTCGGTACACCACCGATTTAACCCATAGGCTTGCACTTGCCTATGGGTTTTTTTTTGACAAAACTGCACTGGTTGAGTCGCCAATGCCATCCAAGTTCTGCCTATTTATTGTATTTTTTGTGGCAGCTTAGGCCTCTTATAGGTAAATCAAATAAGAAAACAAATCTGATAATCCAATTAATTATAAGTACGTTTATTAAATTTGTTTAGTCCTACAATTGTTAATGCTTGTTACGACACTTACATTTAACTGAACTGAGCTTTCTTACAAAAAAATACATTAAGTATCAGGTGCTAAGAGGGCTGTAGTGCCTATTTACGGCCTCCATTGGTCTATTTAAAAGGTGATCAAGAGCTGTTGTTGTCTATATTAGAAGCAGGTCAATAGAGGAAGGAATATTTGTATGATTTAACCTATAAAAAGTCTTGCGTCATACGTCACATTTATGAAGTATTGTAATACAAAAGATTTAAGTTAAGGATTAAACTGTACTGGATTTGAAATAATTATTTACAGTTATAAGGTAATGCAATGGATCTCAATACTACGATTGTTGGCATTTACTTCCTATTCTTAATTGCAATAGGTTGGATGTTTAGAACATTTACAAGTACCACAAGCGATTATTTTCGTGGGGGCGGTAACATGCTTTGGTGGATGGTTGGTGCGACTGCGTTTATGACTCAGTTTTCAGCATGGACATTCACAGGCGCGGCAGGTAAAGCATATAACGATGGTTTTGCTGTTGCGGTAATCTTTTTAGCGAACGCATTCGGTTACTTCATGAACTTTGCGTATTTCGCTCCTAAATTCCGTCAGCTACGTGTTGTTACGGTAATTGAAGCAATTCGTATGCGTTTCGGTGCTACGAACGAACAAGTATTTACTTGGTCTTCAATGCCTAACAGTGTTGTATCTGCAGGTGTTTGGTTAAACGCACTAGCAATTATTGCATCAGGTATCTTTGGCTTTGATATGACAATGACAATCTGGATTACAGGTTTAGTTGTACTAGCAATGTCAGTAACTGGTGGTTCATGGGCGGTAATCGCATCTGACTTTATGCAGATGGTTATCATCATGGCGGTAACAATTACTTGTGCTGTTGTTGCGATTGTTCAAGGTGGCGGTGTTGGTGAAGTAATTAATAACTTCCCAGTAGGTGACTCTGGTTCATTTATCGCAGGTAACAACCTTAACTACCTAAGCATCTTCAGCATCTGGGCATTCTTCATCTTTGTTAAGCAGTTCTCTATTACGAACAACATGCTTAACTCATACCGTTACCTAGCGGCAAAAGACTCTAAGAATGCTAAGAAAGCAGCGCTTCTAGCGTGTGTGCTAATGCTTGGTGGTGTATTCATCTGGTTCATGCCTTCTTGGTACATTGCAGGTCAAGGTGTAGACCTAGCTGCTGCTTACCCAGATGCAGGTTCTAAAGCAGGTGACTTCGCGTACCTATACTTTGTACAAGAATACATGCCAGCAGGTATGGTAGGCCTTCTAGTTGCAGCGATGTTTGCAGCGACAATGTCTTCAATGGACTCTGGTCTAAACCGTAACTCAGGTATCTTCGTTAAGAACTTCTACGAAACAGTAGTTCGTAAAGGTCAAGCGTCTGAGAAAGAATTGGTTACAGTATCAAAAATCACTTCAACAGTGTTTGGTATTCTAATTATCCTTATCGCACAGTTCATTAACTCTCTGAAAGGGTTGAGCTTGTTCGATACAATGATGTACGTTGGTGCTCTAATCGGCTTCCCAATGACTATTCCAGCATTCCTAGGTTTCTTCATTAAGAAAACTCCAGACTGGGCTGGTTGGGGTACTCTGATTGTTGGTGGTATCGTTTCTTATGTTGTTGGTTTCGTTATCAACGCTGACATGGTATCTCACGCATTTGGTCTAGAAGAGCTAACTAAACGTGAATGGTCTGACGTGAAAGTTGCGATTGGTCTAATCGGTCACATCGTATTCACTGGTGGTTTCTTCATCCTATCAACTCTGTTCTACAAACCTCTTTCTGAAGAGCGTCAAGTAGACGTTGATAAATTCTTCGGAAACCTTGCTACACCATTGGTTGCAGAATCAGTTGCTCAACAAAAACTTGATAACAAACAGCGTCAAATGCTAGGTAAACTAATTGCAGTTGCTGGTGTGTTCATCATGTTCATGGCTGTACTAAGCAACCCAATGTGGGGACGTCTAGTCTTCATCCTATGTGGTACAATTGTTAGCGGCGTTGGTATGCTTCTTGTTAAAGCTGTTGATAGCTCTGTAGACTCTTTAGAAGAGAGTGTTGCTAAGTAATCAACCCACTTAAGCTAAATTAATTGATGAATGCGGACAGAAATGTCCGCATTTTTTTTGCCAAAATTTGGTGTCATAAAGCTATTTATTGTAGTTGCAGCGTGGCGCTTTATCTTCAGGTCTATCGGCACTCTAGTTTTTGCTTATAAAGCCAATATGTTTAAGTGGTTAAATGATACGTTTGATTTCTATGTTCCGCTAACGGTCGTAAACACCAAAGCCAAAAACTAGCCATCATCCTCTTTGATTGTTATGAAGTCAGGTGTGTTGTAGGCAGGGGGAGGGCAGCACGGCTACTAACGACAAGTCTAAGCAATGCTTTATTCGGCCGCTTTCTTGCACGGAGTTGTTTTGGCTTATTCGAGTGTATTATTAGTGCCTGTCCTTAATTTTCGGTCGATAAAATTGGTGTGTGTCCTTAAAAGCTTCCTTAGAGCAGTGTGCTACTGTTGGGAATAGAAATCACATAAGTTGCTTTCGTCTTTGGCTGTTATGAACTCGACCTGTTGTAACCTGGGTAGGGAGTACGGCGGTTACAAATATGCATAAATAATACTTTGTTCTATCGCTTTCTTACACTGGATTTGATGTGTTTATTCAAGACCATTATTAGTGCCTGTCCCTAAATCTTCGGTCGCAAATTACTAATGCAGTGGCATAATATTTAGGAAGCGGAAAAATCGGTGTGTGTCCTTAAAAGCTTCCTTGAGAGCAGTGTGCCAACTGTTGGGACTCTCTGGCTATTATGAACTCGGCCTGTTGTAACCTGGGTAGGGGAGTACGGCGGTTACAAATAAGCATAAACAATGCTTTATTCGACCGCTTTCCTGCACTGGGTTATTGGTGTTTATTCAAGACCATTATTAGTGCCTGTCCCTAAATCATCGGTCACAAATTACTAATGCAGTGGCATAGTATTACGGAATAGAATTGGTGCCTGTCCTTAAAAACAATGTGTTTACGTTATATTTAATTCATGGTTATTAGTAATACAATATATATTGATAATGGATTTTAAAATCAATTATAGCTGGCCATAGGTATGATTAATTAAAAATACATATAGCGGTAAGCGCTTGTTTTTAAATGTAACTAGATATTTCAACGCTAATTTTAAAAGGATTTGTCACGATATTGAATCTTAGATCCAGATCACTTGTATGATTTATAGATAATTGAAACACGAGGTGCTTGTCACAATTAAAGCGTATTGTAGTACAAGTTGATCTTGGTTCTCGTTAAACTTTTCTAAATTTTATTAAACAGCAATCCCAAAAGGTTTAACGATGGATCTCAATACAACTATTGTTGGCGTCTATTTCCTGTTCTTAATTGCAATAGGTTGGATGTTCAGAACATTTACAAGCACAACAAGTGATTACTTCCGAGGCGGCGGCAGCATGCTTTGGTGGATGGTAGGCGCAACAGCGTTTATGACTCAGTTTAGTGCTTGGACATTTACCGGTGCGGCTGGTAAAGCGTACGCAGATGGTTTTGCAGTAGCAGTCATCTTCCTTGCTAATGCATTTGGTTACTTAATGAACTACTTGTATTTCGCTCCGAAATTCCGTCAGCTACGTGTTGTAACGGTAATTCAAGCGATTCGCATGCGTTTTGGTAGCTTCAACGAGCAAGTATTTACTTGGTCTGGCATGCCAAACAGTGTTATTTCTGCGGGTATCTGGCTAAATGGTCTAGCAATTATTGCATCTGGTATCTTCGGTTTTGACATGACTACGACCATTATCCTAACGGGTCTTGTAGTACTAGTGATGTCTGTGACTGGCGGCTCTTGGGCGGTAATCGCATCTGACTTTATGCAGATGGTTATCATCATGGCTGTAACAGTAACTTGTGCTGTTGTTGCAATCATTCAAGGTGGTGGCGTTGGCGAAATCGTTGCGAACTTCCCAACAGATAACGGCGCATCATTCGTTTCAGGTAACAACCTAAACTACTTAAGCATCTTCGGCATTTGGGCGTTCTTCATTTTCGTTAAGCAGTTCTCTATTACGAACAACATGCTTAACTCATACCGTTACCTAGCTGCAAAAGATTCTAAGAACGCTAAAAAAGCAGCATTGCTTGCGTGTGTTCTAATGACTATGGGTCCAGCTATTTGGTTCATGCCTTCTTGGTTTATTGCCGGTCAAGGTGTTGATCTAGCGGCTATCTACCCAGAAGCAGGTTCTAAAGCGGGCGACTTCGCTTACCTATACTTCGTTGAAACCTTCATGCCAGCGGGTATGGTTGGTCTACTGATTGCTGCAATGTTTGCTGCAACTATGTCTTCAATGGATTCAGGTCTAAACCGTAACTCGGGTATTTTTGTTAAGAACTTCTACGAACCAATCTGTCGTCCAAACGCGACTGAGAAAGAGCTAGTAGTGGTTTCTAAGCTAACTTCTACCTTCTTTGGTATCGCAATCATTCTAGTTGCACTGTTCATCAACTCTCTAAAAGGGTTGAGCCTATTTGACACTATGATGTATGTAGGTGCGCTAATTGGCTTCCCGATGACTATTCCAGCATTCTGTGGTTTCTTCATTAAGAAGACTCCAGACTGGGCTGGTTGGGGAACTCTAGTAGTTGGTGCAGTTGTTTCTTACTACGTTGGTTTCGTAATCAATGCAGAAATGGTTGCAAATTGGTTCAACCTTGAGCCGCTAACAGGTCGTGAGTGGTCTGATCTTAAAGTTGCAATTGGTCTAATTGGTCACCTTGTATTTACTGCTGGCTTCTTCTGTCTAACGACGTTGTTCTACAAGCCACTATCTGCTGAGCGTCAAGCTGATGTTGATAAGTTCTTCGAAAACTTAGACACACCACTAGTTGCAGAATCTAACGAGCAGAAAGTACTGGATAACAAGCAACGTCGTATGCTTGGTACTCTTATCGCAGTAGCTGGTGTTGGTGTAATGCTAATGTTCTTGCTACCTAACCCACTATGGGGCCGCTTCATCTTCGTATTGTGTGGCGCGATTGTTCTAGGTGTTGGTTTGCTACTGGTTAAAGCTGTTGATGACACAGTTGAAGAACTGTGTGAACAAACTGCGGAATAATCAATAACGACTTTTTAATTGATGCGGGCTTGGTGCCCGCATTTTTTTGCTTTGCAATTCTTAAGTTTATAGAAGGGACTAAAATGAAAAAAACAGCAATCGCACTGGCCGCAGCACTGACATTATCGGGTTGTAGTCTATTTAATGACACCAAGACTGAATCTAACACTTTGGCGCAAGTTGATCGTTCAATGCTTTTAGATAGCCCACGTTTGAACGTGGTTGAGCGTGCATCGGTAGAAGATGCCTATAAAGGGGAAGTTGATGCACTTCGCACTAAACTTCTTAATGCTAAAGACGGCGATATCATCGAGATTGAAGCAGGTAAATATCGTAACCTGGGTCAACTAACTATCGAAGCCAACAATGTCACCATTAAAGCAAGAAAAGCAGGCACGGCTTGGGTAACGGGTCTTGTTCAGTTTGAGCTCAAGGGCAATGATATTACTTTAGACGGCTTGGTATTTACTGAAGGTGGTCCAAACGAGCGTTTTGGTGGCGTTCGCGTGATGGGCGATCGCAACGTACTGAAAAACTCGACATTTTACTACTTTAATGACGATTACACTTATGAGCCTGATGCTCGTCGCTCTGAATACCCGAAGTACCTATGGGTTTCTTTGTGGGGTAAAGATGGTCAAGTCATCAACAACCGTTTTGAAGGCAAGCAGAAACGTGGCACTTTAATCGGTGTGCAAAAAGATGACACGCCAGATAATCATATTATTAAGCACAACATCTTCCTTGACCAAAAACCAAACCAATTTAATGAGTTTGATATTAAAGAAGCGATTCGTTACAACGGCAACAGCTGGGAAGCCATTCGTATCGGTGATTCAAAATCGTCACAGTGGCCTTCAAACAGCCAGTTTGTAGATAATCTATTGATCAGTATGGACGGTGAACGTGAACTGATCTCTATTAAATCAGGTGGCAACGTTATCGGTGGCAATACCATTTTTGAAAGCAGCTCTTTGATCTCTCTTCGCCACGGTAAAGCTAACATTGTTGAAGACAACGTGATTTTAGGTAATGAAAAGCTGCTGACTGGCGGTATGCGTATTTATGATGAAGATCATGTGATTCGTAATAACTACATTGCCAATACTCGTGGACGTGATGGTTTGATTGAAGGTAATGCCGATCTGCGTGGTGGTATCGTGATTAATACGGGTATTATTGATGTTCAAAACGGCGAGAAACTTGACCAATCAGTTAAGGGCAAAGAGCTAAATAAACAGTGGACTCCAAAAAATATCACAATAGAAAACAATACCTTGGTTGATACGGAGTGGGGCATTGTGTACGGCAACCAAACGCACCGTGTAAGCCTATTTAATAACAAAGAAGTGTCTAATATCTTTGGCGGCGTAGACGTTCATTTCAAGCATAACTTGATTGATAACTCTAAAAACCCAGAGTTTGTTGCGGTTAGAGCAACTAAGGATTTCCCATTAGTAGGCGCAACTTATGCGGATGAAGTGTATGTTGGTGCAGTGACTGAAGCTGAGCTTATTTCTGACTACTCTAATAAGTTACCGAAGATAACTAATGTAAATGGTTTTGAAACGGCTGAAAATGCGGGCGCTGACGTTTCTAAGCTTAAGATCATTACAGCAGATGTTGCAGGCCCAGACTACGTAATCAAATAAAATATAACAACGTAGATGGTTAGGTAAAACAAAGGCGAGCAGTGCTCGCCTTTTTTGGTTTTTACTGTTACTACAAATACTTAAGCCATGCTTTTTTTGAGCTATGTTTATAATCTGCAAAAGCTTTTACTGGAAAGTAGAGAGCGACCGCTAAGAAAATAGTCATCAGCCAAATATAACCAACGCTTGGTAAACCGAATAAATTATCGTAATTTGCACCAAAGGTATTGAGCATCAGGCGATAGCCAAACAGTAATACGTACAGGTGTAAAATGTAGAAAAACATAGGTGCCGAACCAAAGGTTTGCAATATACGGGTTACACCATTCTCTATTGTTTCAAAGCAAGCCAAAAGAATCACACCGAGCCCTAAAGTCATCAATATATAATGCAATGACGGTGGGTATTTGCTGAAATTAAAGAAGTCCATAACTGTTAGTATGAAAGTCGATTGAGTCTGCCAGTCTAACGTTTCCCCGTAAATGTTGAATCCACGCAGTATCATCAATAAGCCTAAGCTTGAGGCGCCTAGTTTAATCAATATTGAGCGTCGAGTTTTAGCATCATACGTTTTGCCAAAAATTGGGCCTATTGCATAACCGAGTAAGATCACTCCTATCCAAGGCAATACAGGGTAAGAAAGCTTGATCTTTAGTGCACCTTCACTGGCTAAGAATCCTGCATCATGCAAGATGGTCCAGAATATGTATCCAAACTCACCTGGTGCAAAGTTAATTGGTGTAAGAAGATTGTGCCCGAATACAATGAGTAGCCCAAGACCTGCGATCATGTTTCGCGGCAACTTACATAGCAATGCGAGTGCAATCATACTAAGCCCAATCGCCCAAATTACTTGTAGGTAAAGTGTTTCATACTTACCAAACCAAGATAAATTAATGAACGTAACTTCGATAAAGATCAGAAATAGCCCACGCTTTAAAAGAAATGTGCTTGGATCTCTTTTGATACCATTGTTTGGGTTTGCGTTCAACCACGCAGACAACCCAGTAAGAAATACAAATAAAGGCGCGCACAGGTGAGCAAGCAGTCTGGTAAAAAACAACTCCGGTTCGGTTTCAGTTAAAGACATTGGGTCGGCGACGGGTCGGTGATAATAGAAACGTTCACGGACGTGATCCAACAACATAATAAGCATGACGATACCACGCATGACATCTATTGATGCAAGCCGGGTAGTTGTTTTATTTGCGACGTTAGACGCGGTTAAATTTTGAGTTATAGCAGTCACATATGCACCTAGTTCTATTTTTGGTGCATAGTATATCTATACAGTCATTCCTATCTATATTGCCGTTTTTATGTGTTATCTAAAGGTAACTTTATTGATTGCCTAGTTAGTATTACCCAACAAGTTTGATGATGCCATTCGGTGCCTGTCCTTAAATCAATCATGCGGTTTGGTATATGTCTATTGTTTCTTCAGATAGATGATTACGCTTTTAGTGATGATGAGTTTTTCGCTAAATAGCTTTTATTAAATTGATCATAAACGATCTTTTTATAAACGGCGATGAGCTCTTGAGAAATATCACTGGTATCTTGATACATCAAAGAAGTAGGCACAGAAGTTTTGCTGGCAACAGTGTTGATAGAGTGTTGTAGTTGAGCTGCTAGCTTTGCTAAATTATGTTCTGTATTTAAAGTAAGTTCTTGGCAACGCTGAACTTTTCTCAGCAGATTATTGGCTCGCCCTAATAACAATTTGGGATTTCGTAAGCCATGCTCTATCACTGAGCTAATACAGATACGGTATTGGGTAAGGGCATCGACGGTATCTAATAGACTTTGCCATTGAGAATTGTATTCCTGCAAGCTGCAATCTTCAGTATTTATACTTCGCAGTACCGCACTATCACAACAAAACATCAATAGACGGATAACTTGTCCGTGAGCAACAAGCTGTTTAGCAAAAGGCAACGGCTCACTATTTTGGATCAGTTCATCCAGTCGGCGAGATAAAATGCGCCTTTCAGTCCGGCTACCTAAATAGGAATAATCAAGAATATCATTGCTAATCTTACCCAGTCGTTCATTTACGCGACTGGCTCTTTTAGCATTAATTTTGTCACCGATGGCTTTCTTATAGATATAAGAGCGGTGCAGTCGCACGACCTCTAGTGCATCCAAAACAAAATCTATGCTTTGTTTTCCTTGCAACAAGCTGGATTTGAACGGTGAAGTGAGAGTTTGAGTTAACTTAGACTGTTTTGCTAAAAACATTCGGCTTGATATATCCATAAACAGATCCTTCCATCTAAATATCTTCAAGATTATTGAAGCAAGTTTGATGCCAATAGTTAACGTATTGTTTTTATTAGATAACTGCATTTTTATTTAGTGCCTGTCCTTAAATTATGATCTTTATTGGGGCAGAGTGCTCAGACTAAGTGCAGAAATAGCGGCGGTTTAAATCCCTGGTCTATTCGGGAAATTGTTCGGTGCCTGTCCCTAAATCGTTAATAAGTGCTTTGACGGATAAAGTGGCATTAGATCTTGAATCGACTAAGGTTTTTACAGGTGTTTTAAAAGTGAAGAGTGACTATGCACGAAGATTGGGCTGCGCTAGGCATTGCTACTGTGGGTATTGTCGGTTTAGGTTGTCAATGGTTGGCTTGGCGATTGAAGCTTCCTGCCATTTTGTTCCTGCTGTTAGCTGGGATTATTGCAGGCCCCATTACTGGTTGGTTTCAACCTCAACAAGTGATTGGTGAGCACTTTTTTGCATTGATATCACTGGCGGTCGCGGTCATTTTGTTTGAAGGTAGCTTAACTTTACGCTTTGCTGAAATAAAAGGTGTCAGTAATACAGTATGGTCAATTGTTTCCATTGGAGCATTGATCTCGTGGGCGTTAACCAGTATTGCAACTCACTATTTATTGGGGTTTGAATGGTCTTTAGCACTGTTATTTGGCAGCTTAACCGTGGTTACAGGCCCTACGGTGATTGTTCCTTTATTGCGAACCGTCCGTCCTACTTCTCGTTTATCCAATATTTTGCGCTGGGAAGGGATCTTAATTGATCCACTTGGTGCACTTTTTGTCGTCATGGTTTATGAGTTTATTATCTCTAGCAGCTCTTCACAAAGTGTTGAAGTCTTTGGCATTATTTTAGTCATTGGTTTTGGCGTCGGGATTGCAGCGGGTGCTACGATAGCAGCACTGTTGAGACGACGTTGGTTACCTGAATACTTACAACCGTTTGGTGTATTAACTGTGGTATTAGCGGTATTTGCTGTATCCAATTATCTTGAGTCTGAATCGGGACTACTCACGGTAACTGTGATGGGCATATGGCTGGCAAATGCTCGAGATGTCAATATCCAGAGTATTTTGCACTTTAAAGAGCACCTCACGGTTATGTTCATTACCGGCTTATTTATTTTGCTTGCCGCACGTATTGATCTTGAAGATTTTCATGCTTTGGGATGGAGCGCTGTCGTGTTATTTGTGGTTATTCAACTGCTCTCAAGACCGTTATCAATTTTGGTTTCGACAGCTCGCAGCAGTTTACATTTCAAAGAAAAGTTGTTTTTGGCATGGGTAGCACCTAGGGGGATTGTGGCCGCTTCCATCTCAGCATTGTTTGCTATTAAGCTTTATGCGTTTGGAATTGAAGAAGCTAAGTTATTAGTTCCTTTAGTCTTTATGGTTATTATTGGCACCGTTGTTTTACAAAGCGCAACAGCAAGGTCATTGGCAAATTTTCTAGGTGTGGCCGAACGTTCACCGAGAGGTTTTTTAATCATTGGTGCCAATGATGTTGCCCGTGCTATGGCGCTAGCACTTGCAAAATATGATTTGCGTGTGGTGGTTACGGACTCAAACTGGGATTACATTAGTCAAGCTAAGATGTCAGGGTTGGAGTTTTATTATGGTAATCCTACGTCCAGCCATGCGGATGAGTATTTAGATTTGATTGGGGTGGGGCATGTGGTTGCCCTAAGTCCTGATAAACATTTTAATATTATGGCATGTATGCAGTATTTATCTGATTTCGGAGAGAATAGAGTTTTTTGCCTTAAAGATCTAAAAAGTGATGATGCAGATAAACATTCGGTTAGCAAAGGATCTTTTGGACAAATACTGTTTGATGGAAAACACAGCTTTAAAAAGCTCGCAAGCCTAATCAACCAAGGTGCGGAGGTTAAACATACTACGTTAAGTGGGGCTTTTACGTATAAAGACTATTTAAATCAATACCAAGATGCATTATTGCAACCACTTTTTGTGGTGACTGTCCTTAAAAGGATTCATATGGTCAGTGACCACACTTCATTTTCACCGCAACCAGGGGAAACGGTAGTTTCACTTATAAAAGCAGCGGAGTAGATGTTTTTTGCTCATACATAATCCTAACTACAGATAGCAATCAGGAAGTAGCATTACTATGAGTAAAATCATTATGGAATATATAACCAATAATGATTGGATTAAATGAATCTTTTCGATGTCTCTTGAACCTCGTAATATGCACGCCATCGACAACGCTTATGAGGAATTTCTACATGTCGCATCCAATCATTAAAGATCTAAACAGCCGTTATACAGCTAAAAAATATGACGCAAACAAACGTATTTCTGCTGAAGATATGGAAGTGCTAAAAGAAGCTATTCGTTTATCTGCATCTTCAATTAATTCACAGCCTTGGAAATTTGTTGTGATTGAAAGTGAAGCAGCTAAGCAGCGTTTTCACGATACTTTTGCCAATATGCACCAATTTAATCAACCACATGCGAAAGAAGCGTCACACATTATCTTGTTTGCACACAATCCAAAATACACCAAAGATGACTACCGAAAAGTGGTAGATGTTGAAGTTAGCTCAGGCCACCTTCCTGTCGACATGTACGACAACATGCTTAACGGTGCATTTGGATTTGTTGATTTAAATACGGATGAAACAGGCTTTAACGGCAGCTGGACAAAAGCTCAGACCTACATTGCTGTGGGTAACACATTACACACTTTAGCTCGCATGGGGATTTCCTCTACGCCGATGGAAGGTGTTGATTCAAAACTGATTGGTGAAATATTTGCTGAAGAGCTAGGTGATTATCAATGTGATTTTGCTTTAGCTATTGGCTACCACTTAGATGGTGAGGATTACAATTACGGTAAACCTAAAGCGCGTTTAGCTACTGAAGATGTGATTACAGTTATTTAGTCGTGAGTTGCGAGAGATTTAATAGAGGCTAGGTGTAAACCTAGCCTTTTTCGTGTTTGTGACATCGCCATTATATTGGCTACTTTTTATTGAATTCGGTGCCTGTCCTTAAATCTTGATTTAAAATTTGTGAGTTAGAGCACAGAGACCTTATATGCCTATTTAAATAAAAAGCATATTGTATTACAATTATGCGAGTTGCTAGAAGTGTGTGTGGTTTGCCTGTTTATTTAAGGCTTACTCATTGAATTATAGACACTTTTAGTGAAGCCTAAAATTAAACAAAGAGAACATCAATATGTCTAATAAAGTAGCATTTATCTCAGGCGCAACTGGAGGCATCGGCTTTCAAGTTGCAAAACGTCTTGGTCAAGATGGATACACAGTCGTTCTTAACGGCATCGAAGATGACAAAGGCGCTGAGCGTCTAGTTGAGCTTAAAGAAGCTGGTATCGAAGCTGAGTACTACGGTTTTGACGTAACTGATGAGCATGCAGTAACTGCTAACATCAATGCTATTGGCGAAAAATACGGTCAAATCGACGTTGTAGTAAACAACGCTGGTGGCCTAGGTGGTCGTAGCCCAATCGAAGGCATGGAAACTGATTTCTTCCGTAAAGTAATGGCTCTTAACCTTGATAGCGCGTTCTTCGTATCTCGTGCTGCAATCCCATTCTTGAAGAAGTCTGATAATGCATCAATCATCAACTTCACTTCAAACGCTGCTTGGAACGCTGGTGGCCCAGGTGCTGGTATCTACGGTACTTCTAAAGCTGCAGTACACACTCTAACACGTGCGCTAGCTAAAGAACTTGCTCCTGCAAACATCCGTGTTAATGCTGTATCTCCTGGTACTATCGATACTCCATTCCATGCGCAAATCAAAGCGACTAAGCCAGAAGTATTCGCTTCTTGGGCTAACAGCATTATGCTAGGTCGTCTAGGTCAACCAGAAGAAGTTGCATCTGCAATTTCTTTCCTAGTAAGCAAAGATGCTTCGTTCATCACAGCTGAAACGCTACAAATCGGTGGTGGTCAAGCTCTAGGTATTTAATTACCACTTTAAACTAACAATTAGTTTAATTGCTTGAATTGAAACAGTAGGTCTTGATAAGAGATCTGCTGTTTTTTTATATGGTTCGATAATTATCAAGGACACACACCGAATAAAAATTAAGGTTTATTTCTGACATCTAAAGCAACGTATATTTGCTTGATACTTATTCGAATGAAATTGGTTGACCTTTTACTTCATGGTTTTGTGTATGCTTGAATTGGTAGCCGATCATTTTAGGAAAGATATATTTTATCCTGCAATTTTTTCTCTTCACATTTAGAGAGTAATAAACCTCTTAATTTAACCAATACATATGTATCTTCGATTTACCTAGCAGTAACTTAGCATGTTCAATTTGATATAACCTCGTACTGATCGCTGTCGTTCGACGACGCTCAAGATGGGTACAGACCTTAATCCAGTGTTGTTGATCAAAGTTAAGTCTTTGTAAGATAGGGGGTAGAGTATGGTCTATAGATGCTTTTCTTTCCCTGAACTCTCGTGCTGTCCAATCCACTAATTCAATATAATCCATCAGCTTGAATGGAATACCACTTTGAGTTTCATCACTTGAATTACCAATAAACGGGCATAGATAATTTGGTGAAATGCAGCCATTTCCGAGGGCATCTAACCTAGCCTTGATTGAAGTATATTCAGATGCTTCAGGCATTTTAGCTGTACTTGCTCTGATTGGATTGAGATCGACATAAGCCATTGCGGCTAAAAGTGCTTGGTCATCGAGTAATGCTTGGCTTTTAAAACGACTCTCCCAAAAATGCCCTTTACAGTTGTCTTCTCTGTTAGCTTTACATGCGATTTCAAAATTTAAGTCTTTCATAAACCAACTTAAATCCCATAATCTCTTTCGCCAGAGTTCGATGATTTTGTTGCATTTTTCTTCTTCAGCACGGTTAGTTAGTTCTTTTCTTAACCAGCGTTTTATCAATAAAGGCAGTTTATGATCAAGGCTCCATCTTTCTACAACCTCGAGTTGTGATAAAGCTAATGCTTTGTTTTTATTGATATATAAAACCAGGTGATAATGATTACTCATAATGGCGTAAGCACAAACGTCGATACAATAACAGTATGTCAATGCAATAAGCTTTTGCTCGACCCATTGCTTTCTATGATTGTAACAAGTGCGATTTTTGTAGTCGTGACCGCATAAATAACTTTGTCTGACACATCGAGATACACAGTGGTAATAAGGAGTAGCGTCAATCGATACTAGTTGTTTGCGTGCAGTGGTCATATTCATCAACTCTTAAAAAATCAGATAGAGTTTATTTAGCCGTTAATGAATAAAAAATCACGGTATTGCGTAGAAAATCATACTGTATTTGGTACTTTTAAAGGGTTCATATCAAGATTTGATTTAGGGACTGTCCTTGGAAGGTGCTTCCTAATTTTAGGTAGAAAAAGTGAAAGAGATTTAGTGTGTGTCCTTGAATAAGATCGAGTTAAATTCGGTGTGTGTCCCCAAAAAAAGGAAAGAGCCACTCAAGACTGAGTGGCTCTTTTAAACAATCACTTAATCGTAAATTGTTGGGATAGGTTGGCGCTTGTGTTGGGTGCGTGTATAGATGTCGATGATGGTTTGTTTTGCGTCTTCTGCTAGACGTTTTCCTTCTAGGAAGTTATCAATATCATCGTAGGTAACGCTTAGTGCATCTTCATCGGCTTTTTGTGGATCAAGCTCTTCAAGATCAGCAGTAGGGACTTTAGTGACCAGTTGCTCTGGTGCGCCTAGCGTTTTTGCTAGTTGGCGAACTTGGCGTTTGCTTAGGCCGAATAGAGGGGCAAGATCGCAAGCTCCATCACCAAATTTGGTATAAAAACCAGTAATGTTTTCAGCAGAATGATCAGTACCAAGTACTAGGCCGCCAACGTATCCTGCGATTTGGTATTGAGCCTGCATGCGTGCACGTGCTTTTAAATTACCTTTTACGAAGTCAATTTTTTCAGCAGATTCAGGCATTAAACCTGTACCTTCTAGAGCGACAGAAGTGGCTGCGTGCATTCCATCAACACCTGCTGCAATATTTACGGCAACTGAATGGCTAGGCTTGATAAAAGAGAGGGCAAGTTGCGCCTCATCTTCGTCTTTTTGCTCTGCGTACGGTAGACGCACAGCAATAAATTGATACTCATCTTCAGAGTCTTGGTTAAGCTGATCTACCGCAATTTGCGCTAAACGACCACAAGTTGTTGAATCAACACCGCCACTAATACCAAGTACCACTGACTTACAGCCAGCTTCCAGCATTTTCTGCTTGATAAAGTTTACACGTCGTTCAATTTCAAAATCGACGTCGATGCTTGGGAGTACGCGCATTTCTTGGCGAATTTTCTGTTCCATTAGTTAAATGTCCTAAATATTCAAAGGCAACTTTTGATATCATATTGCAAATTCTCATTCGGCTCAATTTTCCAAAGCATAGAGGGCAATAATAATGAAAAAAATAGCGGTATTTGGCAGTGCCTTCAATCCCCCAAGTTATGGTCATTTGAGTGTGATTGAGCGTTTGTCCCATTTTGATCAAGTATTATTAGTACCCAGTATCGCGCACGCTTGGGGAAAGCAGATGTTAGACTATGCAGAACGCTGCACTATGATTGAAGGCTTTATTAGTGATATTCCCTGCCGCAATGTCGCCCTGTCACGTATTGAACAGACATTGAGTGAGCAAGAAGAGGGCAGTATTACCACTTTTCAAGTACTAAGCGCTCTGCAAGCCGAACATACAGGCGCTGAATTAACCTTTGTGATGGGGCCGGATAATTTATTTAGTTTTGCGAAGTTTGCTAAAGCTGAGCAGATAATGAAGCAGTGGAACGTACTGGCATGCCCGGAAACCACCGCTATACGCAGTACTGAAATACGCGAAAAACTTGCACAGCATCAAGATATTAACCATTTGACGACTAAAAGCGTCGTTAAAATATTGCAAAATCAACACTTCTACCGCACAATTTAACATTATTCTGACAGAACTCTCAAAGCAAAAGGACACTTGGATTAAGTGACACGATTAAATGCGACAGTAGCACTGGTATGTGGCACTTTTATGGCAGGAGCTCCTGAGGCTTGTGTTTTTGATCGCGATCCAACAAGAACCATCGTTTTGGTTAATTCTACTTTAGAGCTTTGTGAAGAGATTATCGATACCGTCGATGAAATCGTTGATGATTTATTAGTGACTACGCATTTAAAAGACGAGCCAACCACATTGGATTACTGGTCGAATTGGATGTTGAAAAATGTTGATGATCCCCTGTTAACCCAGCGCGTAGAAGAAAGCTTTTTTGGCCTTGGTGTGTACCGTCCTGAAGAAATGACCACCAACGATGCAGACCTTTCGTATGAAGAGATAATTAAAACATACGGGGTTCAATTAAGTGTAGGCATTGGCGAAAAAGACAAACCGCGCGTACGAGTAGATTATCAATGGCATGAACACTTTGAAGATGTGGTTCATGTACAATTAGAAGTGCCGTTCTAAACATTCACTCGTAAGGCCTTTTCTACTAGCCCCACGAGTTTCCTATATCTATTACTACGAAGCCCGGCTTAATTATTCCCCCAAAACTGCCAAGCGAGCCGCTTGATAGCTTTGTTCACTACCAGCAAACAGTCTCTGCGCAATGTCCGCTTCTTTTGTTCCGGATAAGCGCAGCTTTTCCGCTTCTTTCACTCGCATCACCATTTGATATTCAATCGACAGATCTTTACTTGAGCTATCCCATTGATTTAATTTATGACTCAAAGAGGTAGTTTGTAAATTAGGGTTGAGTTCAAGCAGTTCATATTGCATTGCACTGAGCAATACTTGCTGATGTTCTGAAGGATCAGGCACGTTAGCGAGTCGATCAAATAATGCCACAACGAGTTCACTGGCTTTAACGTAACCGGCTTTATTAGGGAAAGGTTTGGTGAGGCGTTGTGAGGCTTCTACTACTTTACAGCGAGTATTAGGGAAGTAACTCAAAGCAGATAAGCAATTGGCGGGTAGCCAAAAGAAATTGCCTTTATCGATGGCATACTCAAGCTTACCCAAACGCACACTGACCAAACCCTCAACCACATAAATAAGTTGGTGCTTAAGCGTCGGCTTTCGTGAGGTTAATGAGAGGTAGTCAAACTGTTTATCTTCAAATTGTATCGCGTAATGCATGGGCAAGTTCAGTGTATGTTAAGCGTTATTTTAATTAGGTTAGCGCGATATGATGTGCTCTGCCAATAGCAACAATGTAAATAAATGGGGAATAATGCGACCTTATATGGTCTGACCTTACAATTTCATGTGCTAACTTGCTGTAAATTGTTTAATAAGCGCGTAAAATCGGCATGATTTTTTGCAAATGATGATGAATATGTCTACTGATAACGATATTTACCAAGAGATTAGACCCTATAACAACGAAGAAATCGCTCCAGCGATCGGTCGCTTAATTAATGATGAAGAATTTATCTCCGCTATTCTTAATCACAAATTCAACAATCACGCAAAATGGTTTCAGGCTCTCATGTCACCACTTGTGAAATTGTATTTGAAAAACCGTTGGGGGAAACTGGACTCTATCGACTCAGTGCAGATCGAGGTGGAAAAATACCTAAAGAAAGCTCTTGATGCCACCACAGACAATGTGAATTTTGATGGTCTTGATAAACTGGATCGAGATACGCCTTACTTGTTCATTTCCAACCACCGTGATATCGCGATGGATCCTGCACTAGTCAACTATGGCCTGCATAACACTCAGCATAAGACCGTTCGTATTGCGATTGGCGATAACTTGTTAAGTAAACCTTGTGCAACCGAATTGATGAAAGTCAACAAGAGCTTTATTGTTAAACGCTCGGCAAAAGGCCCGCGTGAGATGTTGAAAACATTGGGTTTACTGTCGTCTTATATTAAGCACTCTTTAGAAACGGGCAATTCTATCTGGATTGCACAAAAAGAAGGGCGCGCAAAAGACGGCAATGACTTTACCGATCCGGCTATCATTAAGATGATTCAGCTAGAAGGGCGCAAACGCAAAATGTCTTTCTCTGATTACGTGAAATCATTGAAGATTGTTCCTGTGGCAATCTCTTACGAAATTGACCCTTGCGATATTGCTAAAGCCAATGAGCTTCATCAAAAAGCGACCAAAGGTGAGTATCAAAAGTCAGAGTTTGAAGATATCGAAAGTATCGTAAAAGGCATCACGGGCTATAAAGGAAGAGTGAACGTGAGTTTTGGTGATGTGATTGATAACGACTTAGACACTCCAGAAGCTCTGGCCGATGAGATTGATCGTCAAATCCATGATAACTATAAACTGTTCCCAATTAACCTGTTGGCCGCTGGCGTAGAAGATGACACTGTTATCGATCAAGCCACTAAGAACAAATTTGAAGAGAAATTAGCGCAATTGGAAGAAGGGGCAAAAGCCTTCTTAATTGATGGTTACGCAAACCCTGTGCGAAATCTATCAAAAGATAAATCTGAGTTGGTTGCTTAAACCTTCTTCGCTAAATTAAGAAGCCAGATAAAGAAAAGGTTGAACTTAGTGATAAGTTCAACCTTTTTAATTCAGATAAGTGAATATTAACGAGAAAGAGTACGACTCTTAAGATCGAAGATAAGTTTTTCAGCACTTACTTCAAATTTCAGTTTAGCGTGAAGCTCAAACTGATCATCGTTTTCTACGATTTCAACTTGCGATTCAACCGCAGCATTCACTTCTTTAGCAAGGGCTAAATAGTTTTGAAACTCAACTTCTACCGCTTCTTTGCTTGAAGAAAATAGTGATACTTCAGAAGTCTCATCACCCACGTTGATAACAAAGCCCATCTCGCCTGCCACACCGCATGCTTCACAAACTTCTGGTTCTTTTGTTACTTTAGACATAGTCAATCTCCTATAACGATTTGTTTCAGTTTACATAGCAATGATGTGATCAGCTACAAAAATATTTGTAAGATCTAAACATTTATTTAATAACGTGTATTGGGAATGTCATTTTGTCATTTGATTGTCAGAATAAAGGGGCATGCATTGAATCTATATCGCGACTATATGAGTATGATCTAAAACAAGATTTACTCTCCAATTATAGGTCGGTGTAATGCCAAAGCGCAGTAAAGAAGATACAGAAATAACCGTGAACATGATTATGGATTCGGTGCTCGAGCAAATGTTGACGATCGGCTATGACCAAATGTCTTATACAACATTAAGTCGAGCCACGGGTGTATCACGCACAGGTATTAGTCATCATTTCCCTAAAAAAGCGGACTTTGCTTTAAAGTCGCAAAATCGTGTCTTCGATTTACTACTCACTCACCTTGACTTTGATTCAGGTTTAACAGGTTTTAGTAAAAGTTGGCAAGCGTCATTACAGTCTTCACAATTTCTAGCAATCTTGCGCTTGATGATTCACCACATTACCGTTTTTGACGGGGCGAAAGCGTTTTCGTTGCAAGGAATCGATCGTCTATTTGCTTTGCTACAAGAACAATATGGTGAGGAAAGCAAAAAAGAACTTGAGTGGTTGTTAGGGCTTGCTGTGATTCGTTTAGTGAACTGAACGAATACAAGAGCACAATTAGTCGATGAAACCTTCTTCAGTGAAACACTGAAAAGTGCATTTACGTGCAATACCACACCAAATGTCACGGTATGCAACGACCTGAGTAAAACTTTCAATATGAGTTACTTATCCAACTCGTTGAGTTGTGTATAATCGGCGTTGCAAAAGGCTAACTAGCACTTATATTCACGCACTCTACCTTGCTTAAAAAACGGACAACTCATGCAGTTATTAGACATCAACAAGGCACAATACCGCGCCCGCTTAAATGTGGTCATCGTTGCTTGTATCGCGGGTTTAACGGCATCAAGCTTAGCGATTTCTCAAACTTTAATTCATTTACTGCCGTCTGAATCAGGTAGCCATTTTCATTGGAATGCACTCGGCGTAGTGGTGAGCGCAGCTCTGTTAGGTATCACTCTACTTAATTTAAAAACTCACCCAAAGATGAAAGAAGTAGTGTATGTGTGGGAGTTAAAGCATGCTCTAAATCTTATTTATCGTAAGAATCGCCAATTACTTGAACACGCCAAACAAGGAAACGCACAGGCAATGCTAGCGTTGCAGTTTAGCTACGATGGTTCTCGCCAGTTATGGAAATTAGACGATAACACCATCACTATGGACAGCTTACATAAGTCTCAAGCTCAACTTGATATTTGGGCGCGTGAATATGGTGTTGAACTCGACATTCGTCAATATCATTCCAAAATATTAAAAGCATTTTAACCATTCAACCTTCATTGGCGTCAGTGAGCCGTTAAGTAGACTAATCACGACGCCTTTCTTCTTATTTACATTAAATCCCCTTCTTTTTTTAACCGAAATATAAAAAGTTCAATACTTGTTGATAACTTATTTAGAAAAGCATCTAAACTACAGTTAGAAGATTGTATTACAAGGACTTTTTATGAACACTTCTCAGGATTTCTCTAAGCACGCAATCGATGCTTTTATTAAAATCGTCATCGTCGGCATATTGCTCTATTTGTGCTTTCAGATACTCAAACCCTTTATCTTGTTGGTGGTTTGGGGCGCAATTATCGCTACGGCACTCTTTCCTCTGATGAAGGGGATCGAAACCAAAGTGGGGCTATCACAAGGCAAATCGAGTTGGTTATTGTCACTTGTTGGCGTCGCACTGCTCATTTTACCGTCGTATTTAATTGGGGACAGTCTATTTAGCAGTGCTGGGGATGTGTATGAGCAAGTGCAAAGTGGCACACTGCAATTAAAACCGCCGTCAGAGAGTATTCAAGATTGGCCTATCATAGGTGAGCACTTGTATGCCACGTTACTGGGCTTTTCTGTCAATCTTAGCAATGCATTAATTCAACACTCAGAGCATGTAAAAGACCTGCTTGGTACGGTGATTGCGACCGTTGGCAGTGTTGGCGGTAGCGTTTTACAGTTTACGATTTCTTTGTTGATTGCGGGCGTATTCATGGCAAATGCACAGGCGTGCGAAAAATCATTTCAACAAATATCAGTGCGCCTTGCCGGCGATTATGGTGCTCAGTTCACACAAATATCGGTGGCGACCGTGCGTAGCGTAGTACAAGGCGTTATTGGTGTTGCCATTACTCAATCTTTGATGGCCGGAGTCGGGCTCTATTTTGCTGATATTCCTTTTGCAGGGTTATGGATGTTAGCGGTGCTAATTGTTGCCATCATTCAATTGCCACCTATTTTAGCCTTAATTCCGGCGCTGTTTTTTGCCTGGACAACTGACACGACGCTAGTGGCAGGAATCTTTACCGTATGGTGCGTGTTGGTCAGTGCCAGTGATGCGATACTAAAACCTATGCTGATGGGACGAGGGACTGATATCCCCATGCTAGTCATATTGTTAGGTGCCATCGGTGGTATGGCAATGTCGGGCATTGTGGGCTTGTTTGTTGGGGCGGTGGTTCTTGCTGTGACGCATCGCTTGTTCGTCGCTTGGTTAGCTCAATCTGAGGTTGAGAATGAGCAAGGCGATAAGGCGCAACCACAAAAAGAGACATAATGATGGCCAAAATGACAGAGCGCGATAATTTTCTATATTTGTTGGTTGCGTTAATAGTTTTACTTGGCGGGTGCGCCATCATGGAGCAGTTTTTTGGCACTGGCCAGAGCGTGATCTTACTGGGGCTGTTGTTTTGTATGTCAGCTTCTATTTTTGGTATTGAAAGCCAAAAAATAAGAACGCGTGGCTGGCTTGGCTTTTTGATTGTATTGGTGATGTTGTCCTCATTAGCTTCCATTTTTGACGCAGCCAATCTTTCCATAGTCTCGCTTGCCGCACTGATTATGTTTATTGGCCAATACTTAAAACATGCCACGTTATTAGTATTAAAAGCGCCAAGTATCGATAGGAATCAAATCGTCGGCTCTATCTGCATTTATTTAATGATGGGGCTGTGGTTTGCGTTCGTGCAATTGTTGCTGTTAGAGCTATTGGGGGGAGGCTTTAATGGCATCGAATATGGGCCATGGCTAGATAACCTGTCGAAAATGATTTATTTCAGCTTTATTACCATGACGTCTGTCGGTTATGGCGCGATTTCTCCTAGCGAGCCATTGACACGGTTTGTTGCGTATTTTCAAGCTATTGCGGGAGTCTTTTATTTGGCAATACTGGTTTCTAGTTTAGTCAGTGGGGGACTGTCCCAGAAAAGTAGCGCAAGTGATGAATGATATTTATTAAATAACAAGCAAAGGCTAAGTAGGGTCATTGGCTATCAAGGACCCTACTGAATATTTTTTACTGCACTTGCAGTTCAGTCACTTTAATTTCCGAATTTATGTCGCCTAGTGTGGCAAACATAGAATCTCCAGAGATCATTAAACTCAAATCATTAGTACGTTGTAATCCTGCCACTAATTCTGTGATAGGAGCAAAATCAAATTGCGTGACACTGGTTTTAATGTCGCGCAATGCGGATTGATTTTTTGCAAACCAAACATTGGATTTATTTTCGTTGAAGGTATAAATGTGCGTTTGCTTTGACTTACGTGCCGCTTTTTTTACGCGATCGGTTGATGGTTCACCCACTTCAATCCACGTCAAAATGTCACCAATATCAGATAACTCCCAAATATCTGGCTCTTCTTGATCGGACAGACCTTTAGTGAAAGTCAGGTTAGGGGTAGCGTTGAGACAAAAGGCCAAAATACGAACTAGCATGCGAACTTCATTTTCCGAAGGATGCTTAGCGATAGTGAGGTTGATATCTTCAAATCGATTGCGATTGGTGTCCGCAATGTTTACACGAAACTTAAAAATAGTGGGTTTGAGCGCCAAAGTGGGAATTCCAGAGAGTAGGAGATAGGCGGTGATTATATAGGTAACGGCAACTAAAAGTAAGCCAGCAAGGTACTGGCTTACTTAGCGCAGATTATACAGCGCGAATTTGCTCTGCTTGTGGGCCTTTTTGACCGGTAGTAACAACAAATTCTACTTTTTGGCCTTCAGCAAGAGTACGGAAACCGTCGCCTTGGATAGCTGAGAAGTGAGCGAATACGTCTGGACCGTTTTCTTGTTGAATAAAACCAAAACCTTTAGTTTCGTTAAACCATTTTACGGTACCAGTAACTGTGTTTGACATTGTCAGTTTTCCTTTACATTTTAACTAAATTTGGCCTGTTGCGACCATTCTAAGAGCTTGAAAATAGATTGTATTGACCGCTGATGAATACGACGGTGACAAGTCTCCAACAGTACTGTACAACATCAAAAACAAAACTTTTCCTGCCTGATTCAGTGTATAGAGCAGAGTAGATAAGTCAATGAAATCAAAGGTAGTTACTGGGGGCCAATTTGTAAAATTGTTAGGCGTATTCAACTTTTTATACATGAAACTTAAACTTGCCGGTTTTGCAACGTAGTCGTCATCTTTTGCTTGTTGAGTTACTCTGCTCCTCTGTACAATGAGGCAAAACGAGTAGAGGAATTGATTATGCAAGCAACCGTATCTTGGGTTGAAGATTTCAAATTTATTGGTGAATCTCAGTCGGGTCACTCTGTAGTGTTGGATGGCAGTGGCGGTAAAACAGCGCCAAGCCCGATGGAAATGGTGTTAATTGCCGCTGGTGGTTGTAGCTCTGTCGATGTTGTGGATGGATTAAAAAGTGCAGGGCAGAAGGTCACAGGTTGTGTGGCGAAACTGTCTAGTACTCGCCGTGACGTAGCGCCAAAATACTTTACCCAAATTAATATTCATTTTGAAGTTTCTGGTGAAGCGCTCGATCCTGCCATTGTGGCGAAAGTGGCGCAAGACTCGCTAGAGAAGTATTGTTCAGTGTGTCTGATGCTGGATAAGGGCGTACAAATGACCCATTCTTGGGAAATTGTATAACGCTATTTATTAATTAAGTCGCTATAATCGAAGAAAAAGCCCCGTTCATCGCTGAACGGGGCTTTGTTGGTTTTATCGCTAGCCAAAGCGCTGCTTATTTTGCTGCAGTCTCGTCGGTCTGATTTTGATTGTCTGGACGCTCATCTTCATGATTTTTGTAATAGTATTCCCAGATCTCATATTTTTCGCTGTCAGAGAGCTCACAATAGGTAACACGGTTATTGTTCTCTGTCGCACGCTCAATCTCGTGATTTTGTTGTACACAATACATAGATGCTTTACTGGTAATTGGATCCCAGTCCTTTACCGTGTATTCGTCATCTTTGTTTGCACAGCCTGCAAGCAACACAGTAGCTGTCATCACAGATAATAGGAGGATTTTCTTCATTACTATTGGCTCCAAAGAACTAAATGATTTTATCTTGTTTGATTTAGTGTACGAGATATCCCAATTAATTCAATAGTTAACCAAGTACAACATGTTAAAATAACCCCAATTATTCTTTTGAAAACTAACGTAATGCGCCATTTAACAACCCGAGTACACCCTAGCTTATCTCAACTTGACCAACATACCATCATTCAAAGACAGGCAACCCGAGCGATAGCTCTACGTGGTGAGCAAATACTGCTGATGTATACCGAGCGTTATCATGACTACTCATTGCCCGGTGGCGGTTTGGATGAGGGGGAGGATGTCATTGAAGGCTTAGTGCGTGAATTACAAGAAGAAACGGGCGCGCAAAATATTCGCAATATTGCTCCGTTTGGCGTATTTGAAGAGTTTCGTCCGTGGTATAAGAACGATGCCGATGTGATGCACATGCATTCGTATTGTTATACCTGCCAAGTAGACCCGATTTTAGGTACGCCTAATTTTGAAGAGTACGAGATAAATAATGGTATGCAGGCATTGTGGGTCAACATTTATGATGCGATTAGGCACAATGAACACACGATGGCGACCAGTGACAAAAAAGGCTTAAGCATTGAAAGAGAAACCTTTTTGCTGCACTTAATCGCCCAAGAGTTACTGTGAGTGTTTTTGTTTAATCAGCTCTTTTAATTCGGCGACTTCATTGTGCAAGGTAGCGATATCTTGCTTTAATTCTTGGCGCTCTTTTTGTTCTTGGCGGTTCTCTTGTTGTTCGCCTTCTAGCATAAACCAGTTTGCCACTAAGCCGGTAAAGGTACCAAACAAACCAACCCCTGCGGTCATCAATACCGTCGCCACCATGCGACCAAATGTCGTCACAGGATAATAGTCACCATAACCTACGGTTGTGATGGTGACAAAAGCCCACCACAGTGCATCGCTGGCATTTTGAATGTTGGAATTAGGTAAGCCTCTTTCAAATTGCAAAATCCCAATCGCGCCAAAAATAACCAGCAGCACAGAAACGCTAGCGACAATAGTAAAGGTACCTTTGCGACGGTTATGAAATAGGAAATTAAGAATGACTTTGGTTGAACGTATCGCTCTTAAGATCCTAAAGAAGCGAATTAAATGGATAAATCGGCCATAGCGCAGGGTATCAACCATAGGAATGCTCGAAAGCAGGTCAATCCATCCCCACTTCATAAACACCAGTTTATTTGGCGCGCGATAGAAACGTTGGAAAAAATCGACTAAGAAAACCCCGCAGACGAAGGTATCCACTATGGTCAGCAAATCTAGAATATCATCGGAAAGGTCGAAGGCATTTTCTACAAATAACACCAATAACACATAGATAGACAGAACCAGAGTTAAAAACTGTATTGGTCCCAGCTCTCGTTTCGCTTCTTGTAATTTAGGATTCATAATTTACGTTAATTAGTGATCATCGAGGTGCTACTGGTAACAGCCATTAATACCTAGGCCGATGGAGGGGATAGTTCCTTGCAAGCAATATATCCCAATCGATAAGGTAATTATAGTGCTTAGGCTTGGTTTAGTATCTAGAGTGCGAACACAGAGTAAAACGGTTAAAGAAAAGCAATCAATTAGTGACGGTGTGACTTTTTAAATTAATGACAAGTTTTGAGGGATTATACGATAAACAACAGTAACACTATGAAAAATAGTCAGTAATACATAATGGGCTAATGTTAAAAACTTGTGTATTCCCTTGTTTGAGTATAATTTGTACCTCCTGTTTTAATTATCTGTGAGACGTTGATTTTGGATATCGCCACTTTATGGGTCTTTATTCCCACTTTCTTATTTGTATCCATTACTCCTGGTATGTGTATGACATTAGCGCTAGGTTTAGGCATGAGTATTGGCTATAAGCGAACCTTGTGGATGATGCTCGGTGAGGTGCTTGGCGTTGCTGTGGTGGCGATCAGCGCCGTATTGGGCATAGCGGCGATTATGATCAAAATGCCAGCCTTATTTATGGGCTTTAAAATCGTTGGCGCAGCTTATTTAAGTTATCTCGGCATTCAAATGTGGCGTTCCAAAGGCAAAATGGCGCTCTCTGAACAAAACCTTGCCTCTTCTGGCGCCAGTAATTATGGTTTGGTGGCGCAAGGCTTTATTACTGCTATCGCCAATCCAAAAGGTTGGGCATTTATGATTTCTCTGTTGCCACCTTTTATCAGTCCAAAATTTGCGGTAGCCCCTCAACTGGTAATTTTGGTCGGCATTATTATGTTGTCTGAGTTTATTTGCATGAGCATTTATGCCTCGGGAGGTAAGGGGCTTAGAATGATGTTGGCAAACAGTGACAACGTCAAATTGATGAACCGTATTGCGGGCAGTTTAATGATAGGGGTGGGGATTTGGTTATTTTTAACCTAATTCAAACCCTAAGCGGTATGGGTCAACAAATGTGTGCTTATCCTCCTGCATCGCATAATAAAATATGCTAATTTAACGGTTATACCAGTAGCGAATACCAATTATAGTTATAGATAGATCGTAAGTAGCGTCGCATTCTAAGCGGTTACAGCGATCCGTTGATCACTAGCAATGGTCTAAATTAATGTGGAAATAAAGATGTCTTCTTCAGATTTTACAGGTAGTAGTGCTGCCTATGCTCGCAAAGAGTCCGGCTATCGTGATAAAGCACTGAAACTTTATCCTTGGGTGTGTGGTAATTGTGCTCGTGAATTTGTCTATTCGAACCTACGCGAATTAACGGTTCATCACAAAGATCACGACCATACTAATAACCCGGAAGATGGAAGTAACTGGGAGCTGCTTTGCTTGTATTGTCATGATCATGAGCACTCAAAATATACCGATCATGAACGTTATGGCGTCGATCCTGTGGCTCGCGCTGATGATCATCAAGTGGCGACTCATAACCCGTTTGCTGACTTAGCAAAAATGATGAAAAAATAGCGTTATAGACGGTATAAGAAAACTGATTCCATAAAAAACGGCCATGTGTGATGCACATGGCCGTTTTTCTATCAATTCTAGTGAGTCTGTCACTGTCTATATAAGTATTACAACTCGTCGACGTAATTTCTCAGCTCTTGTTTGATTTCATCACTGGCAAAGCTTTGGTCTACGCTGTTTAAATAGATAGACACATAGTCTTTTTGTGAAAGATAAAACTGTTCACACACTTTTTGCACTTCTTGAGTCATAGTCGTGTTGGATACTGTTCTGTTATCCGTATTGATGGTCACTGCCAGACCTTGCTTATAAAAGCGCTTAGCAGGGTGTGACTCAATATCTTGTACCGCTTTGGTTTGCACATTACTGCTAGGACAAGTCTCTAAGCCCACATTGCCATTGCGTACGGCTTTAAAACCACCTGAATGATCAATGATATGGATGCCATGTCCAATACGCTCCGCTTTTAAAAGCTCAACCGCATCTTGTACATTTTGTCCATTACCTTGTTCGCCAGCATGTATGGTGACGTGAAACCCTTTTTTACGTGCATACTTGGCTTCTTTTACAAAGTCATGGCAAAAACCTGCCGCTTCAGCACCTGCAAGATCAAACGCAACAACGCCTTTCGTTAAGTATTTAGCGCCTTCATCGATAACCAGCTGAATGTCATCTTTTGGCATGGTGCGCAGAATACACAGTATGTAGTTACCACGAATATCATAATCAAGCTCTGCACGTTTCATACCTTTCACGACAGATGAAATGATTTGCTTAACGGTTAGCCCTTTTGCTGTATGCAGTAGGGGAGCAAATCTCAGTTCAAGGTATTTAACGTTTTCTTTGGCCGCATCTTCAAACACTTCATATGAGATTCGTTCAAGTGCTTTTTCTGTTTGCATCACTTGTAGAGGCAGCTCAAAGCGAGTCAGATACTCTTTTAGATCAACACACGTTTCCGGTGCAATCATCAAGTTTCGGATCACCTCAACGTCTTGGCTAGGTAATTCGATGTTTTGACCTTCTGCTAGGTCAATGATCGTTTCTGGTCGAACACTGCCGTCTAAATGGCAATGTAGGTCAATTTTTGGCAGAGAGCAAAAATCCATAAGTCGTCACCTTTATTAAGAGACAGGAATAAATAAAGACAATGAATTCATAATCAAAGGTTATTGGCCTTTGGTAGAGACTCCCACACCGTATCAGAGGGATTATATGAAGCTCGATTGCGAGCTGATTTTAGCAACACAAACGCCTTGTTACAAACTGTAAAGAGTAGGAAAAATGGGAATTTATTATGAATCAATTACTTATTTGTAGTTTTGTATGACAACTACCCAAAGAGGGGTATATTTGGTCGAAATTGATCTAGATCAATTTTACAATGCCGTTCCTACATACAATCGCGCAAGTTTTGTAAATTTTAAAGCCTAAAGGAATCCGCTATGAGCAAGATGAAGCTAGTTATCATCGGGAACGGCATGGTTGGACATCGTTATATTGAAGATCTGGTAGAAAAAACAGATGTTTCAAATATGGATATTACCGTGTTCTGTGAAGAGCCCCGTATTGCCTATGATCGAGTCCACCTTTCTTCGTATTTTTCTCACCATACCGCTGAAGAGCTTTCTCTTGTTAAAGAAGGTTTTTATGAAAAACACGGCATTAACGTTTTAATAGGTGAACGCGCCATTAATGTTAACCGTGAAAACCGTATTGTACATTCTAGTACAGGTCGTGAAATTGCCTATGACAAATTGGTGATGGCAACCGGTTCTTACCCATTTGTACCGCCTATCAAAGGTAACGAAAGCAAAGACTGCTTTGTTTACCGCACTATCGAAGATTTAAAATCCATTGAAGCAACAGCCAAAAACAGCACAGTAGGTGTGGTTGTCGGTGGTGGTTTGCTTGGGCTTGAAGCAGCAGGTGCACTGCGCGCATTGGGCGTGGAAACACACGTAGTTGAATTTGCGCCAAAACTGATGGCTGAACAGCTTGACCAAGCTGGTGGCAATCAGCTGCGCCAGAAGATTGAGCGTATGGGCGTGAATGTTCACACCAGCAAAAATACCCTTGAAATTGCCCCTGACGGTAAAGAGTTGCGTAACGTTATGCGTTTTGCAGACGGCAGTGAACTTGAAACTGACTTTATTGTGTTCTCAGCGGGTATTCGTCCGCAAGACAAACTGGCGCGTCAAATGGCGTTAGATATCGCGCCTCGTGGCGGTATTGCGATCAACAACCATTGCCAAACTTCAGATGACAATATCTATGCTATCGGTGAATGTGCGTCGTGGAATCAACATTTCTACGGGCTAGTTGCGCCGGGTTACAAAATGGCAACCGTAGCGGTGGATCATATTGTCGGCAATGAAAGCCAGTTTGAAGGCGCTGACATGAGTGCGAAATTGAAACTGCTTGGCGTAAAAGTAGGTTCAATTGGTGATGCAAATGGTCGTACTCCTGGCTGCAAAAGCTTTGTTTATCAAAATGAAGAGCTAGAAGTCTACAAGCGTTTGATAGTTTCTGAAGATGGTAAAAAACTGCTTGGCGCTGTTATGGTCGGTGATACCTCTGACTATGGCGATTTGTTACAGCTGATGCTTAATGAAATTGAGCTTCCAGAACACCCAGATGCCTTGATTCTTCCTGCACACGCAGGCGCTGAAAAACCGACTCTGGGCGCGGACTCTCTGCCAGAAAGTGCGGTAATTTGTTCTTGTTTTGATGTGACTAAAGGCCAAATCGCAAAAGCGGTCGCCGATGGTCATCATACAGTGGCAGATATTAAAACTGTGACTAACGCGGGCACAGGTTGTGGCGGCTGTATTCCTCTTGTGACGTCGGTACTTAATGCTGAGCTTGCTAAAGCGGGCGTGGAAGTGAAAAGCGATGTTTGTGAGCACTTTGCGTATTCGCGACAAGAGCTATTCCACCTTATTCGCATTGAAGAGATCAAAACTTTTGATGAGCTATTAGAGAAGTACGGTAAAGGTTATGGCTGTGAAGTGTGTAAACCTTTAGTGGGTTCTATCTTAGCGTCTTGCTGGGGCGAGCATATTCTTAAGCCGCAACTGGTTAAACTGCACGATACCAACGATAACTTCCTCGGTAACATCCAAAAAGACGGCACTTACTCTGTTATCCCGCGTATGGCCGGTGGTGAAGTGACTCCGCAAGCCTTGGCGGCCCTAGCAAATGTGGCGGCGGAATACGACTTATACACCAAAGTGACTGGCGCACAGCGCATCGGTTTATTTGGCGCGCAAAAAGACGATCTTCCGGCTATTTGGCGCAAGCTGATTGAAGCGGGCTTTGAAACCGGTCAAGCGTACGCTAAAGCGCTGCGTATGGCGAAAACCTGTGTTGGCTCTACTTGGTGTCGTTACGGTGTGCAAGATTCTGTGGGCCTTGGCTCTATGATTGAGAATCGCTACAAGGGCATTCGTACGCCACATAAGATGAAGTTTGGCGTATCGGGTTGTACTCGTGAATGTGCCGAAGCACAAGGTAAAGATTTAGGCATTATTGCCACTGATGCGGGCTGGAATATGTACGTATGTGGTAATGGTGGCATGAAACCTCGTCATGCTGATTTACTGGCAACCGACCTTGATCAAGAAACCCTGATCAAATACATCGACCGCTTCATGATGTTCTACATTCGCACGGCTGCACCACTGCAACGCACATCAGTGTGGCTTGAAAACCTAGAAAGTGGCGTTGACTACTTACGTGACGTGATTGTGGAAGACAAGCTTAACATCAATGCACAGCTTGAAGCTGATGTGGCAAAACTGGTTGAAGAATATCGTTGTGAGTGGACTGACGCTATCAATGATGAGCTACAACTGACTCGTTTCTCGCACTTTATTAACTCAGATCTTCGTGATGATAACGTTGTCTTTGTCGATGCACGTGAGCAACACCGTCCTGCGACTTTCACGGAAAAACATCCTGAAGCCAAAGGCGACATCTTTCACGAAGCGATTATTGATTAATAAGGGGAGTCCACAATGAGTTACCAATCGATCTGTAATATTGACGACATTGTACCGGGAACAGGCGTTTGCGCGTTAGTTGAAGGTCAACAAGTTGCGGTATTTAGACCTTCAAATGAAGAGAAGGTGTTTGCTATTTCAAATACTGACCCTTTTGCTCAATCAAATGTGCTTTCTCGCGGATTAATCGTAGAGCACAAAGAAGAGCTTTGGGTAGCAAGTCCGTTAAAGAAACAACGCTTTAACTTAAGTACTGGCGCATGCATGGAAGATGAGCGTTTTAACGTTCGCGCTTTCAAAGCACGCGTAATTAAAGGTGCGGTTGAAATTTCTGCATAAGAGATTTAATAGCGAAAAGGTTCCTCGTCTTGTCTTTTTCAAGGTAAGAGCAGGGAGCCTTTGACTATTCAATTTTAACTTTTAACTTTTATATGGATAGCAAAATGAATGATTTAAAACCTGCAGAATTTGTGCAAACGATGGTGGATGTTGGTGAAGCCAAGGTAAAAACCAGCGCAAGGGATCTAATTCTTCGTGGCATTATGGCGGGCATTATCTTGTCTATCGCCGTTGTGGTTGCCATTACAGCAATTGTACAAACTGGCGTTGGTGTAGTGGGCGCACTGGTCTTCCCTGTGGGTTTCTGCATTTTAAGCTTGATGGGCTACGATTTGGTTACGGGCGCTTTTGGTCTAGCACCATTGGCTAAATTTGATAATCGTAAAGGCGTAACTTGGGGCAAAATATTGCGTTGCTGGGGGCTTGTCGGTTTTGGCAACCTTATCGGTTCACTGATTGTGGCCTACCTAATTGCAGTATCGCTTACTGCCAACTTTTCTATCGAACCTAATGCGGTCGCACAAAAATTTATCGCCGCTTCTACAGCGCGTACCGTTGGTTTTGAAAACATGGGCGTAGATGGGTGGATCACCTGTTTTGTACGCGGTATTTTCTGTAACTTAATGGTGTGTCTTGGTGTTATTGGCAACATGACAGCACGCACTGTGGCAGGTAAAGTAGTCGCCATGTGGTTACCTATCTTTATCTTCTTTGCCTTAGTATTTGAGCATACTGTTGTAAACATGTTCCTATTCCCACTAGGCATGATGCTAGGTGCTGATTTTGGCATTGCAACTTGGCTGAACTTTAACCTTATTCCTACTATTTTAGGCAACATTGTAGGTGGTTTATTCTTCACCTGTGTACCGCTTTACCTTACTCACATTAAAACAGCGCCAGCAATTGAAGCGCAACAAGAGAAAGCAGTAAAAGCAACGGCTTAAGTTCAAAATGACCTTATCGTGTCAGGCGGTAAGGTCATTATTTATAACAAGTGATCGGCTCTTTTTTGAGGTCACTTCTTATAAATAATATTTGTGAGCTTTACGATGACATGTAAACCAACCTCAATAAATCCAATGGGATTTGTCTCTCTGGTCGGCGCAGGCCCCGGTGACCCAGATCTATTAACGGTAAAAGCCCTACGTTTAATTCAACAAGCCGATGTGGTTGTTTATGACCGTTTGGTGTCAGAAGAGATCATGGCGCTGGTTAACGTCGATGCTCGTCGTATTTACGTGGGCAAACAGCTCAATCATCACTGTGTGCCACAAGATCAAATTAACCAAGTATTAGTTGAGCACGCTAAGCAAAATAAGCATGTGGTGCGTCTAAAGGGCGGCGATCCCTTCATTTTTGGGCGTGGCGGAGAAGAATTAGAGAAGTTAGCGCAAGAACAGATCCCATTTGAAGTGGTACCTGGCATTACAGCTGCTGCTGGGTGCACGGCTTATGCGGGGATACCTCTGACTCATCGCGATCATGCGCAAAGTGTGCATTTTATAACAGGTCACTTGAAAAAAGAGGGTATGGATATTGACTGGGCAAGTCTATCCAAAGGCAATACTACCTTAGTGTTTTACATGGGACTTAAAGAGAGCGCTAATATTCAGCACAAACTGATCAATGCGGGCCTTTCTGAGCGCACTTCCGTTGCTATTATTGAGCGTGGTACAACAGCGCAACAGCGAGTACTGACTGGACAATTAAGTGAGTTGTCCAATATTGCTGAGCAGGCGATTAGCCCATCTTTAATTGTGGTGGGTAGTGTAACTAGTTTGCATTCTCAACTCGCTTGGTTTAACGGATCATAGATAAAGTAAAAGGGATTACTTTGTCTATGATTTAGCGAATTAAAGCTCTTCTTATACTAGCTTGTCGCATAGAGTTAATTAGGTTTATTGTTTTTAGGTTAATTGACGTCAGCCACCTTATTTTATGTCATTAAATCATGCATATAAAATCGCTTTTTGTTACGTTATTTTCAGCTTTAGTTGTGAACTAAGTAGGGTTTTTGGGGTTTTATGGTATAAAAACACCGAAAACTATCCATTGTTACTATAACAAGTTGTAATATAAAGCTTCAGGAGAACCTTCAAAGTAATACATTGCTTTAGCAGGGAAAGCTAAATATGAAAAAACCTTCTCTGAGGGTGACACCACTCTCAGGAACTCTAGTGTATTTTCTAGGGTTAGTACTAGTGATAACACTGTCTACTTATCAAGGATATTCGGCGTCTGTCCCACAAGCGTCCTTCTTTGTACATAGTTGGAAGTGGCTGGTCAGCATCCTCTTTTGTTGGGGACTATTACTGATCTTCTTTACTAGTGCGAGACAAACCCTTCGAGCTATTTGGGCATTGGTTGCCATTATAGCGGCATTAGGGATTGGCTGTTTTGCCGGTTCGCACACCAAAGAACCTATTCGAGACGAGCCTATACGCTCCCTGACTGCGCTAACTTCGGTTGCGCAAAATACCCCTGAACCGATTGTGCTGCCACAACCAACAGAACTGAGCCCAAGCTTCCAGCAAGCAGTCATGGAGTCAGGTTGGTACTCTATTTTAGATCTTTCGCGTCTACAAAATGATCGTAACCTTATCGAAAGTTACGCCATTATTAAGGATACCCGTTCGGTTATTTTTGATCATTTGCTAAAAACACAGCAAAAAGTACATGATCTTGAGCAAGAACTTTATGAGCACGAAGCCAGTGCCGAAATTGAAGCAAGCTATATTGATGCGCAGATTTTGTATGCCAAACAGCAAAAAAAATTATGGGAATCAGAGCTATCCGCCATCAATGAAGTGCAAAGTATTATTCAAATGCTTGATGCCAATCGCGATGGTTGGGTCATACAAGATGGCGCTATCGTCTTTTTCTCTCATTTAGATACCCGACAATTCACCGACATCACCGCAAGAATCCAAGCGATTGCGATGCATCAGAAGAAGTTAATTGAAGCCAAAAATTAACGATGACAACGGTTTAGCTTTTTGCTTTAAATATCCCTTTTCCCCTAATACTACTGATCAATTGACCTGATTGAGCACGGCTTTATTAGTCGCATTAGGGGGATATATTAATACCGGATGCTATTTTTCTCCTCATTGATTAGGTATTGCAGTGGCTCTGAGCCATCATAAAACCAGATCTCTGCCAATAGTGAATGGTATTCTTGAGCATAGGTGATGTCGATTTCGGTCGCGCCTTGATTAAGTGAGCTATTGGCAATTCGATAGGCATAGTCGGGAATATAGCGGCCATCTTCAGCTAGTTTATATTGACTATACAGTGAGATATACGCACGTTCGGTACTAAATTGGCTAATATCTACCATTAAGCTCATTGAGCGGGTTGGGTCATAGTCAAAATCTTCTGGTACCGTAAGGTCTTGCATAGATCGCAGGATCACAGTGTCTGGGGTATTTTTCTCTGTTGAGGTTTCCTCTGTCAACATCGCTTCATCGTTGGCAATTGGGTTTTCAATTATTGTGGGTTCAATTTGAGGTTCTTCCGCTGAATCGGAACCACCTCCGCCACAGCCACTTAGTAGTCCGCTTAGTATCGTGCTTAGAGCTAGGGTCAATAAAGTGGGACATGTTATCCATTGGGTCAATGTATTCATAATGATCGCCTCTGCCTTAGTTTGATAGGTTGTATATTTTTGAGGTAACGGCGCGACTGCGCTTATGCCAACTACTTTTTTGTTTACCGCCAGATTCGGCATATTCGGCAAATTCTGGATAAGCATGTACCAGATCGGTGCGCTCTAGAGGCCATTGCCATTCTTCGGTCATTAACAGTGCCCAAGGCAGATTGCGGTCGGTTTTAAAGTAAATACCTTGTTCTGGGTTACTTGCATCTACTCCGAGATTAAACATGGCGTCAGCATTAAATTGCTCGGTAGGTGCAACATCAGCAAGGTGGACTTCCCATTGGCGACCAGGGTGGAAAGGCAGTCCTTCACCGTGATAGTAGCCAGGAGTGGCAAAAATGAAGGGGTCATAAGGCATAGCGATCAAATTTGAGCGATCACTGTTATCTTTCAAAGTGATATGCAATTCAAAATTGAAGTTTTCATTTTCTATGCAGCCAATTTGGGTTCTAAAAAATGCGCAAGTGTCGGTTTTATAGAGGGTTAAATCCTGTTCAACTATAAAGATAGCTTCGTTGCTACTGAGCTCTAATCCATTATTTTCAAGTTGGGTACCATTGTGATATTGACGAGTTAGCTCGGTATCGATGCTGTTTTTATCTAGCCCTTGTAAGCGCACCGCAAAGCCATTGTGATAATCAGCACCGACAGCGGACAATCGTCCTTGGATCAGTGATTTTTCTACTTGTTGATTACGCAGTACTTCAGTAACTCGATAATGAATAACGACATCATTCATATCGTAATCAGCGGTATAGGGCCAATTATCTTCATAGGCAAGGGTGGCGTATCCGGTTTCACTAGGGAAGTGTCGAATAGAAATGCCTTCGCTAGAAACGGTAATGGGATGATCTTCAACTTCGCCAGATGTGGCGCCACCATAGTAATTCAATCCTTGCTGCTGACTGAATCTAAATCGAGACCAAGTGCGTCCATCGACGGCGTTATACGCTACCGTATAAGTAAGGGGGTTGATCCCTGGAGATAAAAGTACGTCGGAAAACACTTTTTCGCCGTCATCGTCAAAGTCACCGTCTTGGTTCCAATCAAACCATGCGGATAAGTAGCCTTGAGTAGAAGCATTCACAGTCACAATCGAGTCAAGCCCTGGCTCTATAGCCGTGACAAACCCCACGCCTGATTCGTCTGAAAGCCCCGTGCTATCGTCACTTAAAGGAGCGACAAGGCCATCTTGTTCACCGTCGGGCGCTTGGTCGCCTAAGTAAGTAATGCCGTCAATTTGATGACGAGGTCCGTTGTTTTCTAAGGTGGTTTGGTAGCTTTGCGGTGCATCACCAAAGTCTATTGTAGAGTCTTCATCAATGAGCGGGGCATTGGCACAGCGTGCACCGTCGTTTTGCGATGAACTTGGGCCATCGGCAAATTTAAGAGCAGGGACTATTCCTTGGGCAATTTTGTTGGGATCAGAAAGATCAATGCGGTAAATATGACCATCTTGGTTTCGCGAAACATAGTAGTTACCGTTAACGTCAAAATAACCAGCGCCAAAGGTTCCCGTTTCTCCAGTATCACCTATCTCAGTTGCGACTCCAGTGTCAGTATCGAAGCTGTATAAAATGCCGCTGCTGTTGTCTACGCCATATAACTGTCCGTCTTGTGGGTGAAATGCAAAGTCCGTTAGGTTGATAGGGGCGTTAGCAGTAATTCTTTCGACTAATAATTGTGCGTTAGGATCATTATCCAATGGCGCAAGATCGACTTTGAACAAGCCTTTTCCTTTGCGATACAGAAAGTAAACGTTGTTGGCGACATCGCCCACATAAAAGGTGTGGTCTGTTGGTAGGCCCACCGTATTTAAAACCTCTGCTTGAAAGTCTTCACCTAAACGAACGAGCTGTTTATTGCTGGTGTCATAGCCATAGATATAACGACTATCAAAATCAAACCCTACGCCATTGATATTGGCATCTAAGCCCGTGTCTGATTGCAGCAGGGCCGTTTGGCCTGTGACTAGGTTGATGCCATATACCTGAACAGGGTTGGCTTGAAACAAATACGCTTTACTTGGGCAAGTTTCAAAAGAGGAGGCATCGCTATCTAACGGAGCAAGGATAGCTGACGCAACCAAAGCTCCTAGTAGAGAGTTATTGAATAGTGTGTGGTTTGGCATGGTGATTTCCCTATACATTGTTGTTAACTAAATGGCTAACTATGTTCATGTTTTTCGCATGTATTGTTTATCTTCCAAGATGTGTGCCAGTTTTACGGAACTTAAATCAGGGAAATCATTGGGTTTTATACTGTTTTGATTCTCAATATGAGAATTAGCAAAAAATGACGATAAAAATGAAATAGCCCAACGCATAAAGAGAATACGTTGGGCTAAGGAAGGCGTGTATGTAAGGTGGTTGGTATTATTGGCCTCGTCCGTCAACCATAATCCAAAGTGTTCTTACGGTAATATGAAAATCGGTACTGAGCCAACTAAGGAAACTGCTATGAGAAAGGGCATAGCTATGATCAAAGCCAACTTTTGAACGTACATCATCGATGCAGGTATCGTAGCCTTGATTTACTTGTGCCAAACCGGTAATACCGGGTAATACACCGTAAGTACGGTCAGCAAAAAATGGGATTTGATCTTCAAGGGTTTTATAGAAAATTGGACGCTCAGGGCGCGGACCAATTAATGACATTTCGCCTTTTAATACGTTAATTAGTTGTGGCAATTCGTCCAGTCTGGTTTTACGAAGTATTCGTCCAACTGGTGTGATCCTAGGGTCATGCTGGGTTGCCCAACTGGCACCTTTTGCTTCTGCATCTTGGTACATGGTGCGAAATTTAATGATTTCAAACAATGCCATTTCATTCGGGGTTGATTTGCCGACACGCAATTGACGATAAAACAGTGGGCCTTTTGAGGTCGCTAAAATGGCGATGCTGATGACTGGCAATAAAGGCAGTAACAAAGCGATGCCAATAATAGAGCCGGAGATGTCGAAAAATCGTTTGCCGATGCTGATCGCGGCATTTTTTTTGGTCAAGGTGTACATAATAATTCCTTTTATATGATGCGTTAGTGATTGTTTTTAATAATTAAATAGCGAACCCCGCCAATGAAATTTGCGGTATGTCCCATGCAAAGATAATGGATAAGTCCTAAAGGCTTAATGCTAGTGAGTGATGGAAGTAACCAACACACAATGCTGGTGGCAAAAATGGCGATTTGAGCATAAAAGGCCAATTGGAAAACAGCATACTGCTGCAGGATGGCACTGGTAATTAGGGTAATGAAGATCAAATAGGGAGTGAGCAGTCTAAGGCCTTTTCCAGAAAAGAAAGCAAAAGCGATGTTTTTAAATTTAGGGTGAAACAAGCCGAATAATGTGATGGCTTGTTGCATGTTTCCGGCCGAAATTCGTAACCGACGAGCAAAGTCATCCTTTAAAGAGGTTGGCTGCATTTCGGTAGCGATAACGTCAGCATCATAGTCGGCCAGATACCCTTTTTTAACAATTTGCATCGGTAGGATGAAGTCATCGTTAATACTATTGGAGGCAAGCGGTTGAAATAGGTGACTGCGGAAGATATAAAAAGCGCCATGAGAGCCAATAGATGTCGCTAGATTGGCTTCAGCAGCTTTTAATTGGCTTTGATATTGCCAATATTTTTGTTCGCCATCACTACCTGAGCTAAATAATGAATAGCTCCCATTGACGACGCCTACCTTTTGATTATTGAAATGTGTTTCAGCCACCAATAGAGCATCAATGGAGACCAGTGATGTCACATCACTGAGCACGGTTAAGTCACTGCTGATATTAGGCACAACTTCGTTAATAATGGCGACTTTGCCTCGGTTTTGCTTATGCGCAATCACTTCAAAAAGAGTATCGGCGCAGATGGCTTCTTGAATTGTGGCGGTTGCCACCTCAAACGTGTTGTCTGTACAGCCATCGCAAATGATTTTGACGACCAGTTTTTGTTTTGGGTAATCCAGTGAAGCTGTGTTGCGAATCTTGTCGGCTATCCATGCTTGTTCGTTGTATGCCGGTATCACAAAAGTGACAGTGGGGCGGTTCGAGTCTTGTTGACACTGTCTAAAGTGACGTTGACTGGCCCGAGACGATTGTTGGGATGTGTGTTTTGTCCACCATTTAAGAAGCAATGGATAGCCGGCATGATGATAAATAACCAGTAAACTAGCGACAATAAAAACAATGCTTAGCAGCATATGATAGTGAGACATGTTAAGCCTCCTTGGCGAAGAGCTGTGAATATCTAGTGACAACGTCACGAATGTCATGGTTTTTCACCACAAAATCACGAGGTGAACCGGTGTTAAATTGAAAGGATTCAATGGCCGATGCCAATTCGCTAGGGCTATTGGCAGCAACAAGTCGTCCACTGTTGGGACATAAGGTTTCGTTGCTAGCACCGACATCAGTGACCAGTGTTGGAATAGCACATGCTTGAGCTTCAATGGCAGTAAGTGGAAATCCTTCATGTCGAGATGGCAGACAAAACAAGTCTAAACTTTGATAAAAACAAGGCATGTTATCCACACGACCAAGAAATAATACTCGTTCTTGTAAATTCAATGATTTGACTAGCCCAATTAATGACGTCATTTGCGAACCATCGCCTGCGATGGCAAGCACGTATTGTTTGGGCAATAGTGAAAAAGCGTGAATAAGCAGATCGTGGCCCTTAACTGCCTCTAATCGTCCTGCGCTACCGATGATAGTGGCATTTTTCGGGATATTTAGGGTGTTGCGTGCCGATAGCTTGTCACCGGGTAAAAAATGTTTGGTATCAATGCCATTGTGGATGGTGGTTAATTTAGCGTAAACAAACAGATCATTTAAACGCTGCTCTACTTTAACCGCATCTGCAACCAGAACTGGTTTCACCCAATTAAGTAGAAGCTTTTGAATTTGTTGATGTTTATAACGATTGAGGTGCCATACATCATGCTCGGTGTGTACTTTTGAGCGCACGCCACTTAATTTTGCAGCCACCCCAGCATACAAAAGAGGGCCAATGTGATGAGTGTGCACCACATCAACGGATAACCTTTTAAACAGCGCACACAAATCAGAGATAGTTTTGCTGCAAAATCGCTCAGGCTTATTTAAGAATATCAACTGCTGAGAAAATGCCTGTAAGCGTGGCCATTTGGCAATAGCATCTGTTTTTGTCCCTTGTAGGCTAACAATATAGACATCATCATTAGCATCACCAAAGGTAATAAAATCCAACGCTAGGCTCTCTATACCTCCGGGCGCTAAGTGTTGCACTACATGAATGATTGTTCGGCGTCCTTTCTTCATAACAATTCCTTGTTCAGCTTTATATTACTTCTTGGGTAATACGATGCATGACTCGTGCCAAACGATAAGTGATTGAAATTTAGAGTAATTAATTTTCATGGTGATTTTTTCTTACTATGAGAATCAATTTGAAATTCAGCCAAGACAAATAACACTTTCAGTGTGTGTCCTTAAAACAAAAAGGCCCGGATTCGGTGTGTGTCCTTAATTGCGCTCAATTGCGAGAGTGCAAATTTCAAGACCTGACCCCATATCACTGGCCCCATATAATTGCTTTTTGGAGAGGGCTTACTGATAGTAAATAGACAATACGACGAATACATTTTTAATCGTGGGAGTTCAAGAATGACGCAGGAAGTTAAGCAACAAATAGGCAATATTGCCTTGGTCGTAGAGAACTATGATGACGCGATTGAGTTTTATACTAAAAGGCTCAATTTTACGTTGCTGGAAGATACTGACCTTGGCGGAGGAAAGCGTTGGGTTCAAGTCTCACCACCAAACTCTAATGGAACCAATTTATTATTGGCGCAAGCCAGTACAGAAAAACAAAAACGAGTGGTTGGAAATCAAACGGGTGGGCGAGTGTTCTTATTTTTGCAGACTAATGATTTCTGGCGAGACTATAACCAAATGAAAGTGAATGGGGTTAAATTCAACGAACAGCCCCGTACAGAGAGTTACGGAACCGTCGCAGTATTTCAAGATCTCTATGGTAATAAATGGGACTTATTACAACTCAATTGAATGCTTAAATTTGGTGTGTGTCCTTAAAATATTAGAAAAATTTATGGTGTGTGTCCTTAAAATTTTAGCGACTAGAGTATGCAAATTTCAAGACCTGACCCCATCATCTGCCCCTACTATCGCATAAGCACTCGATTGCATTTATATTCATAATTTATTTCCACTTTTTGTTATTTTTTATGTTTTAAGAAAAACCTAAAACACCCATCTATGAATCATATGTCATATATAATTCTGCACTGATGTATAAAATCTAGTGCTTATAGTGTGTTCACAAATTAATACACTATTTTACTCTTTATGTTTTTTTTAGAAAAATTTGTTGACCACCGTCAATTTTTTTAGATTAAATATGCGCATAATACCGCCTAAAGGGCATTTCTATATGCTGTAGTTAACTAAAAAAGAGGTGGTTATGACTCAGCCGTTTGATAAAGACGTTAAAGTCGGAATTGGTAGTTACGTAGCGTTAGCTTTTGCTGTCGTGTTCTTTTCTGGATTCATGCAATCAAGTGAGTGGTATGGGGTTTTTGACTTTACAACTCTAAATGGTTCTTTTGGCAAGGTTGCTTATGCAGTATCCGAGACGGCAGATGGTGTGCAAGCTGCTACAACGTCTTTGCGTGGTAAAGGTGGTAGTGGTGCTCGTGACGGTTTCATTTTCGCATTAACTCTTATCCCAACCGTGATGTTTGCTCTAGGTATGATCAACGTTCTTGAGCACTATGGTGCACTTAACGCAGCTCGTCGATTATTGACTCCTCTTCTTCGTCCATTAATTGGTATCCCAGGTAACTCGGGTCTAGCACTGATCGCTTCTTTGCAAAGTACCGATGCAGGTGCGGCAATGACTCGCCAGTTAAAAGATGAAAAGCATTTAACTAAGCGTGAAACTGATATCTTCACCATGTTCCAATTTACCGCAGGTGCTGCAATTGTGAACTTCTTCTCATCAGGCGCTGTGCTGTTTACGTTAACCAACCCAGATGGCTCGATTGCAGTTCCATCGTCGATTGGTCTGGCTGTAATTGTAATGTTTGCCTTCAAGTTTATTGGTGCAAACTTGTTCCGAGTTTATCTAAACATTACCGAAGGTAAAGAAGGTCAAGACAACGAGAAGAAAGACAAACAAGAGAAAACATTGACTGAGGAGACAGCATAATGAGCGAAGTCAAAGCGAAAAAACCTATGGTGACAGATATTTTTGTTGAGGGTGCTAAAAAAGGCTGGGTTATCGCAACTACCTCAACAGTTCCAAATGTTTTAATGGCATTTGTTATCATCAAAGCATTGCAAATTACTGGTGCTCTAGATCTTATGGGTTCTATCTTTGCTCCTGTGATGGCTGTTTTTGGTCTACCGGGTGAAGCAGCAGCTGTGTTAATTGGCGCATGGATGTCAATGGGTGGCGCAGTGGGCGTGGTGATTACTTTGTTTGACCAAGGTATTCTAAATGGCGCACATATTGCGATTCTGGCACCTGCTATTTACCTAATGGGTTCGCAAGTTCAATATATGGGTCGCATCATGGGACCTATCGGCACTGAAGCTCGTTATATTCCGGTGATGATTGCTATCTCAATCATGAACGCATTTGGCGCCATGTTTGTCATGAATATGATTCTTTAAGGACTCGCGATGAATTTTTCCCTAAACGAATATCTAGAAGAGCTTCGCCCTTTAATTAATGTAGATTGTGGTACTTATACCGTTGCCGGTATTGAGGTGATTGCGAACCTCATGGCTGAAAAATATCAATCAATGCCTGGCTGGACAGTTAAGCGTATTGACTGTGGTAAAGCGGGTGTAGGGCTTGAAATTCGCAACCAACCTGATGCTGATCATATCGATGTAATGATGATCGGGCACATGGATACGGTGTTCCCTGTTGGCACAGTTGCTGAACGTCCAATGTCTTTGGATGCAGAAAAAGCTTATGGCCCAGGTGTTTCTGACATGAAATCAGGTTTGCTGAATGTGGTATACGCATTACGTAACCTAGATCAAGCGGTATTAGACAAGCTATCTATTTGCATCTGCATGAACCCAGACGAAGAAACCGGTTCCATGGATTCGGTTGATTGGATTCAAGCAACGGCTAAAAAAGCTCGCAATGTGTTAGTGATTGAAGCGGCGCGCGCGGACGGTGGCTTAGTTAAAGCTCGTAAAGGCATGGCACATTACAAAATTACCTTCAATGGTAAAGCGGCCCACGCTGGCAACGAGCCAGAAAAAGGCCGCAGTGCGATTACTGAAATGGCCAACTGGATTTTAGCAATCAATGCGATGACTAATTTTGAGTCAGGCACAACGCTAAATGTCGGTGTCGTTTCAGGTGGTGCAGGGGCGAATATCGTACCTGATCTTGCCACTGCTATTGTTGATGTTCGTTTTTGGGATAATGCGGAATACGATCAAATTGATGCTCTTCTTAAACAAATGATCGAAACCCCATTTGTTGAAGACGTCACTATTGCCATTGAACGTGAAGCCTACAAACCGTCTATGGTACCTTCAGAACTCACTGAGCCACTAATGGCAATGGTGCAAGAGTCGGCCGATGAGCTAGATATCGATATTAACTGGAAAGAGGTCGGCGGCGGCTCAGATGCTAACAACACTGCTATCTTAGGTGTGCCAACACTCGACGGATTAGGCCCTATTGGTGCAGGCTTTCACAGCGCGGACGAATATCTGCTGCTTGAGTCGATAGAACCACGCATCAAATTGCTAATGAGTGTGCTAACTAAGCTCGCTAAATAAGTTCATTTCTTAGCTCTAATTAAAGCCGCGAGTATGGTTACTCGCGGCTTTGTTGTTTTACAATTATTCTCATATGACAATATTAAATCTGATACGCACATATATTCACATAAAACTAAAACTATGTGGAATATACTTCATATGCATTAAATTATTTGTAATAGAAAAATTCATTGAATGTTGATCTATAACATATAGATGTTATTTCTCTGGTTCTTTGTCGCTATGAACAATAGGTAATTTCCATTAATATATTTGAATAAATATATGATGGTTTTTGGTGATGAAGTGTTGAGTTGGAAGACTTGGAAACAACGATATTCAAAACAAATAGAGCATGTGGCAGGTTATGAGGAAGCATTTGTTGATCGAGTCCTGACTCAACTACCCGAAGTAACGCCTAATGATGTTGTTCCTCAATATCACTTTAAGGATGATAATGGGAAAAATCGTTATATTGATTTTATGATAATTAATAAATCGAAAGGTTATTGCCTCCCAATTGAGCTTGACGGTACTTATAAAGATGTTAATCATCAGCGATGGAAAGACTTTTTAGTTCGTCAAAATTCACTGATTACTAAGTTTGGTGTTGTTTTAAGGTTCACAAATAAGCAAATGCTGTTTGAATCAGATAAAATAATTCGTAAAATCAATGATACTTTATATATTCAATCAAAAAATAAAATGACCGATGAATATAAACAAAAAGAGCGAGAGAACTTAGTATCTTGGTATGACGAGAAATTAAATAATTTGGAAGAGAAGAATAAGAATACTACTGATATAAGATTACAAATTAATGAGCTTCGCTCTTTAATTTTGGATATGCAATCAAAAAACGATACCAATAATAATCTGGATACACATCAAAAAAGTAACAATAGAAATAAAGGTATAGCTATTGGTGTTCTTGTATTAATGTTAGTTATTGGTGGAGTATTCTTTATATCTAGTAGTGATAATATTTATGATATTAACGAATCTACTCCAACTAAAATAGAACCTAAAAATACTACTAATTTTGAACCGGAGTCTTCACCAGTTAATACATGGAAAGAAGTTTCAGACTCCGAAATAAAACAAGTATTATCTTCCGCTTCTTGGATGCCTAATGGTGCAGTATCTTCTAAATCTGCATCGAAGTACGTTGGTGATTATAAAACTATTTGTGGTGTTATTTCACAAATTAGTGATTTTTCAAAGGGTACATATTTGAACTTTGATGAAAAATTCCCTAAATCAACATTTAGCATGGTGGTTTGGAGTAATGACAAAAAAAATATACTAAACGGTAAGTTATCGTTTGAGTATTTTCTACATAAAAAGGTATGTGTGTCAGGAAAGATTGCCAAATACAAAACCCATATACAAACTACGGTAAATTCAAGAACACAACTAGATGTTTTTTAAGGAAGCAAAATGAAAAAATTACTCATATCATTATTTAGCATGCTTGCTATGTCATTTAGTGTCCATGCGACCGAGGCAAGAATAGAAGCATATAAAGCTCCTTTTCATGTAGGTGAAACCGTAATGGCGTGTGGAAAAGTAGCACAGGTATCTCAGGGAAAGAAATCGCAGTATCTAAATTTAGATAAATCTTATCCAAATCAAACTCTAACAATATTAATCTGGAATAGAAACCTTAACCCCTTTGAAGAACGTTTTGGTAAATTAGATAATCTTGAAGATCAAAAAATCTGTGTTCGTGGAAAGATTACAGAGTACAAGAATAAGCTTCAAATTCAAGTTTCCAATCCTCAGTATTTACGTTTAATGGAATAAGAAAAGATTAATACGGTGCTTCTTAATAGAAAATAGGAGCACCGTATTTTTATTGAGCATATATTATAATTTTTATCGGCTATATCAAGGACAGGCACCGATACAAAAATAAAAAAACGTAAATTAATCAATGAGAAGCAGGCGATATCACCATAATGGGTATCGACGTTACGGATTTGACATCCGCTTCATTTCGTATTGTGGTGTCAAACAGTTCTAATATAATGGCAATGCCTGTGCCAAGTCCTAATCCACCGATTAATCCAATAATGAGGTAGATAAACATAGGCCAATTTGAAGGTGAGCTTGGGGTGAAAGGCAGATCGATAATTTTGACTCGCTTATTTTCTTCAAACACGCCCAACGCCCCTGTGAGTTGCGCCATTTCGTAGCGTTGTACTAACTCTTCATACAACTGACGTTTCATTTCTACTTCTCTTTTCAAGCTATAAATTTCTTTGACGTTGTCTCCATAGCCTTGGGTTTTTGTTTCTAGTTCTTGGATCATACTGCGCAGACGGTCTGTCTCTTCGGTGAGGGCTTCAAAACGGCTGCGTATTTGTTGTAGATTTTGCAATTGGCTCATCAATAAAGGCTGAATGCTCGCGATATTGTTGATGCTTTGACTGCTTGCCATATTTCGTAATTGATCGGTATTTAGACTTGGTTGATTGGAATTGAGTAACACCTCACGTTCTTGTTCCAAACGGTTTAGTTCTCTTTGTTTAGCTTGAACTGAGCTGTGATTTTGGGTGTATCGTGCTTGAAGTAAGGTTAACTGGCTGCGAATTTCGATGATCTTGTCTTCAATACGTCCCACTACTGGATTGGTGCTCGACAGTTGTTGGTCTAGCGATCCTAAGCTTCGCTTCACACCAAATAACTCGGCTTCTTTTTCAGCAAGGCTTTGCTTTAAGACAGCAATGCGAGCATAGCTTTGGCTTTGGATCTCTGGGGTAAGAGAGGAGTGAATATTGGTGTAATCTGCCAGTTTTTGCTCCGCCAACTGCAACTCTTCAAAACGTTTGTTGATGTGTTCGGTTAAAAAGGTACTTGAATCGCGAATGGACGAGCGTTCAGGGGCCAGTAATTGTTCAATAAAATGGTAACTGACGGACTCTAATAGTTCCTTCATACCTTCTGGTGAGCGCGCAGAATATTCTATTTTGAGCAAGTCTTTTCCTTGTTGGATTACGCGTAGATTCATCGCAATTTTTGCCATTATTTGATCTTTTTCATAATCAGAACTGCTGTCATCAACAAGCGCTAATTCTTGCGCGACTAAAGACAAAACATGCCGACTTTTTAACAGTGTCTGCACGGCACTGAAGCGATCATTTAACCCAGTAGAGACTGCAAGATCTTGTAAAAATGGGTTCATTTTGGCTGTTTCTTGGATCAGCATGCTGGTATGTGCTTTGTACTGTGTTGGGGCCAGTTGCGCAACGCTAACCGCGACGATAGGTAATATCAAACTTGGTAGAAATATGACCCAGCGTCGGCGCCAAGCACTGACAATAAGTTCGGCGATGCGTATTTTTAATTCAATCATAACAACTCCAAAATCCAATCAACAAATTCAGATCTTTGCTGCCAACTTTGCTGTTTTACGCATTGGCTATCGCAAGGGCTAAGCGCTTGAACATTCTGTAGTCGTTCTATCAATTGCTGTGTGCTATTTATGCAGTTAACTTGCTCGATAAATGGGGTAATTGCAGGGAAGTGGGTGCTAATGATCGGAGTCCCACAAGCAATGTATTCCATAAGTTTTAAAGGGCTACAGGCTTTGATTTGCTCATTCAATAAAAATGGCAGCAAGCTGACATCCCAATGCTGGCAATAACGGGGCAGTTCATGGTGAGGTTTAGGACCTAGTAGGTGAATGTTACTGAGATTAGCAAAGGGATTGTGGTTAAGCTCATTGTGTCCAATGAACACAAAATTCCAATTGGGGAGGGCTTTTGCTGTTTGATTGATCAAATCATAGTCTAGCCAAGTTGATAAGCTGCCGTAAAATCCTGCGATTGGCTTGCCGGTAGGTAAATCGTTTGCAGGTGTTGTGGGCGTATTAAATAGCGGATAGTTTACGCCATGACGAAGCAGTTGCGTTTTGCAGGCAGGAAATCGCTGTTGCATTGCTTCGCTGGCAGTCAGGATCAAATCGGCTTTATCCGTCAGGGTGCTTTCATGCTCTAAAACAGTGGCGTGATCGACTCCGGCCAGCGAACCAAAGTCATCTCCGCAATAATACACGACTGACGAGTCATTAATATGTCCGCAAAGATCGGCCGCAGTTGGCAAGGAAGTCCATAAAATTGGATTGTTAAACTGCAGCTCATTTAGGATTGGACGCAACTGTTGACTCATCCATTCTTTAGCAAAATGACGTTCCCATTTGAAGCGAGGTGCAGGTAAGGTTTTAAGGTTGATCACCTTGATGTTGCTGGGAATCGCCTGATTGGATTGAAATGATGGCAGTTTTTGCTCACTGACAGAGAATAATTTACGACAAGCACGCTGCACATCTCGTACTGATAAAGTAGGTTTTCGCAGGCCAATGGAGTTAACCCACAAGATGCGGCGCTGAGGGTTTAAGCCCGTTATGATATGTTGCGTACTTGAAGGAAGGCCGCCGAAATCTTCACCAAAAACAATGAGATCGCGCATATTAAGCTCCTTGCTTTGTGCTGTAAGTGTGGGCGATGTGCTTAATCACTTTTGCTGGAACTCCAGCAGCAACCACATAATCGGGAATATCGGTTGTCACCACGCTGCCAGAGGCAATCACAGCGCCTTTGCCAATGCTCACGCCCGCTTTAACGATGCAATTAGTCCCAAGCCAGCAATCTTTTTTTAAAATGATGTCGCCAATTTGTGAAATATCATCCGGTTTTCCTTGGGCGCGTTTCGTCGCATCCAATGGGTGGCCTGAGTAGCCAAATAAATTGGCTTTTCCAGCAATGCGAACATTATCTTCAATGACGACTTTGGTTCCGACGGCTATGGTCGTTTGCCAACCTATACCGACGTTAGAGCCGATTGTCAGTTGTGGATCACTGACGTGCGCGCTGGCGCTAAAGGTGGAGTGTCCTGAAATGCGGCAGTCATCGCCAAGGCTTATTGATAAGGGACCAGAAATAAAAGGGATGCCACCGTAAAGATAGAGAGACTTGCCTGATTGTGAGCAGTAACCTCGAAAAGCGGGAGTGTAAAACAGCACTCTTGTCAGAAAATGTACGCTGTTGCGTACTAGCACATATCCGCTATATAGGGCGCGATTGATACCGTGAGGAAACCGAATATCACACACGCGAAGGGCTTTTGCGATAGCAAACAACTTCTTACCGAAAGGTGTTTGGCTTGTTTTGAGCTTTTGTTTACATTGATTAATTGTGAACACCTTCATGGCAACCATCCTTAGCGCACTGATATTGGAAAAATTCTGTATTGTTCAATTTAAGTAATACACAGAACGTGCCAGAAATATAAAGGCTTAAAAACAGTGGCTTACCAATTAATGAAAACTAATTCTTAATTTGAGAATCATTTTGAACTATGTGAGACACGCAAATAATCAACGCCGCTAAAATATAGATAGGCCAAACGAAGGCTTGAGTTAGGAAGGTACCCGAGACAATAGTGCCAATTAGTCCTGCGTATACGGCATTGGCAGAACTGACTAGGTAACCCTCAGGTTTTGGCATACGTTTTAATTGCCGATTGGAGCGTTTAGCGGTGCGTAAAAGAGAGACAATTAAGGCGATAAATACGGTTAATCCCACAAACCCAGTTTCAGCAAGAACACCGAACCAAGTGCTGTGCACTGCATGATTAAGCCCATCCCAATGCGAGCTGTAAAAATAATAGTTGGAATAAAAATTATTAATTCCGACACCGGTAAAAGGGTTATGCACAGCCATTTTTATTGCTGCTTGCCACGCATATAAGCGTCCCATCGATGAAGAATCAATTCCGGCTTCAGCTGCGCCGCCAGAAGCTCTATCAGCAATACCGGCTACAAAATACAGCGCAAATAACCCGATTGCCCCCACACTAACCAGTAGCAATTTTGAGCGAACAGCTTGGCTAATAAAAACCGCATACACGGCAATCATCCCCAATAATCCGCCACGACTTTGGGTGGCAACAATGGCCATCGATAATAAAACCAGAACGCATAACCCGACCAATCGAGGAAAGAATCTAAGGTGAGGGTTAAATAGAAAGCTGGCACAAAAAGCCAGTGGAAATAACAATACTAACGCCAAATCATTAGGGTCCCCAAGCATCGAACCTATTTGGCGTCCAATAGTAACGCGAGTGCCTTCTACCAGCCCTATGTCATTGATTGAGTTGTATAATGCAACGCACGCCACTAATGCGCCTGCGATAATGATGGCCCAACATATTTTTCGCAGCTGTTGTTTGTTATTGATGATCCAGATAATGGCTAACGTCATCAACATTATCTTCCAATATACGCCTTTAAAGGTTGCGATGGCTTCAGCTCGGTTTGTAGCAAATGCCAACCCTATGCTAACCAATACCCAAAATGCCACTAACCATTTCATTGAAGGGTGCCAATAAATGCTCAGTTTTCGACTGATAAAGGCATGCCAACACAAAGAAGCAAGCGCCCCTAATGACAATAGTAACGGCAATTTGAACGGCATTAATTGGGGTATCACCTCATGAATTCTAAAAAATGAAAATAAAACGAATAGAGTGACAAACCAAAACAGATGTTTGATTACCAATAAAGCCGCGATTGGAAGCAGGCACAACGCAAGCCCCGTAAGTGGATGAGGCACTTTCCACCACAACAAAGCAATTATACTGATGACAAATAGTGTCAGGGTAACACTGACAGCAATCTTGTTATCTTGTAAGCCTTCGCCACCATTATTCATGAGCTTGTGCCTGTTTTATTGAGCCGCTTTTGGCTTGTTGTAGAGAAATGGTTTTCTTTGCAGGTAACTGATAAATAGCCAAAAACAGCAATGAACTTATCACAACAAGTAGCAAGCTCATGAGTGGCGAACTGTTGTGGATACTAATCAGTGTCGAGATAGTAATCAAAGGGTACAAGCATAGCCTGATTGTGCGAAAGGGAAGAAAACAGCAACCTTGAGACAAGTAATAAACAAGCGCTGCACGCAGCAACTGCGCACAACCAATACTGATCATGATTGACCAGATACCCCATTGATAAGTGATTGCGCACCAAGTCACAGTACATAAGGTGATGCTAAAGTTGACCCACAAAATAGTGCGTGTTTGTTTTTGGTAAAGTAGTCCAAGATTAAGTAGTTCGGTAAATTCTTTACCCAGCACCATAAAAATAGCGCCAACAAGTAAGCTTGCGGCAAATGCATACTGCTCGGTGAGCGCAAAATGCAGTAAGTATTGGCCAAATACAGCAACGCTAACAGAAGCGATACAGATATAGATAACCCCAATTTCGGTGATTTTGGCTGCTTTTTGTTTGTTTTTATCTAGCATAGCGTAACGTTTTGGTAACCACCACATACCAAAAGGTTGGATGAGAACGCACAATGCTAAGGCAAATTTAGCGGCAATGGCGTATTGCCCCACCATATACAGTGATTCAGCTTGAAGCATAAACCAGCGCTCAGCCCCATTTAACCCAAAAGCGATAATACTCGATAGCATCAGGGGTAATGAATAACTTAGTGCGGTATTTACCAAACGGACATTAGGTAAACAAAATCGAAGTTGACTGCTGTAGATGAGTGCAAAGAATTGTGCACAATGCGCTATAAACCCTGCTAGAAGCACTCCAATAACGTCAAAATCAAGCAAAAGAGCACCGATCACTAAAGTGACTTGTAACACACTGGTACCAATACAAATCTGACAAAAGGCTTTGATTTTGTCTTGCATCCGAAGCCACGCAAGACAAACCGCAATCGCTCCTTCAATAGTTAGAGAAAGCCACAAAATCAACACGGTGTCTTTCGAAAGCACCCAGCTTGCCGACCATTCTATTGCTGTAGTGAGCAACAACCCAATCGTTGCTAAGCAAATAGAAATCATCAAGGTCATTGAAAACAGCTGATTGGCCACTTCATGCTTGCGCTGACTAGAGCTATTGTTAGAGCAGTAACGGTACAAAGCTTCATGCAAACAACCAGAGAGTAAGATGCCGATGAATGAGGCCGTTACGGCTAAAAGCTCTAATTCACCTATTTGTACCGGCGACAGAAACCGCGTAGTAATCGGTAGCATGATTAAGGACAGGCCTTTCATAAAAAATAACGAAAGGGCGTAGCAGACCATTTGTGTCTGCCCGTTTGACAGGCGAATAGTGAGCTTTTTCATGACTCTTCTCCTGATCGCTCAGCAGTCATTGCTTGCTGATGACTCTGCAAAGGGTCAGCTTTAATAGCATTGACTATTTCTCTATAACATTCTTTGGCTAAGTAAGTGGCGGCAAGTTCTTTGCCTGATTGAGCAATAGCATAGAAACGTTTGATATCACGACTAATATCACTCATCACTTGGCTTAAACTATTGGCATTATTGGCCTCATATTTAACACAATGCACACCATCTTTTAGGTGCCTGTCCCAAAAAGCGCCGTCTTGGGGTATCACGACAATCAGGCCTGAAAAGAGCGCTTCGAGGGTGGACAGTCCGAAAGGTTCATTGATGCTGGTGGAAATATAAACATCGGATTGAGCGCGGATATCATCAAGGTTTTCTGGCTGATGATGCCAATGTATCGGCTTAATTGTGGTGTCTATTTTAGATTGTTCGAGATTGGCATGTTGCGGTTTGATGTAACATACCTGCACGCTTGATGATTGATTAAGTGGCGTGATAGCAGTGGCATGCAGCAGAAGATCCAAGCCCTTCCATTTCAATAAAGATGCTGCCCAGAAAAATTGAACTTGATGGGGGTTGGCTGAAAAGCGATGCCTAGAAGGCAGATTTTGTTCATCTAAGCCATTAGCAAAAGGCATAAAATGTTTAGGCAGTGAGGTGACTTGCAAGCAATCGAGTAATGTGCGCATGCTTGATTGCAAATAAAAACAGGCATGCCCTTGCATTAAGCACCACTGCACAGCGCGGCTTTTTCCAACCGGACCGTGGATAAGTTGAATGACTCGAATACTTAACAGCTTACCAACCACATAACCGGCAAAGTCCACTCCAGGTCCTGAAGCCAGTAATATCGAAGTGGGTTTTTTACCTTGGCTTAGCCAAATAATGAGCGTAAAAGCCAGTAGGTAAAGGGATAAATAGACTTGTTTGACCCAATAATATAGACCTTGTGTACGGGTCGCTAACCCTTTTGGAAGCCACAATGCGCTGCTCGATGTGTCCTCAGAATTGAGCCAACTTTGCTTGCATGCGCTTAACACATAAAAGTGTGTGTCCTTAAAACGAACAGCCTTAGAAGGGCGTTGAAAAAGGTGTGTGTCCTTAATTGAGGCCTTGTCATTTGTAGGGTTACCAGTTGAAGGATTGCACGTTGAATGTTGCTGGCGGTTAACTTGTTTGATGGCAAGTAGGGTCGCCACTTTTGAACCTCCGTGGTAAGGGATTGGGTCAAACACAATGCATGGATTAGTTGGCTGGTTAGGCGTCATAGTGACCTCGCAATTGTTGTTGAATAGGGCGCATTACTCGAGTGTGGAAGAGGGTTTTTAGTGGGCGTAACAAGCCTTTCATTAAATCCAACCATGTTAGAGAGGGCTTATTGAGTAATTGTTGGTAAATGCTCTCAATGTTGTCGGTATTAGTTTGTAATGAGAAGTGCGCCTTTGCTATTTGTCGTCCATTGTTTGCCAGAGTGTGTCTCAGGCTTGGATCATCGATGAGTGTTTTAATTGCTTGAGTAAGCGCCTTAATTTCATTATGTCCATTTTGGTAAAGCAGCCCATTGACCTTATCTTTAATCACTTCAGCAATCCCGCCAACGTGAGGGGCCACCACGGCAAGTCCGGCCAATGAAGCTTCGACAAGCACTAAGCCAAACGCTTCACTTCTGGCACCGCTGACAAAAAGATCGCATCCGCCACTTAGCCATTCATCGACATTGCTCTGTTCGCCCACAAAATGAACGTTATTTAATAGATGCAGGCGTTTTGTTTGCGCAATTAGATTCAGACGCTCGCTTCCTTCTCCAATAATGATCAGATGGTATTCGTCCGGGGTATTGTTTAAAGAAGCAAGGGCCTGAATGAGTTTATCAAAGCCTTTTCGATGAATAAGAGAGCCGACACTGATCAAAACCTTTGCACCTTGTGCAATGTTAAGTCGTTGTCGTATATCGATATTTTGGCTAAGACGTGTGTTTGGTATGCCGTTATGGACCACAGCAAGCTGAGAGTTTGGGTAGCCTTCGTTTAATAAAGGCTTAGCAACGGCATGACTGACAGCAATCAGTTGCTGCGCGCAATGCAGGGTTAGGGTAAAGCGATCATGCAGATTATAAGGACTATGTATTTGGCACAGCAGCGGCGTGTTATGGATTTTTGCTGCCAGTGTCATCCATTGACATGCTGCGCCACTGTTTACATGAATGAGCCCAATGTTGTGTTGTGCAAGGATGTGGGTTGCAGTTTGGTATTGCCCAAACCACTTACTCAGTGAAAAGGTACGCTGCTGCAAATCAATCAGAGAAAATTCAGAGTAATAAGTGATGATATTCTTTGACTGTAACTTACTGTGCATGACCGAGTTATTGGTCCAAACCACCGCAGTAAAACGCGATGAAAGGGTTGCAATGAGATTGAGTAGACACATCTCACTGCCTCTGATCCAATGGTCCCCATAATGGACAAAAAGGACTTGGGTAGTTGGGGGCATTGCGTTCTCCCTAAAGCGTACATTTAATGACTACTTTAGGTGTTGCAATTAGGGTGCCAATTTTAAGTTGTTGTTTTAAATGCAGATTATATGGAGAGGGATTTTATTCTTAAATTGAGAATCAGTTTAAGAAAGATTAAGTAACCGCCGTTAACTTTGATAAAGAGATAAGATTTTTGGCACTATCGCCTGAGTTGAATAGTGCTGCTCAATGGTGTTTATGGCATTGTTTGCCATGTGATCTTTTTCCTGTGTTGTCATTTCAAACCATTGCTGTAAGCATTGCGATAAGGCGGTAATATCATCCACAACCCAACCATTGCTAGCTTGATCAATCAGTTTTTCTAATGCGCCAACATTGAGCGCAAGCACAGGTATTCCTCTAGACATGGCTTCTAAGGCGGTCATAGGTAGGCCTTCAAATCGTGAGGTAATAATAAGCAGTCCAATGTTTTGCCAGCATTGATGCATGTCATTGCTAAATCCGAGCAAATGAACATTATGCAGCGCGCGTTGGGCTAATTCTTCTTGCATTGGTCCGTCGCCGTAGACATAAAATGAATGTTCAGGATGTAGCATAGCCAAATCTAAAAAAGAGTCGGGACCTTTTTCGTGACTCAACCGCCCGACAAACGCCAGTTGTTTACCTTGGCTCTTAACGGCTGATTGCGTACCGACAAAATTATTTAAGCAGTGGCTTTTAACTGGCAGTCTTGCTTGTATTTGCGGGCTGACGCACAGACTATGCTTGGACAGTGGCGAGCTGTATCGGTCAAGAGCGTCATACAGACGAACTTTGCCACTGGGCACTTCTCCGGCATGATAGGTTGTGATTTGTCGGGTGAGACCCGGTACAGTTTTCACTGCCAATTTGCTGATTATACTGGCTTTATAGCCATGCGCATGAATGGCCATCGGTTGGTGTTTTTTTATCGCGCGTCTTAGTTGCCAGCATTGTTGTGCGATAGAGTGATTTGATGGCGCTTTTGTTACATTGGGTTGACTGGCTAAATTTTTAGGGCGAGTTAAATCGGCAAGATAATGGAAAGCAATAGATGCTTGTTCAAGCTTAGCCACAATAGCGGAAGGTGTTGAAAATTGGCTCAGTAGCACTACTTTAACCGGCACATTAAAATCGGCAATGCCTCGCGCCAATTCAAGTACATGAGTTTCGATACCACCAAAGGTGAAGCTATCTAGCAATAGCCACACCTCATTTGGGGTAGTGGGGTTATTCGCTGGTTTGCAAATCATCTTCGGTTTCCCATTGTTGCTTTTTGCGATAAACCGTAGAAGGGCTAAGGTCGAGCAACACCGCCGCATTGATCACGTTACCGTCACAATGTTTGATGGCATTTTGTATGGTTTCCCGCTCAACTTGCCACATAGGTTTGATAACGTACTCTTCTGCTCGGGCTACATTGTTTGGCATAGCTTGAGCATCATGAGTTGTTGGAGCGTGAGTTGTTGGAGCGTGAGTTGTCGGAGCATGGTGAGTTTTTTCATCTGGCGATGCCGATTCAAATTGCGTTACAGGCGCAGTCGCTTGGTGACGATCGGCATCTACCGGATCTGGGGTAATAGATTCTGGAGTTATATGCACTGCAGAAACGGGCTTAATCGGAGCCTTTGTCACAGCTGTGGTGTTGACAGATACAGTGTTCAAGGGCGGTGGCAGTTGGCTTACTTCCACTTTAGTGCCATCGTTTAATACCACAACATTGCGCATAATATTTTGCAATTGACGCACATTGCCGGGCCAAGGATAATTTTTCAGTCGTGCTTCTGTTTCAGCGGTTAAGCCGGTGAATTTTTTACCATCTTGTTTGGCATACAGTTTTACAAAGTGCTTGGCTAAAGTGGCGATATCTTTGTCGCGTTCTCGTAAAGGCGGCAGCGTAATAGGGATAACATGCACTCGATAGTACAGATCTTCGCGAAAACGACCTGCTTCTATTTCTTTTAATGGGTCTTTATTGGTGGCGCAGATGATGCGTACATCACCCTTTAGTTCTTTACTGCTACCAAGGGGAGTCACGCTACCAGTTTGCAAAAAGCGTAGCAATTTTTTTTGCATTTCCAGTTCCATTTCACACAACTCGTCCAAAAATAAAGTGCCGCCATGCGCCTGCATTGCTGCCCCTTTACGGTCGGTGGTTGCGCCGGTAAAAGCGCCTTTAACATGACCAAAAATCTCACTTTCCATTAAGTCGCGCGGTATTGCGCCGCAGTTTAGCGCAACAAAAGGCTTATCGGCGCGTTTACTTTGTTTGTGGATGGCTTCTGCGCACACTTCTTTGCCTGTACCACTTTCACCATTAATAAAGACGCTGGCGGTGGTCGGCGCTGCGGCATCAATAATTTTATACACCGCTTGCATAGGCAGGCTTGAACCAATAAAACCATGATAGTTAGGTCGATCAAATTTTGATTCAAACTTGTTAACTAAGCTCTCTAGTTTTGTACGTTTAAGGTGCAATGCTACGGATGTTTTTAGACGGTCAGCGGTAATGGGTTTTTCAAGAAAATCATCGGCGCCTTTTTGAATCAAATTCACCGCAGTATTGACTGAGCCATGTGCGGTAGCAATGATGACCGACGTGGCGATCTCTTGCTCATTGATCCAGTCTAAAATTTCTTCACCTGTGGTGTCGGGAAGTTTTAAATCGAGAATGACGAGTTGTGGGGTATGATGCTGAATAAACCGCTTTGCATCTTTACCTGTCTCCACATGAAATAGGTCGTACGCTTCATCCTTGACGTATTGTTTGTATAAAATGGCCAGTGAGTTGGAGTCCTCAACCAGTAGTACTTTTGGTCCCATAAAACATCCTTTTAAACCAATGAGTTACTAATTTATAGTTCGTCTTTTAAGCTTTGCAAAGCGGATTGTGATTCGAGGGCTAAATTTGTTAGCAATTCGGCGTTTTGTAGTGCATTAACGTATTGTTTATTTTGACACTCTAGCTCAATCGTTTTGGCAAGTTTACCTAACGCACACACACCAATGGCTAAAGACGTCCCTGCGAGCGTATGACTTTCAAACTCTAGAGTTGAGTAATCTTTATCTTTGGCAGCTTTGGCCATTATGGTGATTCGTTGTTGCGATTCTTCAAGGTAGCTGTCAATCAGAATAGGCAAGACTTCAACACTGGTATCACTGATGATTTGTTGTACGGTAGTATGATCAATAAGAGGCTCTGGCACGGCAATAACTTCCTTGTGTTATACTGTGTTGATTTGCTTTTTTGTAAATAGACTGTAAAAAGCCTTTAACATTGAGTATTCCTCTTATTTATCAATATTTCTAGTATTAATTAACCCTTTTTAGAGGCTACACGGCGTGGTTTAAAAAGGACCAGCGACGAACGTATTGATTGAATCGCTCTTTCATCTTTTTCGGGATAATGCGATTGCGTCCTATCAAGTGACATAGCTGTTGCGATAACGTCTGTTGAGCGTATTGATTGAGCAATACAGCAAATATATTGGCATTAGCTGTGGTCAAATAATCGATGGCTTGGCTCAGTTGTTCTTTATTGCTATTGCCGGCTCCTAATGTAATAAAAGTTGTGTCACAGGCATTGGCGATAACAGATTGAGAAATGCGGGTTTGATTCTGATTGATAGCGCCGGCGTCAATGACGATTCGATCATATTTACTAAACCAAAGCTCAAACTGCTTCGCGAGTGAGCGAGGGTCTCGATAGGGCATTTGTTGATTTAAGGTGCTAGGGACAGCCACACCACTAAATATTTGTAGCGTGTGGCGGTTTTGCACCCAATGGACTTCTGAACTTTGAAGATCAGCCTCTTCAATCACAGAGTTTTTAATAGGCCAAGTGTGTTCAAACTGCGGATTTTCTAGATTTAAATCGACGAGCAAAGTACGATAACCCGATAGCATATATTGCTCGGCGAGTGCGCAGGCAAAGGTAGTCACACCCGCACGAGGTTTGTTGCCAATTAGGCAAACACTGCGCATGTTGGCCAGTTCTAATTGCAGAAACATTGGCGTCAATTCTGAATGGGTGCTGTGAATCATTACAGTGCTCCTATCAATATGATGGTGGTAGCAATTTTTAAGACATCATCCAGTCCATTGCGCGCCTTTTCCATTAAGCTTTCGCGTTGATGAGGAATGTAAACGGTGTCTCCTGCGCGAATGACAGGTAATTTGCGAAAGTTAGCTGTTTTACTAAACTCCACCAAATCAAAAACTCGAGCTTGGCTTTGGCAACAAGACATATTGACCACGCTGATTTTTTGCAAATAGGCTTGCTCACTTGGGCCTCCTGCTTCTGCAAGCAAGTCTAAAAGAGTCATGTTGTCATCAAACACATATCGTCCGGGATTGTTCACTGCGCCTAATACGCGCACCGTAGATTCTTTTGAACGGTCGAGCCAATTTTTGTCTTTTTCTGGGATATAGATGGTGTCGCCAGTAGTGACAACGGGAAGCAGTGATTCATCTCCCGTCTCGAAATACAAAGACAAATTCAATTTACTGACCTGTGAGTAGGTCTTATCACGATGAGTAATGCGGATGTTATGAATGTCAGCGTCTTTGGTTGGGCCATCGGCAGCCGACAGAATATCTAAAAAGTGCATTTCTTTGGTGAAACGATAGCGCCCGGGAGCATTGACTTGACCAAACACATAAATAGACGCTTCTGATTTTTGACGTACCCACTGAGATTTATTGTCAGAAGGGTCCTGTGGCAGGTCGTGCACACGAATGATAGAACCCGCCGCGATATGAGGCAGTTGTGAGCGTTTAGCGCCATTTCTGATATAAGCATCTAAATCAAATACTTGTACTTTTCGTTCGCTATCAACCACTTCAATGGTGGTCGTATCGGCGCGCAAGGTAGGGCCACCCACATGGGCTAACAGATCCATGAGATCCATTTCATCGGACCATTCAATACGTCCCGGACGTACCACCTCACCAATTACGTTAACCGCGCGATCTGGGGATATTTTTAACCATGACTTCTCGTTCATATCGGTTTTTTCAGGAACGAAAATAGCATCCCCGTTGGCAATAGCCGGTGGTCGAGCGCCGCCTAGACCTTCAGTGAAAGCGGTAAGATCAAACTTAATTACGCGCCCATCTGCTTTGATCAAACGGATTTGACGAGATTCTGCAAAGCGGGTTGGCCCGCCAGCATTGGCTAGAATATCCATAAAAGTAGCGCCAGGTTTACCTTCAAATGCGCCGGGTGCGGCGACTTCGCCCATGACATACACCATGTTGGCACCTGATTTGATCTCTTCTTCCATTTTCGGCACAAACACAATGGCACCGGGATTTAAGCGCGGCAGTAACGATTCGTCGCCACTATCTAGATAGCGCTTTAAGTTAAAAATGGTTGGGGTATTGCCAGAAATAACGCGAATTTGCTCAACGCTGGCATAACGAGTTACGCCTCCTGAGCGCATGATGATATCCACCAAGTCGGTATTGGTTTTAAAGCTAAAAGAGCCGGGCGCATTCACTTCACCAAATACTTTAATGGCTTTGCGTGAATCAGCGCTATCGCCAGCATTTGCCAGTTTGGCAGCATCAAATTCTTGCTCAATGTTACCCACCATTGGCGAGGCGGGAACAAAGATCGTATCTAACGATTTCAGTTTAGGCAGGCTAGTTTCACTTCCTGTATCTAAGAACGTTTTGTAGTTAAATTCATTGATGTCACTGCCACGCTTAATTTGCAGTTTATTTAGTTGAGCACCAGGGCGAATGCCCCCTGCGGCGTACAGCGCCATTTGAATGGTGGAGGATTCAGGGAGTGTGTATTCTCCCGGTGAGCGCACATAGCCTTGAATTGATAATAAGATTTGACGCTCAGATACGTAAATACTGGCGTTAGAGAGATCGCGGTACACTTTGCTTAAAGCGTCTTTAACCACTTTGCTTAGCTGCTCTTCCTCAAAGCCGGCCACATACGTTGGGCCCACTTCTGGCAAAGTGATTCGCCCTGATTTATCCACCTGAAAGCCCTTGTTTAAGGATTCTTCACCGGGAAGATTGACTTGGATAAGGTCGCCAATTTGCACCGGTTTCGCCATAACATGGAAACTGATACTTACCATCATAATCAGTAAAATCTTAAAGATGTTCATAGCCGCCTCCTTGGGCTTTAGTCGAAATAATATCGATACTGACTCGACGGTTTGTTAAACGAATAGCAGGGGTATCACCTTCGGTAAGTGGTAGAGTTTCACCAACAGATAAGGTTTGGATTCGGGCGGTTTCTAGCCCAAAAATAATCAAATAACGTTCGACTTGTTTTGCGCGGGCCATTGCCAGTTTTTCATTGTATTCGGCGCTGCCTGACATATCGGCGTGGCCTGTGACGCTTAGTTTCAAATGTCGATGCTGCTTTAAAATACTGGCGGCTTGCGCAAGGTGTCCCATGTATTTTGGGTTTATTTCGGTGGAACCGACTGCGAATTGATTATCAATATTAAGCAAGTCAACTAGCTTGGTGATGATGACTTTATCACTTTGAAATGCACTGTTTTGCGAAGGTGGCACACACTGAGTTTCGCCAGTGACATAGTCCAATTGAAGCTCAAGTTTATTAAGGTTTTTTCTTAAAATAACAATGTCGTTAGCGGCATCTAGCAATAAGTGACCTTCTAACTCCCTAGCAATGCGCTTTTCTTTGGTTTCTGCTTGAATAACAGCCGCGGGAAAACACCACTGAGCACCTTGGTTTATCAGGCTATCCAGCTGCAGCTTGGCAAGGTGGAAATCAAAACGTAAACCATGTTCAGGACCTAGCGGCTCCTCTGGGAATACGGGAGAGAAATCAGACATAGCGGTATATTCTCCCATACCACCAGCCCCATCATCAGGGTAGCTTGTACAGCCTGTCAAAATTAGTGTGGTTAATAATATTGGGCTGATTGTGCGAGGATGTATCCATTTCATCGTTTCTCTCCATCTGACGTTGTGTTACGACTCACTTCCTTGTGAGTGACTTTAGTGTTCAAGAGCGGCGTCTTGCGTGGTCACTGGAATTGCTTGTCCAATGCGCAGCAGTTCCATCATTTTCAATGGTTGTCCGTGTGCATTTTTGATACTCATATTGCGATCGCTTTCAACCAAACGTTTATACAAATACACAATGGCGCCAATTCCAGAGGTGTCCATAAAGTCCACATGTTCTAGGTCGATTTCAATTTGCGGATGAAAATCATCGCTGAGCACATCATCAATGCATATTTGCGCCTGTTTACTGGCTTGAGCATTAAAATCACCAAAGACCGCTAGAGTCAGTAGAGTGTCGCTTGATTCGATTTTTTGTAGTTCCATGACATGATCTCCTAATTAAACATCGCTCTTGTGAGCGTATTTAATAGATAGCAGGAAGCGTGCCAGAAATATTATCATTTAAAAACAACGACTTATTGGCTTTTCTTAAATTGAGAAAAGCCGTTTCCTATTTTGATAACGTTGGATTCTTAAATGGAGAAGACTATGATTAGGCTCATTTAAGAGTACAAGGACAAACGATAAAGGGGCTTGTGGCTAGTAGTTAAACGACAGCTTAATGTTGCTAACGAAAAACCTAAGGTAAACAGCTTTTAGTTTTTACACCATTTTACTAGCATGTTTTGAATATCGGCGGAGCGATAAGGCTTAGTTAATACATCATCCATACCACAGTTAAAACACATCTCGCGCTCAGAAAGTGTGGTGCTTGCGGTTAGGGCAATAATGGGCATGTTCATCCCAAGACCGCGGATTTTTTGCGTTGCTTCAAAGCCATCCATAGTTGGCATTCGGCAATCCATTAAAATCATGCTGTAAGATTTGTTTGAAGTGGCGGTTACGGCTTCTAAACCATTGTTGGCAATATCGGGCACGATATTGAGCTTAGCCAGCATCTCTTTGATGATGATTTGATTCATACGTATATCGTCTACCACTAATACCGACAGGTCTTGCGGTAGCTGTTTGGTTAATTGCTTTGCAGGGTCTTTCGCGGCACTTGGCAGATGATCGACCTTGCGTAGCGGGATTTGGCCAGTAAACGTGGTGCCGACGTTGAGGGTACTTTGTAGGCTAATAGAACCGCCCATAAGTTGTATCAGTTGGTTACAAATGGCAAGCCCAAGCCCGGTACCTTCAAAACTGCGTTTGCTTGAGCGGTCAACTTGGGTAAAGGGTTGAAAAAGTTTTTTCTGCGCTTTGGGGCTAATACCAATCCCCGTATCAATCACTTGAAACTGCAATTGACCATTATTCCAACCTAAATTGAGCGTCACCGAGCCTTGGTCTGTAAATTTCACCGCATTGCCAATAAGATTGACAAATATTTGCGTGATACGCTCCATATCACCTTCTACGGCGCAGGGCACATCATCTGCGAGGTTAATGTGAAAGCTGAGAGCACGCTCCTGCGCTTTAGAGTTAAAAATGCTGGATAAAGTTTTTAATAGCGAACGTATTTCAAACTTACGCGGCAGTAGAGTAAACATGTCGGCGTTTATTTTGCTGTAATCCAGTAAATCATTAATGATGACACGTAAGAACTCGCCCGATTGCGACAGGTTCTCTACCAGATCTTGTTGGTGATCATCGAGTTCTGTTCCTTGTAGCAACTCGGAACTGCCCAATAAACCATTGAGCGGAGTGCGTAATTCATGGTTGATCATGGCTAAAAAATCGCGAGTGGCGCGCTCGGATTGTTCAGCCTTTTTCCTCGATTCAATATTGCGATAAATAATTTGCTGACGGTTAACGGCGCGACACAAAAGATCGGCAATTAAACGCAGAGGTTGCTCAATAAATTGGTGATCTTGTTCGGTGTCTTGTACGCCGATACTGAGTTGGCCTATCTTTTCTCGATTAACAATCAATGGAATATCAAGCTGTGACCCTCGCCACTGCAATTTGAAACTGTCTGGGTTTATCTGGATTTGATGGCCATAAAAGGGATGTTTAAGTCCTAAATTGAGAGTGGCGTTTAATTGCAGGTAGCAGGTTTTAATAAGCGAGCTTTCACACACCTTGCCAACCAATTGCGATAGTAAAACGTCATCCAAGTGGTGGTCTAAAAATGCTCGTCCAAAATAGATAAGTAGGGCATCGATTTGCTGTTGAAACTCAAGTTTAAGAATGTCTTGTGCCGATGACTTCTCCAACTGAGCGACAGCCAGTTCAAGCTTTTGATTGGTTTCAAAAAGCTCTAGGCTTTTTTGCTCTAACAAGCTTTCCGCTTGTTTTCGAGATGCCATTTCTCGAGCCAGTTTGCGTTGTATTAGCTTTAAATCAACATCTTGATCTGTCATAGCAATTCTCAGTATTGAGGTAAATTAATCAAGTAAAGTGATGTTAAAGCGAACTTCACTGCCGCTGTCATTTAAAGGCTTCATCTGTATATTGAGTTGCTGTCCAAAGTGGTTGGCACAACCTTTGATCAGCCCTAAACAAACGTGCGACATACAGCGAGCACTTTTATAATTCAGTATTAGCTCAGTTTCTGTTTCGGAAATAAACTCAAATGAAGGTGGCACAGCGTCAGGGTAGAGTTTTTTCACTTCTACGTGAATATAGTCTTCAACATGACGAATAAACTCAAAGCTATTGGTGCTATGCGCTAGTGCTGCGGCTGGTGGCATAGTGGCGAGCAGTTTTTTAAATACTGATTCACCAAACACTTCTTGCAGGTGTGCTGCCGGAATATCAGAAGTTTTACTTAGGTTGACAATAAGCGTGACCAGATCTTTGTGATCGTAACTGCCGACCGAAGTGTAAATACCTTCATCTTTGGACATTTCTAATACTTGATCCAACACCTCTAAGCCAAAGTGATTTTCAACCAACTCTAAAAACTCAGTGAAAATGATTCCTTTCATTGTTACTTTCTCCTAACAAACGTGCATTATCAATAACGATTCTTGTACAGGATCATAAGAAAAACAATAACTTCAGGTTAATTTGTCGATAAAGTGTGTGTTAGAGGGGAAATTACATTCCATTATCCATGAAGCGCAAGGTTAATTCTTTGTGAACACTTATTTTTTAATCAGGGACTCAATCACTCTTTTGATGAAAAGGTAAGCCTGAATCACTGCTTTGGCTGTGGATTTAGATTTGATGAAAATGAAAGATAAACATCCAAGGTAAGGTCTTTAAATAAACAGTCAGCTTAAGGAGGCTTGTATGCGCTTTATTTTATCGACGTTCCTTTTACCTTTAGTGACACAAATAGTGAGCTTAGGTACAGCCTATGCGCAAAGTGATTATCAAGTCTGGTCACATCAAGGAAAGCCGGCCCGCCTCATTGAGCTTTTCACCTCTGAAGGGTGTTCTAGCTGTCCGCCAGCGGATACATATTTGTCGAAATTTACCGCTAGGGAAGATTTGTGGCAGGGGATCATTCCGTTAGCTTACCATGTAGATTATTGGGATTATATTGGTTGGAAAGATCGCTTTGCCCATCCCTCTTTTAGTCAAAAACAACGTCTTTACCGCAGTTATGGGGTAGTCGCGAGTGTCTATACTCCAGGTTTTGTGGTGGATGGTAAAGAGTGGCGAGGCTTTTTCAATCCACTGAGTCGCACGCTTCCGCAAGCTCTAGGAGCAGTGGCGCCTAAATTGCGGTTAGAGCGTCGTAATGATAATTACAGTGTCACGTTTTTAGGCGAGGGAACTTATACCGCGCATATTGCATGGTTGGCGATGGGTGAGAAAACAGCAGTGAAAAAGGGCGAAAATAGGGGCAAAATCCTACACCATGATTTTATTGTGTTAGAACAACAAATAGCGGATCAGCGCACTCAAGCTCAGTGGACGTTTTCCCCGAATGATAGAGATAACACTAGAAAGATTGACGCTGTTGCAGTGTGGCTGACTAAGCCAGGTGAATTTGCCCCTTATCAGACAGTGGCAGGTTGGGTACGATAAATTAATCGAAATAGAAATAAGTTTGTTTCATTTATGAGATTGTTTTGTCTTTTTAGTTTGGTAGAGTGGTCAAAATACTTAATTAAAGAGAGCAGACGGATGCAACCAAAACTTGAAAAATATCAGGGTGTTATTTTTGATATGGACGGCACTCTTATCGATACTATGCCCGCTCATGTGGCGGCTTGGCAAACAACAGCCGATGAGTTCGGTTTTGATTTTGATCCTGCTTGGTTACACAGTTTAGGCGGAATGCCTAGCCATAAAATAGTGCTAGAAATAAATCGTCGTTTTGGCTTGGATCTGGATCCTGTTTTAGTGTCTGGCTTTAAACTGCAGCAGTTTGCGCAAAATGAAGTCAAAGGTGAGTTGATTGAGATCACGCATCAAGTGCTGCTAGACAATATGGATGACAAGAAAGTGGCGATAGGCACCGGCGCTCAACGACAAGGGGCGCACGAGTTACTAAAATCACGTGGTGTATTTGATTATTTTGACGCGGTAGTCACAGCAACTGAGGTTAATAATCATAAACCGTTCCCGGATACCTTTTTGTTAGCCGCTGAGCAGATAAAATGTCAACCGAGCCAGTGCGTAGTGTTTGAAGACACACTATTAGGTTTACAAGCGGCACATGCGGCCGGAATGGATTGTTATTTAGTGACCGAGACAGGCTTTGTGTTTAAACCCGTAGCGGAAGCGGTATTTACTGAATAATACCAATCACACTAAGTAAGTGATCAGAACTAGCGCAGGAAAAATGAGTTTATGAAAAACAAAAAGGACTTCCGTTATGAAGTCCTTTTTCAGTTTATATCAATTACTACTACTGGCGTTATTTAATATCCAGTAGTTCAACATCAAAAATTAGTGTTGCAGAGCCAGGGATTGGACCGTTGCCACTTTTGCCGTAGGCAAGGTTGCTCGGGATAAAGAAGCGGAATTTATCACCCACAACCATCAATTGTAAGCCTTCTTGCCAACCGTGAATCACGCGATTAAGTGGAAATTCGATAGGTTTATCACGCTCAACCGTGCTGTCAAACACTGTGCCGTCGATCAGTGTGCCATGATAGTGCACTTTGACGATACTGGTTGGTTGTGGGTGGATTTCTCCATCACCTTTAACTAACACTTCGTATTGCAGGCCGCTGTCTGTAGTGACTACGCCTTCACGCTGTCCGTTTTCTTGCAAAAATGCCTGACCAATAGCGATATTTTCTTTCCCCGTTTTGTGATTGGTCCAAACGCGGTAAATCATGAATGAAGCCAATAGCACGACTATGGCAGGAATGAGAAACTTAGACATGTGAGGCATTATCCTTTAGAAATTAAGAAGTTAATTGTATTGGCAATTGATTGAACATCATCATGAGCTGATGTGATCACCATATATTTGCCGTTTATGATAAAGGTAGGAACTGAGTTAATCATGCCTTTACCGGTAATATCGGCCGCGTTTGTAACCGCTGCGAACAGTTTTTCTTTCTGCGCTTGGTTGAGATCATAAGGTGAGGTCATGCCTTTATTATGAAATGCATTTTCTAATTTTTGTTTTCTCTGATCAGAGGTTAAGTCGTCACTGGCATGATAGAGGTTAAACAGTTCTGTCATCATTTCTTGATCAGGTTTACCTGAATCGGATTGCATGGCAGCGGCATAGTAGAACATGGCTGCAGCTTGTGCGCTTTCGTTGAAAGTAACGTGCACTTTACCGATAGGCTGATTAATACCTTGTTCTATTTCAGGCAGAAATTTTTCCATTTGTAGGCAATGCCCACAGGTTAATGAAAAGACTTCCACAACAGGCTCTTGTATCAAGCTACTGATGTCGTTAGGCAGTTCAGAATATTGCTTGTTTAATTCTGGTGTTTGATTTTCACTGCAGGCCGTCAGTAAAACCAAAGAAGCAAACAGCAGGCTAAGTGTTTTGATTATTTTTATCATAGTCTGTTAAGTCTTTATTGTAGGGTGGGTTAATGGGCGATAGAGATTACCGCCCTTAAAGTAATGTGTTTATCTGTCCCAGTACGCTTCCTCTAGGCTGTCTTCTCGTTCTGGCAGTGTTTTTGAAAGACGAGGAGAGTGTTGAGTGAGCAATTCATAACTGACACGGTTTGCGTATTTGCAAATTTGCGATAGAGACGAATAGGTTAAATATGGAGCATGATGTTTTTGTGACGCTGGAACATTTCTTTTGTGGTACGTGTTCGCCGCAATATCATGCAGCAATGCAGATAACGCGCCATCGCCTGCGCCATTGGTATTTTTAATTTCCAGAGGGCCGCCTAAATAAGGCGATATGTGCGAGTAAATGCGCACAGGCTCTTGGCAGTCGGTATAACGCATAGGGCGGCTATATTCGAATTTATTAAATTCAGGAATATTTCCTGGTAACAAGATAGATTCAGTTGGGCGTTTGCGTTCGTTTTCAGTGTAACCGGCCATATACAACCCAACAGAGCCTGCGGTACACAAGACCAAATCTACCCATTCTAAGGTTTTATCGGCTGCCAAAAGAGGATCTTTTTCACCGGTTAAGGCTTCCCCTTCTTCTTCGTTCATCGCTACGATAGTGACATTCGCTTTGATGAATTGCTGCCACCAATCGGCATTGCCTTCAATAACGTATTTTGTGCCTAAGGTTAGCACTACCGGGATATTGTTTTGTTTGGCGATTTCCACAGCGCGTTGCACCGCTTGTGGCATCGGGTCTTCTGGCTTGCCACGCATTAGGTAAGAGGAAACCACGAGCGCACTGGCTTTTTCGAACACATATTCAGGAATGCTTTCTGGAAGCAGTTGATTCATGTCGCCTTCGTTAATTGCAAAGGTGCGTTCGCCATCATCGGAAATCAGGGTATAGCAACGACCAATAGAACCGTCTACTTTTTGCAGGTGATTAAGGTTTACTCTCGAAGAGGTTCGACATAAGTAACGATAGGCGTAGCTACCCACATCAATATTTTTCGACATCACGCCCAGTAACACGGATTTACTGTCGGCCAATACTGAATAGTTGTGCAAGGTGTTGCCTATGGTATCGCCAGGGTGCTCGTGGGTAATCAAGTCTTTTTCTACCAACTCTTGGTAAAGAGCATCAGCCACTTCTTGCTCAACCACCAGAGAATGGCCTTTGCTCAAAGAGTACTTTGCCAAAAAGTCATCACTTACGCGCGCTTCAATATCTACAATCGTTTGTCCTACACCCACTATGGTTGGTCTTGATAACTTAGGGGTTTGACGGATCTGATTTACTAATGGATCGCGAGAATGGATCGGGAAGTAATGCTTTGACTTTCTTTGACCTGGAAACTTCATAAATTCGTAACATAAAATATAGATATGCAGAGTATATCACAGGGAATACTCTGCTCTTATCTATAACTGGCTAATTTGTAGGCGGTTAAACCTGCATAAATAAACCTTAGTAGGATACATCACTATTTTTAGCCGTGGCATCACCAACCGTCATTGGTTTAGCCGGCTCGGTGGTATTGCTTTTAGCAGATGATGAGGCTGTTGGCGCTGTGCCAGCAGGGTATTGGTAGGCCGCTGTACCCCATAATGGAACCGTTGATAGGCTGTGTTTATAACTGCCGGAAGTCTCTTTAGTGGAGTAAGACACATACATTAAAGTTTGTGAGTTTTTATCCAAAATACGACGAATTTTCATCGTTTTAAAGAAGACACTTTTTGATTTTTGAAAAACGATTTCACCGGATTTTGATGTGTCAATTTTGGCAATCATGTCTGCGGTAATTTCGCCAGTTTGTCGGCAAGAAATTGCTGAATCGGAAGGATCGGCAAGATCTAGATTCGCTTCAATGCTCGCAACATGACAGGTAACGCCAGTGACGATAGGGTCAACTAAAATATCGATTTTGATATCTTTAGTCGTAAAAAGACCAAGCGAGACATCACCAACTTCGTTTTTATCACACCCAACAAGAGTGAGTGCCAGCAGTGGAGCTAAAAGAGCAATTTTCTTCATTGCGGTTTTCCGAGAAATTATTAAGCCTATTAAGTACGTTAGAGTTTAACACATAGCGTCAGTCTTGTTTAAATAAGCGTTTGTTTGATAAAGAATTGTTCCAGCGTTATTCCGGGTGTATCCTTTAATCAAATTTTAAAACGAGCATCATTATGAGTAATGAGAAGTCAGAATCTAATATTGAACAACTACAGCAACTAAAGAATCAGTGGCTTTTTTCTCAGGTGGATGTGGACTTTCCTACGCGCGAAAGTGTATTGGGTAAGGCTTGTTATCTTGATTTGATTGAAGCGGAAAATACGATTGATGCTATAGAATTGTCAAAGATAGAAGCGCAATTAGCACATGCACAATTAGATTGGATAAAGGCCGATTTTCACAAATTGACGGTGCTCTTTTCACAATTTTTTGCCAAACATAGCCAAGTTCCAGTGGCATCTAAAGAATATCTACAAGAGTTCTTTGCGCAGATCATTTTAGATGAACAAGCACCACATTCATTGTGGTTAGGTTTCTCTGGTAACGAGGTCGCAGGGGTTGCTATCGTTTCCCTGTCTCATGATCCGCTATCCCAAGTAGGCGTCTTAGTGTCAGATTTGCTGCTCGATGATTCGCTAAACAGCAACGCTGAAATTTCATCCATACTCAATATTTTTTCAAATCAGTTAGCTCAAATCGAACATAAGCAATGCATCTATGTGCATAAGGCGACATGCATAAAGTGATCTGAGTCGGTTAATGAAAAACTTATCGTGCCTGAGCTAACAGTAAATAAATTAGTCTTTTCCCACTAGGCAAATTCTTGGTTATAAAGGGATTATAATCAGTGGAATGCTACGGAAAGGCAATCAATGAAATGTGTGATTTTTGACTGTGAAGGGACGTTAGTTGATAGCGAAAAACTATGCTGCCAAGCTTTGGTCAGTGTATTTAACAGCTTTGGCGCGCAATTAAGTATGGAAGACACGCTCAAGCATTTTAATGGTGGCAAGCTCACTGATATTTTGCTAGAAACCTCTGAGAGGCTCGGCGTTAAAGCCGACATTGATCAGTTGGCGATGATGTACCGCGAGAAAAGTAAGGTACTTTTTCAAGACCAATTAAACCCATCTAAAAATGCCATTATGGTTTTAGATAAGCTTAAAGAAATGGATATCGAAGTGTGCGTTGTTTCAAACGGACCGCTGAGCAAACTAGAGTATAAATTGGAAATCAGTGGCTTAGCTGGTTATTTCAAAGATGCTATGTTCAGTGCTTTTGAGGCGAACAGCTGGAAGCCTGATCCTGATCTTATCCAATACGCCGCAATGGGAATGGGCTTCCAAGGCAAAGACTGCTTGTTTGTTGATGATACGCTACAAGGTGTCCGTGCCGGCGTGGCGGCTAACATCACCACCTTGCATTATCGTCCCAATCACTTATCACCAAAATCGACTGCAGAAGGTGCGATCAGCATTCATGATTTAAGTGAAATTTTGCAATTTTGTACTGCAGAGTCAGTTAATTAGCACTCGTATTCGTACTGGATTTAGCACTTAGCGTTCCGCCGTAAGTCGAGTATACTCAGTTAAAATTTAATTGAGGTTTCCTACCTATAATGAATCAGCTTGCGCCTAGAAACCAAGTGGCTATTTTTGCTGACGTGCAGAATATCTACTACACCACTCGTGACGCTTATCGTCGAAACTTTGACTACAACGCGTTTTGGGCATTGGCAATGGAATATGGAGACATCGTTTCTGCACATGCCTACGCAATTGCCAGCCAAGATCCTAAGCAACGTCAATTTCATCATATCCTGCGAGGGATTGGTTTTCAGGTAAAACTAAAGCCTTATATTCAACGTGCAGACGGCAGTGCGAAAGGCGATTGGGACGTGGGTATTACCATAGATATTATGGAAAAAGCTCGCGACGTAGATACCATCATTTTGCTCTCTGGCGATGGTGATTTTGAGCTTTTGGTGAAGCATGTTGCGCAGCACTATAACTGCAAGGTGATTGTATTGGGCGTACCTCAACTGACTGCCAATGGTTTGATTGAGGTGGCCAGCGAATTTATCCCCATTAAAGATGCGCTTTTGAGATAGCACTCTTTATATAAAACACCACAAAATAACCAGAGCGCCCGTCTAGGAATACACGGACGAATAAGTGGAGGAATACCGCTAAATACACTTACGCGTGATTAGCGTAAGTCAGGCGCTCTGCTAGGTAATTGTTAGTCTTCTTTTTGTTGTGACGGCGTAGCATCAGTCACAGTATCTGTCGCATTTTCGTCTGCTTGCACATCTTCAACTTGAGCTGCTTCTTGTTCCATCTTCGCCCGTTCACTTTTTGAAATGTACTTTGGCTTGTTTGAACTGTGCAGTTTAGAGTTCTGCTTCTTTATTTTCTTCTTTAGGATCTGGTTGATCTTCTTCTTACGGTTCATTTTTTGACCTTAATTCGCATGACGGCGCTAAGACTAACATAAACCGTTAATGCGTGCTGTAAATTGGTTAAAGAAGGCAAAAATTGTCTTTAAGTGAACTGGGGCTGTACCTTGGTCACGCTTTACAAAAAACACCATAGAACCGACTAGGCAATTACTTTCGTATTTTGGCAATGAACGTATACTCTTAAAATACATAATAAAATTACTAGAAGTAGGCGATATGACTAAAACGTATGCGGAAATTTCAGGCTGGGGAAAGTGCTTACCACCAACAGTATTGAGTAATGATGATCTAGGTACATTTTTAGATACCTCAGATGAATGGATAAAGCCAAGAACCGGAATATCTGCGCGTAGAATTAGTCATGTACAAACCTCGGATTTGGCCACCGTTGCCGCGCAAAGAGCGATGGATTGTGCCGGTATTGAGCCGGGTGATTTGGATCTTATTATTGTTGCGACTTGTTCACCCGACACCCTTATCCCTAATATTGCGTCTAAGGTACAAAATAATTTATCGGCATTTAAAGCCGCCGCCTTTGATTTAAACGCAGCTTGTACCGGCTTTGTGTATGGCTTAGAAACCGCAACGCGCATGATTCAAGCAGGCAGTTATCAGCATGTGTTGGTGATTGGCGCAGAGAGACTGAGCTTTTTCATTGACTGGACTCAGCGTGACACCGCCGTATTATTTGGTGATGGCGCAGGTGCGGTGGTGCTGTCAAAAACTGAGCAAGAAGTTGGGTTACTACAAAGTAAACTGGGCTGTGATTCTGAAGGGCGTGACATCTTAGCGGTGCCTAGCTTTGGCACGTCAATGCAAAGATTCGCCGCCGATAATGGCTATTTCACCTTTAACTTTGTCGGGCGTGAGATCTTTAAACGTGCGGTAAAAGGCATGGGCAGTGCGGCGCATCATGTATTAAACGAAGCGCAGTTATCGACCTCTGCCATTGACGTGGTGATTCCGCATCAAGCCAATGTGCGCATTATTCAAACTTTGTGCGATATGGCAGGGATTGAGCAAGAAAAAGCGTTTATCAATATCCAAAATTACGGAAATACATCAGCGGCGACTGTGCCGATTGCCTTGTGTGAAGCAGCCGAGCAAGGCGTGATAAAGCCGGGCAGTGAAATATTAACCGCTGCGTTTGGCGCTGGATTAACTTGGGGGGCAGGGCGTATTCGTTGGGGCCAGCGAGTGACGCCAATAAAAGAGAGCGATGCAAGGCTGCCTAAATGTGAACAAACGGCATTGCAGTTGCTAGACCAAGCTATTTTGCATTGTAAGAACAATCCTAATAGAGGCTAATCGGCTCTCATTGCATCAATTTTATTCCTTATCTTTGTTTGTCTTGCTACAGCATTAAGCAGCGCCTGTTTAATGCTGTAGCTTTTAATTTATCGAATTTTAAGAAACCGAGTAGGACTGGCTATTTTCTTCCCGCCATCTTCAATTTCATACTGTCTTTATTCATTACTATCTTCATTACTATCAATCCCAAGATGCAACTCATTGCTCTATTAATTAAATGCAATGAGTTGCAGGTGATTTGTGCAATATAAAAATGTGACCCACTTCTCAAGCGGTTTGTTTGCTAACGTAACGCGCGTGCTAGAAGGATTTCTATCGCCAAGATCCAGCTTTGCTGGTTTAGATATTCAAACCGTTTTAGAGATAAACATTTTGCAAACAATATCGAAAACACCAACACCTGAGAAGAAGCTCATTCGCTCTCAGGTATTTAACGTAACAACGATTACGTTCTTTGGGCAGTTCGCCTCTTACTCCATCATGTCAATCTTCATTCTGTTCCTAACCTTGCCAATGGCTCGTGATGGGCTAGGGATGACAGAGAAAGAAGCGTATGAATTCATGGGTGTAACCCAAGCTATCGGTTATATGATGCCAATTATCGGCGGTTATGTTATCGATAAATATCTCGGTATTCGCCGCGGTATTACTTGGGGTGTATGTTTAGTCGCACTGGCTTATTTGATTATTTATATCGGCAGCTCCAATGTTCACACGCTAGGCACACGTGCCTTTATTATGGCGTATGCGCTACTTCCTGCTATCAACTCATTGGTAGCATCACCGACTTCTGCACTTGTAAGCCGCATTTACAAAGGCGATGACGCGGGCAGTAAATCAGGCATGACCTTTTACTACATGGCCATTAACGTAGGCTCACTTATTGGTATTGGTCTTGCGCCAATGTTAATGGATAGCCCTTACGGCGTTATGTCTGTGCTAGCGTTAGTGGTTTTAGGTAAATCAGCCGCTGCAATTAACTTCATTGTTAAACGCAACATCTACACCAATGTAATTGATGATCTGGATAAGCAACCAATGACGATTGGACGTCTAATTCCGGTGGTATCTTACATCGTTGTGGGTTACGCGATTGCATATTACTCATACCTTAATCCGCACGTAAGTACCTATTTGATTGGTATTGGTTGTACTGTTGGTATTTTGGCGTTTTGTATTCGTACTATGTTGCTTAAAGGTGTGGATCGCACTAAACAATTAATTGCCGCATTTTTGATTTTGGTCGCGATTGTATTCTTCGTGTTATACAACCAAATGGCCACCACCATGATCATGTTTACTAAGAACAATACGGACTTTTCCTTGTTCGGTATTATTCTGTCTCCGGCTCAGTTCCAGTTGATTAACCCATTGGTTATCTTAGCAATTGGTTCGCAATTGCCTAAGTTCTACAACCGCTTTGTTCGCTTTAGTATTCCTTATCAATTCGCTGTGGGCGTAGTGCTCTCGGGTCTGTCGATGCTTGCGCTTTGGTATGGCGCATCAACCGGTTACGAAACAGGGATTGCTAGCGCAAACTATGTAGGTCTTTCTTACCTAATCGTAACTATTGCTGAACTGTTTGTGAGTGCGGTAGGTCTGTCTATGATTGGTCTCTATTGTCACCCTAAAATGATTGCCTTTGCGATGGGCGCTTGGTACTTAGCTTCTTCTATGTCGAACCTGATCTCTGGTCAGTTAGGTAAGATCGTTGCGATTCCACAAGGTGGCGAAGACAAAATTGCTAGCATCCACGCTTACGGTGATTACTTCTACTCTATGGGTTGGAGTGGCATGATCGTCGGTGGCGCACTGTGTGTTGTGATGTACATGTTGCACCGCTCACTGGCTAAAAAAGGCATTACTATCGCTTAATGTGATTTCCCCATTATTAAGGGAAACCTTAGTGGAATAGCAAAAAATGGCAGCTTAGACCAAGGTCAGCTGCCATTTTTTATGTCGTTAATTTGCTACCTTCACCAGTACCTTTTAGCTTTGTTTAAGCCCGGCAATAATAGGGTCATCTTTTGCTTTCATAACGCTAGGATTGACGCCGTAATGACGAGTGGTAAAGGTAAAATCTTGTCCTTTAGTATCGATATTGTTTTTGGCAGAGTCTCCGCAGTTGAACGAGACAGTGATCGTACCATCTTGGTTAGTATCCCAAGTATTTGAGCTAATGTGACGTACGCCTTCCATCAAGTATTTGTCGGAATCATACGCAGTAATCGAGGTGAAAAATTTATTTTGTGGGTCGTTAAAGGTCGCGCTGTAACAGACGTTGGCTTTTAACTTGGCGCTGTTGGCGTATTTATTCCCCACAAAGGCCTCTGGGCTTGCGCCGCCCCAGCCTGCTGCATTCTCTAAATTCCAATGATGCAAGTCAGTGACTTGTTCACTAGTGCGAGGGAAGGTATAGGTGAATTTATCCATAGAGTTGACCTCTTTGGTGTAGTTTTGCACCCAAGTTTCCACTTCGTCATAGTTATACGGCTGAACTTGGTAATCTGTGGCAAAGTTAAAATCAGCGACATTGACCTTGTCTAATTGCTCAACCGCGTGCTGGATGCCTTTTTCTGTGCCTGAGCGATAAATCAGCATCGCATATTCTGACTCAACAGCAAGTTCATACACACCATCTTCAACCACATAGTGTTGCCCATGACCGCGCTCGGTTACTACTTGTACGGCTAAATAGTTGTCTGTCTCTGGTATCGAAAAGCTCACCTTGCCATTTTTGGCTTTAACGATAGCCACGCCATATAGGGTGTCATCGTTCATCTGCACTGTTGGCGCCGCTTTGCCGCGTGGAGGCAGGTTCTGCATGATCACAAATTGAGAGTTCGCGCCTTTGCTTGTCCAGTTACGATAATTACGTGCGGTCTCAGCGTGCGAGAAGTTGTCCGCAGTGACGGTGAGTGTTTGTGCTTTTGAAGTGTGCGTATTTTCAGTAGCCATCACGTTTGGTGCTAGCGATACTGCAGTAAGCAGGGCGGTAGCGAGCACTACATGAGAAGAAAGTGCACGAGAAACAAATGTATTTGGGCGAGCGTTAAGCATGGTTGTAACCTCTAAAGTGCGAATAGCAAAGATGCCAATTTGAGTATAGAAAACAATATGTTAGTCACAAGCTCCGTTTGTCACTGTGTTGCTTTAAAGAGACTTTAAGAGGGTTTAGATGGAATTTGAAATGACGTTAATCAATAGCTGATATTCGATATGTGGATATGGTAGTGAAATCAATGACCTAGGAGTGAACTCCTAGGTCATAAAACAATTAGGCGGTGGCGATTTTGTAGGTGCGATAGCCACCAAGTAAGTTTTTCGCTTTAAAGCCATTATTGACTAACTGGCGATAGGCAACGTTGCCACGCAGACCAACTTGACAATAAATGATGATCTCTTTGTCTTTTGGCAGTTCATGCATGCGCTGACGCAGTTGATCAACAGGAATATTGATATCCCCTGCAATATGATTGCCGTTTTTGCGCTCGGCTGGGTTTCGCACATCAAGCAGTAATTGCTCATCAGTTAAGTGTGCAATCTCATCAAAGTGAATAGGGGTTGCGTCGCCCTCTATGATGTTGTTTGCCACAAAAGCGGCTTGGTTAATAACATCTTTAGCACTGCCAAAAGGTGGCGCATAGGTGAGCTCTAAATGTTGCAGTTGCTGTACGCTCATACCTGCGCGTTGCGCCACTGCCATTACATCAATACGTTTATCCACGCTGTCTTTGCCCACCGCTTGCGCGCCGAAAATTTTGCCTGATTGTGGGTCAAACAACATTTTAAAGGAGACGGTTTCTGCGCCCGGGTAGTAGCTAGCATGACTTGCGGTATGCACATACACTTTTTCATAAGCAGTGCCGCTTTGCTGTAATTGTTTTTCGTTCATGCCGGTTGAGGCAACGGCTAAGTCAAACACCTTACATATGGCGGTGCCTTGCGTGCCTTGATAGCTTTGCTCTCTACCCAGCATATTATCTGCGGCCATGCGTCCTTGACGGTTAGCAGGCCCTGCAAGGGGAACAAGAGTGGGGTTACCTGTGACAAAATCTTGCTCTTCAACTGCGTCCCCCACAGCGTATATAGAAGGATCGCTACTCTGCATTTGTGCATTGGTGTAAATGCCGCCAGTCGCGCCGATACGTAGTCCTGCTTCTTTAGCGAGCTGAGTTTCGGGGCGGACGCCAATTGCCATGATCAAAATATCGGTATTAAGCGACTCACCGTTGCTGAGCTGAAGCTTTAGTGATTCGCTGTTTTGATGATGAATGTGCTCGACTGATTGCAAGGCCACGCCAAGTTTAAGATCGATGCCTTTATTGCGGATCTCTTCATGGACAAAGCCTGCCATTTCGCGATCTACTGGCGTCATTACTTGCTCGGCCATTTCAATTAAACTGGTTTTGATGCCAAGTTGCTGGAACGCTTCCATCATTTCAAGGCCGATGAATCCGCCGCCCACTACAGTGGCGTGCTTGGGTTTATTATTGCGTAGCGTATTTAAAATGCGATCCATATCGGAAATGTTACGCAAGGAGTGGGTGACAGGGTTATCAAGCCCAGCAATAGGCGGAATTATTGGCGCAGCACCGGGGCTGAGCAGTAGGAAGTCATAGCGTTCGGTATATTCACTACCATCGATGAGATTTTTAACCGTGACGCTTTTTGCTTGGCGATCAATGGCAATCACTTCGTTCATCACGCGCACATCAACATTAAAGCGAGCTAAAAAGCTGTCTGGTGTTTGCAGTAACAGTTTACTTCGATCTTTGATGTCACCACCAATATGGTAGGGTAGACCACAGTTGGCAAAGGAAACAAATTCGCCCCGTTCAAACACGATGATTTCTGCGTCTTCACTTAAACGACGTGCACGAGCCGCCGTTGATGCACCACCTGCTACGCCACCGACGATGAGAATTTTAGTCATTGCTATCACTCCAAACTTAGGGTTGATTAATGTTGTGTAGTTACAATATAAGTTAATTCTAATATTAGTCCAGCTAAATTTGAAATTACTTATTTAGTGTTGACTAATATAAAGAATTGACTAGACTAACCCAATGTCGTTATCCAATTCTAAGCTGAGTTTATCGTATGAATATAGAAGATAAATTAACCTCAGAGACCACCTCTATGAAAGTACTTAAAAGCAAAGCGGACAATGTCGCATCAGTGCTAAAAGTGCTTTCTCATAGTGAGCGTTTGATGGTGCTGTGTCAGTTGATGGAAGGGGAAAAACAGGTCGCTGACTTGCAAAATGGCTCTGTGCTACATCAATCAGCACTCTCTCAACACCTTAAAGTGTTGCGAGATAATGAGTTTGTGCAAATAAGAAAAGAATCGCAAAAAGTGTTCTACTCGCTAAAGAATAAGCAGGTAGAGCAACTCATTACATCCTTATATCAAATCTACTGTCGTTAGGGAGAAAATTGTGGAATTTACTGTGCCTTGGGCTTCATTGTTTGGTGGTATGCTGTTAGGTGTGTCTGCTTCGATATTGCTGTTATTTAACGGGAAAATAGCCGGAATTAGTGGCATCGTGTCTGGTTTGTTAAAAAACAAAGCCGGTGATAAAGGTTGGCGCTGGCTATTTGTATTGGGCATGGTTGCTGGTGGATTACTAGGGGCAACGGCGTTTGGCGCTATGATCCCAATTAGCTATGACAGTCAGTTGTGGGTGCTATTGCTCGGCGGTTTGCTAGTGGGGTTAGGCACTAAAATTGGCAATGGCTGCACATCAGGTCACGGCATTTGTGGCATTGGTCGTTTATCTAAACGTTCGCTAGTGGCAACCTGCGTCTTTATGCTGGCAGCGGGTGTTACCGTATTTGTTCGTTTGCATTTGTTGGGGTAGATCATGTTTAAAATAGTGTCTTTAATCGCTGGCGTGTTGTTTGGTTTAGGTATGGCGGTATCCGGTATGGTCGATCCGGTTAAAGTGATTGGATTTTTAGATGTCGCGGGCAATTGGGACCCAAGTTTAGCCTTTGTTATGGGCGGTGCGCTTAGCGTATTTTTGCCTGTCTATCTTTTGGTGATTAAGAAACGAGAAAAATCTGTGCTTGGTTTGAGCTTTTCGTTAGCCACTAACAATGCCATTGATAAACGTTTGCTCACTGGTGCGAGTATTTTTGGCATTGGTTGGGGATTAGTGGGGATTTGCCCTGGACCGGTTATTTCATCGTTAGGCAGTGGCAATATTCAGGCAGTGTTGTTTGTGGTTGCAATGCTAGTAGGGTTTGTTTTAGGTGACAGGGTCACTAATTTAAAGTGAGTAATGCTAGGTGTACATCAATGGTGAGGTTGAGTGGTGAATCTTGAGAATGTGAGATAAAACGTTTATTAGACAATAACTTATGATTCTTGAACCGTACATCAAACACTACGTATGCTAAATTACCGCCTAGAAATATGATATGCGACAAAGTAGACATATCCTGATGCGTAGAGGGTTTTATGAAGTGGGATCAACACCAAAGGTTTAGGCTAATAGAGTTAATTGCCTATTGGGAAGGTCGCTTAACGACCAAGCATTTGTGTGAAAGTTTTGGTATTGGTCGTCAGCAAGCCTCAAGGGATATCAACTTTTATATCCAACATATCTCTAAGACCAATCTTATTTATGACAGCAGTCTGAAAGGCTATGTGCCGAGCGCGTGTTTTTCTGCCAAGTTCATTACCGGTCATGCTCAAGAGTTTTTGAATTTGCTGGCAAGTCAGGAAGCCAATGCCAATATCTTCGCGCCGATGGAGTTTACGGGCGGAGCGGCATGTTCATTGCCTATCCCTGTGCGCGAAGTTAATGCTGAACATGTACGGAAAATTTTGCTAGCCGCAAAAGGAGAATTAAGGCTAGAGATCGCCTATCGCTCCATGAGCCAACCCGTTGCCGAAAAACGTGTTATCACGCCTCATTCTATTGTGTGTACGCCATTGCGCTGGCACGTTCGTGCTTATTGTGAAAAAAATCAACAGTACCGAGATTTCATTTTAAGTCGATTTGAAGGGTTATTGACGCTTCTTGATGGATCACCATATAACAAACAACAGGACACTCAGTGGCAACGCAGTGTCGATATTGTATTTGCGCCCGATCCGCGTCTTTCAGATAAGCAAAAAGCGATCATTCAATATGAATATGACATGCAACAGGGCACATTTATTGTGCCATGTCGTGTGGCGCTGCTTCGCTATACCTTGTATGCGCTGAATGTATACCTAGATTATGAGGATACGCTTGTCGGGCGCCAGCAATTGATTGTGGTGAATCGCGATGAGATCCTTCGGCATATGGGTTAGAGTATTTTTATCTTCTTTCACATCACTTGTATAACGCCCTGCAAACAAAACAGGGCGCACTTGCTAGCCTCTATTTAATCCTGCAAAGATAATTAATCCTCCAAAGAAAACGACACTGGACAGTGATCGCTAAGCTGATACTTCAGCACATCTTGCTTAGCATACACATTCTGTTTCGGCAGCGAGTAGCTTAAATCCGAACTGACGATGATGTGATCAATCAAGCTTCTAAATCTATGGGTTTGATTTGGGTTACGGTTTGAGCGTATTTCACATTTAGCTTGGCTAGTTTTACTGGCAAGTTGTGCTTTATGGGTGCCTTGGGTGAGGGTTTTCCATAACCAGTCGCCTTTATAAGCAAGGTTATGATTGAAATCCCCCAAAATGATATAAGACTGCCCGCGACTTTCTCGTTGTACTATCCATTGGTTTAACTTTTGTGCTTGCTTTTGCACTATGTCGCAAGAGCGGTTGCGGTTCTTCTTGCCCTGACAACCGGCTTTGAGATGCACTGAGAGCAGGTGAATGTGTGTGGGGGCTTTTGCAGATGGGATTGCGGATGCGATTTCGATGTAAGTAGCAAATCGCAGTTTACCGCCTCGCTCGACATTTAAATCAATGTCGGGGTGTTCAATTACATTAAGGTCTTTTTTAAAGGCAACTCCGGTGTACTGATTGATGTCACCAAATTGCTTGGCGGAGTGTTTAGCAAGTGCACGCTCAGAAAGCACCACAGTGTATTGCCTGCCCACTACGCGCTGAATGGCCTCAATACTGTCGACTTCTTGAAAAGCGAGTAGATCCGGTTGAATGTTTTGCAAGTAACGAGAGAGGGTGGAAAAGTCATTTTTGTCACGCTGACTTTCGGCAAACTGTGGATAACTTTGCGTAGAAAGCCAGGCTAAATTCCAAGTGGTTAATTTTAAATCTACCGCATAAGCACTTGCGGACACACATATTAGAAGCAACATATAGCAAGTAAATGCAAGTGCTTTTTTTCTAAATATTATTTTCAAAAGTTGTCATCCCCGTTCATCGCCCATCGCAAAAGTACTTTAAAAATTGCAACCCATACTAAAAAAAAAATACGTTTTTTTTTGTTCTGTGAGTGGAGTAATTTACTCGCAAAAGATCGGCCCTAAAAAAGGACACTTGACCTTTATTTTGATCTAAATCAATAAAAAAGTGTGGCACATCTCGTTAAATACGCCCACAATATGTAGTGTCGAATATCAAATTAAATACCCTATATAGTGTATCTGTGTATATGCTGTGGGTAAGGAGAAATTGTGAAACCAGTTGTTTTAAAAAGAGACGGTTCTCTTGCCCCTTTCGCCAAAGATCGCATTGTCGAAGCTATCAAAAGTGCAGGATCAGATGTTGATCAGTGCCTATCGGATTATGCTGAAGACGTTGCAAAGCAGGTAGAGGGACAACTGGCGGGTAGCCACGAAGTGGATATCCAGCAAATCCAAACCTTAGTCGAAAATGAACTTATGCAAGGCCCATATAAAGGTCTGGCTCGTTCTTACATCGAGTATCGCCATGATCGTGATAAAGCGAGAGAGAAGAAAAGTGTTCTTAACCAAGAGATCCAAGGCCTTATTGAGCAATCAAATGCCGATCTGTTGAATGAGAATGCCAACAAAGATGGCAAAGTGATTCCAACTCAGCGCGATCTGTTAGCGGGCATCGTGGCTAAGCACTACGCCAAAACACATATTCTTCCTCGTGACATCGTACAAGCTCATGAGCAAGGCGATATCCACTACCACGATCTTGATTACGCACCGTTTTTCCCAATGTTTAACTGTATGCTTATCGATCTTAAAGGCATGTTAACACATGGATTTAAGATGGGTAATGCTGAGATTGATACACCAAAATCAATTTCTACAGCGACAGCGGTCACCGCGCAAATCATCGCGCAAGTGGCTAGCCACATCTACGGCGGTACCACCATCAACCGTATTGATGAAGTGCTTGAACCGTACGTGATGAGCAGTTACGAAAAACATTTAGAAGTGGCGAAAGAGTGGGATATTCATGATCCTAAAGCATTTGCGCGCTCTCGCACGGAAAAAGAATGTTACGACGCATTCCAATCTTTAGAATACGAAGTAAACACACTGCATACCGCAAATGGTCAAACCCCATTTGTGACCTTTGGCTTTGGTTTAGGCTCTTCTTGGGCGTCTAAATTGATCCAAACTTCGATTTTGAAAAACCGCATTGCAGGTTTGGGTAAAAACAGTAAGACCGCTGTTTTCCCTAAATTAGTCTTTGGCATCAAAGATGGCTTAAATCATAAAGCAACCGATCCAAACTACGACATTAAGCAACTGGCACTAGAGTGTGCAACCAAGCGTATGTACCCAGATATTCTTAACTACGACAAAGTGGTTGAAGTGACAGGTTCATTTAAAACGCCAATGGGTTGTCGCAGCTTCTTAAACGTTTATGAAGAAAACGGCGAGATGATCCACGATGGTCGTAATAACCTTGGTGTGGTAAGCCTTAACCTGCCACGTATTGCACTTCAAGCGCAGGGCAGTGAAGAGCGTTTTTACGAGCTATTGGACGAAAAACTAAGCACAGCACGTCGAGCATTGGAGACGCGTATTAGCCGTTTAGAAAACGTCAAAGCACGCGTTGCACCTATCCTATATATGGAAGGCGCATGTGGCGTACGTCTGAAACCAGACGATGCGGTTTCTGAAATCTTTAAAAATGGCCGAGCTTCTATTTCTCTTGGTTATATTGGCGTTCATGAAACGATCAACGCTCTATACGGCACTGAGCAACATGTGTTTGACGCCGCAGAACTACGCGAAAAAGCCGTGGCTGTTATTGCTTATCTAAAACGTAATGTGGATGCGTGGACAGAAGAAACAGGCTATGGCTTTAGCTTGTATGGCACACCAAGTGAAAACTTGTGCAGCCGTTTCTGCCAAATTGATACTAAAGAATTCGGCGTAATCAACGGCGTAACAGATAAGGGTTACTACACCAATAGCTTCCACTTAGATGTGGAGAAAAAGGTTAACCCGTACGACAAAATTGATTTTGAAATGCCATACCCAATGATCTCAACCGGTGGCTTCATTTGCTACGGTGAGTTCCCGAATATGCAGCGCAATGTCGAAGCATTAGAGAACGTCTGGGATTACGCTTATACGCGCGTTCCATACTACGGTACTAATACGCCAATTGATGAGTGTTATGAATGTGGCTATAACGGTGAGTTTGAGTGTACGAGCAAAGGCTTTACCTGTCCTAACTGTGGCAACCACGATTCCGCCAAAGTATCGGTAACACGACGCGTGTGTGGTTATCTAGGTAGCCCAGATGCACGTCCGTTTAACTTCGGTAAACAAGAAGAAGTGAAACGTCGCGTAAAACACTTATAAGTAAGTGACTATAGCAATACCATTTAAACAATTAGCACGAGCAACACACTGATGAACTACCACAATTATTATCCAGTTGACGTGGTCAACGGGCTAGGAACACGCTGCACTTTGTTTGTTTCTGGATGTATCCATCAATGTCGTGGCTGCTACAATCAATCGACTTGGTCGCCAAGCTCAGGGCATTTATTTACCCAAGAAATGGAAGACCAAGTGATTGCTGATCTCAACGATACCCGCATCAAGCGCAAAGGGCTGTCACTGTCTGGTGGCGATCCGCTTTATCCGGGTAATCTTGAAGCAATCTTTAAGCTGGTAAAGCGAGTAAAAGAAGAGTGTCCCGGAAAGGATATCTGGATGTGGACGGGTTACGTTCTCGCAGAGCTTAGTGAAGAGCAACAACAAGTAGTTAACTACGTAGATACTTTGATTGACGGCAAGTTTGTAAAAGACTTAGCCGACGCTCGTTTAGAATGGCGAGGCAGCTCAAACCAAGTCATTCACCGCTTTACATTAGATTAAGCGCCTGCAGGTTACTTTGCGTCTTGTTATGAGGTGTTGAGTGATGTCTGTTATCAAAACGACCTATTGAGGGACAGATTTTATAATCTGTTCCTTTTTTCATTCTAACCAAATTAAAAGTCTATAACTAATTGAATCTAAAGTGGTTCGAATACGCCCTTCATCTGCTTAGAACAAATTTGCTGTAGAAAACTTCTCACTTTATATCGAGCAATGTTTCCTAATGTGGACAGTTCTTTTTTGAATTGATTCTAGCTCTAATTGTTTCATATGAACTGAAGTTAGCGGAGGTTTCCGCGTTATTTAGTGGGAAATCGATATCATTCGTTATTATAACCACCCAACTAGATATCGACTTATGTAACGATTATGATAACTTACAAGCATCAATTTTACATAGTTACAGCTATATATGATTTACATCGAAAGGATAATTAGGAAGATGAAACAAGGCCAAACAGGGCCTTACCTCTGTGTTGGCGATGATGGTAATCAGTATATTGTAAAAGGGCCTAATACTACATATCGAGGATTAATTAACGAATGGGTATGTGGAAAGTTAGGAAAGGCTATTGGGTTACCAGTACCTGATTTTGAAATTGCGTACGTTGATGGTTCTCTACTTGAGTTTGGACATTATGAGCTCAGCGAAGGGGATTGGTTTGCATCTAAGTACGAAGAGAATATTCAAGATGTCCCTTACCAAAAACTATGTGAACTTGACTTGGAAGGTTTAAAACTACTGTTTCTATTTGATTACTGGATAAAAAATGGTGATCGCAATCTTACGCAAAGTGGCGGTAATCCGAATCTATTTATCCGCTCGGATCTTCAGTCATTTATTGTTTTAGACCATAACCTTGCCTTTGATAAAGATCATGATGAGACGTTTAGTCAGTTGAAAGAACTCCATGTGGGGTCAAGTGCTTGGTTTGCTGAACAAAGATCTTTACTAGATCATGACTACTACAAAGAACTACTGGAAAATTGTGTTAGTGAACTAGACTCTATATTAGAGTCGATACCGGACGAATGGCTCGAAAACTGCGGTGATATTGGTATTGTAGAAGATATTCGAGTAACATTATTGCGCTTTAGAACATCTGTATTTTGGGAGGGTATAAAATGAAAAATCTAGTACGTTATTCAGTAATACGTTTTATGCCTTTTACTGAAACTCAAGAGTTTGCCAATGTCGGTATCGTGATTCATGCCCCTCAAACAGGTAGCGTGTTATTTAAACTAGCAAATAAAAGATTTGGTCGAGTTTCTCAGTTTTTTGATGACCTTGATGGTCAGTTATACTCTAATGCTATCGAAATGTTTCATTTCGAGCTTAAGCGTATTCAAGATTTTGCTAAAGGAATGCGAGGAAAGGACTTGGCTGGTTTCATGGATGAAGTTACCAGACAAAGAGAGGGCTTCCTTACTTTTAGTGAAACTGCGGCTCTTTTGACAAATGAATCATTTGAACTTGTTCTAGAGAAGTTGTTTGAGCAATATGTTGGTAGAAGCTTTAACACTAAAGAGCATCGAGAGACGCTTTTAGTTCAAAACCTGAAAAAACAATTAGATGGCATAACGAGATATAAGTTTACTAAGAGTAAACTAAATGCAGATTATGTTTCTTTTGAGCTACCTCTGGTTGCGACAGATAGAGTCACAACGAAAGCGATTAAACCTCTCAGTTTTTACCAAGACAAGCCTTTAAAGTTACTCGATCATGGTGAGTTTTGGATTTCAAGAGTGAAGCATTTACTAAACTCAAACACTCTTGATGCTAGTGACTTTCTTTTCGCAATTGATCGTCCTGAGTACAATGATAAAAACCTTAAGGCTGCATTTAACTCTATAGAAGATGAAATGAACTCATTAGGTGTTAATGTTTATGATGTCCATGATCTTCGTAATATTGAAAAATTTGCAAGGTTTGAGTCAGAAAATGTAGATAATTTTAAACTCATTCACTGACAAACAGGTTTTGCTATACAAGTGACTAAGGCGTCGAAACTGCTATAGATTCAGTGTATTTTGCGATTTTAATAAGATCTAATTCTACATTATCTGGTAATACAAATTTGGGTATTAGTGCTCATGTCATCTTGCTCAAGTTCTTTAATTAAAGACTCGTAACTATAATTAGCGATTGCGCTTTGCTCGCCTTGTTCTAGCTTGTTGCGCAAGGTATGAAGTTTGGCTTCTCGGTCTTCTAAAGTCGCATTTGTATTCTTAACCATGATTTCCTCTTCGAATTGATAGCAATATAGTGAATCAAGGAATAAAAATATAGCAAGGCAATGAAAGGGAGTAAATCAGCTGTCTTTCACTTGTTACGTAAACAGACTCCAACAGCACAAATGAGCCAAGCATCAACACTTTCCAATCACCTCAATCCCAATAAATTTCCCCAGCAAGCCAGTTTAACCCCGATTAACGGTTTCGATTTATCCGCGCAAATGATAACGTGACACTATCCAAATGAATTTCAAAGGGTTGTGACTTTCATGTTCTCCAACTTAACAGCACCTAAACAGGATCCTATCCTGTCTCTTTCTCAAGCTTACCGTTTAGACCAACGTGATAATAAAGTTGATCTTGGTATTGGCGTCTATAAAAACAGTGACGGTGTCACTCCAGTCATGCAATCGGTACTTACCGCTCAAACGCGAGTGCTTGAACAGCAAACGACTAAGGCATACGTGGGTATGGCAGGGGACGAAGAGTTTAATGCTGCGGCATTAAACCTTGTATTACCTGATGCTACGGTGGCTTCTCGTGCTAGCTCAATTCAAACTCCGGGCGCAAGTGGCGGTCTACGCATGTTGGCTGAATTGATAGCCTTTAGTAACCCGGGCGCCACGGTTTGGCTGAGTAATCCAAGCTATGTAAACCATCAACCAGTGATGGAAGCAGCGGGTCTAAAAGTTAAGCATTATCGCTATTTTGATGTGGCGACTAAGCAAGTTGACACATCAGCACTGCTGGAAGACTTGGCAAAAGTAAAAGCAAAAGATGTGGTTCTTTTGCATGGCTGTTGTCATAACCCAACGGGCGCAGATTTAACGCCTGAGGCGTGGAAGAGCGTGACTGAATTAGCGCAAAGAAACGGCTTCTTGCCATTTATCGACATTGCTTATCAAGGCTTTGGTGATGGATTAGTGCAAGATGCGTTTGGCGTACAGCATATGGCGAGCAATTTACCTGAGCTACTTGTAACCAGTTCTTGCTCTAAAAACTTCGGTTTGTACCGAGAAAGAACCGGTAGTGCAATTATTGTGGCGGATCAAGCAACACATGCCACAAATGCGCGCGGCAAATTATTACAGATGGCCAGAACAACTTATACTATGCCTCCTGCTCATGGTGCGTCTATAGTTAAAACTGTGTTGTTAGACAATGAGTTAAAAGCGGCATGGCAACAAGAGCTAGAGCAAATGCGCCTGCGCTTGGTCAACTTGCGCGCCAACTTGTGTTCAGAGCTTGTAGAGCGCACAGGTTCGCACGACTTTGACTTTATACAGCAGCACAAAGGCATGTTTAGCGTTTTAGGTTTCACGGCTTCGCAAATGGTTCGATTGCGTGAAGAATTTGGCGTGTATGGTGTTAATGATGGACGTATTAACATTGCCGGCTTAAGAGAAAAAGATTTAGCGTATGTCGCATCTTCAATTGCGGCGGTGCGTTAATGCGCGACTGAGCAACTAAAAATATAACAAACTAAAATTGTACAGGTGGATAGGATGAAACATTGGAAAATTTTAAGTATCGCATTAGCAGCAGGCTCTATGGCTGCATGTTCAACAACAGCGCCACCTGCTCAGGAAGAGCAACAAGAGGTGAAGTTTGAGCAGCCGGTTATGGAACAAGAGCCTGAAGAAGCGATTGAAGAAGTCGTAGAAAAAGAAGAACCCAAAGCTGAAATGGTAGAGAAGGAGGTAAAGCCTGCTCCTTTACCGACTAAAACAGCCGATGGTAAGTTGATTCTTGGTGAAAGAGAATGGATTTACTTTCCTGAATTTAAAGCGACCGTTAAGGCGCGCATAGATTCAGGTGCGACGACTTCTTCATTGTCTGCTGTCGAGATAAAACAGTTTGAACGTGACGGTGAGCAATGGGTTAAGTTTAAACCGTCACACAATGGCAAAATCGGCAAAGAAATTAGCTTGCCTGTTGTTCGTTTTGCCAAAATAAAACAATCGAGCACCGAGGATACTGACAAACGTCCTGTGGTTGCTGTATGGATACAAATCTCAGATCTGAAAGAAAAAACAGAGTTTACTTTAGTGGATCGTTCTCATCTTGATTTCCCTGTATTACTTGGCCGAAGTTTTGTTCGAGATGTTGCCATTGTCGATGTAAGTCGACGATATGTGCAGCCTAAAGCGAGCAAATAACTCATGATTCGGTGCCCTAAAATGGGCACCTTTACAATAAGCACATTATGTACCGTTTTCTCACTCTTCTGTTACTGACCCTTTCTTGCAATACATTTGCCAACTCTTCACAAACTGTTTATGTCTACGCTGCATCGTCTATGACGCAAGTGGTGCAAAATCTGGCGCAAATCGCCGCTAAGCACAATATCGAAGTAAAAGGTGTATTTGGCTCATCATCTTCATTGGCGAGACAAATTGCCAATGGCGCACCTGCGGATATTTTTATTTCGGCGAATACGCAGTGGATGAATTATTTAGAGCAGCAGCAAAATAAAGGCGTTCAACCTGCGCATGTGATTGCGGGGAACGAGCTGGTGGTGATCAGTGGTGATGATTTACCGCGTGTTCCGACACTTTCAGACAGTATGGTTTGGCAGGCGTTAATAGGAAACGGTAGGATAGCCATTGGCGAAACCAATACGGTGCCAGTGGGTATATACGCTAAACAAGCTTTAGTATCGCTTGGCGTGTGGTCGTCATTGTCGAAGAAGACCGCACCGATGAAAAATACTCGTGCGGTATTGGCAATGGTTGAGCGCAAGCAAGTGCCTGTTGGCATTGTGTATGCCACTGATGCCAAACAATCGAAGATGGTTAAGGTTCTGGCTCACATACCGGCGAAACATTACGCACCTATTCAATATCCGATGTTATTGCTGACAGACAAACCAAACGCAAGTCAGGTATATACGATGATGCAAGCGCAGCCAATGCAAGATGTATTGAGTGAGCTAGGCTTTAGTCCAGCACCAAAAATAGTGGCGGCGACTCACTAGTTATATGAAGCTCTACAACCGATAAGCACGCTACAAGTATTGAATTAGAGGACCCTCATGCTTACCGAGATCGAATCCATTGCTCTTATTCTTAGTTTGAAAGTGGCGCTTGTGGCCAGTATTTCGATCTTGCCTGTGGGTATAGCGTTAGCATGGTTATTAGCCAAGAAAGATTTTTATGGCAAAAGCCTACTTGATGGCCTGATACATTTGCCGCTAGTCTTGCCCCCAGTGGTCATCGGCTATGTATTGCTTATTGTGTTTGGTAAGCAAGGCGCAGTGGGCCAATGGTTAAATACCTATCTGGGTATCGATTTCTCATTTAGCTGGAAGGGTGCTGCCCTTGCCTCGGCGGTAGTCGCTCTGCCTCTCATGGTACGCTCGATACGGCTGAGCATTTTGTCGGTGGACAGCAAACTAGAACAGGCGGCTATGACGCTTGGCGCAAACCCTATCACTGTGTTTCGACGCATTACCTTACCCTTGATTATGCCAGGGGTAATATCGGGCTTGGTTTTGGCGTTTGCTCGCAGTCTTGGCGAGTTTGGCGCGACCATTACTTTTGTTTCAAATATCCCCGGTGAAACACAAACGATTCCTTTGGCAATGTTCAGCTTTTTGGAAACTCCCGGCGCGGAATTTCAAGCCATGCGCTTGTGCATCATAGCCATTATCATTGCCTTACTGTCGTTATTTTTTAGCGAATGGCTGTCGCGTCGCTCTCAACAAAAATTGGGGTTAATTAAATGACCTTACAATTCTCATTTACCCATCAATTTGATAGTCAACATTTTGATATCCAAGGTGAACTGCCAGCAAAGGGCGTCACTGCGGTGTTTGGGCGCTCAGGAAGCGGTAAATCAACCCTGCTGAATGTACTGTCAGGTTTATTAACGCCTCAATCAGGGCATGTAAAATTAAACCAGTTAACCATGCTAGATACACAACATAACACCCATATTCCGGTGTGGAAGCGTAAAGTGGCGGTGGTTTTTCAAGATGCGCGTTTGTTTCCTCATCTTTCTATCAAAGACAATCTGTTATTTGGCGCGGCCAAGCATGGCGCTGATGTTCGCCTTGCGGAGCTCACGGCATTATTAGGGATTGATCATCTATTGCAAGCTAAGCCAAACACCTTAAGTGGCGGCGAAAAGCAACGAGTGGCGATAGCGCGCGCCTTGCTGAGCGATCCGCAATTATTGTTAATGGATGAGCCGCTTGCTAGTTTGGATATTCCGCGTAAAAGAGAGGTGATTCAATACCTTAATCAGCTTTCATCGAAGATAGAAATCCCCATTGTGTATGTGACGCATAGCCTAGAAGAGGTGATGCATTTAGCCGATCACTTGTTGGTGCTTGAGTCAGGCAAAGTGGTGGATTTTGGGAACGTCGAAACGGTATGGAATAGCGGCACTCTTGCCTTGTGGCAAGAAGGAGAAAGGCACAGCACTTTGCTTAACGCAAAGGTTGCTGAGCGCCACGAACGTTATGCAATGCGTAGAATGAAAGTAGCGGATCATAATTTATGGGTACCAGACCAAGGATTGGCCGATAAAGTGGGTCAGTGTATGCGTATTAGAATCAATGCGCAGGATGTGTCCGTGACGCTGTCACAAAATAGTGATAGCTCTATTCGAAATCGGATACCTGTGTCGATTGTGGATATCAGTGCTATTAACGCGCACTCAAATTTGATTACCTTAAAGTTAGATGATCAATTACTACTGAAATCTACTCTAACTCACTGGGCTACCGAAGAATTGAACTTAACCCTTGGGCTAAAAGTGTACGCACAAATCAAAGGGGTAAGCTTTACCCAGCAAAACTTGGCATCGTATTAAGCACTAAAGATTAGTTAGACGATTAATGTGTTAAGAAATGATTGAATGTGGCTAACAAGCCCTAGCAGCGTCAAACTCACTAGGGCTAAATAGATGTCTAATTTTTTAGAAATACGTTGTTAAAGTCACGCTTCAAGATAGGATCTCGACGCGCTTTTTTCATCTGTTTAACCATATCTTTAATGCAGTTAAATAGCACTTGATCGAGCAACTGCGCTTTATAGTTATTGGTCTCTTCTTCGGTCATGTTTTCCGGAATGTTCAGGGTAGGGAATTCTTCTAATAGCCCCACACCTGCAAAAGATTGGCTTACCGAAGTGAGCGCATGGAATTGTTCAAAGTTATCGACAACGTTTTGCGCACTGGCAGGAAGTTCATTCCACGCTTTACGCACTTCTTCTTCACCGGCCTCATGTATGGAAACAACCATTTGGAACATTTGCTCAGGCACTTCATCGAATTCGATAACCTGGCGTAATTCCGCTGAAACTTCACTTAGATCGATGGTTTGATCTTCAATTATTTCTGACATAAGTACATACCTAGTTGTAATGGTATTTTCATCGTAAAAAGTTACTGAGAAATGTCAAACTATTCGGCTCTATTGGGTGATGAATCTATAATAAATAAAGAGGCAAGAGATTTTGCTGGTGGAATTAGCGACATTTTGTGTGAAAAAAAACCTTATGCTGTCGTTTGGTATGCGCACTCTTTCATTTTCTAAGATCAAATATTAGTCAATTAGAATTTAAAACAACTTAAAACCTTAAAATAGTTAGTGAAAGCAAAGATTAAACTGGCTATTGTTTACTGCAATGGATTGTTATGCATTTTTACGGGGTAAGTTTGAATCGTTGTTTACTATGCCTGATGGCGCTGTTATTGACAGCGTCGGCACACGCAGATGAAGTATTACGTAAAATACTGGAGCAAAACTTTGCTACTGCGGTTCTGCTCAGTGATAGTGAAGCGATTTCATTTGGTTTTCAAGATTTCGACCCGAATAGTTTTCTAACAGACAATAACGATAATATTGGCAGTGAAGAATCACTAGAACTGCGTAAACAGATCACTATTTACACCATTCCTTATACTTTAGATCTACCCGCAGTGCCGTTGTCCGATGGCACCAGTATTACCCAAGATTTGACCTTTGTTGGCTCGTATTTAGAAACCAAGCGTAATATCTCCTATGGTGATGATCCTCTAGAACCACAAGACACGAGCAAAGAACAAAATTATACGTTTGCCACCAAATATGGCGCAGGTTATGCCTTTACCGATCATTTAACCTTAAATACCGGTATTGGCACTAACTTAATGTACTACCGCAATGATTATACGTACCGAAATTCATTTAGTAGCTTCTTCCGAGAGCAGCTAGATGGACGGGCATTTAATACCGATGCGTGGGCATTTACCGTTAAACCGAATATCGAGCTGCATTACACTAAACCACAAGATTGGGGACATTGGGAAACGTTTACCGAACTGAAGTTCTTCTACGGCGTGGGCTGGGGTGAAGCAAACGAAGGGAATGTTGGGAACCCAGGTGGTTGGTATTGGATCAATGGTATTAAAGGCTTTTACGACATTGGTCATTTAGGTGGCTATGGCCAGACAGTCTTTACCAGTTTGCGTCGCATTGATGTGGGTGGCGATCTTGAAGATCCTATGGGCACAACCAATTATTACGAATGGAGTGCGGGCTGGGTAATGTCAGTGCCATTTTTAAAAGACTATATTGATAATATAGGTTTAGGGCTAAATATTAACTACGGAAGTAGCTTGAAAGGGGGCACCTTGGTCTTCCTTATTAACGAACATTAATACCCAGATTAACGAACATTAATACCCAGATTAATGTTTTAGAGCCGATTATTAGCATGACAACGAGGCCACTGTTTGTGGCGTTTGTTCACTTCACTATTTTTTCATTTTGTGTTTCTCCTCTTAAATTTAACTGATCAAGATTTTTAATCGCATAAGCTTGTGATGCATAACGACAATTTCTACGAATAGTGCTCGCCTTTAAACTCTGTTTAACATAGATTTAGTAGCAGTAAATCTAAGAGTTTTGGAGAGTTTATGGGTTGGTTTAGTCGTCTTTTTGGTTCATCAGATACTCAAAAGCAAGAAATAGTCGAACCAGTAGAATATAAGACGTTTTTAATTTATGCAGAGCCAATTGCCGAAGGGGGTTTGTTTAGGATTGCGGGCCGCATTACTAGTGGTGAAGGCGATTCAGTAAAAACTCATCGCTTTATTCGTTCGGATGTTCTCGGTAGCAAAGCAGACGCAAATGAATTAATGATTAAGAAAGCCCAGATGTTTATTGATCAAATGGGTCAGTCAATCTTTGATAAATGATCACTCCATCTAGTCTGATCAGTGCCTTATAAGACAATGATGTGTTGTTTTATAGTAAACAATGATGATAACTTTTTGTGATTGCTTGGTAACGTTTCTGCCAAATGACAAGGCAGTCGAGCCAAGATTTTTTATTTTGTATTTTTAATTTGTGCCAATAGTAGGGAATAGCTATGCAGATTGGTGTACCTAGAGAAAGTCTCGCGGGTGAAACACGAGTAGCCGCCACACCTAAAACGGTGGAGCAGCTTATAAAATTGGGATTTGAAGTCTCAATAGAAGAGGAAGCGGGCGCGTTAGCCAGTTTTGATAATCAAGCGTTTGCAGCGTCTGGGGCAACCATTGTTGACCACAGTACGGTATGGAATGCTGATCTGATTTTGAAGGTCAACGCACCATCAGATGAAGAGATTGAACTGTTAAAAGATGGAGCAAGCTTAGTCAGCTTCATTTGGCCAGCACAGAACCCAGAGTTGATGGAAAAGCTTTCCAGCAAAAACATTAATGTAATGGCGATGGATTCAGTGCCGCGTATCTCACGTGCGCAAGCACTAGATGCATTGAGTTCAATGGCAAATATCGCAGGCTACCGCGCTGTGGTAGAAGCGGCGCATGAGTTTGGTCGTTTCTTCACCGGGCAAATTACCGCTGCTGGTAAAGTGCCGCCTGCCAAAGTTTTGGTTGCAGGCGCAGGTGTTGCCGGTCTTGCGGCGATTGGCGCTGCAGGCAGTCTTGGCGCAATCGTACGCTCGTTTGACGTTCGTCCTGAAGTAAAAGAACAAGTGGAATCAATGGGCGCAGAGTTCTTGGAAGTGGACTTCCAAGAAGATACCGGCGCCGGTGATGGTTACGCGAAAGAAATGTCAGATGAGTTCAACAAAAAAGCTGAAGAGCTGTATGCCGCTCAAGCGAAAGACGTTGATATCATAGTCACAACCGCACTTATTCCTGGTCGCCCTGCGCCTAAGCTTATCACCAAAGAAATGGTTGATAGCATGAAAGCGGGTAGCGTGATTGTCGATCTTGCCGCGGCAAACGGCGGTAACTGTGCTTACACAGAAGCCGATAAAGTGGTGACTACCGCCAATGGAGTAAAAGTCATTGGTTATACCGACATGGTAGGTCGCCTGCCAACTCAATCTTCACAGCTTTACGGCACCAACCTGGTTAATCTTCTAAAACTGCTTTGCAAAGAGAAAGACGGCACCATCAATATCGATTTTGAAGATGTTGTACTGCGTGGCGTTACTGTAGTTAAAGAAGGCGAAGTTACTTGGCCTGCGCCACCAATTCAAGTTTCAGCTCAGCCTCAAGCCGCTCCTAAAGCTACGCCAGCTAAAGCAGAACCTAAAGTTGAAGAGCCTACGTCTCCTGTGAAAAAACTGATTGGACTGGCGGTAGGTGTTGGCGCATTTGCTTGGGTTGCATCTGTAGCTCCAGCGGCGTTTTTAGCGCATTTCACCGTATTTGTTCTGGCATGTATTGTCGGCTACTACGTCGTTTGGAACGTAACACACGCATTGCACACGCCACTTATGTCGGTAACGAATGCCATTTCAGGCATTATCATCGTCGGCGCATTACTCCAAGTTGGGCAAGGGAATGGCGTCGTGACCTTCCTTGCATTTATCGCTGTATTAATTGCTAGTATCAATATCTTCGGTGGCTTTACGGTCACTAAGCGTATGCTAGAAATGTTCCGTAAAGACTAAGGAGTAACGAATGTCTGCAGGATTAGTTCAAGCCGCATATATTATTGCTGCTGTCTTTTTTATCATGAGTCTGGCGGGCCTTTCTAAACAGGAAAGTGCACGTGCAGGTAATTACTATGGTATTGCAGGTATGGCGATTGCCTTACTTGCGACGATCTTTGGTCCACACTCTAGCGGCATCGCATGGATTCTGTTAGCCATGGTGATCGGTGGTGGTATTGGTATTCACTTTGCTCGCAAAGTAGAAATGACCGAAATGCCAGAATTGGTGGCAATCCTACACAGTTTTGTGGGTATGGCCGCAGTGTTAGTGGGTTACAACAGTCTTATTGACGCGCCAATTTTAGCCACTCACGCTGAACATATGATTCACCTTGTTGAAGTGTATATCGGCGTATTCATTGGTGCAGTGACCTTTACTGGTTCCATCGTCGCCTTTGGTAAATTGCGCGGAGTAATTTCGTCATCACCTTTAAACCTACCGCATAAGCACAAGCTAAACTTGGCAGCCATTGTTGTCTCAGCATTGCTAATGAAATGGTACTTAGGTAGCGACGGCGGTTTATTGCCACTGTTCTTGATGACGCTAATTGCGTTTGCTTTTGGCTATCACTTGGTGGCGTCAATTGGCGGCGCCGATATGCCAGTAGTGGTTTCTATGTTGAACTCATACTCTGGTTGGGCCGCAGCAGCCGCAGGTTTCATGCTTGCTAATGACCTATTGATTGTAACGGGTGCATTGGTGGGTTCTTCGGGCGCCATTCTGTCCTACATCATGTGTAAGGCAATGAACCGCTCATTTATCAGTGTCATCGCAGGTGGCTTTGGTCAAGAAGTTGCAGTCTCTACAGGTGATGAAGAGCAGGGCGAGCACAGAGAGTCCAGCGCTGAAGAAGTGGCAGAAATGCTGAAAAACTCGAAGTCAGTAATCATTACTCCGGGATACGGCATGGCCGTAGCTCAAGCGCAATACCCAGTGCACGAAATCACTGAAAAGCTTCGCGCGCAAGGCATTGACGTTCGCTTTGGTATTCACCCAGTAGCGGGTCGTCTACCAGGACACATGAACGTACTGCTTGCTGAAGCAAAAGTGCCGTACGATATCGTTTTAGAAATGGACGAAATCAACGACGACTTCCCTGAAACCGATACCGTGCTTGTTATTGGCGCAAATGACACCGTAAACCCTGCCGCCCTTGACGATCCAACGAGCCCAATTGCAGGCATGCCTGTACTTGAAGTATGGAACGCGCAAAACGTGGTGGTGTTCAAACGTTCAATGAACACAGGTTACGCGGGCGTACAAAACCCATTGTTCTTTAAAGAGAATTCTTCGATGCTGTTTGGCGATGCGAAAGAGTCGTGCATGAAGATTATTGAGCATCTTTAATGGGCTAAATGAGAAAACATAAGCCGAGATTCGCGTTTATCGCTGTGTATTAAAGCTGAGTTTGCTAAAAATCCGATAAACTTTGTTTATCGGATTTTTTATTGCCTATTTAACTTCTAATTCAATTGATTACCTAAATAACTGATCAATCAACCATATCATCTATGTATGGAAAGCGTTTTGTAAAAGACTGTTCAATTTTTGTATAGTTAAGGCACAGATCTGTCATTTCGTTGTCAATATTGGCGTTGGATTTGGAACGCATGACGGTTTGGGAGTATAGTGACACAATTCCAGTTAAAACATGTTGTACTCTTTGAGAACTTTACTTCTATTCATCAGCTTACTGCTAGTAAGCCCTGTATTAATGGCGAAAACACTGCCCCAAAGATTAGATGCTTTGGTGGGTTTGTTCGTCTTTAAAGATGCTAAAGATGTGTACGATATGCAGGTCATCCAAGCGGATTTTCCTACCGCTTTAATTGACCCAAATTCTATGTTGCCGCAAACCAGCAAGTATCCGTTAAAGGATATTCAATTGCTGTATCGTTTGGAGCAAAACTGCAAAGGAAAGTTGCCTCTTAGCCCGGTAGTTACCGAGCCATTGGTGTTTACGCGAGCCATGTGTCGCGGTACCAAACTGCCATTAAAATGGTTTGCTCGTTCAAACCCCATTCATCCAGGGGGCGGTACGTATGCGGCTCGCTATGTAAAAGCGCATCCAGAGCTCGCTAAAGAGCTTGAGCCTTACATGCACATCAGTGAGAGAAAATTAGCTGAGCCAGGCACTTTGCTTGGTCGCTTGCAAGTGATGCACAGTGATGGCATTGCCTCGTTATTATCGGGTGCGCCTATGTTCTTACAAGACAAAGAATTTTGGCTTCGTAAGGGCGATAGTTACTTTGTGTTTGATATTAAAGCGCTAGAGCAAAATGCGACCCAAGCCGAGTTGAGTTTTATGCCCATTTCTCAAGTGAGCGAATGTTTCTTCGAACGAGGTAATATTTGTTGGAAGCAACATGATAATAGCCACCTTATCAAGAACTTAGTCTATGTGTTAGTGTTCTTGAACGTCACCCTGATTGTCGGTTGGTCTATCTATCGCTGGAACAGCAAGCGCGAAGAAATGCGCAGTCGCATGTTAATATTACAGATCTTAACTCATGAGTTACGCACGCCGATTGCCAGTTTATCTATGACGGTTGAAGGCTTTCGTCGTGAATTTGAACGCTTACCGGAATCGGTATATGACGAGTTTAGGCGTTTGTGTGAAGACTCACGAAGGTTACGTCAGTTAGCTGAGGCGAGTAAAGATTATCTGCAGTCGGATAATCAAGCACTAGCAACTGAGCATCTGCCGTCGATGCAAGAATGGCTCGAATATAAAGTAGAAAATTATCCCGGTGACGTTGAGCTGAAACTGGACAAAGACATTGAAGTGCAAATCAATATTTATTGGCTAGGTACGTGTATCGATAACTTGGTCAACAACGCTATTAAGTACGGTGTAGGTAAAGTAAAACTTTACGTACATAGAAGTGATAATACGCTCACTATTGAGGTTCAAGACCAAGGTCAACTCAGCGCTAAAGATTGGAAGCAAGTACGCAAACCTTTCGTTAGCGAAGCTGGCTTAGGCTTAGGCTTGACCATTGTTGAATCTATGGTGGGCAGAATGGGGGGCAAGATGAAACTTATCGGCCCACCGACAAAATTTGTGATGGAGATCCCTTGTGGAACAGACACTACTACTCGTTGAAGATGATAAAAACTTGGCCGATGGCCTGCTAGTGAGCTTAGAACAAGCTGGCTACACCTGTCTGCATTCTGAAACTATTGCTGCGACGACTGAGTTATGGTCAAAAGCAGATTTGGTTATTTTAGACAGACAATTACCCGATGGTGATTCCATTTCACACCTTGCGGAGTGGAAAGCAATCAAACCAGTGCCGGTTATTCTATTAACGGCGCTCGTGACCGTAAAAGATAAAGTATCTGGCCTTGATGCTGGTGCAAACGATTATCTGACCAAACCATTTGCAGAAGCTGAGCTATTTGCTCGTATTCGCGCAAACTTACGCGTGGTTGATGGTGAGTCACAATTTGATGATTCAAAAGTAACCACAGACAGCTTAGTGATTGATAAAGCAACGCGTGAAGTGTATTACCACGATGAAAGTATTTCACTAACTCGTACCGAGTTTGATTTGCTTATGTTCCTAGCTAGCAATCTTGGTCGTGTATTCACTCGTGACGAATTGTTGGATCACGTATGGGGTTATAACCATTTCCCAACAACGCGTACGGTTGATACTCACGTACTGCAACTGCGTCAAAAACTGCCGGGTATCGATATCGAAACCTTACGTGGCGTTGGTTACAAGATGAAAAGCTAATGAAGCGATTGTTAGCGACGTTATTGTTATTACCGCTTGCCACGCCAGTAACGGCGAATGCCCAGTGGTTTGAAGAAAATAATATCGTTACGCAAATGCATCAAAAACTGTTAGAAGATGATCTCAATGGAATGTTTGAGCTCATGGTACAAGTGTGGCAACAGGAATCGACCGATAGCCTAGCGTCGCACTTGGATTCATTGCTAAAACAAGCCACGGAAAAAGACTGTGGCAAAAGCTTAATCGCTGAGGGCTTCCCAAGTTGGATTGACTCAATCACTATCGAGAAAGTGTCACTGCAACGACCTGGTCGATTGTCGAACAAACTGGCTTTGAATATTTTGACTGATAAACCATTGGTTTCGGTCAAACTGATCGCATGGCCAGATTCGAGCATCTCGAATAACGTTATCGATCAACGCAGCTACCAAGAAACCACCGACGATAACCGTACCTTGCAACATACCGAAGCAACGTACAGTTTAAATAAGCCATTAAAATCAGGTTTGTACCAGCTTGTTTTAGAAGATAATGCGCAACAACTTTGGACGCATTGGTTAATTATGAGCGATGCTGACCCTGTGCACGTGGTGCGTTGGGATTCTCAAGACAGTTGGACGGTCGATAAAAAGCGATTGCTGAATCGTTACTGTCCATTGCCTGTGCAAAAAGTTACGGTCTATGACTATAAGGATGGCAAGTACAATACGGTTTGGAATAAGTCGTATGAATCTACCTATCCTGTTAGACTACCTGCCAACGCAGTACCGCCAAATCGTTATGTTGTAAGCGTCTCGATGACACAATCACAATGGCAAGGCCCAATCCTGTTTCAGGACAAGCGTATAATCAGTAAGACTGTCGACTTCGCAGACGAGTAGGGCAGAACCAAAGGAAACACTATGTTTGATGATTTACCTCCGCTGACTCACGAAGAGCAGCAGAAAGCGGTTGAACGCATTCAAGAACTAATGGCTAATGGCATGAGTACCGCCCAAGCGATTAAGCAAGTAGCCGAAGATATTCGTAAAGAGTTCAAAAAAGACCAAGAGCAGTAATGCTCTTGTTTTTTAGGCTCCTGACGCACTATAACTAAATATATTTAAAGGTGTAAATTGGCTTAATCTATGAAAAAGGCATAGAATCTGCATGAAAAAAGTTGAGCCAAAATAATGAGTTATATCTTATTTATGTTGTTTATCAATGGCTTATTGTATTTAGTGAACATGCGGTTTCGTTCGAGGCTTTTCAATGACTATGTCGTCAGTATTTTATGCTGTATGAGGTTTGTTGTTCGAAATGACGATAAGAACGAGCGTAATAAAGACACAAAACACGCTATTTGACATGAAATAAAACAGCCGGATAGATAAAGGGAGTTGGGTTATTCACCTGATTTAGGTCATTGGCAACACCTAGTAAAAGAACTGCTTGTGTGACATTGTCACTAACAATGTATCGAATCCATGTGTAAGCCATGTATGTAAATTCCTTTGTTATGTGTGGAAAGCAAGAGCAACCTTAAACCATGCTTGAGATACGGCTACGGTAGTTATTTCATTGCTCTCAAGAGTGTGTTGTGCGAAGGCATTTGATTAGTTTTCGAAGAGATGAACTTTAGAATGATTGGAAAGCGACATGCAGGTTTCAGATCTATGTTTATGAGATATTGGAACGGACGTAATCGAGTTTTTGTTATATGTTGGCTTTAGTCATAAAATCCGACGGTACTGGTTATATATACAGTTAAATTATAGTGGAAGTACTAAATTAACATTTGCATTTTATGTCAATCCAATTTAAAAATGTCCCTCTATTTTTCTAATTAGAAATGTCACTTTTTAAAGATTGACTATTCTTTGGTATTGGAGGATTTGAATAACTCAGGATTGGTTAGAACTGGATTAATAGCCCTGAGTTGTTCTTTTAAAGCTCGTTGTTGGGCTTTTCGTCTTGGTGATTTTTTACTTCTACTGCGTTTTTGTTGTTCATCAAAGTCATCTTGTTTTTGCTTAGCAAACTTCAGTACATTGCCTAAACGTTTGTTATCGACTATTTGAGCTTGATTTACATTTTCTAACTTATCGAAGATTTTGAAGTTAAGCTTTTTGTAGCCATAACAAATGGCAATATGTCCATCTGGATAGTCGAGTACTTTCACTGTTTCATGAACCAATCGAGCGTTTTCTTCAGTGTTTTCAATTAGGTAAACAACCTTGTCATACTGGAATGTCAGTGCATTTGAGAGCTTTCTTGTTTCTTGCCAACTAAAGATATCATCAAGTTCTTCAGAAGATTCGCGAACCTTACGGTGCATGTCTTTTGGGTAGTTTGCAGGCTTACTAAAACGGCGGTTAAAGACGTCAATAAAGTAGGGCAACCATGTATTAGCTTCCTCAATGGTATTAATACCTTGTAGTCTCATTTCCTTAACTAAACGATCTTGAAGCGTCAAATTAGCTCGCTCAACACGGCCTTTAGCTTGAGAGCTATTAGCACATATTAACTCAATGCCAAGCTCTCTAAGAATACGGCCATATTGCGTTTCACCAACACGTTTATGTTTTTCTTGATTTACACGAAATATCGAGTGTTTATCGCTGTAGAACGCAACTGGTTTTCCGTGTTCATTCAGGTATTCACGAGTCGCAAGCATATAGTCAAATGCAGACTCAGTTTCACTGAAACGAAGGTTCATTAGGCGACCAGTGGCATCGTCAATAAACACCAGAAGACAACACTTATCACTGCGTCCTTCAAACCAGTCATGGTGAGAGCCATCAATTTGAATTAGTTCACCAAGGCAATCTCGACGATAACGTGGTTGGTAAACTCGGGGCTTACGTTGAGAATGAGGGATCCAGAGGCCATCAGCTATCATCCATTGCCGTAAAGTTTCAACAGATACTCGGAGGTTATGGATTTCAGATAATTTTTCATGAGCCAACGAAGGACCAAAATCAGGATAATACTGAGTAATAGTATCTAAAATATAACTTCGATAATCCGATGGGAGTTTATTATTGCTGGGTTTACCTCGTGACTTATGAGACAAACCGGCTGCGCCATATTGGCGTAGCCGATTCATCAGACGTTGAACTTGTCTAACACTAAGATTTAAAAGTTCAGCCGCATCAATACGGCGGAGTCGGCGTTCACATACATCTTGAATTACTTTAAGACGATCGATTTCATTATCACTCATAGCTATCAACATTCCTAAGCCTCCAAAACTAAGTCAGAGATTAAAACGATAGTTCAAGACTCAGTTATAGTGACATTTTAACTTTGATAAAAAGTGACATTACAACTTTGGACTTACACTTGTAGTGCGTATTATCAATGTTATGTTAAATGGGGTTTATTAGAACCATCAACTTCTTGTACTTCTCTAGGTTCCTATCCCCTTTTTGCAACGCATACATTATAAAACTCGCTTAGCGTTGTCTTAATCAGTCAGTATTCGAACTTCAATTTACACCATCGTACATGGTGGTGTTAATTTAGATAGGACCGATTACGTACAGAAGGATTAGCTTTGAATCACTATCAAGTAGTTTGTTGGCCTGAAATCGCAGTACTGAATTTGTGTAGGATCTTGTAGCCTGTCGCAATGTATGAACTTTAGGCTTTACGTGGTTAGTTCTTTTGTATCTGCTGCTGCGTATAATTACAAGCATTCGAGAACCCAACAACATTCAATGTTTCTAACCCGCATGCCAGTTGGATTGGAAGTTAATAGTCCAAGATTTTCGCTGATGACTGAATCTAAATGATTTAATCTTTTAAGCGCCAGTCATCAATAGATAGATGAAGCGAATTTGGGTGGATTGTTGGTAGAGGTTAGCTTTGTAATAAACGGTTAGATATTATCAGGCTGCTTACATTACTCGGATTAAAAGCGTTTCCTGTTATCTTTTACCACAAAACAAAGGACTCAGTCGTAAATAGTCTTCTATTTACGACTGAGTGTTTGAAAATATAAAGATTACTTACATCTTCACTTTATACTGCAAATCGCGAGCTTCATCACCGGTCATGCCGCGAAATCCCCAGCAATGTGCAGGTTGTTCTTTGATAGTGATTTCTACATCAATCGGTGAAATACCTAATTCACTTTCGATATCATTAAATAAGGTTTTGATGATATTCTTTTTGGTATCAATTTGACGGCCTTCCATCATATTGATTTCTATCACAGTGTAAGCCGCTGTTCTTCCGCCAGGAAAGAAGAAATCATCTTGGTTCATTGGGATAAAACGATGAGCACGCTTATCGTCGGGCAAACTAAGAGATTTACTCATAGCACATTGAATGATGTCTGACAGTTGTGCTTTGATTGGGTTTAAATGCTCTTTGATGCCGTAAATTACTATCATTGCGTGACCTATTTTTGATGATGTTTATGGAAAAATTAAACGTGATGTGATTTTGTGATCAATGCACGTTTATAGGTGCCGCAATCATACGCTTAATCTAGTGCCTTAATAGTATTACTTTGTTTTTTAATGACTTATGTGATTTTAATATAAGTTTTTGCGTTGGTATTCTACTTTTACATAAACATAACTAGAATTAGTTATAGTGCATTAGTCTTGCTTTTAAAAGCCCAACGTCAATATTGGGCTCAATAGAAATAGGCAATTACGGTGAGTATTAACCGCCAGCAAGTTTTACTGTATGCCCTTTCTTCTCTAAGTGAGCTTTGATCTTATCGCGGCTATCACCTTGTATTTCGATAACGCCATCTTTAACTGACCCGCCACAACCGCATACTTTCTTAAGTTCTGCTGCCATCAGTTTCAGTCCTACATCATCAAGGTCTAAGCCTGTAACCAAACAAACTCCTTTTCCCTTACGACCTTTGGTTTGTCGTTGAATACGGACAATACCATCACCCTTAGGGCGTTCAATTTTTTGCTCTTCAGGCTTAATGCGCCCTACGTCGGTTGAATATACAAGAGACATACGTCTGCCTTATCTTAGAAGTTATAGGGATGATTTTAACACTTAACTCAGCCAATATTCACTATCGGTTTTGCATTACCTAAACAATATTTTTAGTTAACTCTTTCCAATCAATTGGTTAGCGTCTATTATTCGTTTAATTGTATTTAGTTATAGTGCGCTAAAATGAGAAAGAAATGTATTCCAATCACAGATCCTGTACTAAAAAAGCAAAGCTGTGCTCGTTTCAATAACAAAGTGAGCATTGAAGACTTCGATACGCTGACCCAGCGCCAATACAGTCGCAATTCATTGTTATCTATGTATAACGACTGGAATAAGTTTGTTGAGTTCTGCAGGAGTAAAAAAGTCTCTGCTATCGTAGCATCGACGTTGGCTGTGCGGCTGTTTTTGGAAAAACAATCCCAAACGAGTAAATACGCCACTATCAAACGTATGGCGATTACTATTGGTTTAGTGCATAAGTTTCACGAGTTCCCCGACCCTTGTAACCACCGTCAAATTAAAATGTTACTGGCTCAATTGCGCCTAGATAAAAAAGGCGATGCTAAACAGGCTGAAGCATTTAACTCAGAACACCTACATCTTATTCAGCAACAGTTAGACGCAGAAAGTAGCCTGAAGCAATTGCGGGACGCCGCCATATTATCGGTTATGTTTGAGTGTGCGATGAAACGTAGTGAACTAAGAACCTTGCATTTTCATCAACTGACCTTTGATATTATCGATGATAAGCCGATTCAGTTGAGCATCAACGACAACAACTACCAGTTGTCTGAGCAAAGCAGTGAAATCGTTAAGCGTTGGCTGCTAATGTTACCCGAACATTTAGGTCCGGTGTTTCGCCGTATAGACAGACACGGTAATATTGGTGACGAGCCTTTAGATTCATCTTCAATTTATCGGGTATTTAGGAGTGCAGAGACGCAATTAGACATTCCACTGAAGCTGTCCGGTCAATCGGCTCGAGTAGGCGCAACCAAGGAGTTGGCTAAACAAGGTTATAGCGTGCGAGATATTACAGATTTTGGACGTTGGTTAAGCCCTGCAATGCCTGCGCAATATCTTGGTAAACAAGTATTGGCAGACAGTGAAAGACTTAAATTTAAATCGATAAAACCTTGGGATTAAAGTGCAGATTTTACCGCTTGAGCGAGGTAGTCAGAAAAAGAGTGACCGTTGTTGCTGAGCATTTTAGGGAACATTGAAATAGGCGTCATACCTGGGAAGGTATTTACCTCGTTCAAATAGATTTCTCCGTCCTCAGTTAAGAAGAAATCGATTCGAGACAGATCTTTCAAACCCATCTGCACAAAGACTTTGTGTGAGTATTCTTCAATCTTCTGACGTTGGATATCAGTCAGACCTTTAGCTTCGATTTCAGTAGTTGAATGGCTATCAGAGCTGTATTTCTCTTCATAAGAATAGAAGGTACCCGATGGCGCAATCACTTCACCTGGAGCGGTAATGTACAGCTTACCTTGGTATTGATAAGCGGCAACTTCGAGCTCTCTCGGTTTCACCGCTTTCTCAACCAACACTTGTTCAGAATAGTTAAATGCATCATCCACCGCGCGTTGTAACTCTGATGATTCCGTTACCTTGTAACAACCAACAGAAGAACCTTGACGTGCTGCTTTGACAAATAAAGAACCCCAAGTATCAAGGGCTTGCTGAGTCTTTTCGATACTTTTTGAACTATTTTCTGTTAGGAACAAATACGGCGTATTTTCTACGCCAATAGCGTCATACCAAAGCTTAGAGGTGATTTTATTAAAACTGTTGCTACTTGCTTCAGGCCCACACCCAAAATAAGGAATACCAGCAAGTTCAAACAGAGATTGAATATCACCGGTTTCGCCCGGGTAGCCATGAATACAAGGCACGATGTAATCGATATTCGACCTTGCACCGCCAACAACCAAATCTCCAGAATGAATATCTAAATAGCATTCTTGCTTATCATTGTTAAGCCATGAATTATTAACGATTTCTACGCGAATCACCTTGAATTCGCTGGTGAGTTCTAATTGTTGCTGCACATAATCAGCGGAAACTAAAGACACCTCATGCTCTGAAGAACCACCACCACAAAGCAAAAGAATATTAATGTTCGACATCTTGATAAACCCAATAGATCTTATACGTAATTATTTTAACAGCAAAAAGTGATCGGTTGCTGCCAATTCTTTGTCAGTAAAATTCTTAACAAATGGTTGTAGCTTTTGTAGACGCTCAGGTAGTGCGGCAACGGCCGCTTTAGCATGATCATAATCGGCATAGTCACCCATTACGACTGAGTAAACCACTTTGTCATTGATAGTTTTAGTTTGTACCCAAAGCGTAGAATCAGCTTTCAGTTGCTCGGCGAATGCTTGTGCTTTTGTTTTGTCAGAAAGCGTTGCCAATTGGATTGAGAAACCTTTACTAGGGGCATTTAATGACGCAGTTTCAACCTCAGGCACTGCAGTTGAAGCAGTTAAAGCAGTTGATTCTACACTGTCGCCTTCTTGGGCATCCGTCATCGGTTTTGCATTGGTAGTCATGTTATCCGCAGTCGCATTATCTGTAGTAACATTACTTGTGCTCGTATCTTGTGCAATTGGCGTCACTACAGGCGTCAAATCTTGCTCTTCAATCTGAGGTTTTTTTGCATCCACTTCAGCTTGAGTTGTTTGATAATTCTCTTGATAACTTTCCGATTGTATATCTGTTTCGTATTCGCTTGAGCTACATGCCGCTAACAACAAAGCAAGTGAAACTATCGCCGTTTTTTTCATCATAATTCTCATTCACACTCGGTTATCAAAATCATGCCCATCATCCCTTGCATAATCAAGGAAAAGCCTTGCTCTAAGTGCAATTAGACGTGATCAAAAGCTCACTTTTCAGCCTTAATGCTATAAACAGGTTAAATTTGTCACACTGATGATGTAAACAGCTTTAAAATTAAACAGATACTTCTTTTAGGACACACATTTATGAGCCCTATGGATTCATTGTTTAACCCAAGAGCCATCGCCATTATCGGAGCGTCAAATAAACCCATGTCTCCAGGAAAAGTGATGGTCGATAACCTCCTTCATTCTGGATTTAATGGCACAGTGTTGCCCGTCAACCCTAAACATACCTCTGTATCTGGCGTGCTGTGTTATCCCAATATCGACTCCTTGCCCCTGACGCCAGAATTGGCAATCATTTGTGTGGACCATCAAGAATTGCCTTCTTTATTTACAGATTTAGATGACAAAGGGATTCGCGCGGTCATTTTAATCGCCAATTCGTTGTTTGATGAGCAGCAACACCAAGCCCTAAAACAGCAAGCCAAATTGCACAATATCCGCATTGTGGGGCCAAACAGCTTAGGCTTGTGTATGCCTTGGGCTTCTATTAATGCCTCTTTGTCACCAGTTAAGGTACTACCGGGTAAAATCGCGTTTATTTCTCAATCGGCAGCCATCGCCACAACCGTACTGGATTGGGCGAATGACAAACAAATTGGCTTTTCAGCCTTTGTTTCCATTGGCAGTATGGCCGATGTTGGCATAGCGGAAGTCATTGATTATTTGAGTATGCACAGTAAAACTGAGGCTATCTTGCTGTATGTAGAACATATTCAAGACGCAAGGCGCTTTATGTCAGCGGCGCGCGCCGCGTCACGCAACAAGCGAGTTTTAGTGTTAAAAGGAGCACGTTCCGAGGTAGGAAAAGAACTCTCCATGCTCCATCACGGCGGTAGCAAGTCTTTGAATGTGGTTTATGACTCAGCATTTGATCGCTGTGGATTACTTAGGGTGCATTCTACCCACGAACTGTTCGCGGCAGCTGAAACCCTCACCCATTCTATTCCGCTGAAAGGTAAACGCTTAGCCATGATAAGCAACGGCTCTGGCCCTGCAGTCATTGCCAGTGACGTACTGCAACACCTTGGTGGAAAGTTAGCTGAGTTTTCTGATGAGATTCTAGGGAAACTAAAAATCGTGTCCAACGAATGTGCTGTTAACCCAATCGATTTATCAGGGGACTGGCAAAGTAGCAAGTTATTAAAAGCATTTACACTGCTGTTAGACAGCAAAGACATCGACGCTATCTTAGTGCTCTACAGCCCATCAGCCATTTCTGATCCTCTCAGTACCGCTTCGCAGCTTCTTGAGATTTACCGCAAACACCCAAACAGAAAACGGATCAATTTATTAACCAACTGGCTCGGTGAAACCTCGGCAAAACAAGCGCGCAGTTTGTTTTCCAAACATGGCATCCCTACGTATCGAACGCCGGAAAGCAGTATAATGGCGTTTATGCATTTGGTGCGCTATCGTGCTAGCCAAGTTCAATTGATGGAAACGCCTTTATCAATCGAGCATATCGCGCAAGCCGGAATTAAAGCAAAAACCCTATTGCAACAACAAGCCGAGCCTGAACTCAGCATCGATAAAATAGCGCAGTTATTGGATTGCTACCAAATTCCTACGCTTAGCCATGAAAGTTCTAAAGAGGCAACGATAAGCTTGCACCTTAACTGTGACCCTACCTTTGGACCAGTAATTTTACTGGGTAACGAGCAACAGCTTAATGACCAACACTGTGTGGCTGGGTTTCCGCCCTTAAACGATAAACTCTCTAAACTGTTGATCAAGAGCGCACTGCAGCGACGTAAAATATCCCCCATTTCAAACACACAATTTGAGTCATTAACACAAACATTAGTCCGTTTTTCTCAGCTCATCGTTGACCAAAACGGTATAGAATCAATGCATCTCAATGTCAGTTTTAATCATCTTGGGCATTGCCAAATCACCCCAATCCACACTCGTATTAATCATTTAATCGAGCGCCCTCTGGCAATACTGCCGTATCCCATTGAGCTCGAATCAACCGTTACCCTAAAAGACAACACCCAACTACTATTGCGCCCAATCCGCCCTGAAGACGAACCATTACATGCGCAGTTTATTAATAATGTCAGTAAGGAAGATCTTTATAAGCGATTTTTCAGTGACGTCGGTGAGTTTGATCATCAAGCTCTCGCCAATCTCACTCAAATTGATTACGACCGTGAAATGGCCTTAGTGCTGGTGAACGGTAAGCAAATCTTAGGTGTGGTGCGAGCCATTACCGATATTAGAATCAATAGCGCCGAATTTGCGGTACTGATTCGCTCAGATATGAAAGGCAAAGGACTTGGGCGGATATTGATGCAATCCATCATCGATTATTGTAAACATAAAGGTATACAACGTATTGATGGGATGACGATGCCATCAAATAAAGGCATGGTCACCTTGTCGCAAAAATTAGGGTTTTCAGCCAAAGTAGATTTTGCAGAAGGCGTTGTTGAGATGGAGCTTAATTTGTAACGGCAAATTCTGTTTAAAGAAGTCACCTTTCACATACTAAAAAGCCAACTCATTTGAGTTGGCCTGCGTATTTTGCAATCAAAAAGACAAACAAAAACTGGATTATTGCAAAATAATCGCAGTTATTTGTTGGCTTTGATTTCTTTAATCACCATTATCGTTGAAGCAGCAATAAATGTGACGATTAGCGCTAGTTCCATATTTCTTCCACCAGTTATCAGTACGTTGCGTTAAAGATATAAATCTCAACGCAATTGTAACAACTAGTAAGAGAATGTATAGCCTTTATTCGGATTTATTCAGGGTAACCCTTCGGATTTTCCGATTGCCAGCGCCAGGTATCTTCGGTCATCTGTTGCAAAGTGCGGTTTGCCTTCCAACCTAACTCGTTTTCAGCCTTGGCAGGATCGGCCCAACACTCCGCAATATCACCCGGTCTGCGCGGGGCAATTTTATAAGCAATGGTCTTTCCGCTTGCTTGTTCAAAGGCTTTTACCATATCAAGTACACTGGAACCATTACCGGTACCTAAATTGAAAATATGCAATCCAGACTTAACGCCAACGCGCTGTAGTGCGGCAATATGACCATCCGCTAAATCCATCACATGGATGTAATCACGCACGCCAGTGCCATCAGGTGTTGGGTAATCATCACCAAATACCGATAGATACTCACGACGTCCAACGGCAACTTGCGAGACAAATGGCATCAAATTATTTGGAATACCTTGTGGATCTTCGCCTAATTGACCGCTTGGGTGAGAGCCCACAGGATTGAAGTAGCGCAGTAAAGTGATGCTCCACTCTGGATTTGCCTGTTGGAAATCCGTTAAACACTCTTCCACCATAAGTTTACTGCGACCATAAGGGTTGGTCGCACTGGTTGGGAAATCTTCAGTAATTGGCACCGTATGCGGGTCGCCATACACAGTCGCAGATGAGCTAAATACTAAACGGTTCACGCCAGCATCACGCATTGCATCTACAAGTACTAGTGTGCCATTCACATTGTTATCGTAATACTCTAATGGCTTAGCCACTGATTCACCGACTGCTTTCAATCCTGCAAAATGGATCACAGCATCAATATCGTATTGCTTCAGTGTTTTGACCAATAGCGCTTTATCGCGAATATCGCCTTCAACAAATTCAACCGTCTGCCCTGTTACCAAGCGGATACGCTGATTCACACTGGCCTTACTATTGTATAAATTATCAAAAATCACAGGCGTGAAGCCTGCTTCTAAAAGCTGAATGCAGGTATGGCTACCGATATAGCCCATACCGCCAGTTACAAGTACTTTCATGAGTTTCGCCAACTGAGTTATTTACGCGTCAGATTACCTTATTTTAGCCCTTTTGAAAATTTGTCAGGCGTTAAATTATGGTGAAGATTATCGGTTATCAATCAAAAATCCGTTTTATATCAAATGGATTTATAAAGGCAAATTGCTATTATCGAGTTTGTTTAATGAGGCGCAACAACATAAAGTTGCTTATGCCACGCGTTATACTTGCGCTAAGTGCTTTAAAAAGGAGATAAACAATGAAACTCAATTGTGATGTCGGTGAGAGCTTTGCTTCATGGAGCAAGGGCGATGATCAACTGATCATGCCCTACCTCGATATGGCCAACATTGCCTGCGGTTTTCACGCCTCCGACCCTGATACCATGTCCCAGACTGTCGCTTTAGCAAAAGCGCATAATGTTTCTATCGGTGCACATCCTGGATACGCCGATCTGCAAGGTTTTGGGCGCCGTTCAATTGCGCATACTCAACAGCAAATCGTACACCTCACTCTTTATCAAGTAGGCGCATTGCAAGGGATCTGTCGCCTGCACCACACGCAAGTTGATTACATCAAACCCCACGGTGCACTCTACAACGATATGATGCAAGACATTGGGCTTTACAGCGCCATGCTACAAGCGGCCAGTATCCTCAATTTACCGTTAATGATATTGGCTACCGAACGCAGTGATTATGTGCAATTAGCCAAGCGAGCAAATGTCACTTTGATTCATGAAGGGTTTGCTGACCGACGCTATGGCGCCAACAAACAACTTGCGCCTCGCTCTTTGTCTGGCGCTGTGCTTGAAGACGTTAAGCAAGTCGAGTACCAAGCAAAAGCAATGCTCAATAAACACACTTTTAAAAGTATCGACCAACAAGATATTCGTTTGCATGCCGATTCTATATGTCTACATGGCGACAATGCCAACGCACTTGTTTTCGCAAAATGCCTGCGCAGCTTAATTGACGGCCAGCAATAATGAATGATCCCAAAGCCGCTATCTACTCAGCAACTAAGATACCTAGCCTTGATATACCTACTATTGCGCGCGTCGGCGAATGTTGCCTGTTAATTGAATTTGCGCAAAACATTACGCCCACGCTGCCAGCTGTGATAAATAGCGCAGTACAACGCATCAACCAAACACTGGTACCTGCGCCAATCAATTGCATTCCTTCTTACACAACTCTATTACTGGAGTTTTCGCCGCTGAGTTTTAATTGGGCACACATTACAACCCAGCTTACCAGTTTACTGGCAGAACAAACGGCAACAGATAAATGCACTGCGCACCCCATTATTGAAGTCCCCGTTTATTACGGAAAATCAGTAGCATTAGACGCCGAGCGCTACCAACGCCTGACAGAGCTTTCATTATCAGAAATTCAAACGCTACACAGCAGTGTTATCTACCAAGTGTACGCCCTTGGTTTTTCGCCAGGCTTTGCTTTTATGGCCGATGTGCCTAAAGCTTTGCAACTTCCGCGTTTAGATTCCCCGCGAGCGGTTGTGCCACAAGGCAGCGTCGCAATTGCGGGGCCACAAACTGCAGTTTACCCGCAAGCCAGCCCCGGAGGATGGAATGTCATTGGCAGAACGCCAATCGAACTGTATACACCCAATAAACCGTCGATGACACTACTGTCTGCAGGCGATCAGGTGCGCTTTGTGCCTATCACAAAAGCTGAGTTTAAATTGCTCGGAGGCGCGCTCTAAATTGCACAAGATAATGACAATTTTAAAAGCCAGTCCACAAACTGGCATTCAAGATGGCGGCCGGTTTGGATTTGCACATTTAGGTATCACCCAAGGTGGTGTCGCCGACGAATACTCCTACCACTGGGCAAATAAGCTGTTAGGCAATCCATTTGCGAGTGCAGTTATTGAAGTGACATTAGGCGGTTTTGAAGCCGTGATACATCAAGACACCCACATTGCGATAACCGGAGCCACCAGCCCTGTGTTATTAGACGAGGTGGTTACCTCGACATGGCGATGCATTAAGGTCAAAAAAGGCCAGCATCTTTCCATTCCGCTACCTCGCAATGGTTTGCGCCACTATATTGCCCTGCCCGGCGGTATAGACGCTCCAACGCACCATCGCAGTCTCGCTACCGTACACAAAGAAGGATTAGGTGGCTTGCAAAGCAATGGCGATCACTTAACCAAAGGCGACCTTATTTACGCTCGCTTACCAGACGCAAACAACGCCAAACAAGTTGCGGTCGCTGCGAGGTACATCCCAAAATTCAAACCTTCACACAGCACTAATCTCAATGTCATATTAGGGTCTCAGTATCGTACTTTTAGTCCGCAAGCATTGGATGAGTTGTTTCATTCTCAATATTGCGTTGGCACACAAAGCAACAAAATGGGATATCAAATGTCGGGTAACGCAGTCGACTCGCCAAAGCAACATTTGATTTCAGAGGCTATCTCTTTAGGGGCGATTCAAATTCCGCCCAACGGGCAACCCATAATTATGCTTTGTGAAAGACAGACCATTGGCGGCTATCCGAAAGTAGGAAATGTCGCGCGAATGGATCTTGGGAAACTCACGCAACTTAAGCCTGGAGCCAAAGTTAACTTTGTTAAAAGTGATGTAGATAAATGTATGCTTGAATACACACAATGGTTAAGGTTTTTCCAAAATACAACCTCGTGATAACAGGCAAAATAATCAAAAAAATTCTTGACCTGTTTCCAAAGAAATCGCGTTGCATTGATATTGTGAATAACGATGTTTCGCAATCCTTGAATAGCTATAGCCTAAGACCAGATCCCCTTAATTTCAGTAAAAACTTATCCAAGTAGTTATCCACAATTCGTGTGGATAACCGAATCCGAAGAAATCGACTTAGTGACAAACATTGTGTTGTTTATAACTATCAATAGTGGAGATATAGTCCCCACTATTGATAGGCTAATGTGTGATGAATAACGAAAACTCAACATAAAAAATGCCATACACAGCGTGTACCTACACACATTTCATCAATATCGCTCTGTTACAGAGCACCATTTTTCACAGGTTGTAACAACTGATTTATCAAGCTGTTAACTACTAAACCTAACACAACAAAGGTCAGCAGCGGTAAAGCAAGCCATAGCTGTGGATGAATACGAGCAGGCAAATCAAATCCCCAATACAATAATCCACTCACGCTTGCCTCCGCACCAATACTGGCTACGACACCTGCGATCAGCGCCATCAGACCGTATTCACACCATAATGTGGATGAAATTCGTTTCTTGCTTGCACCTAATGTGCGATACAGGCGGATCTCTAACTGCCGCTGTGAAATACTTAATCTTAATAAGGTAAATATCAGCAATAATCCGGCTACCACCCCAAGTCCGGCTAAAACAGTAATCGACCAGACAATTTGCGACAATAAAGATTGAATTTTGTCACCCATGATACGAATATCGAGCAAACTAACCGTAGGATATTGCGCTGACAGTGCTTGCACCATAGCGTCATTTTCCGGCTCAATTCGATAAGAGACCATAAATGCGCCCGGCATCTTATCAGCGTATTTAGGTGAGAAAATAAAATAAAAATTCGGCTTCATTTCGCGCCATTCGACTTTGCGGATGCTATTGACCACCGCCAACACCGTTTGCCCGCTAATAGAAAAGCCCAACTCATCACCCAGTTTAAGACCTAATGCCTGTGCCACTTCTGATTCAACCGACACTCCATTATCACTGCCCCATGAGCCGCTAAGGGTGTCGTTATAATCCGGTAATTGCTGTGCCCACGTCAAATTAAGCTCACGGCGCACCGCATCAGTTTCTTGATGCTCTTCGGAGACTTGCTTAGCATCGCGACCATTTACCGTAACCAAGCGACCGCGAATAATAGGATAAGCTTGCGAACGCTCAATATTATCTTGATCTAATTGCTTTAAATAATCGTCAACTTCATAAGGGGCAATATTGATAGCAAACGCATTTGGCGCGTTTTCCGGTAAAGTGTTTCGCCAATCCCCTAATAAATCGGTTCTTACTAGCCAAACAATGGCCAGTAACATCAGCGATAGTGCCAGTGCACCAAATTGCAAACCACTGGCAAGTGATGAGCGATTTAGCCGACTGACCGCCAGCGCCATAGCCGGCGAAAGTTTCAGTTTACCAATGCTCTTTGAAATCAACACCGCCACTAATGCCAACACCGAAAACAGCAGCAGCATGCCACCCAATACAATCCAAACCAAAGTATTGCTGCCATACGCAATCAACATTGGCACGATAGGCACGGCCACCAGCCATAATGCTTTACTTCTGCCTTGTGTTTCAGGTTGTAAAACCGCACTTGCAGAAGTATTGAGCAAGTTGATCATAGGAATGCCAAGTGCCGGTACACCAATTAATAAGCAAGTGACAATAGACAGCACTGCCGGTGTGACGCCGTAACTTGGTAGTGGATCAGGTAATAAATCCGCCAGAGGGACTCGCAATAACACTTCTAATAAGTAACCAATACTGACCCCAAAGAGTGCGCCGATGACAAACAGCAACAACACCTGAATCATCAGCCAGCGCCCTATCCACTTTTTACTGGCACCGATACTCTTGAGCATAGCCACCGTTTGACGCCGGCCGGCAACATAGTGCTGACAAGTCAATACCAAGGTGGTCGCTGCCATAATCACCACAATTGCCACCGTTAACGACAAGTATTGGGTGGTGCGCGTAAACATGTCGTTAGTACGACTTGGGCTATGTTGATCTCGCCAGCGATCTCCTGAACCTAACGTTATGCCTTGTTTTAACTGCTGTAAATCGGCATTGTCGCCATTAAAATACTGTAGATATCGAACCCGAGAACCAATTTGTAAAGCTCCCGTTTTTTCAATATCGCTGTGATGAATCATCGCCGTTGGCATCTGCTGGAACGGATTAAAGCTCAACCCAGGTTGCTGCTCAATTTCACCACTGACCACAAAATCGGCATCACCAATAGAGACCACATCCCCTATGTTGGCCTCTAATGCCAGCATGGCGCGTTTTTCTAACCACAGTTCGCCTTGCGAGACATGGGATTCAAGGCTCTTCCCCTTAGAAAGCTGTAAATCACCACGCAGTGGATAAGCATCATCCACCGCTTTTACCGTCACGAGCAACATATCTTGGTCACTAAATGCCATAGTGGCAAAACGCACCATTGACGCAGTCTGGATCTGCGGCGGTAATGAATGACGGCTCAGTGTCTCTGGAATTGGGCTATCAGAGCGATATACCAGATCGGCGGTAAGTGCATCCGCGCCCTGCTTCACAATCACTTGTTCCATTCGCTCCGCCAGTGCTGACAGCGCAAACACACAAGCGATGATAAGAGTCAGCGCCACCGAAATTGGCCATAACTGCCCATGACGGATCTCTTTAAAACTCCACGCCAATAAACGGCGATTGAGTTTCGGATTATCAGGAGTCAACGTCTCTAAATGTGCTTGAGTCATCTTGCCCCCTAATTGCTATCAGCGAAAACAGATTGAGCCTTTGCCACCTGCAACTTACCCGACTGCATAGTCAACACTCTATCGCATCTAGCCGCTAGCGCATTATCGTGGGTAACCATAATTAAGGTGGTGCCGTGTTGCTGATTTAAGCTAAATAATTGCTCAACGATATTTTGTGCGGTTTCATGGTCGAGATTTCCCGTTGGCTCATCAGCAAATAAAATTTGCGGACGCAACATAAATGCGCGCGCTAGTGCTACTCGCTGTTGCTCACCACCAGAAAGCTCTGAAGGTAAATGATGCACACGCTCTTTCAGCCCAACAGAATCCAATAATTGCATAGCTCGATGTTTGTCTTCGGCCTCTCCACGAAGTAAACACGGCAAAGTCACATTTTCTAACGCGCTTAAACTGGGGATCAATAGAAAGCTTTGGAATACAAATCCAATATGTTGACTGCGCAAATCCGCCCTTTGCTCATCGTTCAAACTTGATAACGAATGCCCCAACAATTGCACATCGCCCTCGCTCGGCACGTCCAAACCGGCAAGTAAGGTCATCAGCGTAGATTTACCGGCACCAGAAGCACCAACAATGGCAACACTTTCTCCTGAATCTATATCCAAATTTACATTTTGTAGGATTGTTAAATGTTCTTGTTTGGTAGAGACTGTTTTAGTTAAAGATTGAGCCTTAATTACGGATGTGGTCATGATACGTTTGCTTTCCTTACTTTTTGTTTGTTTTTCCATGAATGTCAGCGCAGCGACACTGCTTGTGCTCGGCGATAGCTTAAGTGCGGGTTATCAAATGCCCATAGAAAAAGCTTGGCCAACATTATTACCCGATGAACTGGCACAAAACGGCCATCAAATGAGAATCATTAACGGTAGCATATCAGGTGATACTACAGGTAATGGTTTAAATCGACTTCCGGCACTATTGCAACAACATCAACCGGACTATGTGCTGATTGAATTAGGTGCTAATGATGGTTTACGAGGTTTCTCACCTAAACTGGTCAAAAATAACCTCAATAAACTCATCGATTTGAGTCAAGACAGCGGTGCTAAAGTGATTTTAATGCAGATCCAAGTGCCACCGAATTACGGTAAACGCTATGCGCAAGCATTTGCACAGGTTTATCCTACCGTAAGTAAAGAAAAGAACGTTGAATTGATTCCATTTTTTCTGGCCGAGATCATCACTTCTAAAGATTTAATCATGCAAGATGGCTTGCACCCTACACAAAAAGCTCAACCTTGGATTGCTAAGTTTGTGGCACAGCAGCTTAATCCAATACTGTAAAGGACAAGTGAATCATGAAGATTGAACCGGTAATCAATGGCGTTGTCGCCCGCACTGCGCATCCTGCAGGATGTGAGCAAGCAATCAAAAACCAAATAGAAATCGTTTCTCGTTCAAAGCCCATCAGTGATGGACCTAAACGGGTATTAATTCTAGGAGGCTCATCGGGGTTTGGGCTTGCAGCGCGCATTGCGCTCACCTTTGGCGGAGCGAATGCAGACACCATTGCCGTTTCGTTCGAGCGTGGGCCTTCGGAAAAAGGCGTCGGTAGCGCCGGATGGTACAACAACATTTATTTTAAGCAGCAAGCGCAAACTAAAGGTGCAACAGCGGTAAATATTATTGGTGACGCCTTTTCAGATTCAGTTCGCCAGCAAGTATTAGACGCGATTGAGACACAATTTAACGGACAAGTCGATTTAATCATCTACAGCCTTGCCACTGGCGTGCGCCCTAAACCGGATTCAGACGAACTGTGGCGCTCATCAATAAAACCGATTGGCGAGTCTTTAACAGGCGCAAGCATTCGACTAGAAGATGATGTTTGGCAAGAAACTGAATTGCCGGCGGCGAGCGAGCAAGAGATCATAGATACGCAAAAAGTAATGGGCGGAGAAGATTGGCAAAGCTGGATAGATTTACTGATCAACAAAGACGCCATTGCGCCAAATTGCCAAAGCATTGCTTTTTCTTATATTGGCCCAGAGTGTACCCACCCTATTTACCATCAAGGGACATTGGGACGCGCTAAGGTCGATTTACACCAAACCAGCCATGCCATTAATTTAAAATTGGCGCCTTTTAAAGGCGGTGCATACGCCTGTGTTTGCAAAGCATTAGTGACCAAAGCTAGCGTATTTATTCCTACCTTTGCCCCTTATGTATTAGCGCTCTACAAAACCATGAAAGCGCAGGGACTGCATGAAACTTGTATTGAACAGATGCAGCGCTTGTTTAACTCTAAGTTATACCCACAACCCATTGTGGATGGAGAGCGACTGATTCGGATGGATGATTGGGAATTAAAGCACAGCGTGCAACAAAACGTCTCGGCACTGCTTCCTCAGTTAACGGCGGATAACTTTAGCCAGCTAGCCGACTATCACGGCTTTAAAACCGAGTTCTTACAACTGAACGGTTTTGCCATCGATGGGGTCGATTATCAGCAAGATTACACCCTAGAACAATTGCAGGCGTTACGCCCTTAACATCTTGAATATCGTCTCTTCGCGGTTGTCATACAAGATAACCGCGAATCCCTCTGCAGGTCAGGCAAACTACGGCTATCCTTATACTAGTCACCAAATTTAAGTGAGTTTTTGTCGGGTTGATCATCTATTACTGGCTAAATACCCAGTACATGTCAGCGTGTTAATCTCAACCGGTGATCGGTGAAAGGTCCACCTTAAGCAATTGCCGCAAAATACTGATTCGTTTTATTGCATAGCCTTGCTATTGAGTTAGCTCTATCTCGCACAAGCATGAACACCTTATCGGTATGGCATAAATAGATTTAATCGACACTCACTTAATATTCATCAATGGCAAAGTAATGGATTACGTATGGCCAGAGTTAATACACAACAGTTAGAAGTCCCTAATAAGATCTACTGCTCATGGCAAGATATGTTAGAGATCCTAGCGCAGTTTTCGCATGTGCCTGTGGCCATGATAAATCGTTTAAATCAACATCAACTGGATGTATTTTGTTGCAATCACAATATTGATAACCCAATTCGAGTGGGCGACACCTTTGCCCTTGGAGAGGATCACTTTTGTGAAACAACCTTAAAGACGGATTCGATTTTGGTTGTCCCCGATCGTAACTTAGATCCAAAATGGCAACAATTATCTAAACCTCTCACAGCTAAAACCCAATCTTACTTAGGGATTCCGTTGCATTGGCCTAACGGTACTCCATTTGGCACCTTATCGATTCTGGATAATAAAATTAATCACTTTAAAATCTCTATTCGAGAATTGTTATCGGTGTTTAAGGATTCCGTCGAAGCGCAACTCACCGTCATCTATCAAAACCAAAAACTGCAACTGGTCAATAAAGAGCTACATTCACGCATACAAAACCGCACTGTCGAGCTGGCTAACCTAAGCTATCAACTGGACAAAGAATCCACAAAACGTAAACAACTTGAACGAGAAATTCACTACCAGCAACATCATGATACCGGTAGCGGACTGTTAAATGCCAAAGCGTGGGAATTAGAAACCAATCGCATCGTTAATCAAGCGGATCTGCATAACCAAGAAGTGTCAGTGTTTTATCTTGGTATCAGTAATGGGCAACGAATCCAAATTGATATGGGCGCTGAAACGCTCGATCAGATCATCAAACAAATCAAAGACAAACTTGGTGAACTGGGGCCAAAAACTCAATTGAGTGCTCGCCCGCGATCGAATGACATCGCCTTTACCCTATTATCGAATAACGACAACAAAAACTACGACGCGATTATTCGCCACATCATGGACGTTACCTCGCAAGACTTTGATGTGCCATCGGGCAAAGTGCGCTTACAAGTGTATGTCGGCGCTTCTATTAGTCATCCGCAACGCAACCCACAAAACATGGCTTTAACGGTGCAAGCCTATCAAGCGATGCAAAATGCCCGCGAATCGGGTAAACGTATTCTATTTTATGATGATAACCAGATTGAAGGCGGCACTAAGCTCAATCGTCTTGAGAGCTACTTTATTGAATCCATTCGCGACAATGCGATCAAACTGTTTTATCAACCTCAGATAGCGATAAAAAATGGTCAATGGCATAGCGCCAGCACTTCTATTCGTTGGGACCACCCTATTTTGGGAAATGTGTCTGAACTCTCTATTAGCCAGTTGTGCGATCAGCCGGAAATTGCGGACGCGCTGTGCCATTTTATGGTCAGAAAGTCCATTTATATCGCCAAGCAATGGCGCGCGATTAAGCCTCACTTTAGAGTGGCAATTAAGCTCAATGCTTGCCAACTCGCCTCTAAAGATTTAGCTATGTATCTACACTTATGGCTTAAAGAAGCACAGATCCCCGGCGAAGCATTAGAAATTGAAGTATCGGAAAAACAACTGTTTGCCAACGAATCTACCCTGCAAGCCACACTAGAACAAATATCTTCACTGGGCATTAATTTAACCTTGTGCGATTTTGGGCATGGGCACGCCTCATTTAGCTATTTAAAACACAGCCCGTTTAAGCGCATTAAAATCGATAAATCCTTTACCGATAATTTGCAGCACAGCTCCGAAGATCGCAGCTTTTTACATTCGTTAATGCAAATTACCACCCGTTTAGGCTTAGATACCGTGCTTACGGGCGTGGAAAGTAAAGAGCAAGAACAATGGTTATTGCAGTTTGATACCCCGTATGCCGAAGGCAAGAAGTATCACGGGCCTATGACGCGCAAAGACTTTGAGCAGTTCTTATATAAACAAAGTGAGATGAACCAGCATTAGCATGGCAATTGGCCAAATAACTGTCTTAGGGTGTTTATAAAGGGGTTTATGAACATTTTTATAAACATTTTTATAAACATAGTCACCAAAGGGTTGTTATAATCCGCCAATGCTTGAAATCTAGGGTTCCCAAATGGATCTGCTTACCGCAAAACTGAAAAAACTCGAAAAACAAAACTACAGCGCTTATCAACAGATCAAGGGAAGTTACGACTTCACTGACTTCACCTTGCACATCGACCATGTTCAAGGTGACTCCTACGCTTCCCCTTCCCGATTTAGAGCCATTCGTCCGTGGTCTGTAACGGGTTTAGATTTCATAAAAGAAACCTCTGAGGCGTATCAATTAGCGGCGCGTGATTTTATTGGGCGCACCCTTGCCGAATTTGCTAAACAAGACAATGCCATCTCTGTTGCCACAACGGCGCAGGTAGTGTTAGATAACACCGCAGTCTTGTTTACCGAACAAGGCATAGAGCTACGCTTTAGAATTAATCTTCCGGCCGATGGACGCTCTATTCTGGCTAAGAAAGCGCTCAATATCATTACTTTCTATTTGCCGAAATACATTCGTAAAGCCACGCTGTGGCGCGAGCTTGACCAAGCCCGCTTTGCTAAACATTGTGAAGTGATTGAAGATCAAAGCGCGCTTAGAGAGCAACTTGCCGAGCACGATTTAGTCAGCTTTATCGCCAACAACAGTGTATTGCCACGCCTATCTGGTGAAAGTGATATGCCCATGAAAGATGCCCTGCCAATGAAAGCGCCGTCTGAGCTTGCAGTGACATTGCACACGCCTAATAGAGGCTATGTCACCGGTCTTGGCATTAAAAAAGGCATCACCTTAATTGTCGGCGGTGGTTTCCACGGTAAATCGACGCTGCTGAACGCCATTGAAAAATCCATTTACGATCATATCCCTGGTGACGGTCGTGAATATTGCGTCACCGATCCATTGAGCATGAAGATCCGTGCTGAAGACGGACGTTGCGTGCATAACCTCAACATTGCCAACTTTATCAATCATCTGCCAATGCAGAAATCCACTACCGATTTCTCCACCCAAGATGCATCTGGCTCAACCTCACAAGCGGCTTGGTTGCAAGAGTCGATAGAATCTGGCGCTAAATGTTTGCTTATCGATGAAGATACCTCAGCGACCAACTTCATGATCAGAGATGAGCGCATGCAAGCGCTAGTGGCAAAAGATGCCGAACCTATCACTCCTTTGGTCGATAGAATTGCCGAATTGCGCGACCAAGAAAACATCAGCTCCATCATAGTGATGGGAGGATCAGGGGATTACCTTGACGAAGCGGACAGTGTGATACAAATGCATGAGTATCAACCTGTTGATGTCAGTGAAAAAGCCAAACAAGTGATTGCGCTACACCCTTCTGCGCGCAGTCATGAGTGCGAACAACCGCTACAAGAAAGCAAGCCGCGCTCGTTTAATCGTGCTTGTTTGCAAACCTTACTTGCAGAAGGCAAATTTAGAGTCGGCGCGAAAGGGAAAAGCGCTTTGCGTTTTGGTAAAGAATTTATCGACATCTCGGCCCTAGAGCAGCTACAAACATCCAATGAAATCAATGCCATTGGCTGGACACTGTTTCAATTGGCTCAGCAACCGGGTTGGAGTTCCGATCTCAGCCTTGAGAGTGAAGCGATACTAGAAACCCTCGATTGGCATGCCGCTATGCCAAATAATGGTGATATTGCTAAGCCGCGAGTATTAGATTTACTGGCAACCGTAAACCGCTTACGCAAAGCGCAATTTAAAGCCGCCAAATAATTCCATTAATCATACTAAGTAAGTGATCAGAACTAGCGCAGGAAAAATGCTCAAGAACAAGGCAGAATTTTTCGATAAGTAGTTATTCTACAATCAAAAATTCTAACGCCGTTATCGAGCATTTTAACAAGCTAGAATGACCCGTTATTTAGTACGATTGGTATAAGACAAAGCGCTCCCTTACTTAGGTAAGGGAGCGCTTTATGCTTGCTTTGAGTTATTTCAGCGATCACAGCTTCTTAATAAATCGTCCCATCAACCCCGGATGATAGCTCCAATGATGGCTAAAGATATCAAGCAATTCGGGGTTGCCATATTTAGAAAGGCAAAGGGCATGGAAACGATTATGCCTAGCTTGTAACTCAGTCACCTTATCCACCATCTCTTGCGACTGTTTAGGCGCAATAAAGTCTGACAGCACCACCATATCTGCATTTAAAAATTTATCGGTGTGCATTAAATCGATGCATTTTTGCAATACAGGCTCAAAGTCTGTGCCGCCATGAAATGTGTACGAAAGAAAATCACTCGCTTCACGCAAGCCATCTTTTTTGGTTAATTCATAGGTAATTTGTTCGGTAGAAAACATAATCACAAAGCAGTCTCGCTGCTCGGCTAACGCAATTTGCATCAAAGCATACGCCATCGCTTTGGCGCACTGCTCAGGGAAACCGCTCATTGAACCAGAGGCATCCACGCAAACAATAAATGGTCCTTTTTCTAAATCTAACTCACTAGAATTTGGCGTATGCGCATTCACTTTACGTAACTTACGAGACTTACCTGCGGTGCGATAATTCATCAAACGTTTATCAACTAAATGCTGGTAGAAAATCACTTCCAGTTCAGGATAAGCTAGAAACATAGTTTCGTTGGGCAGCAGTTTGCTCAAATCGTCACTTTCATGAATGCCGACAATATCATCGGTCGCTTCATCTGACTGCTCTTCGACTAATTGCAATTCCACCGCCGGTCTTTTTCTCAGCGCAGGGTCGTCAACTTGACTTGCCATGCGTCCAAGTTCATTGGCTATCTCTTTTAAGCCGCTGTGCTTGCGTAAAAAGGTGGCGTATTTTGCCATGGTTGCAACATCGGTACGGCTTAGCTTAGCTGCCGCCATATCCCATAGGCGACCCAGTTGCGCTTCGTCCCCCGCATCGCCGATTTGACGCATGTTTTTCATGTTTTCCATACGATTATACAAATCGTCTAAAAACTTTTGCTTATCAACTTCTAGCTCATCAAGTTGCAACTGCTTCACCGAATGATACAAAGATTGATACCATTGATCGCAGAAAAAATGCGCAAACATAGGATTGGGCGCACTTTCTTGTCGCTCCAACAAGCGTTTTGCGGTGGAGTAGAAATTGCTATTGCCTTTTAACTGACGAATCGTCGATTTTATCTGTTCTTCAAACTGAGCTTCATCCCAGTGAATCACGGTTTGATAAAGCGCCAACTCTTCACGAACTTGTTCCGACTCGGATACCTTGCTAATGCGTCGTTTAACAGAACCTTTCCACTTACGCAGATGGTTGGTAACCGACGCTTGCATGCCCGGTTTTTCCGATGCCATCAACACCTGACTGCGGCCAATCAAATCATTGACTGCCGTTTCAACCATACCGGATTCGGCGACCGACATTGCCAGATTTAACGCATCAACTCCAAGCATCGCGCTCTCCTATTCGGTAAAGAAATCGGCAAGCATACCGATCCTTTGCGCCACTTTCTTCGATCTTTGCTGTGACTCATTTAAGGTCACCGATAGTTGCTGCAAACTTGACTCCATCGCAGTCGGCAATTCAGGCTCAATAAAGTTATGCGGCAGAGCGCCATGAAAATCTGAGCGCACTTTGGTAAACAGCAGTTCAGCTTGCATCAATTGATTTACCGCCTCGTTGGCACGCGCATGCCAAGTTTGATGTTTTTCCACATCTAACCCTGCGTTAGTGACTAAACCTAGTAACACCGAGCGATTCGCAATATCTTTGATAACAAGGTGATTTTCGCCATCTAATGCAAATTTGAGAGACATCAAATTAGGGTTGTGATTGACATAACCATACACATCTCCCCCGCCATGGTTAATGGCGTTGACTAATTCAGTATGCGGTACGTACACATAACGGGTATCACCTTTATCATGCTCTGAAACGGACTGATTACTTTGCAATAGCACCAATTTCACTAAATTTCGCGCGTTACCTACGCTGTGCGAGCGCCAGTCATCCAGATCAACTTTAAAGCCTTCCTTGCCCTTTCGCAGCAGTCCAGAGGTGTGCTCTGATTGTACTTGCATGACGTTTTCGTCTTCGATTTCACATTGAATATCAGTTAATACATCGTTGCTATCTTCAATGATTTGCAAAATTTCTTTTTGATTGAAGGCGTGTTTTAAGGCAAATTCATGCATCACTTCCCTGACGATAAGGCGCGATGCAGGGCTATTCCACAAACAGTCTTGAATGAGCAGTAAATCAAGGGCATTGATTTTTTGGCGGCCATTAAAAAACGCACTCGCTTTTAATAATTTCACCGCTTTTTTCCAGCGACGATCCGACACATACAACTCATCAGAGTTAAGTTTGTCTTCGTTTTCTTTGTGGCGAGTTTCGAGCATGGTTTTTAGCTGATACAGCTTGTTAAATACTTCATCAGATAGTGGCATGCTATCTAGTTCATTTAACCATTGAGTATATTCTTGGTTTGAAATGGTCAGATCTTCAGGCACTTGCGCTTCTTGCGGCGTGCCAACGGTGAGCATGCTATGAAAGTTTTGCTTATCTTGGATTCGATTGACGAACACGCGCACCAACATGCGATCGTACAGCGCTTCCAAACCGCTATCTTGATCGGGCAATTCATTGGACGCGGAAATTAACAGGCGCATTGGCACTTTTTCAATTTCACTGCCATTTTTAAAGGTCTTTTCGTTCACCACGGTTAATAAGGTATTTAAGATTGCCGGGCCTGCTTTCCAAATCTCATCAAGGAACACCACGTTAGCGGTGGGCAAATAGCCTTTGGTTAAACGAACATAACGGCCATGATCTTTTAGATCTTGAATACTGAGCGGGCCAAACACCTCTTCAGGGGTTGAAAAGCGCGTCATCAGGTACTCAAAGTAGCTGCTACTTTCAAAGGCTGAAATGAGACGTTTTGCTATCAAACTTTTGGCAATTCCCGGTGGTCCGAGCAAAAACACACTCTCACCGGATAAGGCGGCAAGTAAACAGAGTTTAATGGTGTGTTCACGTTCATAAACACCTTCCGAAAGCACTTTAACTAGTTTATTAATACGTTCGGAACGTAATGCGCGCTGCGCATGAGACACACGGGTGTTTTCCATTCTAAAATTGCTCCATTAAACTGCTTATTGACCCTGTTTGAAGTATACGCCACTGCTGGGCTCTTTTCCCTAGTAGGTCTAATAACTTAGCGAGATCTGGCTCACACTGCAAACTTAGTTTGTAAATGTGTTGTTTAACCTATTCATTCAATACGTTAGTTTGAATGCATGTGCGTTTTTAACGCCAGCGCATTCACCATAATTGTAAACACGAATGCCGAAAAATAACCTTAATTGAGTAACAAATCATGCATAAAACTCTGCATAGCTGGAAGAATCTCTCTCTCATTGAAGAACCTTTAACTCTGCCCAACGGCGTAGAGGTTGAACACACCTCAATTGTTCACCCAGGTGCGGTGGTTATTTTGGCAAGAACATCACAAAATAAGCTGTTATTGCTCAATCAATACCGCCCTTCATTAAAAGACTGGCTTCTAGAAATACCCGCAGGCACGCTCGATCCAAATGAAGATCCGCTGACTGCGGCCAAGCGTGAACTGGAAGAAGAAACCGGATATAGCGCCAAAAAGTGGCAAGGGTTTGGCAAACTTACCCCAATGGCGGGATTTTGTAATGAAGTTCAATATCTGTATCTTGCGCAAGACTTATCATTAACCCAAAGTTTAAGCCAAGATACTGACGAAGTTATCGAAGTGCTTGAGGTTTCCATTGATGATCTGCTCGCTTGGATTCAACAAGATAAAATCACCGACGCTAAAACAATCGCAACGCTGTCAAAAGCATTACTCAACGGAATATTAAATTAAAAGGAATAGTCATGGACTTTCGCTCAGATACTGTCACCCAACCTACCCAAGCAATGCGCGACGCCATCGCTAACGCCCCTGTGGGTGATGATGTTTACGGGGATGACCCAACCGTTAACGAACTGGAAGCTTGGGCGGCAACAACTCATGGGTTTGAAGCAGCGCTGTTTACCTCATCGGGAACGCAAGCCAACTTACTGGGCTTAATGTCGCATTGCGGACGTGGCGATGAGTATCTTTGTGGTCAGCAAGCACACAACTTTCGATACGAAGCTGGCGGCGCGGCAGTATTAGGCTCAATTCAGCCACAACCTATCATGAATGAACCCGATGGCACTTTGTGTTTTAAGAAGCTTGAAGCGGCAATAAAACCGGACGATTTTCACTGCGCGCAAACTAAATTACTCAGTTTAGAAAACACCATTAATGGCAAAGTACTGCCGCTTGAGTATTTAGCCCAAGCACGTCAGTTTGTGGATAAGCACGGCTTAAAACTGCACCTTGATGGCGCACGTGTTTACAATGCAGCAGTGGCGTTAGGTGTTGATATTAAAGAAATTGCTCAGCATTTTGACACTATGACAGTGTGCTTATCTAAAGGCTTAGGTGCACCGATTGGCTCTCTTCTTTTAGGTGACACTGTCACCATAAACAGAGCGCGTCGCATCCGTAAAATGCTAGGCGGTGGTATGCGTCAAGTGGGTTTACTGGCGGCAGCGGGAAAATTAGCGCTCACTGAACAAGTCGCGCAACTGTCGGTCGATCATGCAAACGCGCAAATTCTGGCGCAAGGTCTAGCTAAGCTAAAAGGCTTTCACGTTAAACCTGAACTGGTACAAACCAATATCGTGTTTGCTAAGCTGGATGATGCGGTTGATATCGACGCTATTTGCGCCGACTTAGAAAAAGAAGGCATTTTAGTGACCCCAAGTAACCCTATTCGCTTTGTGACCCACAAAGACGTCAGCGCGGATGATATTGCGCTGCTATTAGAGCATTTGGCTAACAAATTGAATGATTAAGCGCTAAGTAATTAAGAACTTAGCTATTAATAACTAAGCTACTAATAAATAAGCAAAAACCGTCGTTATCTGTGATAGATAACGACGGTTTTATTGTTTTTATAGCCAGATGCTATGCCCGACGCTATTAGTTGCCCTATTAACGGCGGCGATTCTTACCACGATTTTTATGTACGCCTAGTTTTGCTTTCAGCTTACGCTTTTCAGAGCTGCGACTGCGACGAGGCGCGTTTTCTTCAAACACTTCTGAATCTGGGCTTGGCTCAAATCCGGCTAACCACTCTTGCGGTAATTTCTGGTCCAGCAATCGCTCAATGGCTTCTAAAAGATATTGCTCATTGTGACTCATAAAAGACACAGCATGCCCCACGTTACCAGCGCGGCCACTGCGACCAATGCGGTGCACATAATCTTCGGCTTTGTATGGCATATCATAATTGATGACGTGTTCTAACTCTTTAACATCGATGCCACGAGCAGCCACATCCGTTGCCACCAGCGCGCGCACTTTGCCTGCTTTAAACTCATCTAACGCACGCTGTCTGGCGCCTTGGCTTTTATCACCATGAATTGAAGCGGCTTGGATGCCATCCAGTTTTAGCTCTTTTGCCAGTGCTTCCGCGCCCTCTTTGGTTCGGGTAAACACCAATACTTGTTGCCAATTACGAGAACCAATTAGATACGACAACAATTCACGTTTACGCTTTTTATCCACTGGATAAACGATTTGTTCAACACTATCCGCCGTCGAGTTGGCAGGGCTCACTTCCACTTCTACAGGGTTATTTAAGATTTTGTACGCAAGATTTTTAACCGCTTTTTTAAAAGTTGCGGAGAAAAACAGAGTTTGACGGTCACTGTTTAGCTTTTGCAAAATGCGTTTAATATCGGGCATAAAACCCATATCCAACATGCGGTCTGCTTCATCAAGCACTAAATACTGGGTGTATTGCAAAGTGAGGTTTTTATTAAACAGGTGATCAAGCAATCTTCCCGGAGTGGCGATTAAAATGTCACAACCACGATTAAGATTGGTCACTTGCACATTAAAGCTAGTGCCGCCGTACACCACCACGGTTTTTAGCTCCGTTGGCTTAGCATACTCAGTAATCGCATCAAACACTTGCTGCGCCAGTTCACGGGTTGGCACTAAAACGAGAGCTTTAACTTTGCATTGCGACTGCGGATTATGAGCGGTGATCTCACCCATCAGCTTTTGAATGATCGGCAATCCAAAAGCGGCTGTTTTGCCAGTACCTGTTTGCGCCGCGGCTAACACATCTCGCCCCTCAAGCACATGCACAATGCCTTCGGCTTGTACCGGTGTTGGTGTCACTATGTTCAGTTTCTCTAAGTGTTCAACAAGAGAGGTTTCAAGACCAAGGTCGGCAAATTGGGATGCAGGCATACAGGATTCCGTTGGATGTTTTCTTTAAGGCAGGGATTCTACTTTAATTTAGCCTCAGTTACAGCCTCTATCACCTCTGGATAAAAATCGAGAAACACTTGGTCGAGCGTTTGGTAGTGCTGTTGTAATGTTGCAAAGCAATCGGATAAAGGCGCCATTCGGACACTGCGCTGCGACATTCGGCTAAGGGCAAAGCCGACGTTATCCAGATCTTGATAAGAATAAATCCAGCCGCCATCCCACATGCTAGTGATCACTTTTTGATAACGCTCAGGAAGAATGATATCCGGCGCAGAATGAATGAACTTAGGATGGGTCAGTTGCTGGGCATGCTCACAAAACTGAGCTAGTGATTGTTGATGAAACTTATCCCAATGCTGCACAAGACAGTGATCCCAAAACACGTCTAACGCTATCGGTGCATAGCGGCGACGTTCGCCAAATAGAGGCTTGATAGCGGCAATTGCAGGGTGACTGTCGGTAAAACTGTCGATAAATCGATGCAAGCGAATACCATGAGTCACCTTTGGCGGATAATGCCCTTGCGGATTACCACGCACAAAATCCCCTAGCAGATTGCCTAATAAACTGCTATTGCTCACATGCGCTAAATGTAAATGGCCTAAAAAGTTCATGTTGTCACTTTCCCTAAAGGTTGATGCTACGGTTTGAACCAAGAGCATGTTATTTCGCTATATCTATATCGCAGCACTCTCCACTTAACCAAAAAGCTTAATCAAACAGCTCAATGACCAACTTATTGTCTCTAATCACCAAATTAGGTTCAGCGGATTTAATCAGTGCTTGTTGCAATACATTGCTATCGAGCTTATACACTGGTTTTTGCGACAAGCCATAGCCAATCATAGAGACCGCTGGTTTAATAAGTCGTTTTATGTCTGCGGGTAATGGTGTGCCATTTTCCGTGAATTTTTCTAGGCGAATGGATTGCAAAAATACTTCGCCTGTTTTGGCATCGTAATGAGGCACTGCGCTAAATTCGAGATCCAAATCCAAACGTTGCTTTGGCGAATCAAACAGTTGTACGTTAGCGATAGTATTGGCAAACACAGCTATTCGGTTAGCATCGCTGCGCCCAATTTTCACTTCAAGGTCGGTCACTGAAACTTGCGCATACATAAGGTTTTCAACCCCAACAGACTGATTGAAACTAACATTGTCATGTAAATATTCAGTCATCTCTTTTTCTGACACGCTATAGGTGGCACAACCACTAAGCACAATAGTGATGCTAAGCAGTAGCAATCGTGATAATAGTGACAACAGTGCTGCTGTTTTGTGTTGATGTATCGTCATTTTGTTCATTGAGATTCGCTCTATCGTGCCATCGCAGATCATTACAGCTAAGTGTTAATCGTAATAACTGTCAAGGAAGGTTATATACTTGGCATTGCCATAATGAAGTCATAATACAGGTCAAATATAGGCGTTAAGCGGTTAAAACTAGCCTCACATTGACAATAGCAGAGATTAATTTCAGGTATTCTCTACTGCAAGTTTAAAATAACACGCTAAACAACGGATAATTGTCCATATAATCAGCATCTGGACGAAATATTAGTTTCAGTTTTACGTGCTTACTTTGCATCACGTTACACTATTCAAATCAACATACTATTCATACGAATACATTAAGAGTTATAGGCAAGATGAATTTACAGTACTGGAAAAATAATATTAGTGGTCTGTTAGTGGTAGGCGTATTTCTCATTGCCGTCGCTATTTTTACCTCATTAATCCCTGCAATCGATCTATTACATTCCGATTCAAGTACATTAGGGGCCATATTTACCTATCTGACCTACTCTGCAGGCTCGCAAGGGTTCTTAATTACATTAGCCGTTTTAGTCATTGCTATTGCACTAAAAACACCAACAAAAAAACGTCTGTTCATCTTAATGGTACAGCTTGGCGTGTTACTTGTGCTCTCTTTTGGTGCAAAATCACTGCTTAAAAAAGTGACTCAAAGCCCTCGTCCTTACACCGAAGCCTTGACACAATTACATTTGGTCGATTCTCCACAAGATTTCTATCACCTCGATATGCCGGATCAAAACGCCGTCATAGATCAGGCGTCAAACAGTGTATCGCACTGGCGCACCATTCACTGGCAAGGTGAAACAGATTACTCGTTCCCATCTGGACATACTGTATTTGTGGCGCTGTGTTTATTCTTCTTTGGCGGTTTATTTGTGCAGCGTAAACAATACCTTGCCCTTTCTATTTTGTTGTTATGGGGGTTAGGCGTTGCGTACAGTCGTTTATGGCTTGGCATGCATCGACCAGAAGATCTTATTGGCTCCGCGCTAGTGGTTGGGGTTATCGCCATATTTATTCCTGCGCCATCCTCTGGCAAACCCTCAGCCTAAGTTAAGCAATATCGAGATAAAGCACATTAAGGGGTGATTTGTTAACAAATCACCCCTTTTTCATTCATTAATAAGCACTGTTGTGGTCTGCTAGATAGATTCTTATTGATGTATCCGCTGAAAGAACGCAAAATAGCGCTCCTTCCCAAGAAGGTGAGCGTTTTGTACTTTATACCAATCGTACTAAATAACTGGTCATTCTAGCTTGTTAAAATGCTCGATAACGGCGTTAGAATTTTTGATTGTAGAATAACTACTTATCAAAAATTCTGCCTTGTTCTCGAACATTTTTCCTGCGCTAGTTCTGATCACTTACTTAGTGTGATTGGTATTATTCAACTACGCTCCTACTAGTTTCTTAGTTTGCAGGCAAATCCGCCTCCACCCTTTCACATCGAGAACATCTATGAGTTTTGACTCCCTTGGTCTATCTGCCCCTATTCTTCGCGCTATTGACGATCTAGGTTATACAAAGGCTTCTCCTATCCAAGAAAAAGCCATCCCTGCCATTATTGCAGGTAAAGACGTCATGGCAGCAGCGCAAACCGGTACCGGTAAAACCGGCGGTTTCAGTTTGCCATTGTTAGAAAGATTAAGCTCAGGCCCAAGACCTAAGGGAAATCATGTAAGAGCGTTAATATTAACGCCGACTCGAGAATTAGCCGCGCAAGTGCATGAAAGTGTGGTTCAATATGGTGCGCACCTTGAAACCACTTCAACGGTTGTATTTGGTGGAGTAAAAATTAACCCGCAAATTGCCAATCTTCGCAAAGGTTGTGACGTATTAGTGGCAACGCCAGGACGTCTAATAGATTTATATAACCAAAACGCAGTGAAGTTTTCGCAGCTAGAAGTGTTAGTACTTGATGAAGCTGACCGTATGTTGGATATGGGCTTCTTTCGTGACATAAAACGAATTCTTGATTTGCTACCAAAACAGCGTCAAAACCTACTGTTTTCAGCGACCTTTTCACCTGAAATTCGTGACTTAGCACGCGGCTTGGTTAATAACCCGGTCGAAGTGTCGGTTAGTCCACCTAACTCAACCACTCAATTAGTTGAGCAAAGTATTTACGTTGCAGATAAGAAGCAAAAATCGGCAATTTTGGCTAATTTAATCAAGGAAGGAAATTGGCAACAAGTATTGGTGTTTAGCAAAACTAAACACGGCGCCAATCGCCTTGCTCGTTACCTAGACGCAGAAGGTATCTCTGCACTCCCTATCCACGGTAATAAAAGCCAAGGTGCACGTACTAAAGCACTTGAAGAGTTTAAAACAGGTAAAATTCGTGTGTTAGTAGCAACTGATATCGCCGCTAGAGGTTTAGATATCCCACAATTGCCGCAAGTGGTTAACTTTGATTTACCTCACGTATCTGAAGACTATGTACACCGCATCGGTCGTACTGGTCGTGCTGGAGAAACAGGCAAAGCCTATTCATTAGTCTGTATAGATGAAGCCTCAGAGTTGTTTTCGATAGAACGTCTAATCGGCAAAGTGCTAGAGCGTCACGTAATGCCTGGTTTCCTACCGGTCCATCCAATTCCAGAGTCGAACCTTAATGCTCGCCCTATTCGCTCTAGCAAGCCAAAACGACCAAGAACTGGACATAAAGACGGACAACGTTCCGGCGACAATTCAAGTGGAAACAAACCTGCGAATAGAGGCCGACGCCCCTCTGCAAAGCGCACGCCACAGGGTAGCAGTCAGGGTAATACGCAAGGTAATACTAAAAATCAGTCGCAAGGGAATAGCAGCGCTAAGGGCAATGCGCCATCTGTTGCAAATGATGGCGCCAATAAGCCAAGACGTCGTCGTCCGCAACGCAATCATACTGCGAACAACAACTCCGGTGGTAACCGCTAGAAGCGTTTTTTAGCGCTCTATTGCATTAGTATTATTTAGCCTGCTTTCTTAAGTGTCGATTCGAAACATTTTGTTTTGGCACTTCAGGGGCAGGCTTTTTTTCATGCCTTAAATGTCGAATAGCTAATAGAGGATGCTTTAATAGCATTCTAGGGCCAGAAAAACGCATCACCGTTCTCATCTGTTCTTTTTGTTCAGGTCGATAGCAATGCACAGGACATCGATTACAGGTTGGTTTATTTTGCCCAAATACGCAGCGGTCTAATTTTGTTTTTGCGTAGTCACTAAGTTCGCTACACTCACCGCATAAGCCATGTACCGTTTGATGATGTTTAGCGCAGTAGATCTTAATCATGGCATGCACGGTTTTGTGCTCTTTTAGCAACTCACCGCTTAAAATCTCGTCTAACTGTTTTTGCATTGCCAAATCTCATACCGATACATACATTTAGTATATACCTTTAACCTTCTTAAAAACCATCAACCACTTCCATTTTTGCTACAGGCTTATGCCATAACTGTTCAATAAACCCTCACTTATGCCTTTTGTACACAGCACCTCAGCTATTTAATCAAAAATTAACCAAATATTTATCACTATTATTGAAATACTTAGCTGTGTTTTAGCTAAGATAATAGGATAATAAGCACAACTAGTTGCGTATCATATTGGTATAAAACTCATCATCAGTACGCACATTTTTAGGGAAACGGAGAGCGACATGCTAGAAAGGACGCTGATCATAGCTGCTATTTTTTGTTCACCATGGCTTCACGCGCAGGTGATTGAATCTACACATTTATCAGGCTTTGGTGAGGCTAAATATCCTGCTAATTTTACCCATCTTGATTACGTAAATCCTAAAGCGCCAAAAGGCGGTCATGTAACCTATGGTGCAATCGGCACCTACGACAGCTTTAACCGCTATGGTTCGCGGGGCAAACCTGGGGCTATGACAGGTGAACTGTACGATACCTTGATGTTCTCACCGACCGACGAAATTAATACCTCCTATCCATTAATCGCTGAAAAGCTGCGTTACAGTGACGATTACACATGGATGGAAGTGGATATTAATCCCAAGGCAAAGTTTCATGACGGTGTCGCGATTACTGCAAAAGATGTGGAATTTACCTTCCAAAAGTTTGTTGAGCAAGGTGTACCACAATACAAAACTTATTATAAAAACATTAAGTCCGTCAAAGCGTTAAACGATAAAACCGTACGCATTGAAATGAAGCAATCCGACAGAGACGTATTGTTTTCATTTGTACAAGGAAGCGCCGTATTACCCGCTCATTTTTGGCAAGACAAGGATTTAAGTCAGCCGCTGTCACAGCCGCCTGTAGGCAGTGGCCCGTATAAAGTTGACTCATTTAAACCCGGTCAAAGTATCACTTACACTCGCGTAAAGGATTATTGGGCGCAAGATCTGCCGGTGAATGTCGGCAGAAACAATTTCGATACCATTCAATACGATTACTATCGTGACGACACTGTGATGCTAGAAGCTTTTAAAGCCGGTGAATACGATCTTAGGCAAGAAGGCACCGCCAAGTTTTGGGCAACCTCTTATACCGGCAGCAATTTTGACAAAGGTTATATTGTTAAAGAAGAGATCAGCAATACCATGCCACGTGGCATGCAAGGTTTTATCTACAATACCGAAAGCGATATTTTTAAAGATCCCAAAGTGCGCGAGGCGCTCACCTACGCCCTTGATTTTGAGTGGATGAACAAAAATATGTTCTACCAACAATACACTCGCACTAGCAGCTATTTCCAAAACACCATTTACCAAGCAAAAAACGCGCCCAGTGCTGCAGAGCTTGAAATATTAACGCCACTGAAAGAACAAATTCCTGCGCGCGTATTTGGCAGCGCCTACGCGCCTCCGGCAAGTGATGGCTCGGGACGTATTCGTACCCAAATGCGTACTGCGCTCAAGCTATTAAAAGAAGCAGGATGGGAAATCCAAAAAGGCATACTGACCAATAGCAAAACGGGCAAACCATTCGAGTTTGAATTGATGGCGTATAGCCCAACCACAGAGAGAATTGCCGATCCGTTAAAGAAAAATCTGAGCAATTTGGGCATCAACATGAAAATTCGCACGGTTGATACCACACAATACCTAAAACGTTGGCACGAGCGTGATTACGATATGATTTTCTCCTCCTATTCGGCCAACGCCTATCCAAGCAATAATCTAAAAATAGCGTGGCACAGCCACTTTATCGACAGCACTTATAATCAAGCGGGCGTAAACAATAAAGCCATCGATTATTTAACCGAGCAAATTGACATCCACCAGCAAGATCCAGAAAAGCTCAAGGCATTAGGTCCAGCGCTGGATCGCGTGCTGACATGGAATTTCTACGCCATTCCGGCGTGGCACACTAGTCGTTTTCGCGTTGCCAGTTGGGATAAGTTCTCGCGCCCAGAGGTTCGCCCTGAATACGATCTTGGTTTAGATACTTGGTGGATTGACAATGACAAAGCGCAAAAACTGCCCGCTAAACGTCGTTAATAAAACCTAACGCTTTGATAAACGTAAATATTTGGCAAAGACCCGATACGTAGGGGGAATCATTCCCCCTTTATTTCCATTTCACACATAGAGTAGCAATGTCAGCCTATATCATCCGACGCCTTTTGCTTGTCATCCCTACCTTATGGGCGATCATCACCATTAACTTTTTTGTCATCCAAATTGCGCCCGGCGGCCCCGTAGAACAAGCCATTGCGCAGATGGAAGGCTTAGATTCTGGCGTAATGGAGCGCTTTACTGGTGGCGGTCAAGAAGTTGAGCTTAGCGTGGCGAATCAAGACGCTCAAACTACTGGCTATCGCGGTTCAAGAGGCATGGATCCTGAAGTGATCGACGCCATTAAAAAGCAATTTGGCTTCGATAAGCCTTTGCATGTTCGCTACTTTGAAATGCTCAAAAACTATATTACTTTCGATTTTGGCGAAAGCCTCTTTAAAGGCGGCGACGTCATAGATTTGATTGTCGAAAGACTGCCAGTCTCCATCTCCCTTGGCTTGTGGAGCACCTTAATTATCTACTTAGTCTCTATTCCTCTGGGTATTGTAAAAGCCATTCATCACGGTTCGCGCTTTGATATTTGGACCAGTGCGCTGGTGATTATCGGATATGCCATCCCCGGATTCTTATTTGCTATCTTGCTGATTATTGTCTTTGCCAGTGGCAATTATTTAGATTGGTTCCCACTGCGCGGCTTAGTGTCATCCGATTTTGACTCGCTCAATTGGTATCAAAAAGTCATCGATTATTTCTGGCACTTAGCGCTCCCTACTTTAGCCATGGTGATTGGCGGTTTTGCCACCTTAACCATGCTAACCAAAAACTCTTTTCTGGACGAAATTAACAAGCAATATGTGGTCACAGCCAGAGCAAAGGGATTGGATGAAAAAAGCATTTTATATAAACACGTTTTTCGTAACGCCATGCTCATCATTATCGCCGGATTCCCGAGCGCCTTTATCAGCATATTTTTCACCGGCTCTATGTTGATTGAAGTGATGTTTTCGTTAGAAGGCATCGGCTTACTTGGCTTTGAATCAACCATTCAGCGCGACTACCCTGTGGTGTTTAGCTCGTTGTATATCATGACCTTACTGGGGCTTTTGCTGAGTATTATTTCCGATCTCACCTATTCATGGGTCGACCCACGCATTGATTTTGAGGCCAGATAAATGAATCCACTCATTAAATTACGAATAGAGCGCTTTAAAGGCAATCGCCGTGGATATTGGTCACTATGGATTTTTACCATTTTGTTTACTGTGAGTTTATTTGCCGAATTAGTCGCCAACGACAAACCGCTGTTTATTAGCTTTGATAACGGCTGGTACTTTCCTATTGCTAAACATTATTCGGAGACGGATTTTGGCGGGGAATTTGCCGCAGAAGCAGATTATACCGACCCATATGTACAAGATTTAATTAACGAAAAAGGCTATATCGTTTGGCCTCTCATCCGTTTTAGCTATGACACCATCAACTACGATTTGCCCACCCCCGCTCCATCTGCGCCCGATAGCACTAATTGGTTAGGCACCGACGATCGCGGGCGTGATGTATTGGCACGCATTATTTATGGTTTTCGTATTTCGGTTTTGTTTGGCGTCGTGCTGACCATTGTCAGTAGCATTATTGGGGTGATTGTCGGTTCAACTCAAGGCTATTACGGTGGCAAGCTGGATCTGATTGGTCAACGATTTATTGAAGTCTGGTCAGGCATGCCAACCCTTTTCTTGCTGATTATTTTATCAAGCTTCGTTGAGCCAAACTTTTGGTGGCTACTTGGCATCATGGTGCTGTTTAGTTGGATGAGTTTAGTTGGTGTGGTGCGCGCTGAATTCTTGCGCTGTCGTAACTTCGATTACATTAAAGCGGCGCATGCGCTTGGGGTGAGTGATAAACGCATTATCAGTCGACATATGTTGCCTAACGCTATGGTGGCAACGCTGACCATGATTCCGTTTATTTTATCGGGTTCGGTGACGACCTTAACCTCTCTTGATTTCTTGGGTTTTGGTTTACCTAGCGGTTCGCCGTCATTAGGAGAATTACTCGCGCAAGGGAAAGCCAATTTACAAGCGCCTTGGCTCGGGTTTTCAGCCTTTATTGTACTGTCGATCATGCTCAGCTTGTTGGTGTTCATTGGTGAAGCTGTGCGAGATGCCTTTGATCCACATGCGCAAGCGTAAAGCCTGTGAAAACTCTTAATAAAAACAGTAAAAACCGTAGCGCAGACAACAAAAAAGGCGCTCACAGCGCCTTTTAACAATACGAGAAAAACGAATTTAAACGGCTTGCTCTAAAAGTTTAGCTTGAGCAATAGCTTCACGCAATTCAGTAGCAAGCTCAGCAGTTGCAGAAAGGCTCGTTGCGCTTTGCGCAGAGATGTTCTCAATCATAGAAGTCGCTTGAGGCAACGAATCGTTGATAGTGACGTCTAAAGAACGCAAGCATTTTTGCAGCAACTGAAGGTGTAATTCAGCTTCTTTTGCGAGGCTGTAAGCTGATTGGTAGATTTCTTTTGGCATTTTAGCCTCCTGAGTCAGTTTAGGGGGATCACCAGACAAAGTTTTGAAATTTGTGGTTTGTATTTAAATACTACAATTAACCATATATCAGTTTTTTTGATAGAGCTACACATTATTTGAGAAATTGAGAGCTAATACGCAAATATTGTTTAGTAAGTGTACATTTTGTTACTCAAATGAACCTGAGTTTTCACTTGCTCGATTCAACATTTTTAGTTTGTAGCCTTCACATGGCACAAAGAATAGGACATTTACATGACTGAGCCGCTTTTAAATATTCGTGATCTTTCAGTGGCATTTGGCGGAAAAAACAACCCAAGAACAGTGACTTACAATGTAAGTTTAACCGTAAATAAGGGCGAAACCTTAGCGTTAGTGGGCGAAAGTGGTTCGGGTAAGTCGGTCACTGCTAATGCCATTCTTCGTTTGCTGCCCAAAACCAGCACCGTCTATCAATCTGGCACCATTCATTTTGATGATCAGGAATTACTCTCTTTGTCCAAACGCCGCATGCGGGGTGTGCGTGGCGGGCGCATTGGTATGATTTTTCAAGAGCCGATGGTGTCGTTAAACCCTTTACATAAAATCGGTAAACAGCTCGTCGAAACCGTTGAAATTCATCGAGGACTGCGCCCAAACAAAGCTAAAGCATTGGCGCTCAGTTGGCTAAACAAAGTCGGAATTCGTCATCCCGAACGTAAAATTAACGCCTACCCTCATGAACTCAGTGGCGGTGAAAGGCAGAGAGTGATGATTGCACTGGCCTTAATTAACGAACCTGAACTGCTCATTGCCGATGAGCCTACTACCGCTCTTGATGTCTCAGTTCAAGCGCAAATACTGGACTTGTTAAAAGATTTGCAACAAGAGTTAGGAATGGCAATGCTGTTTATTACCCACGATCTAAGCATTGTAAAACGCATCGCCAATCGTGTATGTGTGATGAAAGAAGGAAAATTGGTAGAAACTGCCGATTGTCATACGCTATTTGCAAGCCCTAAACACCCTTACACTAAGATGCTCATTGACGCCGATCCTTCTGGCAAACCGGTAACCGTTGATGCTAATAATGCACATCTGGTACAAACTCATGATTTAAAAGTATGGTTCCCAATTATGGGCGGCGTATTTAAGCGCGTCATTGATCATACTAAAGCCGTCACCGGGGTGAATTTCACACTTAAAAAAGGCCACACTTTGGGGCTGGTGGGTGAAAGTGGCTCCGGGAAATCGACTACAGGTATGGCGATTTTGCGCTTAGTTGAAAGCGAAGGCGGCATCGTCTTTGATAAAGAAGAGCTCTCACAATTAGATCGCAAACAGATGCTGCCTGTAAGGCGTCGCATGCAAGTGGTGTTTCAAGACCCTTTCTCGGCGCTTAACCCTAGAATGTCGGTGGCGCAAATTATTGGTGAAGGACTGCGAGTGCATCAACAGCTTAGCGAGCAACAAATTGATGAGCAAATTTGTCAAGTAATGGAAGAAGTCGATCTGGATAAACAGACTCGGCATCGCTACCCTAATGAGTTTTCAGGTGGGCAAAGGCAACGAATTGCCATCGCGCGAGCGCTAATATTAAAACCTGAATTTCTTCTATTAGATGAACCAACCTCATCATTAGATAGAACCGTACAAGCACAAGTTCTACAATTATTAAAAGAGTTACAAGTGAAATACGGTCTCACCTATCTATTTATCAGTCATGATCTGAATGTGGTGCGCTCACTGTGCCACAATACTATGGTGTTAAAAGAAGGCAAAGTGATTGAATATGGCGCCACAGAACAAGTATTTAATGCGCCGCAGCATCAATACACCAAACAATTAGTGACATTGTCACACCTGTAACGTACTCATAGTTATGAATTAAGTTCAGAAACTTCAACCAAGGATTGGTTTTAATGAAAAGTTTAGCGCAATTAGAGTATTTACATGATCACCCATACAGTTACGCTAAATTAGGTGCTTCGCTCTCCACACCCGTGATGCCAGAGCCTTTAACGCATCCTTATCTTATTCATATTAATCAATCTCTGGCTAAACGCCTTGGTGTCGATCTCTTAAATACTGAGCAAGAGTTACTGACTTCACTGCTAGCAGGCAGTGAAGTTTTACCAAACTGGCAACCCTTGGCAATGAAGTACACAGGGCATCAATTTGGCCAATACAATCCAGACTTAGGTGATGGACGCGGTCTATTATTGGCGGAATTTATTGCGCCAAATTGCGCTCTGCTTGACAGTAAAAAGTGGGATTTTCACCTAAAAGGCAGCGGACAAACCCCCTATTCTCGAAATGGCGATGGTCGCGCGGTAATACGTTCCACCGTAAGAGAGTATCTCATCAGCGCCGCTATGCAGGGCTTGCGCATCCCCACCACACAAGCATTAGCGATGTTAGGCTCAACAACTCTAGTACAAAGAGAAGAAACGGAGTGCGCCGCCACGTTATTGCGAGTCGCCCCCAGTCATATTCGTTTTGGGCACTTTGAATACCTGTTTTACAGCGGTCAAGACCAGCAACTTAAGCTACTTGCGGAGCATGTAATGCATTGGCATATGCCCGAAATCGATCTAAATGCACCTGATAAATATGAACAATTTTTTGCGCAAGTAGTCTCTCGCACCGCCAATACCATAGCCAAATGGCATGCTTATGGCTTTTGTCATGGGGTGATGAATACCGATAACATGTCTATTTTGGGGCTGACTTTCGATTATGGGCCTTTTGCATTTTTAGACACTTATCAACCTAGTTATATTTGCAATCACAGTGATTACAGCGGGCGCTATGCCTTTGATAAGCAGCCTGGCATTGGGCAGTGGAATCTATCCGCGTTAGGCTACGCCTTATCCAAACTTATTGATACTGACGCTATCGAAACCGCCTTGCACCGTTATTCCTCTATTGTACAAAGTGAATATCGACGTTTAATGCGTGCCCGTTTTGGCTTGATCAGTGAGCAAGATGGCGATCCTGAGTTGATCAATGAATGTTTATTGCTAATGGAAAAGCTCGAACTGGATTATCACTATACCTTGCGGTGTTTGTCAGAGATAGATTGCAGGAACTGGCATAGTGACCTAGCCCATGACATTAATAATGCTGAATTTAGTGAATGGTTAACTCGCTATCAAGCACGCCTAGCCGTTGACTATATTCACGACCACGACAATAAAGACAAGCAACGCCAGCAAGCAATGCAAGCTGTAAACCCTAAATATCTACTGCGGACTCACCTTGCTCAAGAAGCCATTACCTTAGTGGAAAATGGGCAATATGACGTGATAGAGCAATGGCTAAAGGTGTTGGAAAACCCCTTCATTGCGCACGATTGCCCGCCGCATTGGTCACAGCCGCCAAGTAATGAGCAAAAAGGCCATTGTTTAAGTTGTTCATCCTAGACATTTACTGATGTGACAAACGCTCAGGGTGCTCTGGCATCACCCATACCTTAGAGAAATCAAACCAACCCAGCGCATTGCATTTGGCATTTTGCAATGCGCCGCAATGATCTTTACTCACGCCAAGCCAGCAGTGAAACATAGGAATAATCAGCTTATTTTCCACAACATAGCGTCCGATTTCTCTTGCGGGAAAAGCGGCATTTGGCAGCTGTTGCCAATGTTCGATGCTTTGCTGAATATGGCCAAATTGCTCTGCAGTGCTTAATTGTTCAATATCACTGTAGCCAAGTAGCCAACCGCGCAGTGTATCGTCACGATGGGTGCCCAAACCCATAGGTTTTATCCACAAATCAATATCGCTCACATCATCGGGGATATGCTCGTAGCGGATAAACCTCACCGCCAGTCCATCTTGTTTTAACAATGACGCGATGGCTTTCGCTAAGGTCGGGAAAACTGGATGTTCGCTATGATAAGCAATACTAATGGTCTGTATTGCAGGCGGTGTCAGCGCTTTTTGCGGATGGCTGTGATACCAACCTGGCTTTAAGCCATGTGCAGGCAGCAGACCTAATTCGACGATGGCTTCTTCTGACAACTGAGAAAACAGGTTAAAGGTATTTAATTTGGCCGCAAAATAGTTTTGCCAATCGCTGTCTACGCCCAAACCAGAGGCTTGATTGACTGCGATGTAGGTACAGCCGGGATCAAGGGCGACATCGTCATCGGTTCTTTGAGTTGAGATAATTGGTTGTGACAGGCTTGGATAGACCATACTGGAATGGATTTCATCGATAACCCAGACTTCGACTCTGTCCACCAGCGGACGAAACCCAAAGTAACTGTCAAAAGCTTCAAGAATCAGCCTTTTATCATTGTTGACTGAGACGCGATAGGGACCGGTACCTGACGGCAGTCGATCAAAATCGTCAAGTTCGGCGCTATTATAAGGCAGCACCTTGGCCGCCGTTTCCGCTAACAACACATCGAAGTAATAATCAGCGCGGGTTAATTCAATATCAATCACCAGAGGCGATGGCGTTGACGCTTTTTTAATATGCGCAAACATTGGCAAGGTCGACAGCGTCATCAAATGATTGACTACGTGTTCGGTTTCTAACAGTTGACCGTTATGAAAACGCACTTTCGCGCGCAGATAAAAGCGCCAGTGACGCCCCTCTATATTCTCCCAAGTGTGGGCGAGATCGGCAATCAGGTGATCATTTTCATCCAGTTGGGTCAGTCCGCTAAACACTTGTTGGATAATATTTTGCTCTGAGCGGCGATGCGGTTTACTGGGGTTTAGCATTGCCAGCGGGCGGTAATAAGGCAGGCTAACCACTTGCTGGCCTTGGCGGTGCTGCACACCCAGATAGTCTTGAATGACTTGGGTTAAACGGTTGGCATCTTGGTTAAGCACTTGTAGCGCTTGACCTATGCGCCCCTCTTCAAGGTATCGCTTCGCTAACCCCTCGCCTACATCTTGTCGGTTTTGCTTAAAGATAAGCTGTGATTGCTTGCCACGCCCCGCTGACGGATGCCACTCAATCCATCCCTCTTCACTCAATTTATTGAGCACTATGCGCGCATTACGACGAGTACAAAACAAGACCTCGGTGATCTCTTCGATACGAGTGTCACTATCTTGACCTTTAAAGTGTTCAAACAAGGTTTCAAACTGAGTTCTAAGACGAGGGCTACTCATAAAGAGGAAATTCCAATTTCAAAAATAAGTGGGTATTTCCTCATTTTAGCACGAAATATTGGCCCATTACGTGACCGGTATACCTGTAGTTTGTGAAATTTCTGCAATAACTGCTTCAGGAAGTTTTAATGAGAAACGACTTTGTGCGTCAGTCACCACTAACACTTGCCCTAGTAATTGAATCGCATCGGTTTGCGCGTGCAGTGTTAAACGCTGTTCACCATCGATGCGGATCATTAATTCGTGCGCGTTGACAATGATCTTGCCCAATTCAAAATCTAGGGTCATTGTTGTTCCCTAGCGTCTATTATCTGTTTCTTTTCTAGCATTTGTTTGCCTTTTTTCGTCTTCCTTACCATCACAGTATGGCGAGAAATGCACACCAAATCACCAGCTTCGTCGCGAATTTCAATCGACCAAATTTGGGTGGTGCCCCCTAGATGTATCGGTGAAGCAACACCTGTAACCACCCCACTGCGCGCTGCTTTTAAATGATTGGCATTAATTTCTAAGCCAACACAAAAGCTATCTGGTGCACAGCAAAAGTTTGCCGCCACTGAGCCTAATGATTCTGCGAGTACCACTGAGGCTCCGCCATGCAACAAACCAAACGGTTGATGGGTATTGGCACACACAGGCATAGTTGCGGTTATCGAATTATCGGAAATGTCGGTGTATACGATGCCTAAATGCTGCATAAGGGTATTGTTTGAGGTGGCATTGAGCGTGTCTAAATCAATATCGCGCTTCCATATTGTCATTGAGGAACTTCCTAATATTGTGGTGTGCTTTATTTGTATTATTTGCCGTTCATGCTATGCAATTTTTGCGCTATCTACCACACTTATAAACAGATAAATACACTCATAACTACGCAAAGATCGAAAAGGATAACCCTTCAATGCGATTTAAAAGCATCGTGCTTTCTATAGCCACAACTTTAATGATTTCCGCTTGTTCCAGTTCGCCTACAGGGCGCAATCAAGTGGTGTTGTTTTCCGATACGCAAATGTCAAGCTTAGGTCAGCAATCATTTTCAGAAATGAAAAATGAACTGCCTATCAGTAAGGATACAAAAATTAATGCTTATGTGCAGTGCGTTACCAATGCCATTTTGGATTATGTGCCTATTCAAGGCAGTTTTAGTCAATGGGAAGTGGTGGTCTTTGATAGTCCGCAAGTTAACGCCTTTGCCCTGCCTGGCGGTAAGATTGGCGTCTATACCGGATTACTTGATGTTGCGGTAAATCAAGACCAACTGGCAACGGTCATTGGTCACGAAATTGCGCATGTGCTTGCCGATCATAGTAACGAGCGTATGTCACACGCGCATATTGCGAATGCTGGGTTAGAAATTAGTAATATCGCTCTCGCAAGCCAAGACTACCGTAACGAAATCATGGCATTAATGGGCGTTGGCGTACAATACGGAGTACTGCTTCCCTATGGACGCACCCAAGAGAGCGAAGCCGATGTTGTTGGGTTAGAGTTAATGGCAAAGGCAGGTTTTGACCCGTATCAAAGCGTCGAGTTGTGGAAAAATATGGCAAAAGCCTCTGGCGGAAACCACACACCAGAGCTTTTATCGACACACCCTTCCCACGATACTCGAATTAAAGAACTCACCGCTAAAGCGCAAGCATTGCCAGTATTTTCCGGTACAAAACCCCACTGTGCTAAGCCCGTTTAATTGATGGTAAAGGTGGCAAATATTAGTGACTATTAATGATGCCGATAATGTTAAAAAGAAATAAGGAACTTATCTTAAATCAACATTCATCGGGTTCTACTTTCATTAAGGCGTCGAAATATGGATAATGTCGCCAAATACAAGAGATAAACAAGGTTAATACATGTCTATTGAATCAACATTGCGCCAACGTAGCGGCGACAAATGCGAGCTTTGCGGCGCAACTCACGATCTACAACCTTTTGCTGTTGCACCTCATACTCAAGCCACCGTTGACCATGGTGCACTGCTGTGTGAAACCTGCCGCACTCAAGTTGAAGATGCAGACCAAATGGATGTGAACCACTGGCGCTGCCTAAACGACAGCATGTGGAGCCAAGAGCCACCAGTACAAGTGCTAGCATGGCGTCAACTGACTCGCCTAGCTCGCAGCGAAGGTTGGGCACAAGACCTACTTGATATGATGTACATGGAAGAAGAAACTAAGCTTTGGGCTGAAACTGGCATGGAAAACGACGGTAAAAAACACGTTGATTGCCACGGCGCACCACTGGCTAAAGGTGACACGGTCACTATCATCAAAGACCTACCTGTTAAGGGGTCTTCAATGGTCGTTAAGATAGGTACAATGGTAAGAAACATCAGCCTTGCGCAAGATGACCCTGAATTGTTCTCAGGTAAAGTTGAAGGTCAATCTATGTGGTTACGTTGCGAGTTTTGTCGTAAAAAATAGATGAATAATCGCTATTTTATTAAGGCTCTTTAATGAGCCTTTTTTATACCTGTTATTTATGTATCGGCAACATATAAACCTTGGTTTTCTTTTATTAGCGATAGACTCCCCACCACTGCAGACTTATTAACCAATTGATTTTATTGGCTTATTATTAAGCAACACAGTCATCTACACGCAATATTTCTGACTTATTACCGTCACAAAAGTGGATTAATCTCATCCTAAATTTATTCACTAAGACACATAAAAAAATGAAAACAACAATTTTAAAGTTAGCCGTTCTAGCAGCAATGACAGGTGCAACTTCAGCACACGCCGCTCTTGACCTTTTCCAACCTGAAAACAATAAAACAGACGATTTAGTTTGGGTTGGTCACATGAGCCCTGATACTGATTCTGTTGTAGGTGCAATCATGGCATCTCACCTTTACGGCGGTACGCCAACAGCAGCTGAAGCCATTAATCCAGAAACAACTTTTGTTCTTAACTACTGTAATGTTGAGAGCCCAAAAGTAACTTCAGACTACTCTAAGTTCCAAGTAGGTCTTGTTGACTTCAACCAAAGAACTCAACTAGCACCAACTATCAAGCCTGAATCAGTAGTGGCTATTATTGACCACCACGCTATCGGCGGCGCGCCAATCAATGCTCCACAAGTTATTTCTATGGACGTTCGTGAGTGGGGTTCTACTGCTACTATCTTGGCAGCAAACGCAGAATCACTAAACGTTACTCTGCCTAAGTCTATTGCTTGTGTTGGTCTTGGTGCTATTTTGTCTGATACTGTTGTATTCGATTCTTCTACAACAACTGACTACGACCACCACTACGCTGAGAAACTGGCTAAACTGGCTGGCGTTACAGACATCAATGATTTCGGCCAACAAATGTTGATCGCAAAATCAGATCTAAGCCACCTTTCAGCTGACGCTATCCTAACTATGGATTACAAAAACTTTGAATTTGGCGGTAAGAAAGTGGGTATCGGTGTAGCTGAAACGCTAACTGCTGATCAGCTTATCGAGCGTAAAGCTGAATTCCATAAAGCAATGAAAGCGTACAAAGAAGCTGAAGGTCTTGATTACTTGTTCTTCTCTATCACAGACACTAAGCACAAACGTGCTAACCTTCTTTGGGTAGACGGCGCTGAGAAACAAGTTCTGAAAACAGCGTTTAACACAGACGTTACTAGCGATATCCTAACGCTAGACGGCGTAACATCACGTAAACGCCAAATCAGCCCTTCAATCCAAAACGCGATTGAAAAATAACCCCTAAACGGGATAAAAGCGGGGTCAGGTCTTGAAATTTGCACTGAGCAAATTTAAACCTGACCCATTTGTTGTTTTTATCTTATTCCTTCCTAAACTGCATTTTCTTATCTATCTGATTGATAAAGAATAGCTAGTTATCAACATCTTGAGCATTAGTTGCAAATTTCAAGACCTGACCCCATACGCACTTGTTTTTGGCCTAGTCCTTCCTAAAACAGCATTTCCTTATCTATCTTATTGATAAAGAATAGCTAGCTATCAATATCTAAACATAACCTGCAAATTTCAAGACCTGACCCCGTGCGTTATCTGACCCCTTTGCCTTTGCGGATGCCGTTTTTGAAGACGACGCAGAAGTTGCCGCGGCGGGTGCGGCATTTGGAGCAGCGTTCGCATTCAACTGGGTTATTGACCCCTTCTTTCCAGCGTTTTACTAGGTGAGGTTCGGCGAGTAAAGGTCTGGATAGTGCAAAATATTGAATATTGGTTTTTTCAGCGATGCTTTCAATGGCGTTGATGTCACTTAATCCACCTACGGTAATGATAGGCACATTGACCTCTTGGCTGATTACATCGCCATATTCGTGGAAATATCCTTCGCTTTGTAAGGTATATCCATCGAACGATTGACCGACCATGTCACTGGCTTTGCCGTGAATATTGCCTGATACCACGATCGCATCGACACCAATCTCTTCTAGTTTTTTACAGATTGTTCGTGTTTCAGCGAAGCTTTGTCCGCCGTCAAAAAATTCAGTGGCGGTTAATTTAACTAAGATAGGAAAATCCTTGCCCACTAATAGTCGAGTTTGCTGAAAGATTTCCACTAAGAAGCGCATACGGTTTTCTAAGCTGCCACCGTATTGATCGTCTCGCTGGTTGTAATAAGGGCTTAAGAATTGATTAATGAGATAAGTGTGCGCGGCATGGATTTCTACGCCATCAAAACCTGATTGTTTAGCGCGTAAGCTGGCTTGGGCGAAAGCCTGAACAATAGACTCTATCTCTTCAGTAGTCATTGCTTTGCCTTGCGTTTGAGTACCACGCTCAGGAATGTCACTTGGCGCAAAGATTGTTCTCTCACCTAAATTGTAGGTAGTTTTTGTACCGCCATAAGCAATTTGCTTTACGATTTTAGAACCATATTGATGGACTAAATCGGTGAGCTTTTTGTAGCCCTCAATAAAAGAGTCGTTATAGATCCCCATCATGCCAGCGTTAGGTTTTTCATCTGCCACAATGTTGGCGTAACCTGTCACAATAAGCCCAACCTCTCCCTTGGCTAACTCTTCATAAACGTTATATAACTTATCGGTCATATAACCTTCTTCTGTGGCCATGTTTTCCCACGTTGCACTGCGGACAAAGCGGTTTTTCAGGGTCATGCTACCAATTTGCGATGGTGAAAATAAAATACTCAAGGGGCAATCCTCTATATAGAAGTTGCTAAATAATCAAGTAGATACAAACTCTGATAAACAAACGTTCAACAACAGCTGCAAGGTAACCTGCAAAAGAAAAATTGCTTATCGAAATAAATAACCAAAGATTTAAATTTAACGATTAAGAACACAAAACGCACAAAATCAAGATGATCTTGTGCGTTGATAATAGATTTAACAGGCTATTGCTTAGATATAGAAAGCTTCAACAGTGCCTTTAAGCGTAATCAAAATAGGTTGACCACGGCGATCCAGCGCCTTTGGTGAAGGGATTTTAACCCAACCTTCACTGATGCAGTATTCTTCTACATCTGTACGCTCTTTACCGTTTAGTCGAATACCAATTCTATGATGAAAGCACTCTTCCACATAATGTGGACTGCGAGGGTTACCAGAAAGGTGATCCGGAAGAGTTGGCTTTTCGTTAGTGTCGCTCATGTTCATGACCTGAATTATAGATAGAGAGCGCCATTGTAGACAATGCGCGCTCTGCGCTCAAGAAAACTCATCATTCATCGACTCACTCTACCAGCAAACTACACGCCGCTAAGCCACGCACCACTATTTTAAAATACTTACCATTAGCTGACAGTAACAGCACATAAAACTAAACCAATGCCGACACTCCCCTAACCATGTCAATAGAAGCTCGTTTTATTATTAACGTATTCCGTACCAATACTCTCAAGGAAGGCACAATGACTAAGGCTCCACTATTAATAGCTTCTTTATTACTGCTTGTTCAAGGCTGTAGCTCTACACAGAGCGTGCCTTCTGCAAATGATTCAATAGCAAACGATCATCAATCTATAGATGAAGCATCAAACACTGCCCAAACACAGCCTATACAAAAAAATACTATCCAAAATCCAGAGTTTTCAGAAGAGAAGCAAGCGTGGTTTGACAGTGAAAAATGGAACTATCATGGCGATGGCATGGTCAAAAATGTCGGTTGGAACGATTTAGCGCACAAAGGTGACCTAAATTTTGTTGCCAGCTACAGCGCGAATCCTAATGATTGTCACGCTCAGCTATATATTACCGGCCCTTTTTACAGCAACCGAATTAGTGGCATCTTTAATGTCAACGGACAAGATGTACACTTTAAATATGTGCATAAGGTAAATGACAACACTCGCATGTATCGCGCAAAGAACCCTAAAGGCCAAGAGTTTTTGATTGATCAGTTTCAACAAGGCACTCCCGTGATCATAAAATCTGATATTGGCACCACAGCCACATTCCCAAGCCAAGGATTTAAACAAGCTAAGGTAGCCTTAGATAAAGAATGTCTTGTAAAACTGCAAAGAGAGCATAATGCATTATAATATGACTAATGGGGCTTAAATTGCCCCAAATCGCATAATAATGCGTCAAAGTTCACATTTAATAATCAAAATCAGTTAAATACAGATTTGAATATTAAAATTTCTGGGATGCCTCACAGTGTTGAAATTAAGTACAAACGTGACATTAATACACAACTAAATAAGCACTGTTTTTATTTCAATTAAGCCAAAACAATTGAACTTTACCTATAACAAAAAGTCTTAACACCGACGATATTTCACGAATATCTATGCAATAACCACCTTTAAATCCCATATGATAAGTAAGGGTAAGTTATTCGTTTATAAGAAAAATCGTCGAACAATTCCGGAAAGTTTATTCTTTAATCAAGAGTTTATATTTTAATCACCCACCACACTGCAATTCATTTGTATGCATTCCATTGCTCAATAGATATTCAAAATTAGATTCTATTTATGCACCTTATATCTACTCAGCAAAATATATAGTCTTAGTTCCGTACTCAATCATATTTTTTGTACTTTGTACGATACACTCAAGGATGTAACAAAAATGAATAAACTGACCCTAACAGCCCTCGCAATTACTTCCGCATTCGCAGTTAACGCAAATGCAGCTGATGTTTACAAAGGAGACAACGTATCTCTTGCACTAGGTGGTCGTGTTGAAGCACGTGCTCAACTATCTGACCAAGGTAAAAACAAGTCTGTTGAAAAACAAGCTGACGCTTCACGCGCTCGTCTAAACTTTGAAGCTAAAACCAACATCACTGATGATGTTGTTGCTCGTGGCTTTGTTGAAAAAGAATTCACTAAAGACAACGCTAACGATACTCGTTACTTATACGTTGCAGTGGGTAACGAAAACAATGAATTGCAATTTGGTAAAACAGATGGCGCTCTAGTTCAAATCACTAACTACACTGATATTCTAAACACCTTTGGTGCTGAAGCATCAAGCAAATCAGTAACTGCTGACCGTGCTGACAACCAACTACTTTACATTGGTAACTACGGTGATTTGACTGTGAATGCAGCCTTTAACGGTGGTGGTGAAGCCGTAGGTAAAAAATACTATGACTTGGCTACAGGTCACGAAATTCTTGCGCAACGAATTGAGACCAAAATTGACAAAGGTTACGGTGCTTCTGCTAGCTACGACTTCGGTGTATTAAAGGCTGGTGTCGGTTACGCAAAAGAAACACATGAAGACGGTTATAAAGACAGCGATAACTTATTGTTCAGCCTTGGCTCAAACATTACAGATGAATTATATGTTGGTGGCTTATATGTAGATGGCTCTCAATTTGGCGATGACTTCACAGGATTCGAGCTAGCAACGTCTTACGATTTCACAGAAAAACTGACTCTGTCTGGTACGTACACAAATGCTAAATTTGACAATGAACATGAACATCGTAACACTGCGTCTCTTGATCTTGGCTACAACTTCACAGATTACTTCCTAACTTACGTTGGAGTAAGCAAGCAATTTACTCAAAACGAAGAACTTAAAAGCTTGCTAGGTGCTAAAGTTACTTTCTAATTAAACACTACCATTTGTTTAGTTAGACAAAATTTAGGGTTCTCATTGAGAACCCTTTTTTACATCTGTTCATACAGCCTTGTTGCAGAAAACGAGCATTTTCTAATACCGATAATTTAAGCTAGAAATAAATTGCTTCTTATCGCTGCTTTTCTGACCATACTCGACCGACAATGACCATTCGCGGTTGAAGTTATAATTCATTCCAGCCAGCGCCATCCATTTGTCTAAGTTCTCTTGTTCCAGCTTATAATCGATGGTTTGTAGAGTACTTCCCGTCCCTGGCACATCCACACTTCCGGTAATAGTCAACCGACTATCAAGATAAGTGGCACCGACAAATACCGCGATAGATTGGCTTCCTTGTAAAGGAAACTGTTTACCCAAACGAGGCGAGATATTCCATACATCCCCTTTGGTTACGCTACCTTGCATATCGGCGTACGAATAACTGATCGGTAATACAAAAAAGTAATCGTTCCACCCGGCAGCCAAAACAGTACCGACGGTATAATTTACGCCATTAATATCAATTTCTGGAGTGGCAACCGTTAACGATTTATCTTCAAAGGCACAGACAGGTTCTACCGGTAACCGTCCACAGTTGGCACCCGCCATATCAATGATTCCATTCCCATCTAGAGTGAAATTCACCAATGCATGACCATTAATCGCGCCCACTGACGCAAACACGTTCATAAATGGAAATAACCAAGCATCAAGTTTTAGCTGAGGAGTATAAGTAACCGCTGAGTTATCACTAAACGACACAAATGGGGTTGGCGTTTTATCTCCACCATTAAAACCTATTTCCAAATCTCGAAGCGTCATTGCTTGCTCTGTTTGCACATAGATAATGCTTACTCCAAAAGGCAGAGGCAAATCAAAGCCTTGTTCAACGACATTTTGTGCAAAAAATGGCAATGCGCGATCCCACACTTTAGGATCGTCAGACGGGGAAGGATCACTTACTGGATCGTTATTAATAGTGTGATTGATATTCGCAACCCGATTACTGCCTAATCCAGTGTTGGTCAAATCATAATTGGTAGAGATTGAAACCAGTCGAGCAGAACCCTGCGCTACTGCGCCAGAATTAGAAGCTACATACAAAGACACATCATAGTTCGAGTGCCACACATCCGTATAAGCACTTGAACCTGCTTCGTTTACGCTCCACTGCGCCCCGACCGAAGTGCGCCAATTACGTTCCTTATAACGTTGCAGTGCATCTTCATCATCAAAAATAGCCAACACATCATAAGTACCTAAACCTAAACCCGCGCCTAAATCATAACGCTTCACGTCAAGATAAGTGATTGAACCATCCAACTTGTTCTCAATCATGCCTCGGCCATAACCGCCGCCTAATACGACGACATTAACACCCGACATACTGGCAGTCGCATAACCCACAGAGTTCGATAATTCTTTTTCTACCTCTGGATAGAGAGAGGTCATTTTTTCAATTAATGCCGAAGATTCTGCTTTAATCGCTTTGCGAGTCGGCTCAACGTCTTCAGTTGGGATGTGCGATGCGCAACCTGCCGATAATAGAGATAATGCGCCAATACTTGCGGAAAAGATTTTGTACATTAATGCCATCCTAGCTTATTAATGTTTTTAAAAACAACTACCTATGAGTGTAGATGATAATGAGAAAACTGGATGCTCAATAAACAAAAAGCCCCACACAAACTGTGCAGGGCTTCGCATAATCTAAGATATAGTCGATAATAACTATCGCATCATACCTAAATCTTTTTGCATATGCTCTGAAAGCTCAGATGCATAATACGTCTTGCTAGTGTGTCCTTTGCCGACCAAAATATCGACAAGGTGCATAATCAGTCCTTTGAAATCAATAGAATAGCTCTTACCTTCCTGAGAGCTTGGTACTGCTATGGTGTTAATTTGCATTACTTGTGCCATACGTGCCTCTTTAAATTCTGTAAGTTTCAATAAGTTATGGCGCAAATATAAGCAAACTGAACTAAAGAATAAAACGAGTAAATTTACACTTTCGCATTAGTTTTTCTAATTTTACAGGTAGGCAACATTTATGAAAATCAACACATAATATAAGTGAATAATTCAGCGTATGGCACTGAATATTCGCATAAACATGCGTATGGTAATTTCACGCCTGTATATGATCACATTTCATTTACAATATTAAAATGTTGATTATGTGATTAGACCTAATTTAGCTTGGGTTTCAATTCTCAGCTCATCACGAGAAACAAACTCTAAAAAACAATCGGCCATCGACATTTCAGTTACCACCCAATCATCACCACAATTTAAAATAGCGGAATAACCTTCCTTGCCTTTCATTGAATAGGCAGAAGAAGTTCCCCAATAAATTTGTTGTTCATTGATTGGCATCCAACCTCTAACATCATCATAAATTCTAAGATTTTTTACCCTATCCCCTTTTGGCGCATCAAGTACCACTTGGTAATCCAATTGATAACAGTAAGGATAACTGCCACTGCCTGTACCGTTGGCATCAATGGCATTGTCTATTGCGCCCTCTAAAATCCCTTTAATATAACGTCCCTGTATTGAATAGACGCCAATAGGAACGGCAAAAGGTAGCAATCGACCTGCTATATCGGCTTTGCTGACAGGGCCTGCATTTAATGAACAACGCACGCCACCTGCATTGTGAATAGCAAAATCAATGTTATGCCCACGGTAGCGCATAGCATGATAAAAAGACTCTGCCACCAAAGAACAAATCTCACTCGCGCCCTTTTCATCCGGCACTCGCACATGTCTTAATGGTGATTTCAAGTGTCCAACGATGCTACGCTGTAAGGCAAACACTTCAGGTTTGTAGGTGTTTGTTATTAACCGATTCACTTGTTCGTCTTTTTTACAGCGCACAACGTTCGGATGCGCGGTGAAATAATCAAATACATCCTGATATTCGCCTTCACAATCGCAATTGCTCATAGTGGCATCAAAACAGACTCTGCGCCCTACTAACAACTCATTGCGCCCGTTAAAGGCAATCACTTTACCTGATTCATCAAAATCAATATCACAATGACCCAATGACTGCGCGTGCATACCCGCTTGTACAATATAAGTGTCATTCACTCGGCGACCATAATCGTCTTTACAGTTGATGCCTAAGTCGGAAAAGTCCCCTTGCAGCACATGTGAATGCCCGCCAACGATTAAGCTAATGCCCTCAACCTCTTTGGCTAAGGCTAAATCAGCCTCATACCCAAGGTGGCTTAATAGAATGACCTTGTTGATACCAGATTTCTGGATCTGCTGTACGGTATTTTTGGCGGTTTGCAGTGCATTAACAAACGGCGTATCAACATCTGGATTAGCGATATCCACCATTTTATCGATAGAAAGGCCAAAAATAGCAATGCATTCATCGCCAACTTGATGCTGCATCCATTTTGCACATTGCTGCTGTGCTTGGTATGGATACACATTATCTGCATCACTGATTTTTACCGCTTTGCTTGCTGACTCTTGTGACAAATCCCAGTTGCCACACAGCAAAGGAAAGTTTATTTGATTGACGAAACTGGCCACAGGAGCATTGCCCATATCCAATTCGTGGTTGCCTAATGTCATCGCCGTTAGGCCAAATTGATTTAATAGCCTTGAGTTGGCTTCACCTTTAAAAAGGGAGAAATACAACGTGCCTTGAAAGCAATCACCAGCATGTAAAAATAGAAAATCTCGACCCTGTTGCTCGGCTTGATGTCTTAGTTGTTTGGCTCGCGTTTGTATGCGTGCAAATCCCCCAACACTAACATAGGGAGAAATGCTTGCATGCCCTGCTACGTTATTTGCTGCGTCTATTGTTGTACGGTTTGTCGAACTGTTGATATTGAGTGACAGTTGAACCGTGGTAGGTTCAAAATAAGAGTGTGTATCATTGATATGGGCGACCCGTATCCTTGTCGCTTTTTGCATTCTATTCTTCATATTATCTTCTCTGAGTTCACCGCCATTGTAGTCGCCACGATATGACAAACCAATGAAAGTTTTTTTGAACAGAAAAATAGTTTGTATATGGCGGATTAGAAATGAAGCAACAGGCATAACAACAAGGCAAATTACTGCTTCAATAACAAAAACTTGCCCATCTTCTCAGTGAAAGCTGGCTCTATTTTCTATAATAATAACAAGTGCAGTAATTAACTTATCATTCAAGCGAGTTAACACGCTGACCAATGGCATTACCTCTGATCACTCAATAGTTGTGATTGGCATAAAAAGCAAAGGGAGAGTGTATGCAATTAGAGCGGATCGAAATCTCAGGCTTTCGCGGTATTAAGCGCCTCTCACTGCCCTTTGAGCAGCTGACTACCTTGATTGGCGAAAACACTTGGGGCAAGTCCTCACTGCTTGATGCATTATCGGTCGCCTTACCTATCAATGGAGAACCGTATCAATTTGAAATGCGCGACTTCCATGTTGATTACGCAATTTCTCATCCGCAAACTCAGCATTTGCAAATCATCTTAAAACTTCGTTCAAGCACTCATAAAGAATCAAAATCAGGACGTTACCGAAAAATAAAGCCCATTTGGAACGAATCCTCTAGCGATCATTCAGAAATTATCTATCGCCTGAGTGCAACCTTAGAAGGCACTAAAGTCACCACCCATTACGCCTTTTTAGACAGCCAAGGTCAGCCAAAACAGCTACATCACCCCGAAAAACTCGCCAGACAATTAATGCTGTTACATCCGGTTATTCGCCTGCGAGATTCACGACACTTTCAGCGTATAGAAAAACCCAAACAGCAACGCACACCTAATTCAAAAATAGAACAGCGCATTAAAAACACCTGTCGTCGCCTAATCGCTCACCCCGGTCTAGTCAGTAAAGACGAGATGAAAAGTAGCGTTAAAACCATGCATGATTTGGTTGATCACTATTTTTCTTATAAAACTCATGTGCGGCACGATCCAAGAGCCACCAGAGATGGGTTATTTACCCCTAGTTTGGGGCAAAAAATGTCTCTTAAGCAGTTTGTCGACCAAACTCAAGATAAACAAACCCGCTTGTTATTGATGGGGCTTCTTAATAATTATTTGCAAGCAAAAGGGAATACAGAGCTCAGAAGATGCGCTCGCCCACTGCTGATTGTGGAAGATCCTGAAGGGCGCTTGCACCCTACCCACTTATCACGAGCATGGGCGCTTTTACAAATGATGCCGATGCAAAAGATCTTGACCACTAACTCAGCAGTATTGCTTAGCGCCGTGCCCCTTAGAAGCATCAAACGGTTAGTGAGAAAGTCAGATCGCACAGAAGCAAAATACATTCGCCCAGAAATGCTTTCCGCCGATGAGTTACGAAAGGTCAGCTTTCACATTCGTTTTCATCGCTCTAGTGCCTTGTTTGCACGCTGTTGGTTATTAGTCGAGGGAGAAACTGAGGTATGGCTATTTAACGAATTAGCCAAATTGTGTGGCTACGATTTAGCCTCAGAAGGGGTGCAAATTGTGGAGTTTGCTCAATCTGGCTTAAAATCCTTACTCAAAGTGGCCAGAGCGTTAGACATAGATTGGCATGTGGTCACCGATGGCGACGCCGCAGGTAAAAAATACGCCACTTCAGCGCGCGCGATGCTGCATGGTGAACAAGAACGACATCGAATCACCGAACTGCCTGATAAAGACATCGAGCATTATCTTTACAACAATGGTTTTGAGAAGTTCTTTCGGGATATGGGTAAAATCCCTTACGATCACCCTATTCCACCTAAGAAAGTCATTATGCGCGCCCTTAAAAAACACGCAAAACCCGATGTAGCAATCGCCATTGTTGAGTATTGTGAAATTCATGGCGACGACATCATTCCGATACTGATTCGTTGGACCTTAAAGCGGGTGATCAGTATGGCAAACGGCAATACTTAAAGGGTGTAAGAATTAAAAAAGGATCTCGCGATTATCACAAGATCCTTTAGGAGAAGTAAAACAATAGCGTTAAGCTATTTTTTCATTTTACCTTCGATATGCAGTTCCATGTCGACATAGCTAGATGCGCCCATCACCGGGATATTAAAGTCAGCTAATTCTAAACGGGTTGTGCCCATAAAGCCGGCGCGTTGTCCGCCCCACGGGTCTTTACCTTCCCCAATAAAATCAGCAGAAATCGTAATCGGTTTCGTTTGTCCATGCAGGGTTAAGTCCCCCATAATGTCAAACTTACCATCGCCTTTGTCCATCACTTTGGTGCTGGTAAATACCGCTTCTTTGTACTTGCCAGCATCAATAAAGTCACCACTGCGGATGTGTTTATCACGCTCGGCATGGTTTGAATCAAGACTTGTGGTATCCACCGTTACTGTGACTTTTGATGCGTTTACGTCTTTAGGATCGTAACTGAATTCACCTTCAAATCGATTAAAGCGACCTTTAATAAAGCTATAACCTAAGTGACTCACCTTAAAGTTAATTGAGGCGTGCGCGCCTTTGGTATCAATCACATAGTCCGCGGCATTAGCGTACAACGGCGTCGCCATTATCGCCGCTAACCCTAGTATTGTTGTCCATTTCTTCATTTTGAGCCTCCTGTCATTTTACGTAGCGTATTGTCTTTATCGATAAAGTGATGTTTTAACGCCGCTAATGCATGAATGATCGCCAGAGCAATCAAAGCATAAGCCACATAGTAGTGAACGTTACCCGCGATATCGGCTTGCCCTTCAAATAACTTGCCCAAGGCAGGCACGTTAAACCAATCAAACACAGAGATGGCGCGACCATCTTCAGTAGAAATTAAATAACCGGACACGAATAACACTAATAGTAGTAAATACATTAAATGATGCGCTGACTGGGCTGCCTTAACTTCAAACGCACTCCCGTCAAGTTTAGGTGCGCCTTTCCATCTCTTCCAAATAATGCGAAACAGCGTGACAAGCGCTAAAATGATGCCAACCGATTTGTGAATAAATGGGGCGGTTTGATACCACTGGCTATAATAATCTAAATCGACCATCCACCAGCCAAGGGCAAACAAACTAAAGACGGTGATTGCTGAGCACCAATGAATGATGCGAGAGGTTAAGTTATAGCTGTTCACTTAATAATCCCTCCATAGCCGGTTACGTTCATCCAAAGCAACAAATTAACCAATGGGTAAACAATTTAACAACTAGACTACAAGATACGATCGCTACAGGTAAATAAATTTCATTCGGGTTTAGGCTTATTTATCTATTCAAATCAAAAACTTTGAACAGGCGCGACTATTTACTCTTAGTTACAATTTAAACTATATTAGACTCATCAATACTAATCTGTATTTATTGGAGCGATTTTTGCTAAAAGACATCGTTATTCAGGCACTTAAAGCGGTTCAAAACGACTGTCTTTCCCTCTCTAAGCAGCATTATCCTACCGTGCACAACCGCGGTATTAGTAATCACCACTTAACCTCATTGGTCGAACGTCGCTTACAAAAAACAGCGCAAATATTTGGATCTTCCATTGTTATTGAGCCAATAGATACCAGCAAAAACTCACACGCACACAATACTGTCTATCGACGTATTACCATGCAATATGGCAGTGTATGGCTTTTCCCATATTCAATAAAAACTGCTAATAAAGTGTTTAAATCACACCTATTTACGACTTTAGCCACTTGGCGCAGTGAATTTAGTTACGCCATTCAACCTAATGATTGTGTGGTATTGGTCTGCGATCATTGGCTTAATCGAATAAATACCAGTCAACAACTCATTGATTGGTGGCACAATCGCTTACCTGATGATCTTAGTGATTACACGCAACGAGGCATTCACCTTGCGCCATCACAAGCGCCGAAACTTGACCACATGATGCAAGAGCTTCGATTACAGCCTTGTTATAAAACTCACACCCATCCCCTAAAACGACAAGAGGACGGATCTTTTGTGAAAAGATACGTCCACCTGTATGCTATTTTCGAGTGTAAGTAATCCACTCGAATACTGGAATGAGTAAGGCTAGAATGAATAAGGCTAGTTAGTCACTTCCGCTAATACTTCATTAAAACGGTTCCATGATTTTAGATCGGCATCTTCTCGATAGCGATCAGAGCCAAGCACAGTAAATGCGTGTGGCGCTCCGCCGTAAGAGATCATTTCATGTTTAATGCCAGTGCTTTCCAGTTCATCGGCTAGCATGGCAAAGTCTGTCATGCTAACGACTTTATCGGCTGTGCCGTGGAATATGACCACTGGTGCTTTCGTCATCTTGTAATCTTGACCTTGCGGCGTTTTCAACCCGCCATGGAAACTGATAAAGGCTTTCGCACTATTGCCCGCGCGAGCAGATTCAAGAACCGCAGCTCCGCCAAAGCAATAACCGGCTACCACGGTATTATCTTTGCTGCCATTAAGCATTTCTGCTTTCAGCTGGCTTTCTGCCATTAGCTTTTGCAATTTTGCTCGGTCTTTATACAGCTCTCCCGTGTGCTGCTTTTTATCTTTCACTTCGGTTGGGCGAATGCCTTTACCGAACAGATCAGCGGCAAAAACGTTATACCCCACTTCATTAAGCATTTTGGCTCGCTTAATTTCGTATTCGGTTAATCCATCCCAATCGTGAACTAAGACCACCAATGGCGCAGAATCAGAAACCTTAGACCAATAACCTTGATATTCTTTTCCATCCACTTCATAAACAACGTCTTCTCCCGCTAACACACCGGTAGAACCCGCTAGCAACGCTGCATACAAAAAATAGCGCATAACACTCTCTCCTTCCTTATGAGTTCAATTGAGTGTAGTAGGCTCTCATGAAAATAATAACTATTTCTATTTGATTTTTTTGTTATAAGTATTAACCATTTGGATAAGTAAGATTTTTTCAATGCAAATTTTGTAACCTATTTATTTATAAGCATAATTTTGCAGCGGCTAACACTGTCTATACTTACTGAATATGATACAAATTATTAAAACGCCGTCAGATAGTGCCGATTAGCCCTAACGTGGATACATTGATTTGAGCCAGAAAAACGCTGAGTTGCCCGCAACACAAGAAAGCAATGACGATATCGCCAAAGCCATCCCTTTGGTGCGTGCAGACATAGTCAACACCATCATCGTGCAATTTGAAAAGCAAGGCATCAATATGACCGACGCTTTACTGCATGCCAATATCAGTAGAGAGATGTTACTCGATTCAAGCAATATGATTGTGAACGGTTCCGTTAGAAGTATTTTTGGCAAGGTTTATGAGGATGAAGGGATCTTCGCCTTTGTTCAGGCAGTGGTTCATACTCAGCGAACGCAATTAATCCCTCATTTTGTAAAAACGCTGACTAAGAATCTCACCATTCGAGAAGTGCTCACCAAGTTCAATTTATTGATTCGTGAATCCATCCCTGTTGCGTCACAGTATCTAGAAGTGGATGATAAAAGTGCGTGGTTTTGCTCCGCTATGCAGCACAAAGAGATCAATGATTGGCAGGAGATATTTAACGTTTTGTATTGCGTTGAGCTGATTCGTTCCCTAACCAACAACGAAGCATGGCGACCGAAAACAGTCGCGCTTACCCAGAGCCGAACGGGACAATTTGCACAAAATATCCCCAGTGATATTCAGGTGCTATTTTCACAAAAACACACCAAAATCAGCGTCGATCTAGAACTACTAGACCAAGAAATTAACACCGCCTATCCAGAACCCGCGCCAAAGGAAGTGGTTTGGCACAGCACCTTTACCGACACCTTATACACTGCGCTAATTCCCTATGTTCATGAACAGACCTTAGATATAGAGCTTGCCGCCAGCTTATTGAACATGAGCACCCGAAGCCTGCAACGCAAACTACTGCAAGAGAAAAACTCATTTAGAGCCATTAAAAACAGCCTAATGTTTAACACTGCCTGCGACTTAATGAATCAAAATCTCAGCTTAACTCAAATTTCAATCCAACTCGGCTACGCCGATATCGCCCACTTCTCCCGCGCCTTCAAACGATTTAGCGGCATCACCCCAAAACGCTATCAAGTACTTTTAAGCGGAGTGCGATAATTGCGGGGTCAGGTCTTGAAATTTGCACTTTGTGCAAATTTCAAGACCTGACCCCGCAATTACCCCGCCACTATTACAAGTAAGGGAATAAGGCTTTTCTTTGTTCGGTGGTGAGGTTGGTGACGCGTTCGATGTTGTTTTCTGGGATTGCTTCTGGGTCTGGGTAGTGTTTTAGTACCCTTTCCATGCTCGCTTCTCTGATCAAGTGGATCACAGGGTATGGCGAACGGTTGGTGAGATTCTCATCGTCGTCGGGATGCGTTCCAGCAAAACAATAATCGGGATGGAAAGTGGCGATTTGAAACTCCCCTTCGTAATCTTGCTGTTTGATGAGCGCATCAACCCAATCTAAAAACAGATTGTAATCCATAAAATCATCTAAGAAATTAGGGATAGTGACCAAAGTTGTTTCTAGCTCTTCGACGTCGGTGCTTTGCAAATGCATGAACTCTTGCAAGATAAACTCTAGCAATTGCTCTTCATTGTCCGCTTCTGTAACGGCAATTCTGATCTGTTTATTGCGATTAGGTTTAGCGGCAAACGGACATAAATTTAGCCCAATCACCACCTTTTCTAACCATTCTCGGGTTTGATTTTCTACCTGCTGTAAATTGATAGTCATATTACTTTGTATTAAACCCTTGGCGTTGTAGGAATTCTTGCATAAACGGACGCGCTTCTTTGCTCAGCGTTTGCGTAATTTGATCAGACCAAGACGCCGCTTTCTTATTATCTGTGCGAGTTGCGTAGTAGGCTTGAATGTGTGCGTCGTACCTTGCTAACACTTCTTTATCTAATGCTTGGTAGGTTTCTTGATGAACCACAATGGATTTAGGTAAGCGAGGTTTGATCTCTGGCGTTTGCGCAGGATGGCCTAAGCATAAACCAAATAGAGGGATAACGTGCTTAGGTAGGGCTAAAAGGTCAGTAACTGGTTGCGGGTTGTTTCTTAGTCCGCCGATGTACACTCCCCCTAATCCTAGTGATTCTGCCGCCGTCAGACAGTTTTGAGCAACCATAGCCGCATCAACAGCGCCTATCAGCGTTTGCTCGGTAAACCCTAGCTGAGCTTGTGGATGGATTTCTTGATGACGATGAAAATCTGCGCAGAACACAAAAAACTCGGCGCAACTTTCCACATAAGGTTGCCCACCCGCGTATTGCGCTAGTTTGGCGCGGCTTTCTTTATCTTGCACGTGAACAATAGACACACACTGAATAAAGCTAGAACTTGAGGCCGCTAAACCACAATCTAAAATGGTATCGAGTTGCTCTGGTAAAATACTTTGCTCGGTAAAAGATCGAATTGAACGGTGTGAAAGAAGCGTCTCTATAGTGCTATTCATCAGGCTTTCCATAACAAGTTGTTGATGTTTAGGGTAGCAATAATGCGCCTTTGAGCAAAGAGGCTTTCAGCAAATAGCCTTAGCGATAATAATTTGAACAAGGCGATTAATAACGACTATTCATCCCGCTGCGGTTCGATATATCGTCATTCATGCGCCCTCCTTTCCAAGCGCCCTTGCCAAGTACATTTAACACATCACTGGCGCTATAGTCATCACCGGCAAAGAAGTCACGCGCTATGTCCTTTCGCAGCCGATTGAATATAGGGGCATCACCTAAGTCTTGAGGGTGTGCAAACAAGGCCTGCGCACACTGCTGCTGACGTTGACTCAGCGCTTTACTACTGGCTTGTATTTGTCCGATAGAGTAGTAATCACGTCTGCCATAGCCTTTTAGTAATACAGGCGAAAGCAACTTAATCACTTTTGCAATTCTACGACGTTGAATATATCCAAACATGCGACTCCTTGAGTTTGTGGCTATCCAATCACCTTAGCTTAAACTAGGAAATCTAGCGCCTCATTAGCATGTTAACACCCTGCGCGACATTTATCGTGCTTGTAGTCGCTAAACGCCATCCTTTATAGGTGTGCCATGATTTACACTATGCCTAAACATCTCTTACTCGCTAATAACACGAGAATTTGCCATTAAAATACAGTTAATGAATATTTATAAAAGAAACAAAATAGTAAATTACCCAAGACATAGAAATGCATGTAAACTATTGAAATATAAGTAATGTCGTAAGCGTGTCGTCTAAATGCCGTTATCTTTTGTTTAGGCTACTGATACTTTTAGTGTCGATGCAGCGTTAAGGAATTTGAAATGATAATCAGAAAACTCAGACTTAAAAACGGTTGGTCGCAAGAGCAACTTGCAGAGCTTAGCGATCTCAGTATTCGCACAATACAACGGATTGAAAGAGGTCAAAAGCCAAGCCTTGAGTCATTAAAATCTCTTGCTGCTGTGTTCGAAACAAGTGTATCTCACCTTCAACAGGAGCCAGCAATGACCGACAAAGTGGAAATTACCAACGAAGAGCAAATTGTCATTGATCAGGTAAGAGCCATTAAGAGCTTTTATTCTCATCTAATGACGTACTTAGCAGTGATGGTGGTATTATTTGCCATAAACCTAATTACAGATTCTGGCTATATTTGGGCGTGGTGGCCCGCTCTAGGTTGGGGTATTGGCATTATCAACCATGGATTAAACGCTTTTGAAGTGTTCGATTTCTTTGGCGTTAAATGGGAAAAGCGTCAAATAGAAAAACGCCTAGGTCGAAAAATGTAAATCAAAAAAATAGGGGCAATCGCCCCTATTCAAATCATCACAGCAATTACGCTTTAGCGTTAAATACCACTTGGTACTCGCCGATGCCTGCGTAATTTACTGTTGTAGGCTTGTCGAATTCAACTTCAACGATGCCACAGTAAGAACCAGTAATGATAGTCTCGCCAGCTTTAAAAGTAACGCCGCGACGAGTCATAAAGTTAATTAGCCAGTAAACTGGGCTTTGCGCCGATTCGTTTGGATGTGTGCCATCAAAGTTTTGAACATTGTCACCTTGAGTCACAGTCACGTTAACTTTAGCCGCATCAAAGGCTTTTTCACGAGCAATTTCAGGGCCAACAAACAGGCCTTGGTTTACCATGCAGTCAGCCAGTTTTTCGTTGAACTCAGCATCGCTGTCTGCAGCAAAACGTGCTTGCATTAGTTCAAGTGCCATGTGGCATGAACCTATAGCGTCATTGATTTGTTCTTCAGTGTAACCTTCTGCGTTTGCAGGAAGATCTTTACCTAGTTTAAAGCCAATTTCTGGTTCAATGCGCGCAGCGCCATTGTCCATAAATAATTCACATGTATCGCCACTGTTCACGCTATCAGCAAAGATAGGAGCAACGATGTATTTGCCTTCGCCAAGTGGGTTTAAACATTTCCAGCCGCCTACAGCGCCGTTTTTCAGTTCAATCATTGCTGCTTGAGTTTGCAGAGCGTCTTCTAGAGTCGTTGGACGAATGTTTTCTGCAAGACGTGGCGCTTTAGTACCCGCTACGCGGCGGCTTAAAAGCTCTTTGGCCGCTTCTGTATATAATGTAGTCATATTGTATTACCTGATGATTGTTTTGTTTGATGATATAGCAATTTTTATATTCTGAATAGGTCGCCCAATCACGAAAAAGGGTGACTTGCATAACAAGTCACCCTTAAATTACCTAGTTAGATCAACCTTTGTCTTGTTAGTAAAAAAGACAATCACTGACGATTAAACGTCGTAAGTTGTTGATGCTGTGTCGCCGCCTGTACCAGTCCAGTTAGTGTGGAAGAATTCACCACGCTCACGGTCAAGACGCTCATAAGTGTGAGCACCAAAGTAGTCACGTTGCGCTTGAAGAAGGTTTGCAGGCAAACGAGCGGTTGTGTAACCATCAAGGAACGAAAGTGCAGACGTTGTACAAGGCATTGGGATGCCCACTTCTAGCGACTTAGCCGCTACTTTACGCCATGCACTTAGACAGTTTTCTAGGATAGCTTTGAAGTAAGGGTCTGAACCTAGGAATGCAATCTCAGGATCGGTCTCAAACGCATCACGAATGTTACCTAGGAATGCAGAACGGATGATACAACCGCCACGCCACATTAGTGCTACGTTACCGTAGTTTAGGTCCCAACCATTTTGGTTTGATGCTTCACGCATTAGCATGAAACCTTGTGCGTAAGAGATGATCTTAGACGCAAGCAGTGCTTGGCGAAGTGCATCAACCCATTCTTGTTGATCACCCGCAACAGGTTGCACTGTTTTACCAAATAATTTCTCAGCCGCTACACGTTGGTCTTTCATTGAAGATAGGCAACGAGAGAAAACAGACTCAGAGATAAGCGTTAGTGGAATACCTAAATCAAGGGCATTGATACCTGTCCATTTACCGGTACCTTTTTGGCCTGCAGTGTCAAGGATCTTGTCAACTAATGGCGCGCCATCTTCGTCGCGGTATTTTAAGATATCTGCTGTGATTTCAACTAGGTAGCTGTCTAGCTCAGTGGTGTTCCAGTCAGCGAAGACTTTTTGCATATCGTCAGCAGACATGCCAAGGCCGTCTTGCATAAATTGGTACGCTTCACAGATAAGCTGCATGTCACCGTATTCGATGCCATTGTGTACCATTTTAACGAAGTGACCTGCACCATCGTTACCGACCCAATCACAGCAAGGCTCACCTTTGTCAGTTTTCGCTGAGATGCCTTGTAGGATAGGTTTCACTGCTTCCCATGCTTCTGGAGAGCCGCCTGGCATGATTGAAGGACCAAAACGTGCACCCTCTTCACCACCTGATACGCCAGTACCGATGAAATGAATGCCTTTTTCACGTAGGTAAGCTACGCGACGGTTTGTGTCAGGATAGTTAGTGTTACCACCATCGATGATGATGTCACCTTTATCTAGTAGTGGGATAAGTTGTTCGATGAAACTATCAACCACATCACCAGCACGCACCATAAGCATCACTTTACGTGGTGTTTCTAGCTTCTCTACCATTTCTTGTAAAGAGTAAGCGCCAACGATGTTAGTGTCTTTTGCTGGGCCTTCTAAAAATTGGTCAACTTTAGCCGCAGTACGGTTATGTGCTACCACTTTAAAGCCATGATCGTTCATGTTTAAGATAAGGTTTTGACCCATTACTGCGAGTCCAACTACACCAATATCACCTTTCATTTTGTCTCTCCTACTATACTTATCTTAAGCAATCTTACTTGCTGCGTCTGAGTCTAAAAACCATTCTGTTTCACCCACATTGGAGTGAATTTTTGCTGCTGGATAGGGAAGATCCTCAGCTGGCGTATTGTAGATCTCATGTACGATATCTTGTTTGCCTGCGCCTAACACTAAATAGCTAATGCGTTTGGCCGCTTGTAGCACTTTTGCTGACTTCGAAATACGTAGCTGTCCAGATTCTGGATGCGAAGCAACGATAGCCAGTTTTTCTTCATTGTAATTTGTTTGTTCTGGGAACAAAGAAGCCGTATGCCCATCAGCACCCACGCCTAGCAAAATCCAATCAAATACTGGAACGCCATCTTGAGTGTCAATCACATCGCTCATTTCTGTTGCGAAACGAATGGCTTCTTGCTGAGGGTCATTTTCACCTAAAATGCGGTGAATATTTGCCTCTGGCACGCCAACAGGAACAAATAGCAAAGCGTTTGCTTCACCAAAGTTACTTTCTGCATCCGTTGGGGCTACGCAACGTTCGTCACCCCACCAAAAATGCAGGTTGTTCCAATCAATGCTGCTCGCATGCGGCTCAGTCGCCAACAACTTGAATAGCATTTTAGGGGTGCTGCCACCAGATAAAGAAATATGTACCGCTCGGCCTTGATGGCTAAAGCTTTGTAACTCTTTGGCTAATTGCTCAACCACTTGGGTTGGCGTACTAAAGATTTTGGTATTCATCATAATTCGCAATAATCTGTATCGGTTAAGTTTTTGCAAGGGAAGCGCCACGCTCTTCCATCACGCTCTAGTAGATCATGAGATTCTTTTGGTCCCCATGTACCACAGGCATAACCAAATAACGCTTGTGGGCGTTCTTTAAAGTCTAAGATAGGCTGAACATATTCCCAACAGGTTTCGACCGCATCAGAACGAGCAAATAACGTTGCATCGCCATTTAACGCATCCAGCAATAAACGTTCGTATGCGGTGAGCATATGCGCTTCGTTTAAAGACTTGTAATGGAAGTTCATTTTTACTTCTTTAGCGTGGAAACCTGCACCCGGCTCTTTCAAACCAAAGCTTATTTGAATACCTTCATCCGGCTGAATACGGATAATCAGTTTGTTTTCAGGCGCATCCTGTCCAAACACTGGGTGTGGCGTATCTTTAAAGTGGATAACCACTTCTGTTACACGAGTCGGCAGACGCTTACCAGTACGAACATAAAATGGAACCCCATTCCAACGGCTGTTGTTAATGTAGGCTTTCAGTCCAATGTAGGTTTCGGTGCGAGAATCTTCTGCCACACCGGGTTCGTCACGATAACCTGGTAAAAACTCACCACGAACTTCCGATTCAGTGTATTGACCTAATACAAGGTTGTTCACTAAATCATGCTCTTCAAGTGGTTTTAAGCTTCTTAGTACTTTTACCACTTCGTCACGAATTGAATCAGCATTGATGCGCGGAGGTGACTCCATGCCTACCATAGCCAATACTTGCAATAGGTGGTTTTGGAACATATCGCGCACTGCGCCAGAGCCGTCGTAATAACCGCCACGCTCTTCTACGCCAAGGAATTCAGAACCGGTGATTTCCACATAGTTAATGAAGTTACGGTTCCAAAGCGGCTCAAACATGATATTTGAAAAACGGAACACTAACAGGTTCTGTACTGTTTCTTTACCAAGATAATGGTCAATACGGTACAGCTGAGTTTCTTCAAAATGCTCATGGATTTGCGTATCGAGCAGTTGCGCTGATGCTAAATCGTAACCAAAAGGCTTTTCAACGATAAGGCGTTTCCAACCGTCGTCTTCTTTGTTTAGACCGTGAGCGGCAAGGCTTGCTGGAATAACAGAATATAAGCTAGGTGGTGTCGCTAAGTAATACAGCACATTACGCTCTTGTAACTGGTAGTGCGCGGCAAGTTCGTCTTGGCGAGCAACCAATTTGGCATAATCTGCAGTATCAGAGGTATTGATAGCTTGATAGTGAAGATGGCTTATGAATTCTTCTAGTACAGACTCTTCTGTTTTTTCAAATTCTATCAGTGCTTTCTTCAATTTTTCGCGGTAAGACTCATCACTGTATTCAGTACGACTTACGCCTAAAATATAAAATGATTGGGGAAGTTGACCGCTTTGGTACAGTCTATATAAAGCGGGAATTAACTTGCGGTAAGTTAAATCTCCAGAAGCACCAAAAATTACTATGCTGCTTTTATCAGGTATAACCATCATTTGTCCTTCAAGTGCCTTTAAGGGTTGCATACATCCATCGCGTCGCGGGGGAATCCACGTACGAATGGTTCACAATGCACCATGAAAAGAATTCTACACCGAATAAGGCGAATTAAAATAATTTGTCACATTTTCACAGTGAATAATTGCAATCTATAGGCAAAAAAAATCTCCGACTTGTTTTCGGAGATTGCCTGCCCCTATAGTCTAGCTTTATGACGCTTTAATATAAACATTTTTCATTCGCATACTTATTTTTGCAATTTGGCTGCATGAAAATTAAGCATCAATTAGGGCTCTGTAGCAACAAAGCCCTATAAATATTGACATCATTAGCAAAACAGATGGTCACCTTGATTCATATTCAAGCAATTTTGCTAACCGATTTAACTAAGAGTTAAGGACGCAGTTTTAACACTTTATCGATATCTTCTGCGCAATGTCTTTCTGGCAGTTGCTCCCATTTTTCACCAAAAGCACGATTCACGATGCGACCACGCTGCACCCCTTCTCGCTCAGCAACTTGTTTCGCCCAGCGCAGCACATTAGTGTATGACTCAACTTGCAAAAACTCAGCTGCATCATATAGCTTGCCCAGTACAAGATTGCCATACCAAGGCCAAATTGCGATGTCAGCAATCGTATACTCATCGCCCGTAATAAACACATTATTCGCCAATTGCTTGTCTAACACATCTAATTGACGCTTAGCTTCCATTGCAAATCGATTGATTGGATATTCTTGTTTTTCGTCTGCGTAAGCAAAGAAGTGTCCAAAGCCACCACCTAAGAAAGGCGCTGAGCCTTGTGCCCAAAATAGCCAATTAAACGTTTGGGTGCGTGCGGCGCCACTGCTTGGTAAAAAATGGCCAAACTTTTCTGCCAAATGAACCAAAATAGAAGCAGATTCAAATACGTTAACCGCCTGATCACCACTTTTATCCACAAGAGCCGGAATTTTCGAATTTGGGTTAACGCCCACAAACCCTGAAGAAAACTGATCGGATTCACCGATATTAATTAAGTAAGCATCGTATTCTGCTTCTTTAACACCAGCAGACAACAGCTCTTCAAGCATAATAGTGACTTTTTGCCCGTTAGGAGTGCCTAAAGAATAAAGCTGTAACGAATGTTCCCCCTCAGGCAATACTTTTTCAAATCTCGCGCCTGCTTCGGGGCTATTGATATTGGCCCATTTGTTGCCGCCACTACTATCATTAACCCAGACTTTAGGTGGTACGTATTGCTCGCTCATGGTCTCTCCTTTTGCCTATCCGATCATTTAGGAACATCAATCGATATCCCTTACCACTTATAAACTTATCTACACTCTATCACCCTTAGACTTGAGCTTATAGGTTCAAAGTGTCCATAGTATTTGTCGGTATTAGCCTAATATCGACGGGTGTCTTTCAACGGCTTTATTACTGAATCTAACCCTTCCACCTTAAGTGCTAAGCAAAGTTGCAGTAATCGCCCAAGCTCACCTTCTGGCCATTGCGCTTTGTTTTGAAACCATAATAAATACTCTTCAGGAAGATCAATCAGTACACGACCAGCGTACTTCCCAAACGGCATTTTCATGTGCGCAAGTTTAAGTATATTTTCTTTATCAAACACTTTTTAAAACCAAATCAAACACTTTGTGACATTGTGAAATGCATCTACCATAATAGAAGTGAGTGAAACAAACAAAGGATCGTTTTTGCACATCACCACTTCCATTTACCTGTTTCTGTTTACTTTGCTGATGAGTTTCTCTCTGCCAATACAAGCGCAGGACAGCGAAGAAAAATGCTTAAGCAAACCTGACGATAATAGGCCAATTTCGCGCGTTTATCACTTCCTCAACACCAAGTTTTGTCAACCTGCCGTATGGTTTGATGACTTCTTCGCCGATGATCGCGTCACTGAAGACGCTCGTGCAGGTACTTCCGTGCGTTGGAAAAACGATTTTTCATACTTTGAACAAGACGGCTTTAAATACAAAAGCAAAATTGATGCGAAATTTAACCTGCCAAAAGTAACCAAGCGACTAAAACTCATCATTGAATCAGAGGGGGAAGATTCTCTTTTCGACCTGTTTCCAAAAAATTCTGACGAAGTAGAAAACAACGTCGGCCTGAGATACGACATCTACGCCAAGGGTTACAGTAGTTTTAATATCAAAGCCACATTTAAACCCAAAATCGAAGCACGTTATCGCTTTACCTACCCAATCACCGTCAATACGGTAAGCCGTATTACGCAAAAGCTTTACCAACAAACAGAGTTAACCGGCGAATCGACCCAGTTTGATATCGACCACGCCATAAACACAAACTTTCTACTGCGCTGGACATCTTTCGCAGAATTTGAAAGAGATCATGCCGATGACACCAGCATATGGAATATGGGAACCGGATTTATTCTTTACCAATATATCTCCCCAACCCAAGCAATTAACTACACCATCAGCACCACAGCAACCGACACCCCGCGCAGTTTTATAGACAACACCTTAATCAGCCTCACCTACCGACAAAATATCTTCTTTGATTGGTTCTATTACGAAATCACCCCCGAATACAACTGGTATCGGGAATATCAGCAAAGCTTTGAGAAAGAAGCGAGTATTCGGCTAAGGTTGGAGGTTCGATTTGATAATTTTTAGGGGTGTTTGTTTTATTAGGGATGAATAAGCCAAGTTATTATTCAAGTAGTATTCTGTTTTAGCTATCAAATTATTTTAAGTTTTAAGATCGGAAGTAGGCAATCGGATTAGCTTACTCTGTATGGATAAACCTAGCTCGTTTTCCAAAATCAGTTAGCACCGACTGAACAACTACTTTCTTCAAATTAGTCCCATTAAACAAGTCTATTTTCTCGATGATAAATCAAACAAATCAATAGATTAACAGTACATACCCTATCATAACGAGCAATACGAATGAGGGATAACACAAAGGCTTATTTTTATGTGATGTCAAAGCACAAATTATGATGTACCGGCTTTATCTTTTAATGACTTATGGTAGGTTTATTGACGGTTAGGCAGACTACAAAACGAACTAGTCTGTTATTAACAATATTATATTATAGTTCGTACAATTTTTAATTTATATATTTACAAGGGAATAGTAATGGCATTTGTTTGGCATAGTTTTGGTATTTTATCTGAAGTCACTAAAGATAATTCATATGTATATATTAAAAATTCAGATGGTAGATATTTAAAAATGAGTATCGGTAGATATAAAGAATCCGCCTTAAATATTTACGATAAGGCATTAACCCTTAAAGGACAAAATGTAGAAGTAAGGACGAGTCAGAATACAAGTAACTGGTCGACACAAGAATGGTTTAGTGAAATTAATGCTCTTTAATCTAAAAATATCACAGTTGTTCAATCAGACACGTAACAAGCTTTAGAAGAATAGCCATGCCATCTGAACTAAAAAAATTAGACAGAAGAAGAAAAGCTCAAAACCACCTAGATAAAATTTCAGGTCATGAAGAACATGTATTAGTTATTCATTATTCGTGTGAGAGTTTTTACAACAGGCCTGAAGGACAGACTCCAAGGGTTACTTCAATCGCAGTAAGAAACTATGCTAGCGGTCAAACTGCTTCCTTTTCTATTCATAAGGTCGCCGAACTCAAGGGCGTAGCATTTCCTGATATTGATAGAGAGTACGACAAACTAGAAAAAGAGATGTTGAAAGAGTTCTACGTTTTCCTAGAGAAACATAAAAACTACGATTGGGTTCACTGGAATATGCGTGATATCAATTACGGTTTTCCAGCACTTGAACACAGGTTTCGTGTTCTGAAGGGAAAACCAGTTGAACTTGATGAATCTCGAAAATTCGATCTTTCTAGAGCGCTAGTTTCAATTTTTGGGAACAAGTACATAGGCCATCCAAGGTTAATAAAGCTTATGGAAGCCAATCACATTACCGCATTAGACCTTTTAGATGGCCCCGGCGAGGCAACCGCTTTTGAAAACAAAGAATTTGTTAAGTTGCATCAATCAACACTAAGAAAGGTCGATGTACTTGCTAATATTCTCGGCAGGGTTATTGATCGAAGTATCAAAACTAATGCAACATGGCAAGATACTCACGGAGTTCATCCAAAAATCATACTTGAGTACATTACAAAACATTGGATTTTCTCCCTTCTAGGAAGTCTTATCAGCATTGGCTTAGGTGTATACGGCATATTCTTCTAACAAGTGCATTATGAAAAAACACCATGCTCAACTCGACCGATAAAATCCTTTACCACCTCAAAATCGATGGTGGTTGATACCATATCTAGCGGTCTCTTCCCACCTAAACCATAGACGCTTTCACGCATCCATTCTAAAGCTCTTTTTTCATCATTAAATAGCTCAGTTGCTAACTTAACAAGCATCGCTAATCTATAAATAGCATCACTTTCTTGAGTGTTAAAACGCTCTTCATTTTTAAGACGACGTTTAATACTGCCAATCGGTATATGGGTTACATGATGAAGCTCATTTTGAGAGAGCTTCGTTCTTTCTATAATGCTGTAGTACACCTTTGGTTTAAATCCTTGGTGCACAGCGTCTGCTAGCCCAATAGTTACATCCTCTATCCCGAGGTTAACCCAAAAATTAGTTTTATTAGCACGTTTTGGCTTAAAACGTTTAAATTCAGCAGTCGCCATAGCAGTCCTCCCACCTAAGCTCATATGACCTCAACATATCAGATCAAATGAGCTATTTATGCCATAAATTACCAATTAATAGCTATTCCCTACTTACGTCTCATCTTCCTAGCCAGTTTGCGCTTACGTTTGTTCTTCTGTTTGTCTACGCCGCTTTTGTGGCTATTTCCAAGAGTGGTGTAACCGATTTTTTTCAATACGGCTTTGCCCTCTGGACTATTTATATAGATACGCGCCTCGGCATGACCTGCGTCTGCAGCTTCCGTTAGCAGAGTTGGGATTGGGCTAGGCGTTTTAACGCCACTGCGGACTTTTGATTTGTCCGCAGCAACATCTAGCGCAAGTTTTGCCAAGCGATACTTTACATCCGCCTCTTCCAGTTCGCTGACTGATTGTCTTAGTGCTTCTTTATAAATCTCACGCATCAAACTGAAATGCTGTTTTTCATTTGCGATTTGTTTAAATAGGCGTAACTCAACATCTAAGTAATGTGGCATGCATTTGTAGCTATCGACCATTTCCTGAATCGATTTATCAGTATCCTGCGTCTGGTACACGGTAATGTCGATATAGGATTTAAAGAATGCCATAGCCGGAGCACGACGTGCTTGTCCTGCGACAATTGCCGAACGTAGTGCTTTTAAAGACTCGTCCGTTTGCTCTGTTTCATACGCTTCCAACTTGGTAAGGGTATCCACGGTAAACGCTTCAGGTAAGCGCTGCTCTAGCGCACAAGCTAACCACTGTTCTTTTTCGGAGTCGCTGCTAAATGCGTTGCTCAAAGCAAACGACATTGCTTTGGAGTAACCCTTTTTTGCCGCTTGATGAATATGATTTATGCCTAATTTAGGTTCTTCATTTTTAATAAGATGCGCACCAAATTCAAAGGCCGCCTCCCCTTCTTCATCGGTGGTTAAGGCTTGTTTAAAACAGTATTTAGCATCACGATTACCTTGCTGTTGCAGTAATTTATTGGAGTAGCATTTAGCAAACAACAGCCAACTTTGTGGATGACCTTGGCGATGAGTTTTCTCTAACCAATAGCTGACATCAGTCTGTTTATTATAATACTCGTCCTTACTCCATGCTCGTGACTCGCCTGTCTGCTTGCTCATATCGAGCAGTTCACTATAAAAGTGATTGGCGAGATAAAAACTGGCTTCTTTGCAGCCTTTTAGAGCATCAGTAACAAATGAGGTTAACTCACAAGACATTGGCTCTTGCCAAGTGTATGAGCATTGCGAAGGAGTGTCTAAAATCGTGCGACCAACATAGTGAGCGATTTCATACAAAGCGTTCATGTGCTTTTGCATGCGAGAGCGAGAGATAGACAACTTAGCGATATACTCACCGTTTACCTCTGTCATATGTACTGAACGGTTGCCATCGTGACGCAGGGCGTTCATCTCCTCAATCACCCAAGACTCTATACATCCTGACGATTGCAGCATTTTGATTTTGTTTGATAATTCTCCATGCACTGGCGGTCGCAACTTAAAGTGCTTACCCAGCTCATGACAGGCAAGTTCTACAAATAAACGAATTTTGACCATACTCGACTGCGGATCAGTAAAGTAATAACGCTCAGCCAAGGTCGCTTGATTATAAAGCTCACCTAGACCTTGTTTCAAAAACTCAAAATTGTCGTATTTATTGTACTCAATATCTGCCTGAACTTGCATCATAACGCTCCTATTTTCGCCATCTGGAGCTTATGTTAACCTTGCAAGCGACAAATTATGTCTCTAATGCAATATTTGTGGAAAGATGGAAAAATAATCAGATAATTTGTTAGCTGACGATCAAATAAACCATCACTGGATACTCACCTCTCACGACAGGCAATATTCAGCGATGGTTTTTATACTTCTATGCAATAGAAACATCAAAAAGCGCCCTACTAACAGCGCTTAAATCCCTTCTATTTTGTTTGCGCTTTCTCAGTATTGTCTAATGCAAAGTAGATCTTGGACACCGTTACCTCAGCAATCAGTATGACAAAAACCACCGCGAAAAAGGCCACAACGCCATTAAATGGACCGGAGAACTGTACTTTTTCACCAAAAATAATGTTGATGGCTTCCAGCATTACAAATTTAGAACCCACAAGAATGACATAGGTAGAAACGCCTCGGTAGATTTTTGGAGCGGTGCCGGGCTTAGATTTAAAATAGTTTGCGAGCTTATGTTCCAATCCTATGGATAATTTAAGCAATAGCTGAAGCAAGATTGCAGCGATAAAAGAGATGGTAAACGACTCTATGTTGACGTACTGGCAATATTCGTCAAAGAAATTCAGTACGGTTAAATCCACTAGCACAGCCAATGTATAACCGACAAACAAACGTTGCGGTGTATTAAAATTATAGCTCTTTTCTTCTGTGCTCATAATTACTCCCTTAATTACAAAAACAATAGATTAATAACAATTGTAAAACATCATCACTCAAATATAGTTTGTATTTCCAGATAAAATTCAATTAATTACAGTTTGAAGGTGTGTAATGTAAGAAAGAAAAAACTGGGCTATCAGAAGATCGGTGTGAGAAGGTATCTCGTCGCTAAGGCAAGAAATGTAGCGGTAAAACGAAAAATGGCCCCAAAAAATCTTTGGGGCCATTTTGAAGTCACTGAAATCTTAGACTGTGTCAGTGATGAAACCACACAGCAAAAGATTGGTGCGCGTTATTCCCAATCAAGGATAACTTTACCGGAAGCCCCGCTACGCATAGCGTCAAAGCCTTTTTGGAACTCATCAATCTTGAAATTGTGAGTAATGATTGGCGTCAAATCTAAACCTGATTGAATCAAGCTTGCCATCTTATACCAAGTTTCAAACATTTCTCTTCCATAAATCCCTTTGATCACTAGGCCTTTAAAGATCACTTGGTTCCAATCAATGCCCATGTCTGATGGTGGAATGCCCAGCATTGCAACACGACCGCCGTGGTTCATGGCTTCTAGCATGCTCTTAAACGCCATTTGAACACCTGACATTTCCAAGCCTACGTCAAACCCTTCGGTCATATTAAGCTCAGCCATTACGTCTTTGAGGTCTTCTTTAGCCACATTCACAGCGCGAGTAACGCCCATTTGACGCGCTAAATCAAGGCGATATTCGTTTACATCAGTAATGACTACGTGGCGTGCGCCAACGTGTTTGGCAACTGCAGCAGCCATGATACCAATTGGGCCTGCGCCTGTGATCAGAACATCTTCACCCACCAAGTCAAATGACAATGCTGAGTGTACCGCGTTACCGAATGGGTCAAAGATTGCCGCAAGATCATCAGAAATACCATCAGGGATCTTAAAGGCGTTAAACGCTGGGATCACTAGGTATTCAGAGAAAGAGCCAGTGCGGTTAACACCCACACCGATAGTATTACGACAAAGGTGCGTACGACCACCGCGACAGTTACGACAGTGACCACAAGTGATGTGTCCTTCGCCTGATACGCGATCGCCTATTTCAAAGCCGCGAACTTCTTGACCAATTGCGACAATTTCACCCACATATTCATGGCCCACAACCATAGGCACAGGAATGGTGTTTTGTGACCATTCATCCCAGTTGTAGATGTGCACGTCAGTGCCACAAATTGCGGTTTTCTTAATTTTGATCAGAAGATCGTTATGCCCCATTTCTGGCATATCGACTTCGTTCATCCAAATGCCTTCTTCAGGCTTTAATTTAGATAAAGCTTTGATTTTCATTATTTAATCAGCTCCATATCACGACCTACTTCGATAAATACATCGATAGCACGGTCTAGCTGTTCACGTGAGTGCGCTGCTGACATTTGAGTACGAATACGCGCTTGGCCTTTTGGTACTACAGGGAATGAGAACCCAACTACGTAGATGCCTTTTTCTAGTGCGCGCTCCGCAAATTCTGCAGCCACTTTCGCATCACCTAGCATAATAGGAATGATAGCGTGATCTGCGCCGCCCATAGTAAAGCCTGCCGCTTCCATACGAGTACGGAAATGTGCCGCGTTGTCCCACAGTTGAGTACGAAGATCGCCACTTTCTTGTAGAAGATCGATAACGCGCAATGACGCCGATACAATCGCAGGTGCCACTGAGTTAGAGAATAGGTACGGACGAGAACGCTGACGTAACCAATCAATCACTTCTTTTTTGCCTGAGGTGTAACCGCCTGACGCGCCACCCATTGCTTTACCAAGAGTACCGGTGATGATATCAATGCGATCCATAACATTGTGGTAATCGTGAGTACCTGCGCCTGTTTCGCCCATAAAGCCCACAGCGTGAGAGTCATCTACCATCACTAATGCGTTGTATTTATCTGCCAAATCACAAATAGCAGGCAGGTTAGCAACAACTCCGTCCATTGAGAACACGCCGTCAGTAACGATAAGCTTGTGACGAGCACCTGCTGCATCAGCATCAATAAGTTGCTGCTCAAGCTCACTCATGTTGTTGTTGGCATAGCGGAAACGCATCGCTTTACACAAACGCACACCATCAATGATAGATGCGTGGTTAAGGGCATCAGAAATGATGGCGTCTTCTTTACCAAGGATGGTTTCAAACAAGCCCGCATTAGCATCAAAACAAGACGTATAAAGAATCGTATCTTCCATACCTAAGAAGGTAGAGAGTTTGTCTTCTAATTGTTTATGAATATCTTGTGTACCACAGATAAAACGTACAGAAGCCATACCAAAACCGTACTCATCCATACCTGATTGTGCTGCTTGGATAAGTTCAGGATGGTTTGCAAGACCTAAGTAGTTGTTTGCACAAAAGTTAAGTACATCTTCGCCAGTAGAAATAGACACTGAAGCTTGCTGTTGAGAGGTAATGATTCGCTCAGACTTATACAAGCCTTCAGATTTCACTTCTTCGATTTGTTGTTTGATTTGATTATAAAACGCAGAAGACATAATGCTATCGATCCTTTCAGTAGAGGTAAGCAGGGAAATTGGCCCGCTTAAATTAAGGTTATTGTTATTATTTACACTGTAAATAGATTTTAGTTGAAACCCTGGGCGAGTATAATCCCCTCCATGGAAAATCATTTGTGAATCATAGGCACATATAATGAAGACAACTCAGCTTGTGGCACTGCTTCCCGACCTTGCAACTTACACTTTAGTGGTGCAACAAGGTAATTTCACCAATGCTGCCAATAGTTTATCTATGACGCCGTCTGCGGTTTCAAAAACAATATCACGCTTAGAAAAAGCGTTAGAAGTGAAGCTCATTGAACGTACTACACGTAACCTTCGCATTACCGAAGAAGGACAAAAAGTCTATGAGCAAGCGGTGCAAATGCTGTATGCGGCGGAGCAAGCGGTCGAGCTTTCGTCAAACCGTCATTTAAAGCCGCAAGGTAGTATTATGATCTCTGCGCCAGAAGCGCTGCTAAGTATTGTATTGCAGCCTTTGATTATTGAATTTTTAAAGAAATATCCGCAAATCCAAATCAAAGCACGCGCCATTGATGGCGCGGTTGATATTCAAAAACAAGGTATTGACGTCGCCTTTCGCCTTTCAAAACATCCCGATGAACACTTAGTGCTAAAAGAGTTGGGACAAACGCATCTTTTATTGTGCGCATCCAAGCCCTACTTGATGAAAAACGGTACACCACAGCAACCAAGCGATCTTGTAAATCACAACTGCTTATACTTAGCCGAAACTGAGCACGATAACCTCTGGACGTTTCATAAAGACGATGAATCTCAATCGGTAAACGTGTCTGGCCGATATGCCGTCAACCAAGCACAACTGCGATTTGAAGGGGTGAAATCGCATTTAGGAATTGGGTTGTTCCACGACTTTGTGGTCGAAGATGCATTAGAACACGGAGAGGTTGTACAAGTTTTACAAGACTGGACGTTAACAGGCAATTATCACGGCAATATCTTAATGCAGTACCCGCAAACGAAATACGTTCCGGCGCGATTGCGTTTATTTATCGATTTTATCACTGAAGCGCTTGGGGCTTAGTTCTTCAGCTATTTGCAGTATTAAGCTTCTCATAGACGAAAAAAGCGAGCCTAGATAGGCTCGCTTTCTTTTATGCGGTAATCCAGCGTAGACTAGATACGTTCTACAGATTGCTTAGCAATAACAAACTCTTCGTTTGTTGGGATAACCAATACTTTAGCACCAAGAAGTGCAGACTCACCGATTTGACCAGCAGCGCCAAAGCGTGCCGCTTCGTTACCTGCTTTGTCTTCAGTGAAGCCAAGTAGGCTTAGGTTTTCGATAATTTCACGACGGATATCTAATGCATTTTCACCGATACCACCAGTGAAGATAACAGCGTCTAGAGCGTTAAGTGGTACTAGGTAAGAAGCGATGTATTTCGCTACACGGTAAGTGAACACTTGGAATGCAAGAGTTGCACCTTCGTGACCTTCAGCCATTGCTTCAAGGATGCCACGAGCATCAGAAGTTAGGCCAGACACACCTAGGAAACCAGATTTTTTGTATAGAGTTTCGAATACTTTCTCTTGAGTCCAACCTTTCTTAAGTAGGAACTCGATAACGCCTGGGTCAAGGTCACCACAACGAGTACCCATCATTAGGCCAGCTTGTGGAGTGAAGCCCATTGAAGTATCAACTGATTGACCGTTTGCAACTGCACATACTGATGCGCCGTTACCTAGGTGAACTGTGATGAAGTTAGTCTCTTCTACAGGTTTACCAATCACTTTTGCAGCTTCGCGGCTAACAAAGTAGTGGCTAGTTCCGTGGAAACCGTAACGACGGATGCGGTATTCGTCGTATAGTTCGTGAGAGATAGAACCCGTAAATGCTTTCTTAGGCATTGTTTGGTGGAACGCAGTATCAAATACAGCAAATTGAGGAAGAGAAGGATAAGCTTCCATTGCGGCTTTAATGCCTTTAGCGCCAGCAGGGTTATGCAGTGGAGCTAAATCTGAAATGCTTTCGATTTCTGCAAGTACAGCATCATCGATACGTACAGTACTAGTAAATTTCTCACCACCGTGAACAATACGGTGACCAACTGCAACGATGGTTTCTTTAAGGCTTAACTCTTCCATCAACTTAACAATACGGTTGATTGCTTCTTGGTGATGGTTCGTTGGCGCAGTGATAGCTTCTTCGGTTTTCTCACCGTTGAATTTCCAAGCGATAGTAGCTTCTGGAAGGCCGAAACACTCACCTAGTCCACTTACTAGCGCTTCACCAGTTTCAGAATCGATAACAGCGAACTTCAGAGAAGAGCTGCCTGAGTTGATAACGAGTACGTTCTTGTTTGACATGAGTTAAATCCTAAAATTAGATGAGGGGCATTCAATCTTTAGTAACGATTATCAAATAATTTGAAAATTATTCAAATTTTTTTTAACCGAATAGTCATACAAAATAAGATACTTTGATCTAGATCATTCTGCAAATTTTTTTAACCATAAAAATTTTTATAAAAATTAAAAGTTTAAAACCATTTATAGTGCTGTTAATGAGTTAAACACAACATTCCCATCTAAACACTCTTAGAAAGAGTAAATGTAACCGTCTAGATCACGAAGAATAAATCATACAAATGTATCTAAATGCGTCGATCCGTTTTGTTCTGACGAAAAAAAACCGGGACACTTACGTATCCCGGTTCTCTAATTTTGCTTACTCGCCTGAGTTACGACGAGATTGACCACGTTCACCGCGTGGAGCACCAGCACCACGGCTGTCACTGCTACGGTTACGGTCGAAACGACGCTCACCGTCACGGTTACCACGGTAGCCACCGCCTTCACGGTTACCACGATGACCTTCGCCACCACGACGGTTACCACCGTCACGACGAGGACCGCCATCGCGACGTGGACCACGAGACTCACGGAAGTCATCAAAGTCACACACTACAGCTGCAGTTTCTTTTTGACGAATACGCAGTTTACGCAGTTTACCCGCAGTTTCAGAGTTCATTGCTTTTGGTAGCTGAACAAACGTATGGCCTTGAGCCAGTTTGATTGCACCAATAGAACCTTTAGTTAAACCTAGTTCGTTTGCTAGAGCGCCAACGATGTCTTTAACTTGAACGCCTTGGTCACGACCCACTTGCAGTTGGTATGTATCCCAATCTTTAGTTTCGCCACCGTAGCTACGACCACCTTCACGACGACCATCGCGGCCACCGTCACGACCGCCTTCACGACGTTCAGTGCGACGTTTCTTATCACGTTCGATAGCAGCGATCATTGGGTCATCACCAACGTAGAACAAAGGACGTTTGCCTTGTTGACGACGTAGTAGGATTGCCGCAAGTGTTGCTGCGTCAATTTCTAAATCATTTTGTAGAGTTTCAACAAGTTCAGCAAATTTCTCTACAGAGCTGTGTTCTTTATCAGCAGCAAGCTCAAGACCCAGTTTAGTAACGCGAGCAGCAGCTACTTGGTCACGTAATGGAAGTTGAATTTCTTCCATAGATGACTTAGTCACACGCTCAATAGTGCGAAGCATACGCATTTGGTTAGTACGAACCAATAGGATCGCTTTACCCTTACGTCCTGCACGGCCAGTACGACCGATACGGTGAATGTAAGACTCAACATCAAATGGAATGTCGTAGTTGAATACGTGAGTGATACGAGGCACGTCAAGACCACGAGCTACAACGTCAGTTGCAACTAGAATGTCGATTACGCCACGTTTAATGTTATCTACAGTGCGCTCACGTTGAGACTGAGGGATATCACCGTGCAAAGCAGAAACTTTGAAGCCACGGTCAGCAAGGTAGCTTGCTACACGCTCAGTATCTTGGCGAGTACGTACGAATACGATAGACGCATCAATTTCTTCAGTTTCAAGAAGACGAGTCATAGCTTCGTCTTTCTCAATACCTTTTACTACCCAGAAGTTTTGTTCTACTTTATCAACCGTGTGGTTTTTACCCGCAACGTCAACAAACGCAGGATCACGCAAGAAGCGCTCAACAATTTTCTTAAGCATAGGAGGCATAGTTGCAGAGAACAGTACGCGTTGAGCGGTCGCAGGAGCGTGCTCAAGGATTGCTGTTACGTCTTCTACAAAGCCCATGTTTAGCATTTCGTCAGCTTCATCAAGAACGAAAGTTTTCACTTCGTCTAGGTGCAAACGGTCACGGTTAATCAAATCTTGAACACGGCCAGGAGTACCTACAACGATGTGAGTACCATTTTTAAGCGCGCGCATTTGATCGACGATAGAAGTACCACCGTAGATTTCAAGAACTTTAAGACCACGGATGTTGCGGCCAAGGTTTTTGATTTCAGCCGCTACCTGAATCGCTAGCTCACGTGTTGGTGCTAGAATGATTGCTTGAGGTTTACGCTGATCCAAATCTAATTTATTAAGAAGAGGAAGAGAGAAAGCTGCTGTTTTACCAGTACCTGTTTGTGCTTTACCTAGCGCATCTTTACCTTGAAGAAGGAAAGGAATTGACGCTGATTGGATTGGTGTTGGAGAAACAAAACCCATTTCATCAAGGGCAGAAAGGATTTGTTGGTTTAGTTCTAAATCGCTGAATTTAATTTCAGATTCTTGCATCGGGATCCCACTATAAGTCAGTGTGTTCATTAATACGGTCCCAGGTGCTCTCTAAATTCATACACCGATCCAGCAATACACACTAAATCCATTCGGAAGGAAAAGTATATAAAACGCATCAAGCCGCTAGGGACAAAATAAGGTGGCGAATTCTGCCCTAAAAATCAGACAATTACAAGAAAATATTGAAATAGATCACAAATTCAAGCAAATCCGCCCCTCAAAGGTCTTCCAAAGCACGCTTTAATCCCCTATTCTGGGCTGTGCATTTTCTCATCAGCACACTATTTAAAACACTGATTACCCTTTACGTCCCTGCATATCTGAGTGGGTGTATTTGACTAAATTTTGTCGGTCCTCTTGCGACATATTATCAGACCCAGAATGAGCACAACCTGCAACAAAACCCACGCACAGCATAATGATTACGTATTTCATGACGTTTCCTCTTCATCTGTTTCCACACAACTTTTGTTATGTTGAATACGTTTACGAGCAAACTCAGAATATGGATCGAATATCGTCGATTTTATATACAATTTTCTCGCTGAATTTCGATGAAATAAAAAATTCACATCCCCCGTTTTTATAAACGACTCTACCTATCATAGCCATTGAATGATCAGTAATAGCTTAGCGGAAACGTCTGAAAACAAGGCTTAATTCTAAAATTAATCATGTAATTAGGTCAGTATTTTACAATCAAAAATAATCAGGCGCTTATCAAACATTTTGACAAGCTAGCCTGACCCGAAAATTGCCACGATTGATATTATACATTTGTAGTAAGAGTCGGTAAGATGGCGCGTAAATCACTGCCTTTCGTGTCTGTCTTGCCCAAGGATTACGACAATAAAGGCATAAATTAGCCCCCACAATTGTCAAAGATTATAAAGTATTCAATGTTTGCAGATAACCCGTTGCTTGCTCAACTAAAACAGCAAATTAAAGAAAAGATCCCTACTAAAGAAGGGACAATTAAAGCGACAGATAAAAAGTTTGGTTTTCTAGAAGTAGACAACAAAACCAGTTACTTCATTCCGCCTCCTTATATGAAAAAGTGTATGCACGGCGACCGAGTTGTAGCATTGATTCGCACTGAAAACGACAAAGAACTGGCCGAGCCAGATCAACTTGTCGAACAAGCCGTGACCCGTTTTATTGGCCGAATCAAACTGTTTAAAGGACGCTTAAATGTTGTTCCAGATCAGCCACAGTTGCGCAATCTTTCTCTGAAAGCCAAAACGGCGAAAGGCCTCAAACACGATATGTTCGCTGAAGGCGATTGGGTTGTTGCGCAGGTTATTCAACACCCTCTAAAAGGTGATGCAGGCTTCATGGTCGAAATCACCGAGAAAATCACCGACGCCAATGACAAAATTGCACCTTGGTGGGTAACACTGGCAGAAAACGACCTGCCAAAAACCGAACCTGCTGGCATTGACCATTGGCAGTTGCATGACGATGCCGATCTTATCCGAGAAGATCTTACCCATATTCCTTTTGTCACCATTGATGGTGAATCAACAAAAGATATGGACGATGCGCTGTACGCTCGTAAAACAGAAAATGGCCAGTTTGAACTGACTATCGCTATTGCTGATCCTACCGCGTACATCACGCCGGATGATGAGATGGACAAAGTGGCTCGTGAACGTGGATTTACTATCTACTTGCCGGGTCGCAACATCCCAATGTTGCCTAGAGATTTAGCTGACAATCTTTGTTCGTTAATTCAAGACCAACAGCGACCTGCACTGTGCTGTACGGTAACCATAGATAGCGATGGCACCATACAAGATGATATTCGCTTCTTTGCCGCTAATATCCAATCTCACGCACGTCTTGCGTACAATCATGTTTCAGACTATTTAGAAACGGGCTCTTGCGAACACTGGACACCGAGCAGTGAAATCGCCACCGTCGTCAATGCGCTGGCGGATATGGCAAAAGCACGCAGTGAGTGGAGAGAAAGCAACGCGGTTATCTTCCCTGATCGCCCAGACTACCGTTTTGAACTAAGCGAAGATAACGACGTGATTGCGATTCATGCCGATATGCGCAGAACAGCAAATAAATTGGTTGAAGAAGCCATGATTACCGCCAACATCTGTGCCGGTCGTGTTCTTAGCCATAAATTAGGCATGGGCATCTTTAATACCCATTCGGGTTTAAAAGAAGACAAAGTCAATAACGTTATCGACTTAGTGACTGAATACGGCGCACAAGACTTTGATGCACAAAACGTCACCACTCTTGAAGGCTTCACCGCGCTACGTCGTTGGTTGAACAATCAACCGACCCAGTATTTAGACAATCGCATCCGCAAACACCAAAGCTATGGCGAAATGGGTAACACCCCTGCTCCACACTTTGCAATGGGATTAGATATCTACGCTACTTGGACATCACCGATTCGTAAATACAGCGATATGGTCAACCATCGCCTGCTTAAAGCGATCATTCTAGATAAAGCGTCAGTACAAACCCCTGATGACGAAGTGGGTGACGAATTGGCTTTGCATCGTAAACATCACCGAATGGCGGAACGTAAAGTCAGTGATTGGCTGTACGCTCGTACTCTGAAGAAAGACGTTGCAGCGCAAACTAAATTTAAAGCCGAGATTTTTGATATTGGCCGTGGCGGTATGCGCGTACGTTTAATTGAAAACGGCGCGGCGGCATTTGTGCCAAACTCTTTGATTATGGATAACAAAGAGCGCATCGAATCGAGCACTGAGCAAGGCACAATTTCTATCGATAAAGAGCAAGTGTATAAACTCAGCGATACCGTTGAAATAGTCCTAACGGATGTTGATATCGAGAAACGTAATATAGTGGGTAAACCTACTGACGTTTTTGCAGATCTTCCTGCTGAAGAAGATCAAAAGCAAGATTAGACACAAACGTTAAGCTTTAAAATGACCACCCTGCAGAATGCTGATAAAGCTCTGCAGGGTTTTTTATTCTTTTTAGAATGTACATAGCAAAATCTACACAATCATTGCTTCACTTAACTGAGCAGTTAGATAAGATAATAACACTCACTTAAAAAGGCTTTCTTGTGTCGCCGTTAGTATACTTATCGCTGTCTCACCTACCTTCTGCACAGCAGCATGACTCGTTGGCAATGCCACTGGCATTTGTGCGTGTGCACAACGGCACGACAACGCCTCATATCAAAGACGCACCACCAGCGGCAAACTCTATTCAACTACACTGTTGCCTAACTAAAGATCTCAGTCACTTTTTATCCTCAAATAGGCAAAAGGATGTAGCAATAGACGCTGTGCTATTGGAATTTGCCAGCTTAGAAGCATTTCTTGAGTCTCCTTATTTACTAGAGCACGATTCATCTCAATATCTGCAATTAGAAGATAATGAAAAACAGGGCCCTGACATAAAGCCCAGTGCACTTGCTAGGATGGAAACATCAATTGAATGTGATGTACTGGAACAACAATTGTTTGATGCTTTAGTGACTTGCGCACAAAGCTCTGATTATCTAGCACAAGTGCAATGTGGGTTATTAAACAGTTTTTTGCTGCAAGTTGCGCACCGCAATCCCAGAGTTATCGACACTATAAAAGAGGCAACAGGGACTTACCTTTCAGAAAGTGCCCGTTTTTCCGAAAAAGTGTCCTTCTTTCTTGATATGAGATTGGATAAAGAGATAAGCCTGCCTATGCTTGCACAACACTTGAAGCTTTCTATTTCAAGCGTGAAACGAAAACTGGCCGATGAAGGACTCTCTTTTTCACAAATGCTTAAACAGAAAAGAACTTACAAAGGTGCCACTATTTTACGCGCTGGGCGTACTAATATAAATGCTATAGCAAGCCTGTGCGGCTTCAATAGCGCCACCCAATTTACTAATGCCTTTAAAAGTGTTTATGGCTGTACGCCAAAAGTATTTCGTAAAGAGCGCAGAACACCATAACGATACGATCTCGACCCAGTACCTAAGCAACTAAGTAACTAAGTAACTAAGCAAATTCAAACATGGACGCTACCGACACCTTGCGCACATGACGACAGCAACGAAAAGGAACGATGACATGCAGTTTAGCTATTCAAATCCAACCAATATCTATTTTGGACAGTCTCAAATCGCCGCCATTACTCGCGCTATCCCAAGTGATAGCAAAGTATTGGTGATTTACGGTGGTGGCTCTATTAAAAAGAACGGCGTGTACGATCAAGTTGCCAACGCCCTATCTGATCACCAGTGGCAAGAATTTTCTGGCGTAGAGCCAAATCCTTCCGTCGAAACCTTAAACAAAGCCGTCGAAATTGCCAAAAAAGACAACATTACCTATTTACTGGCCGTGGGCGGCGGTTCGGTAATTGACGGCACTAAATACGTGGCCGCCGCTTCACATTATGAGGGTGACGGTTGGGATATTCTCACCGGCAAGCACAAAGTTAAAAGTGCTATTCCACTTGGCGCTGTATTAACACTTCCTGCAACCGGTTCTGAATCGAACAAAGGTGCAGTCGTCACCAGAAAATCCACTCAGGATAAATTGAGCTTCTTATCTCCTCATGTACAACCCAAATTTGCTGTCCTTGATCCTGATGCAATGAAAACACTGCCGCAACGTCAAATGATCAACGGTCTTGTGGATGCATGGGTACACGTGTGTGAGCAGTACATTACTAAACCGGCTGAAGGTATGGTGCAAGATGGATTTGCGGAAGCGATTCTTAAAAACCTCAAAGCACTGGGTGAAGACTTTGCCAATCACGACAGCAATGCGTGGCGCGCCAATTTAATGTGGAATGCTAACCAAGCATTAAATGGTCTTATTGGCGCAGGTGTACCACAAGATTGGGCAACGCATATGATTGGGCATGAGCTTACCGCCTTGTACGGCGTTGATCATGCTCGCTCATTAGCTATCATCCAACCTTCATTGCTGCGCAATCAAATAGAGTTTAAACGTGCTAAGTTGGAGCAAATGGGACAAAACGTGTTTGGTCTAGCGCAAGGGGCCGATCTTGCTGAGCGCACTATCGACCAAATCGAGAGCTTTTATCTCAGCTTGCAGGTTGCCACGCAACTTACCGAACATGGCACAGATAAACCAGCGGCAGTGCAAGCCATCCTAAATCAATTGCAAGCCCATAACATGGTGACGTTAGGAGAAAATCAGTCCATTACGCTAAAAGAGGTTGAACAAATCTTACAAGGAGCGATTGCGTAAACTGAGCGCTTTCTTCTTTCATTAAGCACTCTGTTATTAAGAACGTTTTCATTCAGTGCTTTTTCATCAAGTGCTTTCGATGAGAACCGAGATACTGAGGAGACAAACACGTCTCCTCAGATTAATGATTTAAGAGAAACTAACGCCTTTAAAGACGTCATTTAAAAGCGATAATAAGAAAACGCCCCCTGTCAAGGCTATATACCTAACAGTAAATGCCGCCAAAAGTTATGAAGCACGTCACAGTTTCAAATAAAACCTTTAAGCTAACTGCACATAATTATCTTTTAGTTACTTAACCATTAGACATAAAAGTTAATAAATCACAGTAATAACACCAAACACAAAACATACACACAACATTCCAATCAAAGCAAATAACAATAAAATACAAAATAACACAATAAATGTATTTTAATTAATATAATGCCTTGTTAGATAAATAGTGATACTAGAAATAAATATGTAATTCATATGTAGATTAAACTCAACCTAAACGAAAGAAAAATACGCATTTAACTGAAATAATTAATCATAATAGAAAATATTTTACCTTACGAACCGAATAATATTCATAAGCTGAATTTGTCACTTAAAAAAGCGTTCAATATTTACTCAACTAACAAGAAAAGTGACAGCTCACACAGAAAAACAACTGCAAGCCTTTGTTTTTAAAGAACTTAAAAAGCCAGCCTTCACCTATGCTGAGGCTATTTTTCTGCGAGCAATAAATTGAAGTACTGTAAATCAATGATATAAGAGTGTAGATTAATTAATTAATAGAAAATTAATGCTTAAATATTAATCCATAATAGCATTTTGCACATACGCCACAGCGTGCATAAAAATCGGTTAACTTTTGTAAAATTTTGGATTAATAAACATAAATTATCGGCATAAATGCATATATAAATAGCGCCATTTTTCCGCATTACTTGATCTTTTGGTCTATTGCCTTTATTTTCGAACCTTGCTTTCGTCTCTTCATTGAGACTTAAAAATAAGGAAACTCGCAAACATGAAAAAGATTTCAATTACATTTGCAATGCTTTTGGCTGCTCTGACAACCACTACAGCATTTGCAAAAGACAAAGTTTATAAGATCGCGACTGATGCAGCTTACGCTCCTTTCTCGTTCAAAATAGATGGTGCATATACTGGTATCGATGTTGAAGTACTAGACGCTATCGCAAAAATCGAAGGCTTCGAATACCAACTAAGCCCAATGAACTTCAATGGCATTATCCCAGGCGTAGTATCTGGTCAACTTGATGGTGCTATCGCTGGTATGACAATCACAGAGAAGCGCGCAAACGTTTTAGACTTCTCTAACGGTTACTACGAATCTGGTGTTATCCCTGTTGTGACTGTTGATAGCAAAATTGCATCAATCGCTGACTTCAAAAACAAACGTTTTGCAGTTAAGAAAGGTACAACTTCTGCGGATTGGGCAAGTGCTAACCGTAAAGACCTAAATTCTAGCATCCGTTACTTTGACGATTCTGCATCTATGTTCCAAGAAGTGATGAACGGCAACGCTGATATCGCTTTCGAAGACTACCCTGTTATTGCATACAAAATTTCTCTAGATAAAGCACCAACTCTAAAACTTGTTGGCGATAAATTGAATACTGCTGAATTCGGTTTTGGTGTTAAGAAAGGTCAAAATGCTGAGCTTCTTCAGAAGTTCAACGAAGGTCTAGCAAAAATCAAAGCAAACGGTACTTACGAGAAGATTCTTAACAAATACCAGTAAAACCTAACGTCAAAACTTGGTTTTAGAAACATTGCTTTAAAATAAAAATATTTACTCAGGAAGGAGTTTATTGCATAAGCTCCTTCTTTCTTTTCTAAATAGCCTCTTAGATGAGCGCCTTATTTTGAGGTTAACATCTTCGCGACGAGGTTAAGTAGTTTTAAAAGGAAATTCGTATGTTTGAGCTATTCATGGATAGCCTACCTGCCTTTATCGAAGGGATGAGAATCACCCTGATCATAACGGTATGTTCGCTGTTCTTGGCAACTGGCATTGGTCTAGTATTAGGCCTTATTAATATTGGCAAAAACAAGATTTTACGCGCGATTGCCAAAATTTATATCGATATAGTCCGTGGTACACCTCTTATCGTTCAAGCCTTCTTCTTATACTTTGGCATGACAGGTTACCTTGGCTTTCATATGACAGCTGAAGTTGCAGGTACCATTGTTATCAGTATTAACGCTGGTGCTTACATGGCTGAAATCTTCCGTGGCGGTATTCAAGCCATTGATAAAGGTCAAATGGAAGCGGCACGTAGCCTTGGTTTATCATCGACTCAAGCAATGCTGAAAGTGGTACTTCCACAAGCTTTCCGTCATATGATTCCTGCCATTTTGAACCAGTTTATTATTTCATTGAAAGATACATCAATCCTTACCGTTATTGGTGTTAGTGAATTGACACAATCAGGTCAAATCATCATTTCTTCAACGTATCGTTCGTTTGAAGTGTGGACAATGGTCGGCATTTTGTATTTTGTTCTTATCTATATTTTGAGCACTATCTTTAGACAAATTGAGGCGCGTTTGAACAATGATTAAAGTATCAAAACTAGTAAAAGCTTATGGCGATAACGTTGTTCTAAATGGTATCGACTTCAATGTTGGCGAAAATGAAGTAGTTTCTCTTATCGGCCCTTCAGGCTCAGGTAAATCTACCCTACTCCGCTGCCTAAATGGTTTGGAAGAACTTAATGGTGGTCACGTCATTATTGATGGTGATGACCTAGCGAATAAAGATTTGGACATCAACAAGTTCCGTGAACATGTTGGCATGGTATTCCAATCTTTCAACTTGTTCCCGCACCTAACGGTAATGGAAAATATTACGCTTGCGCCATTAACGCTGAAAAAAGCCAACAAAGCAGAAGCACAAGCGACTGCCTTTGAATTGTTGGATAAAGTAGGCCTACGTGATAAAGCGGATGCGTACCCGAAAAGCTTATCCGGCGGTCAAAAGCAGCGTATTGCAATTGCCCGCGCACTGGCAATGAACCCAGATATCTTGCTTTTTGATGAGCCAACTTCGGCACTTGACCCAGAAATGGTCGGCGAAGTTCTGCAAGTAATGCAAGATCTTGCCAATTCACACGGCATGACGATGGTTGTTGTAACTCACGAAATGGGCTTTGCTCGTGAAGTGTGTGATCGCGTTGTCTTTATGGCTGACGGTAAAATCGTTGAACAAGGTAAGCCTTGTGAAATCTTCGATAATCCGAAAAACGAACGTACTCAAGACTTCTTATCTAAAGTTTTGTAAGCGTTTTCGCTTTACCCGTTATCCATCTAAAAGTTTGGGAGCTGATTTTAATCAGTTCCCATTTTTTTATCTGGAGCTAGTGACATTAGTTTTGGGCAATAAAAAAGGACCTAAATGCTATTTAGGTCCTTAATCAATCGTTAATTTTACGACTTATCTTTTTCGAAATTATCGCCGAAATTAGAAGAAGTTGATAGATTTACGCCCTGTTTTAGCGTTTTTATCACTGTTATCAACTTCATTGTTGTCTGTTACTTGACTCTGCACTTTAGAGCGAGAGTAGGTATCGGCAACATGCTCTTCAACATATTCAGGCTCATCATCATAACCTTGATCGCCAGCATCGTAATCCGTTGCCACGCTGTCGTCTGCATAATCTGCTTCAACAACGTCAGCAGGATCAACATAGATCACTAGGTAGAATTCTTCATTAAATTGAACCAAATCACCGTCAACCAATTTACGACGTTTACGGGTTTCAATTTCACCATTTACGGCGACAAAGCCTTGGCTGATCGCTTGTTTCGCTTCACCGCCACCACTAACTGCATCAGCAATCTTTAGTACCTTGTAAAGTTCAACCGGTTGAGTTGAGACCTCAACACCAATTGCTTCAATTTCGATTTCTTCTTCTAAGTGATCCACTGCATTTCCAACTTAAGTTTTCGAGCTATGCTCGTTAATTGGCGACATTCTAACTGCTATTGGAACTCAGGCATAGCACCAAGTTTATTGTGCCAAACTTGGATATGGGAGTATTGCTCGTCAATGTCGACTTTAAACGCGCCTTTCATTAGATTGATGAACAAGAATCCGGTGATATCAGCAACCGATAGCTCATCACCAGCAAGATAGGTCGAATGGGCTAATCGGTTATCAAGTTTTGTGAGAAATGCCACTGCACGACCTTTTGACTCCTCGCCCCACTCACTTACGCAATTTTCTCGGTCGGAATAAAAGCCCGTGATGTTTCTAAATGCTTGGAAGCCTGCGATAAGCCCTTGAAACTCAACAATGCGGTGCCACATTTCAACTTGCGCACTCTGCAAGCCTGGCGCGCCAAATAGATTCGCTTGATTAGGCACAATATGATCAAAGTAACGACAAATCGCGACAGACTCACTGATGTAAGTACCATCGTCTAACTCCAATGCAGGCACTGTGCCGCTAGCGCTCTTATTTTGGAATTCAGGGGTAATATTTTCACCGCCCTTCAAATCCACTTGAACACGCTCAACCTCAGCCCCAATCAGCTTGAGAAAAATCGAAACACGTCTACAGCTTGGCGTTGCCGCCGACTCATACAATTTCATTTCATATTTCCTTATTAAAATTTCGCTTTAAAGCGCTTTCGAATCAGTCCGATAAGGCGTCGCAATTTTAGGTAATGTATCCATCAATTACCTGACAAACCACTTCCTCATAACAGACAATACAAACTTTCGATATTTCAAAATTAACCGAGCTCTAGGTAAATAGCTCGGCGTATACAACACTGTTTTGGCATGACTAAAGGTTCTAAACCCTTCTTCACCATGATAACGCCCCATTCCCGAATGCCCTATTCCGCCAAACGGTGCATCTTCGGCTGCCACATGAAAAATGGTGTCATTGACCGCTACTCCTCCAGAATGAGTATTTGCCAAAATATAGTCAACTGTCGGTTGTTCATTACTCATAACATATAGCGCTAAGGGGCGCTCACGAGCATTCACATACTCAATCGCTTCTTCAACTTTTTGATAGGTGATGATGGGTAAAATAGGACCAAAGATTTCTTCCTTCATTACTGCTAAATCATCGCTTGGATTAAAAATAAGATGTGGCAATAATTGATTTTGTTCTGTGGTGCTATTACCGGCAGTGACTTCTATTACACGTACGCCATCAGTCGCTTTAGCTTGCTCTATATACTGCTGTAAACGTTGGTATTGATGGCTATTGATTATATGACTGAACTGGCTAAGATCTTTGGCGAAATAGCGGTTAAAACGCTGGGCAAATAGTTCGGCAAATTCATCGGCTCTGTTTTGATCAATCAACACATAATCTGGAGCCACACAAATTTGACCTGCGTTGACACATTTGCCAAATACAATTGAATCAACAATTTTCTCTAACTGCGCGTCAGGCGCGATAATTACTGGCGATTTACCACCTAATTCCAGCGTGACCGGAGTTAAATTTTTGGCCGCTGCTTGCGCGACCATACGCCCAACCGATGTTGAGCCAGTAAACAGCAAATGGTCAAAAGGCAACGCACTAAAATTCGCGGCGATAGTCGCTCCGCCTTGTATCACTACCACTTCTTCATCTAAAACCGACAAGATGTTAGTGAGTACCTCATTGGTCGCAGGAGTAAATTCACTCAGCTTTAGCATCACTTTATTTCCCGCGGCAATGGCAGTTGCTACCGGCGGTAGGCTCAGCATTACCGGGAAGTTCCACGGCGAAATTATTCCCACTACCCCAAGAGGCTGATACTCAACTTTTACTTTTGAAGGAAACAGCATTAATCCTGCATGGCGCTTCGACGGTTTTGCCCATCGATTGAGGTTTTTTAAAGTGTATTTGATGTGATTGATGGTTGGAATAATATCGGACAGAACAGAATCAAACTCTGAGCGATTGCCAAAGTCTTTTGCCAATGCCGACACCAGTTGCGCCTGCTGCTCTAATATTGACTGCTTAAGTAACAATAAGCGCTGTTTTCGTTGCTCTAAACTTGGGTTTGGTGCATCGGCGTAACTCTTTTTTAAAGCCACTAATTTCAAGCCTAAATCTTCACTTTGTTTTAAAGTGTCACTTGAAACCAAATTAAGTCGCGCCATTACTGCCTCTCATCAAAACTTTTACTGTCATCAGGATTGTTACTGTGCAATCGATTGTAGGTGATGAAAAGCATTACACCTAACTCTGTCATACAAAAGTTTTACCTGTAGCAAAAACAAGGCTCATTAAGGCAAAAAATACTAGTTAATAATAGACATACGTCATGCTTACTTGCACACAAAATTACGCATAATGGCTACCGAGTTGTCATTTTTTGACTATTCTCTAATGATCACAATGCATAGAGAGCAAGCCATTGAACATTCTCATTATTGGGGCTTCTGGAGGTATAGGAACAGCGATTATTAAACAAGCACAGCGCGCATTCCCTACAGCAAATTTGTACGCAACTTACCGCTCTTCAAAACCTCAAATACAAATTGAAGCGCCACTCAATAATATTATTTGGTTTAAGGTAGATGCCTCATTAGACGAGGACATAAAGCACTTATCTGAAGAAATAGAGCATCTGGATATTCTGATCAATGCCGTCGGTTTTTTACATGCGCCGGGCCAAAGACCTGAAAAATCAATCTCTGAATTTACGGTCGAGCAATTTAACCGCAATCTTACTTCAAACACCTTGCCAACATTGTTACTTGGCAAACATTTTTCGACTCACCTAAAAGGCAAAAAAAATACGTATTTCGTTGCCCTATCAGCGAGAATTGGAAGCATAGAAGACAACCACATAGGAGGATGGGTAAGCTACCGTTGTTCAAAAGCAGCGCTGAATATGGCGATAAAAACCATCAGCATAGAATGGCAAGTAAAACTTCCTAACTGTTGCGTTTTTGCTTTTCATCCAGGAACAACCAATACCCCGCTATCACAACCATTTCAGAAAAACGTGCCGCAAGATAAGCTGTTCACTACAGATTACGTGAGCCAACAATTATTTAAGTTAATCAATACGGTGCAAGCCAAAGATACAGGTAAATTTTATAGTTTTACCGGTGATGAAATCCCTTGGTAACATGCGTTAGTCAATGCGTTCAATGTCTCTATGTTTAAATGTTTAAATGTTTAAATGTTTCAAGCGAGTTATTATGTCCAACCTTGAATCCATTTTTGTGTACGTTTCAATTCGTTCCAATCTATTAAGTACTCATTTTTAGATAACACCGCTTCCAATTTACACAAAGCAACAGCGCCATCCTCATCAAACTTAACCTCCGACACTAAAAAATGCTTCTCGCGATTCATCGGCGCTACTGCAGTCCATTTGCTATGGTATAATTTGGCTGGGTTTATTCGATTCATGCTGTCTCCATATCTGACTCGTCAAATTGATACACTTGTCATTTTACGAAGATGGACCGCTTTAAGTTCAGCGATCGTTTGTATTATTAGCAGTGGCGTATTACGAAGAGATGTGACAACGTCAAAGGTTCGAGAACTGCATTCATTTTCAAGTATTACTGGGTTAAGCCTTGCCTACACAACGCTTAACCCATATTTATTACATGATATTTCTACGACGAGCTTCTTTCTTATAACTGGACTCGCGATAAAGCCAAAGCAACCCATTTGCAATAATCATTAGTGCGGCAAACAATACATAGTTCACCCACTGGCTCTTCACAAATGATGCAATACCCTGCTCACCGATAGAAGAATATTGAAAAGCGATACTAAACACTAAATAGAAAGCAAAAGAGCCAAGAGTGCTCTTAGAAAGCCAATTCAAGAAACCTTGCTCTCGTTTCTGATGCCAAATTTGAAACACTTTATCGTTCATATATTTACCTAACTTGATTATTTCTGTACTTAATTCAGTGCGTTTCACTTGTGTCGTTTCACACTAAATAAAGAAGCAAGCAACGCTTGCCATAATACTAAACCTTTTTACTATAAACTCGAACCCCAACGAAGAACGGGTAATACAAAAAGCTTACGAAAATTTGCGATACACACTAACAAAGAGCGACATTATCTCACGATGTGCGTCTAACTGAATACACAAAGCTGGCATTTGAGGGATTTAACCTAACAAAACAGCTTTTGGTGGGCGGCAAACCGTAAATTAGACTAACGAAGATCGTGAAGCATGAATCACTAGTGACGAAAAAGCTTAGGTATGGAGAGCCTAAGTACGACCTAACTTTCGCAACAAAAGTGATTACGTTATTCTTGCCAGTTGTATTCCATTTGCTTGGCTACTGTCTTGGCAAACGATAGGCCGCAATGTTTTGATAGCAAATGTAAACTCATATCGATACCAGCCGAAATACCACCGGAAGTAGTAAATTTTCCAGATGTGACCCACCGTTGATCTGTGATTACATTTAGATTTGGAAACTGCGAGATTAAATCCGGAATATCCTCCCAGTGTGTCGTCACTGTTTCTTCCTTAATGACACCCGCTTCTGCAAGAAGAAATGCACCAGTACACACTGACACCACTTCATTTATATTTTTAGCTTTGGAAGCAAGCCAACTTAAAATATGGGGCTTGCACATTTCATCGATATGAACGCCCCCGACTACAATGAATAAATCAATATTAGGGTGGTCATATATGGTGTAGTCAGGCAATACTTTAAAACCGCCACGGGCAATAACAGGTTCAGAGCTCTCAGCAACTAAAAACACATTTAAATGCTTAGCCCCTAGCCTTTTCGCTGTACTAAACACTTCATATGGGCCCGAAAAATCAAGGACTTCCGCTTGGTCGTAAATATAAATACCTATGTTCATCTTCCCTCCTTGGATAGTGTTCAAAACACTCGCAAAACGCTTCGAATCCGTCACTTTTACACATTGATATGTAGTGGTCAAGTTAAATTGGCCACGATTTTATAAGTTTGCCAGTAGAGTCGTTCCGACTCATTTGGCGTGAGACCGCCATTGTACTGATGCGGCCTGATTTGGCTGTAATATCTAATGATGTAGCCAATAATACTGTTCCAAGCCTCTGTTAAATTCTGATAGCCACCGACTGGCACCCATTCTGTTTTTAAGCTTCTGAAGAAGCGTTCCATAGGGCTGTTATCCCAGCAGTTTCCTCTGCGCGATAAGCTTTGTTTTATCTGATAACGCCATAAGGTCTGACGGAACTTTCGGCTAGTGTAATGCGTTCCTTGATCACTGTGGAACATCACACCTTTAGGCTTGCCACGGCTTTCATAAGCCATTTTTAAGGCTTTGCTTGTCAACTGGCTATCGGGCGAGAACGACATAGCCCAACCAATTGGTTTACGAGCAAACAAGTCCAACACAACGGCTAGGTAAGCCCAGCGGTTTCCTGTCCAGACATAAGTCACGTCACCTACCCACACTTGGTTTGGGGCCGTAACAGCGAACTGTCGCTCAAGGTGGTTCGGGATCTCCACATGCTCAAGCGCCTGTTTCCTATATTTGTGCTTCGGTAGCTGCCGACTAACTAACCCGAGATTTTTCATGAGCTTAGTTGCTCGATAGCGACTCAATTTAACGCCAGCATTAGTTACTATGCCTGCGATTGTTCGAGCTCCTGCGGAGCCATTGCTGGCACTATGGGCCTCTTTTACAAGCACTCGAGTTTGAACTTCTAATGCAGGAATGGTTCTTGGTCGTCGCTTCCAATACTTGTAACTACTTCGATGAATGCCGAAGACGTTGCATAGCGTAGTGATGCTATAGCTCTGTTTGAGTCGGTCGATTATCTTGAATTTTTCAGAGAGTCTGACATCAACAGAGCTGTAGCCTTTTTTATGATTTCGTTGTGCTCTTCAAGCTCTGCGATCCGTTTTTTTAGTTCTCTGATTTCAATTTGTTCTGGCGTCAACGGTGAGGCCTTTGGCGTAATGCCTTTTCGTTCTTGTTTGAGCTGCCTTACCCACTTGTCCATGGCTGACCTGCTCACATTCATGGCCTTAGCAGCCTCATCGACTGAGTAACCTTGATCGACAACTAGTTGCGCTGATTCAAGTTTGAATTCTGGGCTGAAAGTTCTTCTCGTACGTTTTGTCATAGTTCCACCTGTTGTGTACGAGGTGCATCTTAACACCTCTAATTAGGTGGCCAAATTCACTATGCCACTACAATACAAGAACCATAACGTACAACAAATCTCTATCACCTATCGACAAGAAGTCGAGACCAGTATCAATGAAATCATCTATAAATATCATTGAGTCAGTAGTCTATGGTTTCTCGATTGACAAAGGTAGAACAAACGCTCTACTATAACGGTAGAGCATTCATTCTACCCAATGAGATACATTATGCTAAAAGAGCAAATCGCAGCCAGCCTAGAGCGAGAATTTAGTGAGTTTGGCTTTGCCGAGCCCAGTGTCGCACAACTCAAAGTAGCTTGTGGTGTCAGCCTAAGAACTTTATACAAACACTACCCTTCAAAAGAAGAGATGATTGTAGGTGCTTTACAACACCGTCACCAACGTTACCTAGCGTTCTTATTGGCTGACGTTCCTGAGACAGGTATTCACTCTCTAAAACATATTTTCACTAAGTTGGGTGTATGGATGAAAGAATATGCACCGCACGGCTGTATGTCTATGAATGCACTAGCAGCATTTCCTGAAAATGACTTCATTTACCAAGCAGTCAAATCCCACAAGAAAGACGTGCAAAGATTTCTAGGTGAACAAAGTGTCCGCCCAGATTTATCAACACAGCTATTTTTGCTTCATGAAGGCGTGTCGAGTGCTTGGCCGGTTATTGGGGAGCAAGCTCTCGATGCCGCCCAACACACAATTATAAAATTATTATCTGAGAACTAATCATGACAACAATACCAACCGCTATACCGGACACAATGAAAGCGATACTACTTAATGGTCATGGTGGACCTGATATGTTGGAATATCGCCAAGATATTCCTGTCCCAACGCCAAAAGATCACGAGGTGTTGATTCGTGTATCAGCCGCTGCTGTAAACAACACCGATATTAACACCCGTATTGGTTGGTACTCGAAAAGTGACCACAGTAAAGACGATGCTAGTTGGGGTGGAAATGCATTAAATTTGCCCAGAATCCAAGGCGCTGATGTCTGTGGAGAGATCGTTGCGGTAGGCGATTGCGTTGATAACATTCGTATTGGAGAACGAGTGTTAGTTGAACCCTGTTTAAGTGACGTGAACGGTGAAAGTGTTTCCCCTGCATGGTATTTAGGTTCGGAGTGCGATGGTGGTTTTGCTGAGTATACCGTGGTGTCTGCAAAGCACGCTTATAAGATCGACTCAGATCTCACTGACATCGAACTGGCTTCTTTCCCATGCTCCTACTCTACCGCAGAAAACCTGTTAACGCGCGCTCAAGTCGTTAAAGGTGATCGCGTCTTAATATCTGGAGCATCTGGAGGCGTGGGTTCTGCAGCCATTCAGCTTGCAAAAGCACGTGGCGCAACGGTTATAGCGATCACAAGTGCTAGTAAACATGATTTGGTATTAGGGCTTGGCGCAAATACTGTGGTTAATCGAAATGAAAACCTCGGTGAGACTCTAGGCACAAACAGTGTAGATGTTGTTATTGATCTTGTGGCGGGTGAACAATGGCCTCAATTTTTTGACGTGTTGCGGCCTAAAGGTCGTTATACCATTCTAAGTAAAAATATGATCTAATTAGGCTTGCTACTTTTACAAGAGAATGGACGCAATGGACAGCCTAAATGACATTGATTTTAAAAAGCTTGCTAGTAAACAAAAATCTATACAAATGAAAATGCGATTACTCGCACTGGCTCATTTTAAGGATGGTCATTCTCGTACCCAAATAGCTAAGTTCCTTAAAGTTAGTAGGACTAGTGTAAATAAGTGGGTTCAAACATTCCTAGAGGAAGGCCTTGAAGGGCTACAAGAAAAACCAAGGACAGGTCGCCCTGCATTTCTTAACGTTGAGCAGCGTGAACAGTTGAGCCAGTTTATTAAGAGTCGAGCAGCGGATTCATCTGGAGGAAGGTTAACCGGTGCTGATATTCATGCTTATATAGTGCAAGAGTTTGATAAACACTATCACCCCGATTCCATTTATTATTTGCTCAACCATATGGGCTTCTCTTGGATAACTTCACGATCTAAGCATCCTCATCAATCCCAACAAATCCAAGACGATTTTAAAAAAATTCAAAATTGAAACGATCCTCAAGATCCCAGGCCATATAGGCTTTGAAAGCGTTGATGTATGGTTTCAAGACGAGGCAAGATTTGGTCAGCAAAATAGCACAACTAGACTTTGGGCTGAGCGTGGTTCAAGACCGAGAGCGGTAAAACAACAACAGTTTGAGTATGCGTATTTGTTTGGCTCAGTCTGTCCTTCGAAAGGTATTGGAGAAGCCATGGTTGTTCCTTGGGTAAACAAGGACATCATGATCGAACACCTTAAGCAGATATCTGAAGTAACCGAGAAAGGTCGTCACGCAGTGGTTATTATGGATGGTGCAGGATGGCACACCAATGATATTGCAGAGAGATTTAGTAATGTCAGTATTATCAAACTCCCGCCCTATTCACCAGAGCTAAACCCTATAGAACAAGTTTGGAGTTGGCTCCGACAACACTATCTTTCTAACCAGAGCTTCACTGACTACAACGATATAGTGGGAAAGGTATGTTCAGCATGGAATCAGTTTCTGAAAAGCACTAGTAGAGTCGCTCAAATGTGCACAAGGGACTGGATTGACCTGACCAGTTAATTTTCCAGATTGGTATTATGCCGTTTCCGGTGCAATCGGCGGAGCATTAGTTGAGCTTGATGTACGCACACTCTACTTAAAGGATTTAAGCTTCTTTGGTTGTACTGTTCTAGAACCGGAGGTTTTTTGCAACTTAGTGAGCCTCATTGAACAAGGTAAGATAAAACCACTCGTGGCCAAAACTTTTCCTCTTGAAGCAATTTCACAAGCCCAGACTGAGTTTCAAGAGAAGAAACATGTCGGAAAAATAGTGCTGACAGTCACAGAATAAAAATAACTTGCTCAGCACTACATAAGTGCAAGTAAATCACATTCAAAAAATCAAGATACAAAGCCCAACGATGGTATGAAAGATGCTAAATGTTGGGTAGCGCCATGTTATTGATTATGGGCGTACTGCAATGTCTTAGTATAAAAACGCTTTGTTCTGGTAACAGGTTCTGGAATTCCGCAGCGTATTAGGTATTAAGTTAAAATTTTGAAGTATTGCCCAAATTAGCAGCCAACTTTCTTGTAAGTGGAGCAGCTAAGCTCAAAACTCCCTGTCAAAACCCCGTTAAACAAAGATACCAAGGCTACACACAATAACGGGTTCAGAACTCTCAACAACTAATAACACATTCAAATGCAGTCCCTTCGTCTTTTTGCTGTGCTAAAAACTGCAAATAAATCTAAGAAACCAAGGACATGTACTTAGCCATCTCATTACCTTTTAACTTTCTGACAAAGCAAAGCACGTTTATTTTTTATCGATCACTAAAAAATATATGACGTTTGCTATTGACAATGTTTAGCGATCAATACAGAATGCGCGCATCCAATTCAGTAGCGAACACTACAGAATATTAATCAAACAAGTTCTCTTACTAAGATCGACAGAATATGCAGGAAATAACAATGACTAAAGAAACCGCAATCCAAACACGTAGCAACATGAAAACAGTCGTAATTACAGGCAGCAGCAGTGGCTTTGGTAAAATGGCAGCAAAACAATTTGCCGATAAAGGACACAAAGTTTACGCCGCGATGCGCAACGCAGACGGCAAGAATCAAGCAGTGAAAAATGAACTAGAATCATACTCAGAAAACATTGTTGTAGTTGAGATGGACGTTCTTAGTGATGAGTCTGTAAACACAGCGATTGCACAAATCATGCAAAAAGAGAGTGCGATTGATGTACTGATCAACAACGCGGGCATCATGCACATGGGTATAACTGAAGCATTCAGTGTTGAGCAAGCACAACAACTAATGGATACCAACTTCTACGGTGTTATCCGCTCAGTTCAAGCCGTTGCGCCACATATGCGTAAAGCAGGTAAAGGCCTAATCATCAATACGACCTCTGTTATTGGTCGCGTTTCATGGCCATTTACTGGCACCTACAGCGCAAGTAAAGCAGCGGTAGAAGCTTACTCTCAGAGCCTAAAATTTGAATTAGCTCCAAGTGGTATTGAGGTGGTAATTGTTGAGCCAGGCCCATCATCAACTAATTTGGGCGGCTCATTTAAACCAGAAGCACACACTCAAGTGGTCGCTGAAAACCCACAGCTTAAAGCCACCATCGACAACATGATTAACTCTGTTGGCCAAGGCTTAGAAGATCCAAAAACCGATCCGCAAAATGTGGTAGATGTGTATCTAAACTTGGTGGATATGGAACACGGCACACGCCCAACACGCACAGCGATTGGTCTGGTGAACAACGTGGATAAAATCAACGATTTCTTCCAACCACTTCAAGACCAAGTGATCTCAGATTTCCAACTCGATTTCATGCTAGAAACTAAAGTTAACGACTAATTACTTCGCTATCTCAACGTAATAAAACAAGGTAAAAGCTTATGTCATTCAACATTTCAAATAAAGTTGTGTTCATCACTGGTGCAAACCGAGGTATTGGTAAGTGTATTACTGAGCACTTTATTGATCAAGGCGCGAAGAAAGTGTACTTAGCAGTTCGCAATCCAAATTCAACTAAGGCTTTAGAAGAGCGATACGGCGAAAAAGTAGAGACAATTCAAGTCGATATTACCGATGAAGCATCTATTCTGGAAGCGGCAAAAAAAGCAACGGACGTTGACGTTGTCATTAATAACGCAGGAATTATTTCAACAGTGGCTCCTCTGGACGACAATGCGCTCGATACCTTGAAAGAAGAGATGGAAGTAAATGTCTACGGACTAATGCGCGTTGCCAAAGCATTTGAAGCGGCCTTGATTGCCAATCAGGGTTCATTAGTGCAATTAAACTCAGTCGCTTCAATCAAAAACTATGTGAATATGACCACATACTGCACATCAAAAGCGGCATCTTATTCTGTCACGCAAGGTTTGCGTGATCATTTTAAACCTCATAACGTTAGCGTTCTGAGTGTTCACCCTGGCGTGGTTGCAACCGATATGGCGGATCTTACGGGTCTTAGTGATATCGCATCGTCACCACAAATCGTACCAATCGAAATTCTTTCTGCATTGGATAAAGGCGAGTTCCACGTATTTCCCGATGCCATTGCAAAACAAAGAGAAGCTGGATTTAAATCTTACGCCGACAACGTCATCATGAAAGACTTTGCAGAAGAACGATAATAACGTATCTCTTGATTCATAAATTACCTTTTTAAGGGATATAGAAGCCAAATAGTTTCTATATCCCTTAAAAATACAACCTATACCGCCATTAACCAAACCAAATATCATGAAAAAGGGCCTATTGGCGCATCGACAATACTAACTTTTAGACATGAACACATTATTATCAATAGCTCGTAATATATAAAAGTGCTATGCATACCTCGTAAACACTTATGCATCTTTTTCATCTGCTAAATCGTCATATTTAACCTGTGTTTTTATTATAAAATGCATTTACAACAAGCACTTACAAGTGATATTTTGACGACGTGACTTACAAGAAAGCAGGAGGTTATCCTGCTGCTAATTAATAAGCTGTTATGTATAAATGATAATGCCAGAATTCGAGCTAGGAACTTTTTCTATAGGAACGTTAATTGGGCTTTTACTCGGGGCTTATGTTGGCCATGCATTAGCTATTCGTAGAGGTAAAATACAGTCTAGGCACAATGCTGCCATAGAGCTTAAAAAGGCATTTAGCCGTTGCGCCTTACAAATAGAAAATGGCGAGAATCCAACAATTATGGTTTCCGCTGAATACCATAAGCAGCATGAAGCAGCTATGGATTACTCAGCAACGCTCAATGGCAGAGCTTTAAAAAACTTTAATCGTGCGGTTAACGAATACACTGAGTGGTTTAAAGTGGTCTGTAATCGTACGGCTGCTCAAACTCTTTATGAAGAAGATGATCCTGAGTATCTAAAAATAAAAAATAAAGACCCCTTGGCACTAATCAATGGCATGCTTAAATATGCAAACACATAACAAACCCGCTTACCAAGACGTTATAAATCACTCAAGTTTCGTACCATAGAAAATTGGTGTTATACTCTGGTCATAACATCAGTTCGAGGTTAGAAATGTGGATGAGATTGACGTCCTATTAAGTATGCATGGCGAACAAGTTCATCGCGATGACGGGTATTGGTGGAAAATTGAGGCTTGGACTGTTCCACCAACGAAAGAGCGACCTCACGGTATTCGTTATAATCTAACTTTACATAATAAGTTTAATAAACGTATTTTTGGGCATGATAACGCTCATGCTGTAAAACCACCGAAAGGTAAAAAATTCAGTGGTAAACGTTATGAATATGATCATTTGCACAAATCAGCAATTGATCAAGGGACACTTTATGAATTCTCGGATTGTTACACATTACTTCAGGATTTCTTTGAAGGTATAGATAGAACCATTGCTGCAATAGAAGGTAAATAATATGAAAGCAAGAATCGGAATTATGTCTGAAAAGCTCATTCGTATGAGGTTGCTGGCTATGGCGCAAGGCAAGTACACACCTCAAAAGAATGAACCTAAGGTTTGGTATACATCAATTAACGCGATCTCACAGATTCTTTGTCCGGAGAATATCGAGTTATTACGTTTAATGGACTCGGAACGACCTGAAAGTTTGACTCAATTATCAGAATTAACCGGTCGTGCGAAGTCAAATCTTTCCAATACATTGAAGACATTAAGTGAAAAAGGTTTCGTGCGTTTAGAACAAGGTAGCGGTAAATCAGTAAAACCGGTTGCTCTATTTACAGACTTTGAAATTGTTACAAACTCTGAACTTGAACATTACTTATTACAGTTATCAATAGGTCAATCTGCAGCCTGATTTATAACAAATAAGGATAGATGTCGCCCATCTGATATCTATCCTGGTTGTTGAACAAGCACAGCGCGACTTTATTATGTAAATTGTACGATAGATTTTTAAGTGGACTTCACCTTGGCACTGCTCTTAAGGTAAGCGCAACAATCGGCATTTCGTAGCTTAGTGGTATGCCAACTTAACGTATTCACGATCAAACTTAATTGCCCACCTACCCCATCATCAAGAACAACGTTATCTTGAATCATAAGATACAAAAAAGGGGGTAAACCCACTATGGACACCCCGCTTTTTCGTATAGTGCTTATACAGCTTGTTAGCCTGTGCTACTGACCGCTGCGAGTCGGTATCGTATTGAGCGCATAGTCCATGACTGATTCTGCAACCTGTTGTGACTCTCCCGCGCGAACCTGAGTAGAGAGGCCATAAACAACTGATAACAAGTATTTTGCTTGCAGTTCTGCGGTCGCAGACTCAGTGATTACACCCTCAGATTCAATCAAGGTTGTGAGCAAGTTTTTGGTTTTCAATCCAAATTGTTTAATGTACACCGTGGCTTCCTCAGGAAAGGCAACACTGTCAGACTCATTCACGCTTTTTACTAATAAGCATCCTAACGGAGTATCAGCATCCGAAAACTTTTGAATCAGCTCATAGAAACACGCTCGTAGTTTTTCTATAAAATGTGCATCAGAGGGTTCAGTGATATGGCGATAACACGGCTCACTGTATTGTTTGATGTAATGTGCAACCACTTCTTTGAATAGCTGCTCTTTATTGCCAAAAGCGGCATATAAGCTAGGCGTATTGATGCCAAGTTCTGAGGTTAGATTCGCAACAGATGTAGCGGCATAACCGTTGTTCCAAAATATGCGCATTGCCTTATCGAGTGCTATATCTCTGTCAAATGATCTCTTTCTTCCGGCCATTGCCTATGGTGCTCCTACCTAAAATAGCGTACTGATACATATTTTGTAGCATTCACTAAAAAATGTCAATTTCATTGTCGACTTTACTTATCGATCGGTACAGAATGTACTCATGAATTCCAACTGATGCAAATGATGACGCCGTTAGATACGGCCTGTCTACTATCAAGTTCTGACCGAAACACTTGGGGAGGCGACAGCTTTATGGCGATAGAAATGGAGGATTCAGTACTAGGCGAACCGGCGATGATGGCGCTAAGAAATGTTATTAAAGGCTGTCCCGAGCAAATGAAAATAGCCGAAGCAGGACACGTTTGTTAGCACATGAGTGCCGTGATTCTTTTTAACCTTGTAATAGATATTAAGTTAGAAGCTCTGTTGTGAGCAGAGCTTCTAATCTTTCGTTACATGTGCGTCATTATTTTTCGACACTAAGCAAACTGATTCATGGTGTTGTTTTCACCCGATGCTTTCAGTGCTTGGTCACCAGAGAAGTATTCTTTGTGATCATCACCTATATTCGAGCCAGACATGTCTTGGTGTTTCACCGAAGCAAGCCCTTGACGGATCTCTTTACGTTGTACCCCTTTAACGTACGCTAACATGCCCATTTCACCGAAGTAATCTTTAGCTAGATTGTCCGTAGACAGTGCCGCTGTGTGATAAGTTGGCAGGGTGATCAAGTGATGGAAGATACCTGCATCTCGGGCTGCGTCTTGTTGGAAGTTTTGGATTTTGATGTCCGCTTCTCTTGCCAACTCCGACTCGTCGTAGACGCTGTTCATCAGTTTTTCACGCTCATAAGCGGTCACATCCATGCCCTGCTCTTGCCACATATCAAACACTTGCTGGCGGAAGTTTAGCGTCCAGTTAAACGATGGGCTGTTGTTGTACACCAGTTTGGCATTCGGAATCACTTCCCGAATTCGGTTAACCATGCCTGCAATTTGTTGAACGTGCGGTTTTTCTGTTTCAATCCATAATAGATCGGCGCCATTTTGTAGCGAGGTAATGCAATCTAACACTACGCGATCTTCGCCTGTATTGGGTTTAAAGCGCACTAGACCATTCGGTAGACGTGTTGGCTTGATGTACTTGTCGCCTTGCTTGATCACCATCTCACCACTGGCTAGCTCTTCAAGTTTAGTCACTTCTTCGCCATCAATGAATGAGTTGTACACATCGGCAAGATCACCTTCGCTCTGACTCACAGGGATTTTCTGAGTTAAGCCTGCGCCAAGAGAATCTGTTCTGGCAACGATAACGCCATCATCTACACCAAGTTCCAAGAATGCATATCGAACTGCATTGATTTTCGCTAAAAAGTCTTCATGTGGAACCGTAACTTTGCCATCTTGGTGACCACATTGTTTGGCATCAGACACCTGATTTTCAATCTGAATACAACATGCACCAGCCTCAATCATTTTCTTCGCTAGCAAATAGGTTGCTTCTTCGTTACCGAAGCCTGCATCAATATCCGCAATAATGGGCACAACATGAGTTTCAAAGTTATCGATTTGATTTTGCACTGACTGAGCCGTGACAGCGTCACCTTCTGCACGTGCTTTGTCGAGCGCTTTATAAAGGTGGTTAAGCTCGCGAGCATCAGCTTGCTTTAAAAAGGTATACAGCTCTTCGATTAGCATTGGCACTGAGGTTTTCTCGTGCATCGATTGATCTGGCAGTGGACCTAGCTCAGAGCGCATGGCCGCCACCATCCAACCGGATAGGTATAAATAACGACCGCGAGTGGTCTCGAAATGCTTTTTCACTGAGATCATTTTTTGTTGACCAATGAAGCCATGCCAGCAGCCCAAAGATTGGGTGTAATTAGCATTATTTTCATCGTAAGCTTGCATGTCTTCACGCATGATTTTGGCGGTAAAGCGTGCGATATCCAACCCACAGGTAAAGCGATTTTGTAGCCTCATGCGCGCGACATATTCAGGATTGATTGCCGCCCACGTTTGCCCTTGCTGCTCAATGGTGCCTTTTGCTGTCTCTATTACTGATTTGTAATTATCCATAATGGTTCTCTCCAGTTATTCAGTTGGCTGTGTGTTGAATTATCGTTTTGCTTGTAGGCGGTACTCATGAAGTAGTGGTTCTGTGTAGCCATTTGGCTGCTCAGCACCTTGAAAAATTAAAGCTTTCGCACATTGAAATGCATAGCTAGTGTCTGTATTTGGCGTCATTGGTAAGTACCCCGGTGTACCTTGGTTTTGCGCATCGACGGTGGTCGCCATCTGCTCAAGCACATCGTTAACTTGATTTGAAGTACAAATGCCATGTTTTAACCAGTTAGCGATATGTTGACTGGAAATTCTTAAAGTCGCTCTGTCTTCCATTAACGCCGTGTTATTAATATCCGGCACTTTAGAACAGCCCACGCCCATCTCTATCCAGCGCACGACATAACCAAGAATGCCTTGAATGTTGTTCTCTAGCTCTCGAATCACGTCTTGTTCGGTTAGTTCGTTTTCTTGCGCCATAAGGGGAATGTTTAACATGCCACGCTGGTAGTCTTCGCTATTGGCAGACAAACGTTGCTGCTGCTGTTTTACGTCTATTTCCAAATAGTGCAAAGCGTGCAAAGTGGCGGCCGTTGGTGATGGCACCCAAGCGGTAGTTGCGCCCGCTTCAAGGTGAGCAGTTTTTTGCTCCATCATTTGCGCCATTTCATCAGGCATTGCCCACATGCCTTTACCAATTTGCGCTTTACCCGCAAACCCGGTATTTAAACCGGTAGAGACATTGTTTTTCTCGTAAGCGTCAATCCAAGTTTGATGTTTAAGCTCTTGCTTAGGTAAGAATGGGCCGGCTTGCATGCTGGTATGAATTTCATCCCCAGTGCGGTCTAAAAAGCCAGTGTTGATAAAGAACACGCGTGATTTTGCAGCGCGAATACACTCTTTTAAGTTCAATGACGTACGACGCTCTTCATCCATAATGCCGATTTTGATGGTGTTTGGCTCAAGCCCCAACATGCGCTCAACGCGATCAAATAACTCACAAGAAAACGCCACTTCTTCTGGGCCATGCATTTTCGGTTTTACGATATAAATGCTTCCAGTGCGGCTGTTTTTCATACGGCACTGCGAAGGATTTTTGATTTCGATAGCGCCTATCATGGCCGTTACTACCGCATCGATAATGCCTTCCGGCGCTTGCTCACCATTGGCTAGGGTGATTAAGTCACTGGTCATCAAGTGCCCTACGTTGCGAATCAGCAGTAGCGAGCGACCGTGCAGGTTGTAATCTTCACCGCTGCGGCCGTTATAGCTTTTATCCCCTTCTAAGCGGCGGATTTGTGTTACGCCGTTTTTCTCAAAAGATGCACTCAATGAACCTGTCATCAAACCTAACCAATTACGATAGGCATCGATTTTGTCCTCGCCATCCACCGCGGCAATCGAGTCTTCCAAATCCATGATGGTGGAGATCGCTGATTCGATGTTGATATCATCAATGTGTGCTAAATCGTGCTTACCGATTTTCCCTTGACGGTTAATGATAATTTCAACGTGCAAGCCATTGTTTTTAAGTAGAATTGAGGTTGGCTCTCTTTCTGGATCACTGGCACCTACAAACTGACATGGCTGTTTAAGTCCGGTGTGTGTCCCATCAGGGAAATGTGCGAGCAAGCTATTGAAATAGATGGTGTAGCTTTCCACATCGTGATGCGATCCTTGGTCTAACGTAAACACTCTGTCTAGAAAATCTTTAGCGTATGCAATCACGTGTTTGCCACGTGCAGGGTTGTATTTTTTGCCCGCTTTCATTCCTGGCTCTGTTTGTGCAATCACATCTGTGCCATACAGCGCATCGTATAAACTCCCCCAGCGCGCATTAGCAGCATTTAGTGCAAAGCGTGCGTTTTTAATAGGCACTACCAGTTGCGGGCCTGAGATGCTGGCAATTTCTTGGTCTACGTTGGTAGTTTCGATAGAAAAATCATCACCCTCAGGTTTTAAGTAACCTATTTGAGTAAGAAAGTTTCGATATTGCTCAGCGTTAAACGAACGATGCTCGGCATGGAAAGTGTCGATTTGTTGTTGCATCTGCGTGCGAGTGTTTAGTAATGCTTGATTGATGGGCGTTAGCTCAGTCACCAGTTGTGTAAAATCATCCCAAAACTGTTCGACATTCAAACCCACAAGTGGCAGCACTTCAGTATTAACAAATTGGCAAAAGCTTTGTTGTATCTGGCATTCCTTCGTCATTGGTAGATTCATGGCTCTATTCCTCGTGATCATTATTGAAGTGCTTTTTTCACTCAACGTTGTTTCTATAACTTCGCTTTGAAGCGCTTTTTTCGTGCTGCTGTTGCAAACTAAACATTCAATCTGTTACTGAAGTCGAATATTTACTCTACACATTTTTACTTTAACCAATGTTTCACTAAAATTTCACAATAGAAATTACACAGTGTAAATTTTACAAAAATGAAGAGTAAAACCAGTTTGTTCAGACAGTCGCATTTTCTCGGTACGAAAATCCGTAATCTGCGTAAAAGAAACCACCTCACCCTTGAAGATCTTTCCTCACGGTGCGTCAAATTAAATCCAGAATCTGCCCCTTCGGTGTCGTATCTTTCGATGATAGAAAGAGGCAAACGTGTTCCGAGCGAGGACATGCTTGAAGTGGTGGCGGATGTGTTTCAAAAGCCAATAAATTGGTTTTTAGATGATGCTAACGAACAAAGTGAACTGGTTCCCGAAAAAGGCACGAGAGGCGGCGTAACAGGCATGGCGCTTGAGCCTAGCTTTTTGTTTTCTCATGAGATTTTACAAATTGCCATCCCAGAAATGTTAGCGCAAACAGGCACGACGGGGCGGCAATTTGCCCATCTATTGATTCGCGCACACCAAGAGCACAATCAAAATCACTTTCCTGATTTAGAGCGCGCCGCTGAAGAAATTGGGCAAAAGAAAATGCCTCTATCTGTGGACGATCTTCTTGAAATCTGCACTGGTGTTGGACTTAACGTAAAGTGGTTTAAAGAACTGCCGCAAAGCGTGATTGAAGAGAGCGGCGACAAAAAGCAGCGAGTGGTTCGCTCCTATTTTGAAGCGCCCAACATTGTGCATGTAAATAGCATTTTGAAGAAAGATCCCATCCGCCTTAAATACGATCTAGCGGTAAATATTGGGCATAAAGTGCTCCACCAAGGGGATGGAGAAAAGAGTAAGCTCATGTCTGATAGCAAGCCAAGCTACGGCGTAAGAGATGAAAATCAGCCTACCAGTTCCGCTGAATTGGACTCCACCAAAATTTTACACGCATGGCGCGACTTTGAATGTTCTTTCTTTGCCGGTGCATTGCTTTGCCCTAGAGTGCCTTTTCGCCAACTGCTTGATAGAAACGGCTACGACATCAGCGTTTGCAAGCTCGCAGGCGTTTCCGAATCTATTGCAATGCGACGCATGACTGCGGTCTCACCCTACCCTCACTGGCATTATTTCGACGCTTATTATCCGGGGACACTTAAAGCAGTGTATCGCGGAAATGGAATACCTCTGCCTTGGGGAAACATGAAGATGGTCGAAGATCCGTGTCAGCACTGGGCGGTTTTTCGCATGACCACTAAGGACACCGACTTTAATGTTAGCGTGGCGCAAATCTCCATTTTGATGCAAAACGATGTGCCGCATATTTATTGCTGTGAATCCGTTAAGGTCAAAGATTTTGCCGGCAACTCGCATGTATTATGCAGCGGCCTTGATTTAAACCCAGCCATCGCCGCACAAGGGTTTAACGCTATTGATGTTGCGCAAAGGCTTAAGCAATCTTGCATAGATAACGGCGGCACTGGGCCAATTCCGAAAGACATTAAAGAGTTGCTACTCACTGTGGGCAGAATTTTAAATATTAACTGGATTGAACGCGGCATAGATAACAGAGCAAGGCTCATCTGCTCAAGAGGCTCAGTCTGCCCTAGAGTGCCGCAATGCAAACGCCGTCAAAAAAAACCGATTAAAGTCGTACAAGAATAAACTCAATCGGACAAAAACAAAGAGGGTTGCCAAGTATAACTGGGCAACCCTCTTTTTTATTTTTCGTGAATAGCTTATTTTACGCCAGACTGCATTTTTATAGTGACTAAGATACTGAGCGCATCTTTGACAATAACTGCTGACTCGCCAAAGTAGGATCGCTAGCCGCCGAAATGGCCGACACAAGTGCGACACCATCAACACCTGTTTTTGCCACACTTTGGATATTGCTCTCATTAATGCCGCCAATAGCCACCAGCGGTTTGGTTGACGTTTCAACCGCGCTTTGTAGCCCTGCCAAGCCCCAGTGTTTAATGGTGTTGGTTTTAGTTGGCGTGGCAAAAATAGCGCTGACACCCAGATAATCAACAGGTAAAGACTGCGCTTCTAGCAGTTGCTGCTCGCTTTCCACCGATAAGCCCAACAACTTGTCTTTACCTAGCAAACGTCTGGCATATTCTACCGGCATATCAGACTGCCCCAAATGAACTCCGCAGGCATCAACCGCTAGTGCAACATCAACGCGATCATTGATAATAAGCGATACACCACTGCCTGCCATCACCTCTTTTACCGCGCGGGCACGCTCGATAAACGCACGCACATCGCCGTGTTTTTCACGAATTTGCACCATAGTGACGCCACCGGCAATAGCTTGCTTTACCACAGTGCACAGGGTGTCAAGATCTTGGTGATCGTCGGTCACAAAGTAGAGTTCATAAGGGTTCATGCTGCGTCCTTATACAATTTGCAGTTTTAAACGAGACAAAACCGTATCTGTGTCTAGCTGATACAAGGTATCTAACAAGTTCATTTGCAGTGAACCAGGACCGGCTGATTTCTCAGCGGCGATTTCACCTGCCACCCCTAAAATAGCGGTAGCGGCAACACCTGTCACTTCGCCAATGGCAGCAAATGCACCCGTGATCGCGGTGTGCGAACAGCCCATACCCGTTACATAAGGCATCATTTGATGACCATTATCGAGCTTATAAGTGGCTTGCTTAGTCACGACATAATCACTCGCGCCAGAGATCACCACGTTTGCGCCATAGTGCTCAACGCAGAACTTGGCGGCGTTGACCGCAGAGTCGCTGCTATCCAGTGCATCCACACCTTTTGATTGCGCTTGTTCACCGGCCAAAGCAATGATTTCTGAGGCGTTACCACGGATAATCAATTGGTCGGCTTGCTCGGCAATTTGACGCGACACTTCGGTGCGAAGCGTACTTGCGCCGCAACCGACAGGATCAAGAATGACCGTTTTACCGTTGATATTGGCTTGCTCTACTGCAAACAACATCCGTGGGATCCATACACTGTCTAGCGTACCAATATTGATCACTAAGCTGCCTGCAAAGCTCATCATTTCGGCCATTTCTTGCGCCGAATGCGCCATAATTGGCGAAGCACCAATAGACAACAAGGCGTTTGCGGTGTTGTTCATTACCACATAGTTGGTGATGTTTACCACTAGCGGTTTACTGTCACGCAGAGTTTGTAAACTGGCTGCTATTTGATTTTTATCCATTGTCTAATCACCTTATGTAATGGCGTTACAACCTTATTTAAGCACGTTGTAACCTTGCTCCCAAAACGCAATTTCCATACGAGTGGCCGTTCTAAATATCTCAATAAGCTCTTTGCCACGAGCACTATCAAGCTCAATATCTTTGATAAGATCATCAAGATTGGCCGTGCATTCTACCACTGATTGCTGAAACTCTTGGTCAGAATACATTTCCAGCCAACTGCGATACGGATTGCCTTCTAGTTTGGTGCTCTCGCGACCAATCAAGTTCTTGCCAATCACCCCGTAACCGATGGCACAAGGCGCTAACGCTGTGTACAAATCCGTCAGATCGCCGGCACTGCCTGTATCCAGTACGTAGCGAGTGTAAGCGACCGTACCGAAATCTTCGGTTTCCGCTTCCATCTCTTGCTCACTGATGCCCCATTTCGCACAAAAATCAACATGATGACCAATTTCAGCATCCAGCAGTGCATGCAAACTGGATAACGCACTGCGCATCTGAGTCAGATTTTTGGCTTTATAAATGGCGAGTGCATACGCTCTTGAGTATTGGATTAAAAACAAAAAGTCTTGCTTTAAATAGTGTAAAAATACTTCATGCTCAAGAGTGCCGTCAGCAAGCTGATGTACAAAATCATGCTCAATATAACCTTGCCACTCTTGCTGACAAGCTTGAATTAGTTGCTCTGTATTCATTGGACTGCCTTAAAAACTAGGTAGGTAGTTGGCACTGTTTGGCACGCTACCAATAATTTTATTGTCAAACATAAACTGTGCGTAGTTGTCATAACGCTGGCGATCGACCGCTGCTGGACGCAGAGCAAATCGAGTTAAAGTGTCTTCCCATGCGCGGCGGTTAAGCTCGTTGTTTAGCGTATCTGGTTTGTACGCAACAAACTCTTTCCATGCTTGCTCTGGGTGATTGACAATATATTGTGTCGCCAGTTCAATTGCGTGGTTAAAACGTTTTAACGCATCTGCGTCATAGCTATTGGCATTAGCCACAAAAACCAATTCATCATAAGCCGGTACGCCATGCTCTTCAGGGAAGAACGCTTTCGCTTTATAGCCTTCAATAGCCAATTGGTTGGTTTCAAAGTTTCTAAATCCGCCCCAAATAGCGTCTACTTTTCCAGAAGCTACCGACGACGACAGCGCCCAACCTACGTTTACAATTTCAACGTCTGAGAATTTCAAACCCGCTGAACGTAACATAGTGCCGATGCTCGCCTCTTCGTTGCCAGCAATGGCAATACCCACTTTTTTACCTTTCAGATCTTTGAGTGAGTTAATTTTACCGTTGTCGATCACCATCATGGTGTTTAGTGGCGTTGAAACCAAAGTACCGCTGCGAATCAAAGGCAGTCCTGCCGCCACATCAATGGTCAGCGTTGGCTGATAAGATACCGCAAGATCGATTTTGTTTGCCGCCACCAATTTAGCTGGAACGCTAGGATCAGCCGGCTCTTGAATATTCACTTTTAAGCCTTGCGCTTTAAACAAACCGCGCTCTTGGGCGATAACAATTGGGCCATGGTTCGGGTTCACAAACCAATCTAACATTAGCGTAAGTTCTTTGTCTTTGGCTTTTGCGCTGTCACTTGCAAGTGATAATGGGCTAAACAAAATAGAAGTCGTTGCAAGTAACGCAAACAGCGTCGAGATAAATCGTTTCATTAGGGTTCCTTTTCCTTGAAATAACATAGTCATGGGTAATAAAGTTATTAATTAAAAATCAATTAGATAAGTATCACTATCTGGAATAGTTTTTATAATGTTTAAATCATGCATAAAGTGGCTATAGTCGTCATAACGCTGCTGGTTTATAGCCGAGGGACGCAACGCAAAGCGCGTTAACGTATCCAACCAGGCTCTGTGATTTAGTTCGTTGTCTAAGGTGTCAGGGTTGTAAGCCACAAACTCTTTCCACGCTTGCTCTGGGTGGTTCACAATATATTGAGTGGCTAACTCAAGGGCTTTATTGAAACGAGCAATAGCGTCTTTATCATAGTGCTTAGCATTGGCTACAAACATCAGTTCATCGTAGGGAGGAATGCCATGTTCTTCTGGATAAAAACTTTTTGATTTAAACCCTTCAAGCTCTAGCTGATGGGATTCAAAGTTACGCATTCCGCCCCAAATAGCGTCAACGCGCCCCGAAGCCAACGATGAAGAAAGTGCCCAACCAACATTCACAATTTTGATGTCAGAAAAATCCACGCCTTCATTTTTTAGCATGCGACCAATAATGGCCTCATCAGAACCCGATACTGACACACCCACAGTTTTTCCTTTTAGATCCGCCAGCGTTTTGATTTTGCCATTATCTAATACCGTCAACGTATTTAGAGGCGTTGCCAGTAAAGTGCCACTCCATACTAGAGGCAGTCCTGAAGCCACATCGATTAAGAACGAAGGCTGATAGGAAATGGCGAGATCGACTTGATTCGCTGCCACCAACTTTGACGGTACACTTGGGTCAGCCGGCTCTTGAATGGTGACCTTAAGTCCTTCTTTAGCAAACAACCCTTTTTGCTGAGCAATCACAATAGGCCCGTGATTGGGATTTACGAACCAATCTAGCATTAATGTAAGGGGTTTATCTTTAGCAAAAACTGCACTGCTAAATAAAAGTGCCACGCCGGCTAATGCGACGCGAAACTGAGTTTTAAATGAAATCATGTCTGTTCCTTACTGACATAAATACAAGCAGTTAATCAAACTGCCATGGAATGAATTTGTTGAGCAATCTGTCGGTGATGAAATACAAGATGACCGAGATCAATGCCAAAATAAACAGCGCGGCAAACATCTCATCTATCATCATTCGAGCGTTGGCTTGTAGCATTAAATAGCCCAAACCTGCGCTAGAGCCTACCCACTCACCCACTACGGCACCGATGGGTGCAACGACTACGGCGACTCGAATGCCAGACGCTAATGCCGGCATTGCCGCAGGCAATCTCACTTGAGTCAGTTGTTGCCAGCGAGAGGCGCCCATAGTTTTGCTTAGATCGAGATACCCTTTTGGCGTATTACGCAATCCGTCGTAACAACAGGTAGTCACAGGGAAAAAGATAATCAGCGCCGCCATCACCACTTTTGAGGCGATGCCATAGCCAAACCACAGCATCAAAATAGGCGCAATGGCAAATACAGGAATGGCTTGTGAGGCAATCAAAATAGGTAATAACCAGCGGCGCAAAGGTTCAAACAGCAACATTTGCAGCGCAAACATTAGCCCCATACTTAACCCTAAAATCAAACCTAAGATGATTTCTTGGGAAGTAATAATCGTGTGTTGCCACAATACATCACTGCGCGTACCTAGGCGGTTAAACACTGCCGCAGGCTCTGGCAAAATAAAACTAGGTAAATCAAAAAACGTTACCACGGCTTGCCAAATGCCCAGCACTACTAAGCACGAAACCACCAAGCGAAACACCATAGACGAATTGGCTTTCACGCGACTGGTTAAGCCTTGTTGAACCACGACAGGTTTACTCACCTCGGCCTCCTAATTGCTCAATAATGCTTTGTTGCAGTTGCGCCATTTCCGCGCTAATAAGACGAGGGGCATCCCCGGCAGGCACGGCTACGGTTTCTACATTTTCAGAGGATTGCATCAAATAAATGCGGTCGCTTAAACGAAGCGCTTCTTGAGGATCGTGAGTGATCAACACTACGGTTTTTCCCGCTAACATTTCGCAGGCCAGATCTTGCAAGCGATAGCGCGTTACCGCATCTAGCGCCGAAAATGGTTCGTCCATCAAAACGATGGGCTTGTCTTGCATTAGTGTGCGCGCAAGGGCCACGCGCTGCTTCATGCCGCCGGATAGCTGCCTTGGGTATACTTGCTCTTGTCCCGACAAACCCAGCTTATCTAGCAAAGCACTGGCTTGCTGTTTTCGTTGTGCCTGTTGTGGTTTGGTCAGTTTTGTAGAAGCGAATCGGTCACTAAAGCAGACGTTATCTATTACCGTCAGCCACGGCATTAACAAGTCTTGTTGCGCCATATAAGCGATGGACTCTGACAACGGATTGGCAAAACTGCTGTGGATCGTACCGCTCCAATGCACGTTGTCAGGTAACAATCCCGCCATAAGGCGCAATAGACTGGTTTTGCCACAGCCACTTTTACCTAACACACTGCTCCAACTGCCTTGTTTAAAGGTCAAATTGAGCTGGCTAAATAACGGAGCATCGGCATCAGCAAACTGCAAACTGCCGTTATTAATCACTATGCCTTGCGCGTTCGGTTCAACAACCGGATGAACACTATCTTGAGAAGAATGACTTTGCATGAGTCGATTACTTGGTGCTTAGTGCGTAGAAGTGATGTACAGGACCGTGTCCTTTACCAATATGAAGTTCATCGGCATGCGCAATTGCGTTAGAAATATATTCTTTCCCTAACGAAACCGACTCAATTAAATCCCCTGTTTGCGCCAAATACGAAGCGATCGCCGATGATAAAGTGCAGCCCGTGCCGTGAGTGTTTTGTGTGTTAATGCGCTCTACGGTAAAGGTTTCAACTTTATCAGCGCTGATGAGTAGATCAGTACTGGTTGATTCACTTTCTAAGTGGCCGCCTTTAAGCAACACTGCTTTGCAATCTAACGCGCGCAGATCTTCTATCATCGCCTTCATTTGCAATTCAGTCGTCGGTAACTCTTGATTTAACAAGGTGGCCGCTTCGGGTAAATTAGGCGTAATCACATCAGCAAGTGGCAGTAGCTGAGTCTTTAGAGTTGCAATGGCCGATTGTTGCAGTAATAAATCGCCACTCGTCGCCACCATCACAGGATCAACTACGAGGTATTTAGGTTGGTATTGTTTTAGCTTTTTCACCACAGCTTCAATCAGCGCCGCTTCGGCTAACATGCCTACTTTTACCGCCACCACGTCTAAATCGGTGAATACCGCATCCAGTTGTTGTTCAATAAACTCGGCAGAAATCGGCAAGATACCACTCACACCTTGGGTGTTTTGCGCAGTTAACGCGGTAATCACCGAACAAGCATAACTTCCTGTGGCAGAGATGGCTTTAATATCGGCTTGAATACCTGCACCGCCACCGCTGTCAGAGCCAGCAATAGTAAGGACGATAGGTGTTTTATTTGTTTGAGGCACGAAGACATTTCCTTTTCGTTAGACGAACGAAACCAATGCCTACTGCGCTAGAAAAGTTGAGATCTATAGCTAGAGTGGCGATTAGTTCCCTACGTCAGCACTAACTGAATCAGGTTCAACGGGTTCGCTATTGCGATCTCAGCCTATTGGCTCCCCGACTAATACGATGCAGCGATACTATCAGAGTCCCTATGGTGAGGGAACCCGAAATAAAAGAAATTCAGAGCCTTGACAGTAAATGCCCTGTCTTGACATAAATGATGGTCTCTTGTTCGACGTACGGAAAGTGTTGGCTCATGTGCGGACTGCGCATCCAAGTGAGTTTTGGATAATGACCAAACTCATCTCTAAACTCTCCACTGAGCACCAAAATCTCTTCACCACCAAAATGAGAATGTGGTTGGAACCGCTCACCCTTGGGCCATTTGACCAATGCTATATGTTCGTGTTCAAAATCATGTAAAGGCATCACTTGCAATCCGCCTACTCCGGCATGCCACTGCGCATTGTGGGTATCAATGCGCACTGTAAGCCTATCTCGAGCATCAAACTGATTGAGCTTTACCAATAATACGCATCCTTCTTTACTAAAAGGGGCATGTTGACTTGCAGGAGGATTGCGAAGATAGGTGCCTTGCGGATAATCACCAAATTCATCAGAAAATACCCCCTCGAGTACCAAAATTTCTTCACCCAAGGGATGTCGATGCGTAGCAAAATGCGATCCTGGCTCATATTTGACGATGGAGGTAACGTGCCCAGACTCTTTTGCTTCGCGCTCTAACGGCTTTCGGCTAACGCCTAGCGCCGGACTACTCACCCATGCCATGTTTTCGGTATTTATTACCACTGTTTGGCTAACATCCATATTCAACATAATCAATATTCTCGTGTTAATAGACAAGGCTATTGTAAGAATAGTTGGCAACTCGTTATTAGATAGTTGATAAGTTCGTGCTATACGACCTCAAAGTAATGAAAAATGAGTTTTAATTACACCTTTCATGTTTTAGCTCAACAAAATCATTACGATAGCGACTTGCTATTTTTAAAATCTATATTCCCAACCATTGTCATCATGCTTGTAATTTGATGTTATCCAGACCAATCTAATAGCCCCGCGTGATAAAAATGTTAAACCTAATAACCCTAGAACATGGTAGCGGTGGAAAAAAAATGCAGTCTCTTATCCATGAGCTGTTTCTACACCACTTCGATAATGAGCAGCTTAACTCTCAAGAAGATCAGGCCAGAATTCCATTCGATACCCTTATTGCGCAAGGCGATCGTTTAGCCTTTACCACCGACAGTTTTGTGATTGACCCTATTTTCTTTCCCGGTGGCAATATTGGCAAACTCGCCGTATGCGGCACGGTGAACGATCTCGCCGTTGGTGGCGCCATTCCCAAATACCTGAGTGTCGGCTTTATTCTTGAAGAAGGACTCCCTATTCAAGACTTAGAACAGATCGTCATCGCAATGGCACAAACCGCGAAAGAAGCAGGAGTCACCATAGTAACTGGTGACACTAAAGTGGTCGCTAAAGGCGCTTGCGATAAAATCTTTATTAACACCAGCGGTATCGGTGTTATTCCAAAACCTCTGCAAATTGGTGCTCGCCAAATAAAAGCCGGTGACAAAATCATCGTCAACGGCACCTTAGGCGATCACGCTGTCGCTATCTTACAAGCGAGAAATGAACTGGCTTTGTCTGGTTCTATCAAAAGCGATTGCGCGCCACTGAATTTATTAACCCAACCTTTGCTGGCTCAACCTGGTGTACACGCTATGCGTGATGCCACCCGTGGCGGCGTAGCGGCGGTATGTAATGAAATCGCCGACATGACCAAACTGGGCATGCTCATCAAAGAAACGGCATTACCCCTGCACCCAGAAGTGACTGCAGTGTCTGAAATATTAGGGTTAGACCCATTATTAATGGCGAATGAAGGAAAGGCCGTCATTTTTGTAGAGAGAGCAGAAGCCGACGCTCTATTGGCACACCTGCGCACCCTACCGTATAGCGACAACGCCGCCATTATCGGTGAGGTTGTCGATTCTGTTGAAGGGGTGTTCATTGAAAGTCTTTATGGCGCACGCAAAAAACTATTAATGCCCACTGGCGAGCAACTTCCTCGCATCTGTTAATTTTTCTCACTTTTCAAGGATCTAAATGTAATGAAAAAACTACTTGTTAGCCTGATGTTGTTACCTATCACCTCTTTCGCGCACGATACAGGATTTATCCATAGCCACACTACAGGCCCTATGAGCTTCTCGACCATCGCTCTTGCCGCGCTGCTTTTCTGCTTCTTATACAAAAAACTGTAATCATTCGGAGAGCGAGATGTTTAATTATCAAGCGCTAATGGATTTATGTAAAAAAAGATTAGATAAACTGTCAAAAATGCCGGCTTTAAAATCCACGCCTCTGGTGGACAATATCGAGCAATCTGGCATTAATCGCCGTGAGTTTATGAAATGGTCATCCCTCACCGCCGCCGCTCTCGCCTTACCTATGGAATTTACTCCAATGGTGGCAAAAGCGGCTGAGCTTGCAGACCGTGTGCCTTTGGTTTGGTTACATTTAGCCGAATGTACCGGATGTTCAGAATCACTACTGCGCGCCGATACTCCAAGCCTCGACACCCTTATTTTTGAACACCTATCCCTTGAGTATCACGAAACCATTATGGCGGCGGCGGGCTGGCAAGCAGAAGAAAACCTTGAGCACGCTTTAGAAACCTACAAAGGTCAATATCTATTGGCTGTAGAAGGCGCTGTGCCAACCGCAAATAACGGCACATTCCTTACCGTTGGCGCAAAAGGCAAAACCGGTATGGCTATCTTAAAAGAAGCCGCTGATGGTGCCGCTGGCATAGTCGCAGTCGGAACTTGTTCATCATTTGGCGGAGTACAAGCCGCCGCTCCTAACCCAACGGGAGCAAAAGGCATTCATAAAGTGATTGATAAGCCCGTGGTGAACCTTGGCGGGTGCCCACCTAGTGAGCGCAATATTGTTGGCACATTGATGTATTTCATCATGTTCGGCAAATTGCCACCCCTTGATATTTACAACCGTCCTCGCTGGGCCTATGGCGCTCGTGTACACGATAACTGTGAACGTCGTGGACACTTTGACGCAGGTGAATTTGTCGAAGAATTTGGCGATGAAGGCGCAAAAAATGGCTATTGCTTATTTAAAGTAGGCTGTAAAGGACCTTACACCTACAACAACTGCCCAACGCAACGTTTTAACAGTGGCACCAGTTGGCCTGTATTAGCAGGTCACGGCTGTATTGGTTGTTCTGAGCCCGATTTTTGGGACTCTATGTCAGAGTTTGAAAAACCCCTTGGTCGCCGAGACATTACATCAAGCCTTGATAAAACATCAGATTATATCGGTACCGCTGTGTTAGGTATTTCGGCCGTGGGTATTACCGCGCACGCCGTTGCCAGTGTATTTGCAAAAAAATTGGATGAGGAAGAGTAATGAGTAAACGTGTCGTTATAGACCCAATCACTCGCATTGAAGGTCACTTACGTATTGAAGTCGAGGTTGACGAAAACAACGTGGTGCAAAAAGCGTACTCTTCTTCTTCGCTATGGCGTGGAATCGAAGTTATCTTAAAAGACCGCTCGGTATTTGATGTTGGTTTACTGGTACAACGTATTTGTGGGGTATGTACTTATTCTCACTACCGCGCTGGCACTGAGGCTGTAGAGAACGCTTTAGGCTTAACCATCCCCAAAAATGCCAAATATATCCGCAGTTTGATTCATGCATCACTCAACATCCATGACCATATCGTGCATTTTTATCATCTGCATGCACTGGATTGGGTTGATGTGGTAGCCGCGCTATCAGCCAGCCCAGAAAAAGCGGCTCAAGTGGCGATGCAATATTCTGACGTACCTATTGCGGCGGGCGCCGGCGATCTTCGCGCTACTCAGCAAAAAGTGCAAAAGTTGGTGGATACCGGAAAATTAGGCCCATTTGCTAACGCTTACTGGGGAAATAAAACGTATAAGTTTACTCCTGAACAAAACCTAATTGCACTATCACACTATTTAAAAGCCTTAGAAATCCAACGTATTGTAGCTGAGTTAATGGCCATTTTTGGTGGTAAAAGCCCTCACCCACAATCTCTTGTAGTCGGCGGTATTACATCAGTACGTGACGTACTAAACCCTGCGCGCTTGCAAGAATGGAAAGCTAAGCTAACCACAGTGCAAGACTTTATTGAACGTGCTTACTACCCCGATATTTTGATGGCGGCTGACGCCTATAAAACCGAACCTTCGGTATTAGGCGATGTGGGCGTACCTAACTTCTTAACCACTTCCGAGTTTTTCACTAAAGGTGAAACGCATCTCTTTCAAAGCGGCGTAATTAAGAATAAAGATCTCAGCCAAGTGTTTGATCTTGACCCAATGCTAATAAAAGAAGATGTCACCCACTCTTGGTACAAAGGTGAACAACCACTGCATCCGTTTGATGGCGAAACTGAGCCAAACTACACCGGAATGAAAGAGCGCGATACCGTTTACGGCAAGCTCCCTACCCTAGACCAAGACGGTAAATACAGCTGGGTTAAATCACCACGTTATGACGGTCAACCGTTTGAAGTGGGTCCATTGGCTTCTATGGTAGTGAACTACGCCCGAGGCAATCAAGTCGTTGTCGACTCTGTTAACGATTTCCTTAATGTTACCGGACTGCCTGTAACAGCGCTGTTTACCACATTAGGACGCACTGCCGCACGTATGTTGCAAACTCGCATCGTAGCCGATAGCGCTTTTGAAACTCTGCAAGCTTTGATTGATAACATCATTGTCGATGAAGAGACCTATCGTAAACCTGACCTTAGCAAAATACCGAGTGAGAGCGAAGGCTACGCCATGCTTGAAGCGCCGCGCGGCATGCTCAGTCACTGGATTCGCATCAAAGACGGCAAAGTCGCTAATTATCAAGCGGTGGTACCTTCGACATGGAACTCAGGTCCGGTTGACGCCAATGGCAATGTTGGTCCTTACGAAGCCGATCTTATTGGTTTGAAACTTGAAGATCCGAAGAAACCACTTGAGGTCATTCGCGTGATCCACTCATTTGATCCTTGTATGGCTTGTGCAGTACACGTGATGGATTTCAATGGCAATGAATTGAGCCAATTTGAAGTCAAACCAACAATTTAAGTGGGGCAATAACATGGCTAATAACAAAGTACAGTATGCGCGAGAGGTCACTTTTAGTGCCGCTATCCGCATTTGTCACTGGTTACGCGTAGTCTCAATTGGCACATTGGCAATTACGGGTTTCTATATCTCTTGGCCTTTTTTAGTATCGCTAGGAAGCTCAGATTTGCTTGTACAAGGCTGGGTGCGTTTTGTGCATCAGGTATTCGGTTTTATCTTAGTCTCTATCACTATGATCAGAACCTACTTGTTCTTCTTTAGTCGCAACGATATAGAGCGCCGCTCCTTTTTTGACTTATTTAAGATAAAGGCGTGGATTTCGGTCATTAAAGCCTACACCTATCAAGGACCAAAAGAGAAAAACGGTGCCTACAATGTATTGCAGTTTGTCACTTATTTCTTCCTAACGCTGTTGATTATTTTAATGTGTATAACGGGGCTGATTTTATACGCCAACGTCTATCACGATAATCTTGGTGGGCTTATTGCCCCTGCTGCTAATTGGGTATTGAGCCTATTGGCCGATGTCGGTGGCCTGGCGTTTATTCGCACCTTGCATCACGAGCTTACTTGGGTATTTTTGGTCTTCATTATCGTGCACATCTACATGGTAATTTTCACTGCTGTTCGCTTTAAAGTCAGTGCTATTGATCCGATGATTTCAGGTGTTGATTACTATCATCCCGATCACCATGAGCATGGGGATTTTAATAAGTGAGCAAAATCCTAATCCTTGGAATAGGTAACATTCTTTACGCCGATGAAGGTATCGGCGTAAGGTTTGCAGGCCTTATAGAGAAGAAATATCGCTTAGAAAGTGATGTGCATAGCATTGATATTGTTGATGGCGGCACCTTAGCGCATGGCTTGATCCCTTTGCTCAGTCGTTATGATCACGTGGTGGTGGTAGATACCATCAACTCCTCTGAACAACAAACCGGAAAAGTCTATTTTTTCGATTTTGATGCTGTGCCAAATCATATTGATTTTCAAGGCAGTGCTCACGAAGTCGAAATGCTCGCCACCCTAAACATGATGGATATTGTCGGTGACCGACCAAAAACCTTTGTACTTGGCGTGAGCCCTACGGTACTTGAATCAATGAGCTTTGAATTGTCTGAACAAGTACAAGCCGCGGTTCCTGTTATGGAACAAGCTCTGCTTTCGCATTTACAACAACATCAAGTCAATGTCACTCAGGTGAATAACCTTACCATTACTGATATTGCGACCTTGTAGTTGCAGCCATGATGCAAACATTTAACCACACTATGATGTATTTCTTTTATCTAGCAAAGGTTTGGCATGATTATTCGATTTAGCTTCTTTACCACTAAAGACATTGCGCTGTATGCCAAGCAATGCAATGCCCTATTGCAACGCAATCTGGTGCATTCTGTGTACCGCGATAAACGGGGCTATCACCTTGAGGCTGTGGGCAAACAAGAACACATCACTGAACTTGCGAGCATGATTGGTGAATCTTTCCCGCTCTCTTGTTGGTTAACTGGCACTGACATTGTGGCGGTTGACGAGTTTAAGGGTAGCCAAGCGCCCTTGAAGATCCCAAGCTCGTCAAAGGCACGTCATTACTGCGAACATTGTAAAGATGAATTAACTCAACCTTGTGAAATATGTGATGCTCAAGTGATAACAGAGCTTGTGATCAATAAACGTCATGTAAGCCTTAGCTCTAAGTGTGACGCTCAACTTGAGAATGAATTGAAACCTGAAATCGACCTGTTTATCGATAATGGGCAGATGCATATAGAACATGATGGTATTACGCAAGCATGGTCAAGGTTAAACGCCATCCGCTTGCAAGATGAACGCTTAGTTTTTGCCAACATAGCGCATCTGCAACAAGCCTGCGTAGTCAATGAGCGCGATCTACAGCTACTGCTTAGTCTTGAAAAACCAAGTTTACGCCTCGCCATAAAGCCTGAATTTATACAGCAGTACAACTTACCTCTGGCTAGCTATGTGGTTTCTTTACCCACCAGCAAATGTGACTACGTACTGGCACAAGCTTGCGCTAAACAAGGTGTTTTCGCGTTTGCCTTACAATGTGGTGATCAGGCTGCGCAATTGCTTAAATTTGGCCAACAAGTCTTATTACATGCCAATGCACCTGAGCCACAGCCACTGATTAGTCACCCTGCTGTGCAATCCTCAATCACCGCCTTGGGTCTCTCTGCCAGTTGGGAAAAAGGGAAACTGTTCATCAAACGCGATCACAATTCCTTGCCCCTACCTCGCCCTTGGCTTAGCGCAGCTTATGCACTAGAAAACATCCGTCAACGTGACCGATTCAGTAAAAAGTGTGCGGTGCTGTTTTTAGACAATCAACAGCCGTCAGGGTTATTACAACGTGCCAACGATACCTCGTCTAATCACTATCAATGGTTATTTGAAGTGCCTCGCCCTCCGCAAGGGTTGAGCTTGACTCAACTGCTCAATGACATCACCGGCAATGATCCAAGCAGTCAGTTATTGGTGGACGACTTTATCTCGTCTAACCCTGAGCTAATAAAAAACGCGCCAGTTACCAATGCTAGCTTGAGCGATATGCTTGGATTGCTGGCAATGATACTGGGCCTAACTGACAGCCAATCTACCTTGCAACAAGGGTGCAATCGCGCCATTGCTCACGTAATGAGCCACCGCTTTGCCACCTTCCCTCGCATTCAATTCGAGTTAGCTTCCGAAGGTGATGCGCTGAGTATAGATTGGTCAAAAGCGTTCCAATCTGTGCTCAGTTATCGCGCTGCTATGAGTGACGATAACACCGTAATCATCGCAGGATTTTTAGACAGCCTTGCCGATTACCTTTGTCAATGGATTGAAAAACTCGACCAACACATTGGCTTTGAAAAAGTCACCCTAGCGGGCAATGAATTTGATAACCCTATTTTTACTGAGATGCTGCGCTTACGTCTGAGTAAAAACGTGGCGTTAGTGCACGAGAACGACTCAGACTTGAAAGAGATGAACCTTGTATTTGGCGCAATGTATGTCGCCGAAAATGCGCAATTGATTAGAGATTAATAAGGGGGATTTATGTGCTTTTCTATTCCGTCAAAAATCACCACTTTGGATGAAACCAATCAACGTGCCGTGGTGGATACGTTAGGTACTGCCAGAGAAGTGGATACCCACTTGATCAGCGAGCCGATTGCCGTTGGCGATTATGTGTTGATTCAATCCGGTCGCGCTGTACAAACCATGCCCGAACAAGCTGCGTTAGAGAGCTTGGAGCTGTATCAAATTATTTTCGATAAGATGCAGAGCGGAGAGATATAACCCATGTCCGGCGTTGGAATTCAATTAACGATTACAGGCCAAGTGCAAGGGGTCGGCTTTCGGCCGTTCATTTGGCAATTGGCAAACGAATTTCAGCTGTGTGGTGAAGTGTATAATAATGCGCAAGGTGTCGTAATTAAGGTGCATAAAACCCACCAAATGAGCGCATTTATTGAGGCCATTCAAGAACGTGCTCCGCAACTGGCGTATATCTCAGATATCAGTCAAAAAACCATTACCACGGCGAATTATCACACATTTACAATTGCCCATTCCTGCTTAGGGGAAATGCACACACAAATTCCGGCCGATGTAGCAACCTGCCAAGACTGTTTAACTGAGTTAAATACGCCAACGGATCGCCGTTATCATTATGCATTGAACAACTGTATTCACTGCGGGCCACGCTACTCAATTATTGAGCGTATGCCCTATGACAGATCCGCGACCACAATGGCCGACTTTGCTATGTGCGAGCCATGTGCCATACAATACCGTGATCCGCAAAATAGACGCTTTCACGCGCAACCTATCGCTTGTAATAAGTGTGGTCCGACGCTCTCTCTATTAAATAATTCCGGAGAAATCATCACTCAAGATGCACAAGCTTGCATTGATGAATGCGTCACGCAGCTAAAACAGGGCAAGATTGTCGCGATAAAAGGCGTCGGTGGATTTCATCTTGCCGTGGACGCCACAAACACTGAAGCAGTGAATCGATTGCGATTAAAAAAACATCGACCACACAAGCCTTTCGCGATTATGGCGCGTGACATAAACGCAATACAAGGCATCGCGTTTGCTGATGAAACAGAGCGAGCACAACTGCAAAGCCCTGCAGCTCCCATTGTTCTATTGCGCCAAAACAAAAATCAATCCAACACCGAACTTGCTCATAATATTGCTCATAACATTGCCCATAACATAACCTTAGACATGCCATTTATCGGCGTAATGTTGGCCAATACGCCCATGCAACACTTGCTTGCCAGTCGTATGCACTCGCCTTTAGTGATGACATCGGCCAATTTAAGCGGCTGTTCGCCTGTTATTGACAACGTGCAGGCTATTGAGCAATTGGGTTCTATTTGCGATTGTATCTTAACTCACCACCGCTCAATTTTACGTCGTTTAGATGACAGCTTAGTGCAGGTCATTGACGGTAAACCCAGCATTATGCGCCGCGCCCGAGGCTATGTGCCACATATGCTTGATTTGCCCAAAGGCTTTGAGCTTTGTGACAGCGTCACCGCATTTGGCGCGGATATTAAAAATGCGCCGTGTTTTATCAAGCAAGGTAAAGCTTTGCTTCTGCCTCACCTTGGCGATGTATCTAACCCTGCTATTTTGGATGAACTGTCACGTAGCCTTACTGACAATCAACAGCTGTTTGCGCACCAGAATCAGCTAATTGTTGCCGATAAACATGCAGGCTATGTGACTCATCAACAAGCTAAGATACTGGCAAATAGCGAAAACTTGCAGTTAGTGAATCATCATCATGCGCATATCGCAGCTTGTTTAGCCGACAATGGCATTGCTAGAGAACACCCGCCAGTACTGGCTTTAGTGCTTGATGGTTTAGGTTGGCACGATGGCAGTCACTCTCAGGCAACGCATTCATTGTTTGGCGGTGAGCTATTTATTGCCGATTATCAGCACTGCCAACACCTTCGCGGTTTGCCTGCTACCCCGCTAATTGGTGGTGATAAAGCGGCCACTCAGCCGTGGCGAAATCTATTTGCTCAGTTAGAGTGTCATGTGGATGATTGGCAGGCTCAGGCTCAAGAAAATCGCCAAGGCAAACCATGTGCGCTATCGCAGTTGCAACAGCAGCCTATAGCGTTATTAAAAAGCGCAATACAAAACAACCTCAACACTCCCCTTGCCAGTAGCACAGGCCGCCTTTTTGATGCGGTTTCAGCGCTCGTTAGCGACTGTTTTGCCGAACAAAGTTTTGAGGGGCAAGCGGCAATGAAACTGGAAGCCTTAGCATGGCACGACTTCACCGAAAATAGCCTTGATCTGAGTGATTTTAAACGGAGTTACCCGAGCCCCAATATTAAGCAGATGTGGCAACAAATCATGTCACTTTATGCGCACCAGACGCCCTCTGCAATTGCATTGTTTTTCCATCGCTATTTAGCGCACCTGCTGTTGTTTTGGCTGCGTCAAGCTCAGGTTCAAGTGCGCAGTAACAAAGTGGTATTAAGTGGCGGCGTGATGCAAAACGCATTATTAACGCGCTTGCTTGTACATGGGTTACAGCAACAACAGCAAGTGCCATTGTGCCATCACAAAGTTCCATGTAACGATGGCGGTATTAGCTTAGGTCAAGCCTTGGTGGCATGGGCGCAGCTTCAGGAGCGCACATAATGCCAAGCGCAACACTAAAATTACAGCATGTAAATGGCATCATTACCCACTGCGAGCCTAAGATAAACTACCCCAATATTGACGCTATTTTGCGCCAACAAAGCGCAAACATGGTACAAAAGCGGCTAAACCTTATCTATCAGCAATGTGGACAAGCACACAATAGCGCTTTCTTTCATGCGCAAGGATACCGTGCATCCATCATGCAGCAGCAGGCGCAAAATCAAGCTTTGGCATTGGAAAAAATCCAAGAGTTGAGCTGGCAGTTGTGGCGTATCCATCAACATTTTTTTGGTCTACAACTTGTTAACCACAAGTCTGTGATGATAAGCGCAACGCAAGCGCAAGATAATGCACTTTTAAGCCAATGCCGCACGCAAATCATGAGCTTTAAATCTCAAATGGCAACCGATTGTTGGCACGATAACAGCCAAGCCAAGCCTATCGCGATTGATTGGCCTATTGAGCAATTAACGTTATGGGACAAACACATTTATCAGCCATTACGCAATGCGTTAACGACGCAAGCATGGGCAAGTTTGTTATGTACACCACAGTTGATTCTAACGCAGTTTGAAAGTGGCCCTAGCGTGCGCCAAGGGCAGCAAAACCCCAACCTTATTGACCGAATTGATGCGTTATGGCTTGAATTACAACAGGCCCGCTTAGAGCTCAATACACCCACCGCATATGCCCCCACTCAACACAAAGACGGCACGGTAGATGCAGTGCGCGGCGCCTTACGTCATCACATAACTTGGCAACAAGATAAAGTGGAACAATACCAAATCGAAGTGCCTACAGTTGGCATTATCCATAGTTTTAGTCGCAGTGTTATTGGGCTTAATTTATCGACTATCGGTAAGGATTTATCCATTTTGTCCTTGTGGGTCCTGAGCCATTTCCCTTGCATGGAGGTGAGTTTGGAATTGTCAGAGGCCCAGTCTAACTGCACTACGAAGGCGCACACACCCTTAAACAAAGTGGCTCATTCATCTAGCCACTGTAACAAGAAATTTAGTGGTAAATAATTCCATGCATGAAATGTCGATTGCGCAAAATATTGTCCAGATAGCACTTGAGCACACCCAAGCGGGTGAGCGTATAGAACAAGTGGTGATCAGCGTCGGTGAGTTATCTGGCATCGAAATTGACGCATTACAATTTGGCTTTAGCGCAGTGACCAACAACACCGCCGCTCAAGGCGCAATATTAACTATAGAAACCGTGCCCGGCAGCATCTTTTGCATGAACTGTCTGGCGCAATTTGATTACCATTCACGCACAGATCCCTGTCCAAAATGCCGACAGCATCAATACGTGGTCATTGAAGGTAATGAAATGAAAGTAAAACATATCGAGGTAAACTAACATGTGTACAGTCTGCGGTTGCGGTACAGAACAAATTGAGGGTCATCAACATGACCACCATTCACATTCGCACGATCATAACCATGATCATGCGCATCCACACGATCATAATCATGGCCACAGCCACAATAACGACAGTGGCGCACAACCTGTCTCTGTAGTTCACCACCACTACCACAATAGTGGCGATGTGCACTTACATATTTATCATGCGCCAAATGCTGTGGGTTCAGAGCAAATAACGCCAAACTCAAATGCGAGTCAACCTACTCACAGTCATGCACATGAGCACCACAGTGCTCCTGCTCATCATTCACACGAGCATCATTCACACCAAAACGCCGAACATCACCATCACCATCACCATGAACATGAACATAGCCATGAGCACACCCCACATCATGCAGGTCATACCTTAGATTATGGTGTTGGCGATGCACATGTGCATGTACCCGGCTTGTCTCAGCAACGAATCATCGAGATCGAGCAAGATATCTTAGGCAAAAACAACCACATTGCGGCGCATAACCGCAGCCACTTTACTGCTGACAACCTAACGGTATTAAACCTAGTGTCTAGCCCAGGTTCAGGTAAAACAACGTTACTCACTGAAACCATTAAACAGATGCAACACGCACACAATATTGCGGTGATTGAAGGTGACCAACAAACGGCCAATGATGCTGAGCGTATCCGCGCGACGGGTGTGCAAGCCATTCAAGTGAATACGGGCAAAGGCTGCCATCTTGATGCCAGCATGGTCGATAAAGCTTATCACCAACTGCAACTGGCGAACGACTCTATCTTGTTTATTGAAAATGTCGGCAATTTGGTTTGCCCTGCTGATTTTGATTTGGGTGAACAAGCCAAAGTTGCCATTTTATCGGTGACAGAGGGTGAAGAAAAACCGCTCAAATACCCAAATATGTTTGCGGCGGCCAAAGTTATGATCATCAATAAAACCGATTTATTACCTTATGTGAATTTTGACTTAGCTCAGTGCATCGAAAACGCACGTAAAGTAAATCCAGAGATTGAAGTGATCTGCCTGTCAGCCACAACTGGCGAGGGAATGGAACGCTGGATCAACTGGATCCTAGGGGATAAATAACATGTGTTTAGGCGTACCTGCACAAATCATTGCCATTGCTGATGCAGAGCAACAACTGGTGACAGTTTCCTTAAACGGCCTTAAACGTGACGTCAATGCGGCCTGTGTGTGGACTGAAACTCCTGAAACCTTACTCGAGCAATGGGTGCTAGTGCATGTCGGTTTTGCTCTAGCAATTGTCAGTGAGCAAGAAGCTAATGAAACCCTTGAACTGATACAACAAATGGGATGCAACGATGAAATTCATTAGTGAATATCGCCAACCTGAAAAAGTCATGGCGCTGGTGAGCACTATCAATGACAAACTCGATAAGCTCGCTCCTACTCGACCACTGCAAATCATGGAAGTGTGTGGCGGTCATACGCATACTATTTTCCGTTTTGGTTTAGATAAGTTGATCAATAAAGGCATTGAGTTTGTGCATGGACCCGGCTGCCCTGTATGTGTATTGCCTCGTCAACGCATCAATGAAGCGATTGAAATTGCCGAGCAAGAAGATGTGATTTTTTGTAGCTATGGCGATGCCATTCGCGTACCCGGAGAAAACGGTAACTTATTGGCGGCTAAAGCGCGCGGCGCCGATATTCGCATTGTGTACTCACCACTAGATGCACTTGAGTTGGCCAAACAGAACCCACAAAAAAACATAGTGTTTTTTGCTATCGGCTTTGAAACGACCACTCCCCCAACTGCACTGACTTTGCAACAAGCCAAACGCCAAAACATCAGCAATTTTTCGGTACTCTGCCATCATATTTTGCTTGAGCCAGCACTGCGTTCTGTATTAGATGACGAAAATGTTCGTCTAGATGGTCTTGTTGCGCCGGGACACGTTTCTATTGTGACTGGGCAACAGCATTATCAGTTTTGTAATGATGAGTATCAGTTGCCAGTGGCAACGGCCGGATTTGAACCGCTGGACTTTTTAATGGCGTTGGAATCTATCGTTGACCAAGTGAGTAATCATCAAGTTAAGGTGGTTAATTGCTACCAACGCGCCGTTTCCGAAACGGGCAATAAAATCGCTCAGCAAGCAATTAATGATGTGTTCACTCTTTCAGAATCAAGCGATTGGCGCGGATTGGGTAATATAGAACACTCAGGGCTGAGTCTAAAACTGGCTTATCAGAGCTTTGATGCATCACTGCGATACCAATTAAACCCCAACCGCATTGCAGAGCCTGAAGGATGTCGCTGTGCCAACGTCATTAAAGGCTTAGCCAAACCGACCGATTGCCCGCTATTTGCCAAAGGTTGTACGCCGGAAAATCCTGTGGGTGCGCTGATGGTGTCTAGCGAAGGTGCTTGCTCAGCTTACTATCAATACAACGTTGAAGCTAAACCAATCACACTAAGTAAGTGATCAGAACTAGCGCAGGAAAAATACTCGAGAACAAGGCAGAATTTTTCGATAAGTAGTTATTCTATAATCAAAAATTCTAACGCCGTTATCGAGCATTTAACAAGCTAGAATGGCTAGTTATTTAGTACGATTGCTATTACCGCATAACCACAGGCACAGGCACAGGCACAGGCACACGCTACGATTAAACCGTATTGATAACCCTAGAGCGGGGTTATCAATACTTAACATCATTATCAATGCTTAAAATCACTACAGCAAAAACACGCCATAGACCGCTACCGCAATAAAGGCTGATTTTGCCGCATGTTGCGCCCACACTTTTGTGGTTGGAATACAGCCAATCCCTACCCCAACTATATGAATAATGATTGAAGCGAGTAAAAACCCTTGCTGAAATAACCAAGGATTATTCAGACCGCCAATCTCACTGCCGTGAGCAAAACCATGCGCCAACGCAAAAAGCGTAATAGGTAAGGCAATGTACCCCAGACGCAAAGGTTTGTTTGGTACCAAAAGTAAACCAAAGAACACTAAAGATAAGCCAATCAAAGATTCAAAATAAGGAAACGGCAGTTGTGTTCTGCCAAGCATAAAACCGACCATCATCAATACAATAAAATACAGAGGTACTCGCCAAAGAGCCTTACCCCCTAAACGAGAACTGGTAATACCGACACATAACATGGCAAATAAATGATCAAGCCCAAACAGCGGATGCAAAAAGCCTGCCTTAAAGCCACTACTCGCGACCAGATGCCCAGTATGAGCGTATGCAGGTACACTCAAACACAATAGAAACAAAACGAATGCGCGCATATATCGCTAACCTATACACAAATGAAAAATGAGGGTCATTGAAGAAGCAATTATCTTTATCAATGAAACGCAGACATGTTATAGCAGATTTTATCGCCCTAGCACGACAGGGATAAGTCGTTGTATCTGTTATGCCGTGGCGACTGCTCAATAACAAGGCAATTCCACACCACTGATTGCACAAACTCCCGCCAGATTGAGTGAAATAGCTTAACCCCATATCGCATTTGCCACCGCTTAGTGAGCCTTATCACACATTCAGCAAATGAATAGAAACTCACTAGTAATACAAAATACAATTTGTTACCGTTTTTGCATTAAACCTTACATATATTAACAAATCCACAAATTTAACCCTTTAATTATTAAGGGTTTGCAGTATTTTGTCCCAACATGGAAGTTTGGTACATTTTGAAATTATCAACAGTTTCACCCTGCATAATAAAGATACGCCATAAGCAACGTGGGATCTCCCTTGTCGAATTTTCTATCGTCTTTAGCTTATTTTTCCTACTGCTATTTACTATTGTCGATTTTGCTCTGTTTGGTTACGTCAAACTCACCATGCAACATGCGGTTCGTGAAGGAGCTCGTTATGCCATTACGGGTCGAATAGATTCCGATCCTGACCAAGAAAATCCTTTGCGAGAAAACGCAGTCCTTACTGTCATAGAACACTCATCCATTGGCATATTAGAAAAAGTGATGGATATCAAAGATATTCGCGTTGAAGACGTTAATGGGCAAAGTGTTTCTGGTTTTGGCTCTCCGGGACAGTTGGTGTCTATCCATCTCGACTGTGAGTGGCACAGCCTTAGTCCCCTCATTATCCCTATTCTGACTGACGGTAAATACAAGTTTACGGTCAGTGCCACTATGAAAAACGAAGAATTTAACGAGCAAGTATAAAGCATGCAGATACGATTCTTTAAAAAGCAGTCCGGTTTAGCCGCCGTTGAAATGACCTTAGTCACCCCTGTGTTGTTGTTACTATTGATGGCAATTTTTGAGTTCACACTCATTTTGCAAGCTAAGAATATTATTCTTAACTTGAGTCGAGAGGGGGCAAGCCTTATCTCACGCGCCAGCAGTTACACCGAAGAAACCGTCATGGACATTATTGCCAACAGCGCCACCCCACTGAATATGCCCCAAGATGGCACCATTATTATCAATCAAGTATCTAGACGTGATAACAATGACGGCGAATTTATCTATATATCGAGACAAGTAAAATGGATGGATTCGGCCATTTCGGCCACCAGCGCAGTCTGGGGCAATTGTCCCTCGTGGAGTGACGTCAATATTGATGACGATAACGAAAATGATGTGCAAGAGTGCAATCTTCCCGATAGTGACGCTCAGATCAAAATTGATGACTTTCCTACCGTCACCATTGATAAGGCACAAACCTCAGTCATCCAAGATGGCGAGTCCACCTATATTGTCGAGGTGTATTACCGTTATACCCCTATTTCTAGTTTTTTACTGAGTAACGATTTCATCATCAGTGAGCGTACATACTTATAATGCAAGGAAGCAAAATGCATAAGCGTTGGATAAAGACCTTAACTCATCAAAAAGGCGCCATCTCATTATTTATGGTTATCTCGCTTCCTTTTATGATAATTTTGGCCGCTTTCACTATAGACACTGGTCGTGCTTATATTGCGAAAACGAAACTGTTTGCTGCAGTTGACGCGGCTGGAATTGCCGCCGCCAGAGTATCCTCGTTAGGTGAAGCCGCCGCAAAAAACGCCGCTCAACGCTATTTTCAGGTCAATTTCCCCAGTGATTATCTAGATACTTCCGCTTTTATTAAAACATGGAGTTTTAGTGTTGATGAATGGGGAAAAGTCACCGTTGATCTTACCGGTCAAGCCAATATGCCCACTATATTAGCCAAACTTGTGGGCATTGATACTTGGACGCTCACCGCTGAATCACAAACCACTCGTCGCACTGTTGATATCTCCTTGGTTGTGGATAATTCCAGTTCATTAAGTGGCGTATTTGATACAGTGAAAACCCGCTCTAAAGAGTTCCTGTCGCACTTTAACCCAACCTATGACCGAGTTGCAGTCACCAAATATGGTTATGGTGCACAAACCGTTGTCGCATTTGATCCTGACGTGCGCCAATACGATGCTGACGCGGTAGAAAAAGCCATCGATGACATGAGCTATAACAACAACTACACCAATACAGCCGAAGGTTTTTATCGAGGTTATGAGCAATTTAGCGTCACTGGCACGGCGTTACCCGCCAATTTAAAAGTGATTGTGCTGTTCACCGACGGTGCCCCCAATACCTTTAGCGCGAATTTTGATATAGATGGCGTAGATAATTTTGCTTCTATTTCCACAACAGGCTCAGCGGCGAAAGGCTTATGGAGTGCCAGCGAAATGGCCAGTCGTATTAGCTATAACATTTGGAACGATTACCAAAACAAATGGGTAACAAAAAGCGCAAGTAACAACTCTGAAGATATTTATCGCTATGTGAACATTTCATCTGATGACAGTTATGCCTCTTTTCCTCTATTAGGTGGACCTAGAGCAGGCAACCAGCCTTACGATGAAAATACACAAACAAGCAACTCTCACAAAAGCAAGTTTCAGCAATTAATTCGCGGTATCTCTCGGGATTTACCTGAAAAAATGGCGTATGCCGCGCGAGCTGATGACATCTATATTTTTACATTGGGACTGGGCAGCTCACTCACCAGTTCAATGGACATCAATGGCAGCAACGTTGGCACAGGTGAAGATATGCTCTACAGAATGGCTAATGATGCCCGAATGGGAGGCGCTAATGGCTATGATGCACAACTTTATCCGCAGCTGCATTTTCAAACCGATCAAACCCAAGGGCTGTATTGTTATGCAGAAGATGAACGCGATCTTGGGCCATGTTTTGACAAGATATTGGACTTTATTACTCGCCTGACTTTGTAATCTGAGAGCACAACAACAATTAGGATAAATTAGACAAGTTACACGTTATAAACTTATTGATTCTATTGCTTTTTTGCCTTTGTTTTTTTGCTATTCTTAATCCTAAAAGGAATTGATGGCGACAGGATGAGAATTACCGATCTAAATTCACTGAATGTGTTTTTAACTTTGATGCAAACACACTCAACGCAACGCGCAGCCAAGAAGTTGGGGCGTTCTCAATCGTATATATCAAAGGTACTGGCACAACTTCGCGAAGAGCTTGATGACCCCTTGTTCACGCGCAGTGCCGAAGGGCTTTCTCCCACCTCTTACGCATTAAGTATTCAACCCAAGTTGCATCGCGCTATTGAACAATTGTCGCAATCACTAGAGCCCGAAACCTTTTGCCCCACCCATATTGATCGCATTGTGATTCACGGCCTAGAGCCACTCTTAATTCAATTTGGTAAAGCTATCATTGAAGCCATTCGCCAAGAAACTGACGCGATCATTGAAATCCGTAATTGGACAAAGTTGTCTGAAGGGATGATCTTAGATGAAGAGGTCGATTTAGGGCTGCACGTTTTAACCGATAAGCCTCAAAGCTTATATCAGAAAAAGCTCTACACCAGTTCAGGCATAGTCACCGGCAATGAAGACGGCGAATACATCAAATATATTGCACCGGGTGTCAACGAATATGAAAACCGTTTTCAAAGAGTCTTACCTGACGTGGAAGCCACCATTTTTGTCGATAACCATATGTTAATGACAAGTTTAATGGAGATTGCCTACACCATGCGTCTTGACAGTTACAGCGAAGATTCTGACCTTCCTGAACTTGGCATCGACATTGCCCTCATCCAAAAAACCTCTAAAAGAAAGTCACCTAAAAATCTATGGCTGGAAAAACTCATCACACGCTGTGTTCGAGAGCAGAATAATCATGACAAGTAATGATGAATGCTAAATAATGCAGCTTAAAAATAGTGATATGTAACACGTTACAAAATTCATCGGCAGTGATGATGGTCTAATAGTTTCAGAAGTCAACTCATGGGCTTCTACCAGAACTGATGGATCGCTAAACGAGTTATTGCGATTTTCAATGTTGCAGTTCTTCTTGCTACAACATACTAAATGATAGCTAACGCCTACTTAAACTATAAGTGACGTGTACAATATTTAAGTGCTAGCTAGTTCGGCACGCGCCCACTCTCGCAACTCAGATTTAAAGCGTGATTATGTAACAACCTTTTCTCGGATTCTATTCAGTGAATCAGTTACATGGTCAGGGTAATTACCCGTAAAATACTCAAATATTAATGGATTGCCAATGTAAAAATGAGAGCAAAACTCAACCCAGAAATTTACAGAAAACTCACCATTAAACTTAAATAATTTAATATTTTTTGCTTTAAGTGAGTTTAATGACTTACTGTCAAAGTTAAAGTCCATGTCAATTCTCTGATGGTATTCGTTGGGCAAGAAATGCTGAACAGCGCCGTCGAAATGTCTAAATGCTTTTTTATTAAGATCATATTCTGCATGAATATACCGGACAGGATGATAGGTTACACCATCTAGTTCAACTGTTACGTCTTCGTGTTTAAACTCTAAAGCCTGAAAGGTTCGAATATTACCTTTGCTACTCCATTTAACATCGAGAGAATAAGCATCGTTAAATATACTATTATTTAGCACTCTTTCTATATCAAGTGGTGGCCTTAATTTAGATATGCCGTCGGGAATGTTTTCTATATTTCTATCGAAAGGAGCTCCAAACCATGTGTCAGCCTCCATATAGAAAAATGATTCAGTATTGACCCTAACGTTATCAAAATCTAGCGCAATATAAGCATCAATGTTGTCGTCCTCTACTCGCCAAAATAGCTCTACAAATAAAGGAGCCCAGTTGTTTAAAAGAAACATCCCTCTTCTAAAGTATGGGTGAACCATTACTACAAAGTCATTCAATCCAATATAACCCGCCATTTGGTTTGAGGACTGCAACTTATCTTTAATAAAATTCCAAGAGACTAGCCCATCTTTATCCACTGGTAGATCAGGGTATATATCTTTAAGAATGTTTTTCCGTCGCGCTACGACACCTATTGTTTGAATATAATCGAAATCATCTTTAAGGACTGATATGTTGTGCTGTTCACAGTATAGCGAAAACTCTTGTATTCTTTGTCTATGCCTATCCAACTCAAACTCTTTTTCTTTTTGGGGTTGCTGAGAATTCATTTCTTTTTAATAAATTTCCATATTGATTACCACATAGCGACGGTGTACGCATAATCACAAAACATTTCTTATTAATCGACTTTCTCGTTTTCCTTCTAGCCTAACTTTCATTCAAACTACCATAAATCATTAAAAGATCATGCGTATACATCACATTTTCCAATCATCATTTAGGTAAAAACGAGCCTGCATACAATCACTTTCAACCATGCTCATTATCTTAAGTTAATGTTGCATTTAATCTTATATTAACAATCACTTACTCGATATCTCATCGACCAAACGAGGTTGAATTCTAAACAAACTATCTCATTTTAAAACATAAACGAGATCGAACTATTAAACCAACAAGCACCTATCTGACTAGAAAAAGTATCTCGAAGCTTTACTATGCCTGTTCTACTTTCTGCGTAAAATGCTCAAAAGCCGTAATCTTTGAATAACCCTCAGAAATATATAGCTTTCTAGCCGTTTCATTATCAACAGCAGTTGCTAGTTTAACTGTTAGAGCATTTGTTTCTAAAGCATACCTTTTTACATGCTGTAATAGTGCTTTGCCCACCCCCTTTTTTCTTGCTGGTTCAGCAACAAATAGATCATTTAAATACCACATGCGCTTCATTGCGACTGAAGAAAAAGATGGATAAAGTTGAACAAAACCTAACAGTTTATCTTGATGATCGATTGCTAGGAAAATGACTGAATCTGAACAATTTATTCTTTCTTCTATAAAAGCTCTAGAACCAGATAAGTTAGGCTCTTGACCATAAAACTGACGATATAAATCAAATAGTTGAGCTATATCTTCAAAATAAGATTTATCTACTTTTTCTATTTTCAAAATGACACTCCTTATCAATTTGTGAGGAAAAACTATTACACTAAAACGACTAACAGCCGCTTTTCCTCTTACATAATGACGTCTTTCATTTACTAGTTCAACGCATAATCAATGACTTAGTCACTATGTAAAGTAATTAGATTGCTAAAATAAGCATGATTTTTAGATGAGTTGAATTCGGATAGTTTACTGTCTAGCAAACTCACCTTAATAAGGTTTGAATCGATACTGTGGCAGATTTACAGCTTTTCCAAGATAAAATGTTGAGTCCACAACCGTGTAGGGCCAGAACATCACGCATAATAGAGCGTTTCCAGTTCTTATTTGAAATAGATTTATTGGAAGGATTAAACTTTTTTACAAACAAAAAAATGAAAGCCTGATGAGTCTCCTCATCAGGCTTTATCGTTCTACTCGCTAAAAATTATAAAGCGGCAGGCTTATGGATAGTGAAGGTAAAGAACTGGCTTGTACCATTGTCATTATCGCTCACTACGTAACCCGATGCTTGCTCGCTAGTTTGCTCAGCAACCGCAATAGATTCCGCTTTCGTGATCACTGGTTTGCCAGCATTTTGTATCAACTGGCTATATGGCGTAAGATCAAGACTCTCTTTATTGTTAAGTGCATCGATAGGTAGCACACCAACAAAACTGCCTTGGATCTCACCATCATTAACGCTACTTGAATTATTACCTTCAACCGAAGCTGTATAAATCAAGCTGTTACTACTTTGCCAAAAATCAGCACCAGATAAGCACGCTTGCACACCGTTGATGCTAGGCAATGTAATTTCCACAACATCCAACGAAGGAATATTATCGATCTTACCTTGCAGATAATTCAACATATCAGCAGTTTTCATTGTGAAGATTGCATTCTTACCTTCATTACCACGGTTGAAAATGTAAGTTTCATCTGCAGAATTCGCAATGCCTTCAATGTTTATTTTTTCTTCGTCTGTGAAACCCGCAGCACTGTGTAAATCAGTATAGAATTGAGACAGCGATAACTTGATGTTATCCCCGCCATCAGCTGGGATTAGATACGCATTTTCACGTAACACTTTTTTGCTGCCAGAACCAACCACAAAGTAATAAGGTTGATTGTTGTAATTTAGCAGCGTCATTGACTCGAAATCAGGTTTTGTTGCGTGAGCTACGCGATTGTCTTGATTGACTGGGAAGTTGTCGATAAGCGCTTTGCTATCAATAGAAAAGTCATCAGCCACATCAAATAACCATGGTGAGTCATCACCTGAAACAATAATTTTACTATTGTTTACCACCATTGCAGAACCAGAAGAGAGATTTGGGTTGATGGTGGAATTGCCGATCACAAAGTCAAATGACTCTGTTTGCGCTGGAGTTTGAGAGCAGCCACTAACAGCAATAGCAACAGCGCTTAGAAGGCTCGCTGCGACATAGTTTCTTGTTTTCATTTTATTGTTTACGTCCATGATATTTAAGAACTTTTAATATATACCCCACTAACAGCTCTTACAGTAATGGAAACAAAGATTGTGTAGATCACGACTTTTCAACGTTGGCGCTTAAGGTTTTTTCCTTGCTTAGTCGCACTACATATCAATGGGGTCAGGTCTTGAATTTTGCAAAGAAAAAAGATGTTTCCCACATTCCTATCATTAAAAAATGATAGGTCATACATGAGCTTGTGATAGCAAGCTTAGGGGCAATTTCGAGTGAGACTCTGACGACCAATCAGCAACGGATAATTTAGAATGACGCGAAAAATCATTCCAAATACTTGCGTTTGTAATAACATTTGGCAGAACACATTTACTACAGTTCCCTACACAAACAATGCAAATAGTCGCAAGTTATGGGAATCAGCACTTATTCATATGTACATATCGATGGGGTCAGGTCTTGAATTTTGCAAAGAGAAAAGATGTTTCCTGCATTCCTATCATTACAAATGATTGCCCATGTATAAGCTTGTGATAGCAAGTTTTAGCGCGGAAATTAATTTGCAAACATACCCCTCCCCACCAATCGGTAAAGAAAGCATAGATTCGATAAATCCATGCTTTCTTTCAGTGCATCTACTTAATCTTAGATACTAACCATTACAATGAGTGTTACACCTTTAGAGGTTCAACATGCGATGACCTGTTATTACATGGCTGACAAGTAGGCTTTATACGCCTTTAACCGCACGGTCGCAGCGCCAATGATATCCATAAAGCCAAGCATTGGGTGCGGTTTTTCCGCTGACACCCAGCCAGAGCCTGTCGAACCAATTGGAATGTTATACCCTTGCGGCTCTTCAAATTCGATGACAATGGTACGCCCGTGGGAATTCATATTGTTACCTACGTGCTGTCTAACATGTTGGCTACCCTGACGCACTTGCACTTGCGCTTCACCAGTGCCGGTAGTCACACTATGCACTCGTCCGCGGAAAATCTCCCCAGGATAAGCGTCCACATAGAACTCAGCAAACTGACCTTTTTTAATACCTCGATAAGTTTGATCTGGGATTCTCATCTCAACAAACTTTTTCTCGGTGGAATACAAATGCATGTTACCGGTGCGAGTACCGCTGGTAATGTTGGTGATCGACAACTGCCCATCAAATGGCGCACGTACTTCACGGCGCTCATGTTCCCATTTGGCGGTCGCCATTTGTGCTTCAATATTCATGATCTGCGCATGTGCGGCGGCGATGTTCGCTTCTGCGGTTTCGATGCGCGTGCGAGTGTCGTCTCTCTCCGACTCTTGCGCAAAATCTTTTAGCTTTTCTAAACGCTGCAGAGTTTTTCTATCGTTTTGTTGCTGGCGTCTCAAAGACAAAATTTCAGCTTCACTGGCCTTTTTCTGTGCCTGCAAGCTATCCATTTTGGATTCGGTATCTTCCGAGCGAAGGGTGTAAATAAGATCGCCCTTTTTCACCATCTGGTTATGAGTGACATACACCTCATCCACTTCTTGTCCAAGTAACGGGCTTAAGACCGCATGTGGCGCTTTCACCGTAGTACTATCGGTTAAATCTGCTGGTGACCAAAAACGGTGCGCAACAAATAACGCGGTGGCAATCAACATGCCTGTGCCCACCATTAAGGTGGCATTGCGTAACGTCCATTTAATAAAGCCTATCTTGACTAAAATCCAACATATAAGAATGTAAGGCAACATAATCTCTTTCATTGCTTACTCTCCTGACTTTTCATTTTGCATTGACGTTTGTGCTTGTGCTTGTGCTTGTGTTTGCATTGAAGTTTGCGCAGGCATGTTCTTTGAGCTAGCCGTGCCGTTACGAATAATTTTAGAAATGGATTCACCAATCACATCCCAACGGGTAAAGGCGATGATGACAGCTAATACCCACCACGCTTTATTGATGAACAAACCACAAAGAGAAAGAGCAAATACGATTTGAGTATGCGCACTCGACATATTCGAGGCTTTATGTACTGCAATTTCATGCAATTGCCACAATAAATACAGCACGTAAATGATCACAGAGACAGTGACGAAAAAGACAAATCCCATAAACACTTCTGAGTCTAATAATTTGACTATGTTTGGAAGCCCATTACTAAAATATTCTGCGGGTAAGTCCGTGCCATGAATGGCACCTAGATGAGACAAAGCAACCGACGCTCCGCCGATAACGGCAAACACCATAATGGCTTTAACAATATAAGTAACAACAGACAGAGCGCTCCTTGCGAGTTTTCTCCCAAGACCGTCACTGGTAGGAGGTAAGGATGCATCAGACATTGATTTTCGCTTCTTAGTTGTGAGTTCCCAGTCATCTTAATAGAAGGATTCAATGATTGTGGAATATGCCATATTCCTAAAAAGTGCTAGGCAAAAAAAATCCCTTACATAAGTAAGGGATTTGAATCTCTAAAACGAGTTTAAAACATGGTCAAAACATAGCTAAAACACAGTTAAAACATCGTTAAATCATAAACATAACCGCAAGTTGCGAGTGATGTTCTGATTAGTGAGTTACGTTAAGCTTGTAGAAAGTCGCTTGTGCGTAGTCGTCTGCATCGCCTGTTTTGTTTTGGTTGTAAACGCCCGCTTTAAAGTACATGTATTGACCGCCTTCACCGAAGCCACTCTCAGACATGTCGACTGTTTTAACAAGGTCTTTTTTACCATCACGCATGATAGTTACAGAAAGCTCGTTACCTTTAACTTGGATACGGTAGCTGAATTTCTCGTTAAGTTTGATACCGTCTGTAGGCTCTGTTGGTGTTGCATCTTGGTGCCAGTAATCAGGTAGTGAGTTACCGATGATGTTGTGCCAAGTTTCTTTACCAAACGCTTTACGTGGTTCGTGCGCAAAGTAGATAGAACCAGTTTCGTTTTGTGGCAATTTACGGTAGTACAAACGAATTGGTTCGTTGTTGTTTGAGTGGATTTGACCGATGATCACACGACCAACCTGCCAGTTTTTACCTGTAGTTGTTACGTGGTTAACGGCTAGAGTTGCTTCTAGAGTACCGTCAACACCGCCAGCTACTTTTTGGTCTGCTTGAGGAGCCGTTGAGAATACCCAGTTGTTACCGCCAACACCTTTCGTTTTGTATTGAGTGTTACCACGGCGAATCATTTCACGTAATTCTGAACGAGTATAAGTAGTGTTTTTAGATGTTTTAGCACCTTTTACTGGCGCTTTAAATACCATGCCACCATCTTCTGCCAAGTAGAAGTAATTCGCATCAGAGTAACCTGCTGCTAATTCTTTTTCTTTAATTTGGTCAGATTTGCCATCGCCATCAGAATCGATAGGCACACTTACTGTCCAACCTAGTAGGTCAAAGTTGTCTGAAGGCGCTTTAGTTTTTGGCGCATTGTTAGGCGCTACATTTGAACATGCAGTCATTGTCAGCGCAGCGACTAAGGCAACAGCACCGAAAACCGCTTTCTTGCCTTTAGAAGTACCCAATGTTTTTAAACTCATCATTGTATTTACACTCTATGTAATATTGTATTACCAAGAATGTTACCACTGATGTCAGGCTATGACCTCTTGTAAATCTGTGATTTGGATCATATTTTGAAGAGTAAAGCTAGCTATCAAACCCATATACATTCAAGTTTTAAATATTTACATTTCAATAAATAAGTAATTTGTATGATTAATATGCACATGCGTTATTTCATCGATTTACTCAATATTCGACATATTTAACGTTAAATGTGTTCCAAGGGCTATAAATTAGCCAATATATTGTCGGCTTTGATTATACTATTTAGTTTCTTAGGATCGGGACTGGATATAAAAATACAACAGCAATAAAAATCGCTATAATACCCGTCATCAACATCATGCTTATCAAGGGCTTTTATGACACAGTCAAACACACCTAATGTTCCAAATGATCCATCAGAACGTTTTAATCTTTTTTTTAAAGCGGCTGCAACCGATAAAAAAATCTGGTTGCTAATTGATGAGCACGGTAGCGTGATGCTCAATACCGAAGATGAGGAATGTGTTCCTGTCTGGCCATCCGAAGAGCATGCATTGATGTGGGCTACTGGTGAATGGGAAGGTTTCACCGCCGAGCCTATCTCTATTGCCAAATGGAAAAGCCGTTGGACGCATGGCTTAGAAGATGACGAGCTTTCGTTGGTGGTTTTTCCTGATCAAGACGGCGAAGGTATTGTGCTCTACCCAGATGAATTTGAAATGGAATTGACTAAACGCGAAGCTAAACTTAAAAAATAACCTCGCCTTTCCTCTTATACTAATACAACATCATTCTATAAATGCGCTTCATTATTAATAATGAGGCGCATTTTTATTTGTTTCTTTCTTGCATCACGATCGCATTTTTAATAACAACTGCATGCATGAGCTCACAGTTTCTATGACACCAATTTGACATAAAATATGACAAATCCGATGCTTTGCTTTTAATATTTTAATTAATTCAAAGTAATAATGATTAAAACACTCTTAGTTTTAGCCTTAGCCGCAATCATTAGCGGATGTGGCAGCAGTGACGATTCTTCTCAACCACCCGCTGTGGACCCAAACCCTCCCGGTGACGTTGATCCGACCCCACCAGATTCAGATGATGGTGATGATAACGACGACAATGATAATGACGACGGCAACGGCGGAGATAACGGCGGTGATAACGACAACGGAAGTGGCGACGAGGGCGATGATGACAGCAGTGACGATCATATCGCGCCCTATGACCTCACCAAATTCCAACCAATCCTGTCTAACTCAGATCTGCAAATGTCCGATCCTAAAGGCGCCGAATCTAATAAAGAGAGCATTATAAAAGACGGTAACTTCCACGGTTACTTTGACGACTATTTTTACGCAGAGCAAAGCTCGCAAAATTTAGTATTCAAAATGTCTAATTACCTCATGCGCAGTGAAGTTCGCGAGCTAGAAAATTTTGACGTTGATGCCGAGGGCATTAAACGCACTTTATATGCAGAAGTCAGCCTTCCTAATATAGAGCAAGCCATGTCTAACTCTTCTTCAAGCAGAGACCAAATGACATTCTTGCAAATCCATAACAAAGGCACCGCAAGTGATGGCACAGGCTACATCCCTCACCCATTGCTAAGAGTGGTGTACGAAACCGAACGTGATGGTAACTATGGCCATTATTGGGCGGTCATCAAAAATAACGCTGTTGATTGTAAAGGCGACGCTGCGATACCAGATGACGCTCGCTGTGATGATGCTTATGATCATATCGATCTCGGTGAAGCCAATACCGACCAATTTACCGAATTCCAATTGGCGATACAAAGCAGTCGTCTTTCTATTCGAGTAAATGGTATTGAAAAAGCGGATCTGGATATCGACTACTGGGCGCACTTACTAAGCTACTTTAAAGCCGGCGTTTATAACCAGTTTGAAAACGGTGAATCTGAAGCTCACTTTAAATCTCTAAAAGTCATTGAACAGCAAGTGGATACCGACACCGAGACCACTTACCAATGGAACATCGACGAATGGAAAATCACCATTCCTGCCAGTAAAGACGATTGGTACGGCGAAGGTGGCAGTAGCGCAGCAGAACTGTTCCCTGCCCGTTGTGGTTATTCTGACCGAGATGAACTGGCTAACGATGAAGACATTTATCACGCCGATCAGGACATGACCTACTTCTCCGTGGAAAACGGTCGCATGCACTTTCGAGCAGATATGGGCTACGGTTCAACAACAGAAAACTCAAGCTACATTCGCTCTGAATTACGTGAGCTTTATATGAGTGATGAAGACACCACTTGTAGCAGCAGTAATGAAGATTCGAGCTGGTATCTTGACGATGACAGAACTGGCGCATCTACGCACACGCTTAAAGCACTATTAAGAGTTGAAGAGCATCCTGATCTAAGCCAACCAAAAGTTATTCTAGGGCAAATTCACGGCTGGAAAATCAGTCAAGCCTTAGTCAAATTATTGTGGGAAGGTGACAATCGACCAGTGCGAGTCATTTTAAATGATGACTATGAAACAAATAACTCAAGCTGCGGTCACTGTGAACCGTTTAGCGTTGATCTGGGCACATATAAAGCAGGAGAAGAATGGGGTTACACCATTCGCGCCAATCAAGAAGGTATCTATCTTGCAACCTATGATGCAGATGGCGGCAATTTGAAGTCGCATACCATCCCTTGGGGCGAAGAGTATGTTGATAATGACGGTGATAAAGTGGTTTTGTCTGCGGATTGGGCATCTCCAGATATCGCTTTTTACTTCAAAGCTGGCATATACCCGCAATTTTCACCTAATTATTCTGGTGAAATTTTCGACGTTAGCTTTAGTTACTTAGACATAGATCACTATTAGAAACACTCAAGTCGATCTTGATCGCACTTATTAATACATCTTTACATTTGTATTATTAAATTATGTATTATTTACAACACAGAACGAATGACGAACATCGTTCTATCTAGATTTAAAAGATATAGAAATCATCAAGTCGTATTTTCTATATCAAAAACAAATGCAGTTAGTAACTGTTTTATATTACAAATAATATCGTTGGTTTATACAACATTAGGTGAATGGTAAATGAAACATATATATCTAAAAAGCTTGTTAGCAACTTCTGTCTTATTAGCAGTAGGCTGTACTTCAGCACCTTCAGCTCCAAAATTTGACAACAACAAAGAGACAGGCGTAGCACTTCTTACTCCAGTTGCTATCACAGCAAGTAGCCACGATGGTAACGGTCCTGACCGTTTATTCGACCAAGACTTAACTACTCGTTGGTCTTCAGCTGGTGACGGCGAGTCAGCAACATTAGACTACGGTTCAGTTCACGAATTTGACGCAGTTCAAGCGGCATTCAGTAAAGGTAATGAGCGTCAAACTCGCTTTGATATCCAAGTATCTGTTGACGGTGAAAACTGGACAACTGTACTAAAAGACCAAATCAGTTCTGGTCAAGCAATTGGTTTAGAGCGCTTCCAGTTCGCACCAGCTGTTAAAGCACGTTACGTAAAATACGTAGGTCACGGTAACACTAAAAACGGTTGGAACAGTGTAACTGAACTAGCTGCTGTTAACTGTAACATCAACGCATGTCCTGCTAACCAAATCATTACTCCAGCAGTTGTTGCTGCAGAGAAGTCAATGATTGCTGAAATGAAAGCAGCAGAGAAAGCACGTAAAGAAGCACGTAAAGACCTTCGTAAAGGTAACTTCGGCGAAAAAGCAGTTTACCCTTGTGAAACTACAGTAACATGTCTACGTACTGAGCTTCCTCCAACACCTGCTCTACCAGCAACACCTCTAGCAGGTAATGCACCAAGTGAAAACTTTGACATGTCGTACTGGTACCTATCTCAACCATTCGACCATGACAAAAACGGCAAACCTGATGATGTTTCTGAGTGGGACCTAGCAAACGGTTACCAACACCCAGAAGTATTCTACACAGCTGACGACGGCGGCATGGTATTCCGCGCTTACGTTAAAGGTGTTCGTACTTCAGAAAACACTAAATACGCTCGTACTGAGCTACGTGAAATGCTACGTCGTGGTGACAAATCTATCCGTACTCAAGGCGTGAACAAAAACAACTGGGTATTCTCAAGTGCTCCAGAAGCTGACCTAAAAGCAGCTGGCGGCATCGATGGTGTTCTAAACGCAACACTGAAAATCGACCACGCTACTACTACTGGTAATGCTAACGAAGTAGGTCGCTTTATCATTGGTCAAATCCACGATAAAAACGATGAGCCAATTCGTCTTTACTACCGTAAACTTCCAAACCAAGCAACTGGTGCGGTTTACTTTGCTCACGAAAGCCAAGGCGCAACTAAAGAAGATTTCTACCCTCTAGTGGGTGATATGACTGCTGAAGTTGGTGATACTGGTATTGCTCTAGGTGAAGTGTTCAGCTACCAAATCAAAGTTGTGGGTAACACTATGACTGTTACTCTATCTCGTGAAGGCCATGACGACGTAGTTCAAGTTGTTGACATGACTAACAGTGGTTACGACGAAGGCGGCCGTTACATGTACTTCAAAGCCGGTGTTTACAACCAAAACATCAGCGGCGACCTAGATGATTACGCTCAAGCTACTTTCTACAAACTTGACGCATCTCACGACCAATACAAAGCTAAATAATATTTATCTTCGTATAATCTGAAATATTAATGCCGCTCACAATGTGAGCGGCATTTTTTTATTCTATCCACACTAAATAATATACAAGCCCTTTCACGGTCCAAGGTTTAATAATAAAACCTCAAATCACAGATAACTATCTGTGTGGTTATATACAGGAATCGATATTCATATTTCATTGGCTATTTACGTATTATATTTCTTACAATTAACCGTGATAACAGCCATATTATATCTCAATCCCAATATGGCGGATTTCCATAAAACTGAGCAATATAATCAATAAACACGCGCACTTTGGGAGCTAATTGTTTTGAACTGGGGTAAACAACCCAAATGGCAGAGTCATCCACTAATGGATAATCCGCTAACACTTGCACTAGACGCCCATCATTTAAATGTTCATACGCAATCCAAGTGGCGCACATGGCAATCCCCATGCCATTTACCGCAGCATCACGCACCGCTTCCCCATGATCCACCTTGATTTTTCCTTTTACTTTGACGCTAACAGGACCATCGCTTTGTTGAAAAACCCAAGATTCTAGCCCTGCATGATTGATGCACATATGTTGGTATAGATCGGATGGCGTTTGTGGCGTGCCATGTTCAGCAATATAGTCAGGAGATGCGCACATAATGCGTTTGTCGGTGGCGATTTTTTTCGCTATCAATGTTGAGTCTTTCAATTCGGCATTGCGAATGGCTAAATCAAAGCCTCCATCAATGAGATCAATCATGGAATCCGTTAAACGAATATCAACTGATAAGTCAGGATACTGTGCTAAAAAACCTTTTAACGGCGAAATTAAGTGCATTCGGCCAAAAGACGCAGGAGCTGTAATCCTCAATGTGCCTTTTGGGCACACCTTGCCTGAGCCAACCGTCGCTTGCGCCGCATCGACATTGTCGATAATTTCTTGAGCATAAGGCAGTAAGGTTTGCCCTTCTTCGGTTAAAGAAACTTTACGAGTTGTACGATGAATTAAACGAGCGCCCATGCTTTGTTCAAGTTTACTAATGTGCATACTGGCAACAGGTGCGGATAAGCCCAACTCCTTACCTGCAAGACTGATGTTGTGAGTAGAGGCGATCCGCACGAACAATCTCAGATGATCGATATTCATTTAAGCTAATCTCTTAATTTCAATTTATTATTAGCAGTATAGTGATGAATACTAGTGATAAGCACCCTTAGGCGCAAATCAGTTTTAAGTTTTTATTAATAATCAAAAGCACCTATTGTTTAGTATGATTAAAACTTAACACACCCTAATTTGCGGAGAGTCGCTCATGAAAAAAACCATTCTAATAACAGGTTCAACCGATGGCATTGGCTTTGAAACGGCTAAAAAGCTGGTGGCGGATGGACACAATGTGTTGATTCATGGTCGTAACAAGCAAAAACTGGCTAAAGTACAAGCAGCATTATCTGAACTATCGGAAACTGGCAGTATTGAAAGTTATCTTGGCGATCTTTCTAATCTCGAAGACACAAAGGCGCTCGCAAACGCCATTAAGCAAAAACATCAACATCTGGACGTACTCATCAACAACGCTGGCGTTTATAACGTACCAACAATTACCACTTCAGAAAATTTAGACACTCGTTTTGTGGTAAATACCATAGCGCCATACCTATTAACTCAATCACTTTTGAACCTATTTGACCCAACAGGGCGCATCGTAAACCTCTCTTCTGCCGCGCAAGCACCGGTTAATCTAAACGCTTTAGTCAGTGCTGACGCACACGAAAGCGATGGTGCTGTATACGCTCAAAGCAAATTAGCCATTACTATGTGGTCTGCTGATCTTGCGCTTAAATTAAAAGAGCGTGGGCCTAGCGTTGTCGCAGTCAATCCAGCCTCATTTCTTGGCAGTAAATTGGTAAAAGAAGCGTATGGCGTTACGGGCAATGACCTGAGTATTGGCGCAGATATTTTGTATCGCGCAGCTCTATCAGAGGAGTTTGCTAACGCATCAGGTTTGTATTTTGACAATGATATTGGTCGCTTCGCATCGCCTCATCCACATGCCAGTGATACTCAAAAAAATGCACAATTGGTCGCGGTAATTAAAAAACTATTAACCGATAAATTAAAGTAATCTCCTACTCTTATTACAAAAACAACGAGCCTAGCTTTGCCCCGCACCTTTGCCCTGTATAGCTAGGCTTTTTCTATCCACTGCATCATTAATAAACCTTATTATTAATAAATTCTTAATTCTGATTAAGGATAAATCGCCATTATCAATCTCATGCCACACAGTTAAGCTTACCCACCTCAACAATCACTAAAATCTAAAAAGGCTTAACATGCATTACGAAGGTAAAATCTATCGCCCTTGGATGGAAGCTGACAGTATTCTCATTCAAACCACCCTAGGTTGCAGCAATAATCAATGCACCTTTTGCACTATGTTCGATGACAAAAGATTCAAAGTTCGTGAACTTGACGACATATTCAAAGACATTGCCGAAGCTCGTCGCCTGTACCCTAAAGTGGAATCCATCTTTCTAATTGATGGTAATGTCATGGCAATGCGCACCGAAAAGTTAATCGCGATTCTCGATCAAATAAAAGTGACTTTTCCTGAGCTTAAAAACTTGGCTCTGTATTCGGGATTCAATGACTTCCGCCGCAAGAGTATTTCTGAATTAAAAGAGATCCGCTCTGCCGGATTAACTACCGCCTACTCTGGCCTTGAGTCGGGTGACCCTATTGTGCTGGAACGCATTAAAAAAGGAATGACCCGTGAACATGCGATTAAAGGCATGGAAATGGCAAGAGAAGCAGATATCAAAGTATTAGCGTCATTCATTTTTGGTCTAGGTGGCCGTGAGCGTTCAAAAGAACATGCGATCAACACCACCAGCTTACTGAACATCATGCGCCCTGATGCGATTGCACCTATGGCGCTGGCCATTCAACCGGGCAGTGAATTAGAGCAAGAACTGCATAATGGGCAATTTAGTCTACCCAGCCCATTACAAATTTTGGAAGAAGAAAAATACCTATTGGAAAATATGGATGATTTCCCTTGTTTCTATTGGGGCGATCACGGCAACAATATCGCTAGCATGCGTGGTGAGTGGCCTGCCGCCCGCCAACCGTTTTTGGAGCATATTAACAAGCACATTAGCTTAAACCCGATGACCAAGAAAAACGTCATTGAGACCTATGCTTGGTAACATGCTTTAGTAAACGAAAGCAATAAACAAAAACCGCTTTAACACTACAAAGCGGTTTTGTTTTCACGCTCAACTTACGAATAATCTATCCGCGCGTATCTGTATAAGTAATAGCAGTGCGGGTTTCTAGCACTCGAAGCTCATCCCCTACTTCAATCACACCCTCATTGAGTGCAATCAAATTCATGCCAAAGAAAATCGCCCCTTTTTCGTCGGCTCTAAATTTAGCTAAGGTTGCAGTGGGCTCTTTGGCAGCCATTTTTTCGCCTGTCTTTGGATCAACTGAGGTTAATACACAGCGCTGACATGCCTTGCCTACTTTAAATTCTACCTCGCCAATGGCGATTTTTTCCCAGCTGTCTTCGGCAAAAGGTGGTACACCCTCTATCACCAAGTTGGTGCGAAACTGCGACATTGATTGTGGATGTGAAGCACTGCGGTTTAACTCATCCAGAGAACCTTGAGAGATCACCAATAACGGATAGCCGTCGGCAAAGCTGACTTTAGTTGCCAGTTTTTCACGATAGCGATTAGATTCTTCACCGCAATACAATAGCAATGCTGGCGTACCTAATACGTTACTAAACCACTGGTTAGCGGTGTCTGTGGTGGTATAAGCGAAAAAGCGATCGCTCCAGATTTTACATTCGAACTCGTTACGTTCCAGATCTGATATAGACAAATGCAGGTCTTGTGCATTGGGAGCACTCAGCAAAATACCATCTGGCAGTAGCGTGCTTTTAATCGTCACCATCTTAGGGTACTTACGTGCGGTAATCATGCGACCCGCCGTATCAGTCACCACAAAACGACGGTCAAAACTGATTCCTTCTAAACCAACATAAGCTCTGGATTGTGCAATGCCAGATGTTGATTTTACCGGAAATATATTAATACCCGATAATTGAGCTAAATCCTTCACTTTATACCTCTAACTCTCTCAATGTTAATGCAATCTTATTGCATTTTCGCTATCATTTGCCCGCATTTAAGTAATCGTTTGCTTGGCGTGATAACCATACCACATTCTCGGTTTCTTCTTATACCAATCACACTAAGTAAGTGATCAGAGCTAGCGCAGGAAAAATGCTCGAGAACAAGGCAGAATTTTCGATAAGTAGTTATTCTACAATCAAAAATTCTAACGCCGTTATCGAGCATTTTAACAAGCTAGAATGACCAGTTATTTAGTACGATTGGTATTACACCTTTAGACTTTTTTGGCGGGAGCACAACTATGACCAACTTAACCATTACACGCCCAGATGATTGGCATGTACACCTTCGTGATGGTGATGTACTAAAAGATACAGTAAAAGACATTAGTCGCTACAATGGTCGCGCTTTAGTTATGCCAAATACCGTTCCGCCAACGATCAACACCGAACAAGCTATCGCTTACCTTGAGCGTATCAATGCACATAATCATAGCGATACTTTTAAGCCGTTAATGTCGCTTTATTTGACAGACAACACCAGCAAAGAAGATATCCAACAAGCAAAAGCATCAGGTCAAGTTGTTGCATGTAAATTGTACCCGGCAGGTGCAACCACTAACTCGGATTCTGGCGTAACTGACGCTAAGAAAATCTACCCTGTGTTAGAAGAGATGGAAAAACAAGGTATCCTACTGCTGATTCACGGTGAAGTGACTACGCACGATGTTGATATCTTTGACCGCGAAAAACAGTTCTTAGACACAGTATTAGCGCCTATCGTCAACGATTTCCCTAATCTAAAAATTGTCGTTGAGCACATTACGACTGCTGACGCGGTTGAGTTTGTACAAAATGCCAATGACAACGTTGCCGCAACCATTACTGCGCACCACTTGATGTATAACCGTAACCACATGTTAGTGGGAGGCATTCGTCCGCACTTCTACTGCTTGCCAATTCTAAAGCGCAACAGCCATCAAAAAGCATTAGTTGCTGCAGCAACCAGCGGTAGTAAGAAATTCTTCCTTGGTACGGACTCTGCGCCACACGCTAAAGGTCGCAAAGAAACCGCTTGTGGTTGTGCGGGTTCATACACAGCCCACGCATCATTAGAACTTTACGCAGAAGTATTTGAAGCCGAAGGCAAACTAGAGCACCTAGAAGCATTTGCTAGCCATAATGGCCCTGACTTCTACAATCTGCCACGCAACAGCGATACCGTGACTTTAGTAAAAGAAGAGTGGGCAGTAGCCGAAACTATGCCATTTGGTAGCGACATCGTCGTGCCAATTAAAGGCGGTGAAACCATCTCTTGGAAAGTAGAAGCTTAATTAACTAGTAGCTAGTTAATTACAAAGGGTTGCTGATTAAGCAACCCTTTTTCGTTTTACACTCTGCGCTATTATTCTTCGTCCTGCAAAGAACTCCACATTTGCGCGCACTTGATCGCTCGTTGCCAGCCTGCGTAGCGTTTAGTACGTTTTTCACTGTCACAAAGTGGGTGATAACGCGTTTCTATTTCAGAGCGAGCTTCCAGTTCGGATAAATCCTTCCAATAGCCAACACTTAACCCCGCTAAGAAAGCGGCGCCCAATGCCGTGACTTCGGTCAATTGCGGGCGTTGCACTTCGCAATTTAACAAGTCTGATTGAAACTGCATTAAGAAATTATTTCGCGCCGCTCCCCCATCCACACGTAAACTACTTAGCTCTATACAAGAGTCGGCTTGCATGGCATGAATGACATCATAAGTTTGATAAGCAATACTTTCTAAAGTAGCGCGCACGATATGCTCGGCACTGGTGCCACGCGTGAGCCCTACCATAGTGCCACGAGCGTACGGGTCCCAGTACGGTGCGCCTAGACCAGTGAAAGCAGGCACAACGTATACGCCATCAGAGGAATCCACCTTGTTGGCGTAATATTCAGAATCTTTAGATTCATTAAGCAGTCGCAATTCGTCTCTTAGCCACTGAATAGAGGCTCCTGCCATAAATACGGCCCCTTCAAGGGCATAACAAGGCTTTCCTTCGGCGTCGCAAGCCAAGGTGGTAAGCAAGCCGTGTTGCGAGTCCACCTTTTGCGAGCCAGTGTTCATCAATAGGAAACAGCCAGTACCGTACGTGTTTTTTACCTGACCTGGATTGACACATCGATGCCCAAACAATGAGGCTTGTTGATCGCCTGCAATGCCCGCCACTGGAATTCGTATCTCGCTATTTTCACCAATACAGGTTTCACCAAACAAACTCGACGATGGTTTAACTTCTGGAAGCATAGATTTTGGAATATCCAGCAATTTAAGAATGTTCTCATCCCACTGCATGGTATTGATATTAAACATCATAGTGCGAGAGGCATTGGTGTGATCGGTGGCGTGCACTTTACCGTGAGTCAGCTTCCACAATAACCAAGTGTCTACCGTACCGAATAGCAATTTATCATCGTCGGCTAGGACTCTTGCACCTGCTACATTGTCTAAAATCCATTTGATTTTACTGGCGGAAAAATACGGGTCTAAAACCAAACCTGTCGCGGTTTTTATGTACTCTTCCCAGCCTTGCTCTCTTAGCTCTTTGCACAATTGACTGGTGCGGCGACATTGCCAAACAATGGCGTTATAAATAGGTTTGCCGGTCTCTTTGTGCCATACAATGGTGGTTTCACGTTGATTGGTAATGCCAATTCCTGCGACATCTTCTGGCGTAATAGAAAGCTTATCTAATACATCAATTAATGTGGAACGTTGCGATGAATAGATTTCCATCGGATCGTGCTCAACCCAACCTGCTTGCGGATAATACTGAGTAAATTCTCGTTGTGATTGAGCAACAATATTGGCTTGTGAGTCAAACACTACCGCACGAGAACTGGTAGTGCCTTGGTCTAAGGCGACAATGTAAGAGCCTGTGGCCATAGTTAATATCCTACTTAATTCGATTCAAAGAAATCATACCAATCACACTAAGTAAGTGATCAGAACTAGCGCAGGAAAAATGCTCGAGAACAAGGCAGAATTTTTCGATAAGTAGTTATTCTACAATCAAAAATTCTAACGCCGTTATCGAGCATTTTAACAAGCTAGAATGACCAGTTATTTAGTACGATTGGTATCATACTCAACATTATGGCAATTACGTGAGTGTCGAGATCGAGTTTTGCACTAAAAAAACGCTTAAATTGTCATTTGAGGCGCGGTAGCTCATAGTGTTTATTCTACTTATTGCACTAAATTAGTTCAGGTGCACCAAATAGCGCCACATAGTGGTGCAAAAGCACGCTACACAAGAGCAAAACCCCTATTAAACAATAGATTGGTTTTTGGAACAGTTTTTGCTTATTAAACTTAGTACCCAAAAATAACAAGGAAGTGTCGTCATGCAAGATACATTAACCGTCATTTTAGCCGGAGGCATGGGTTCTCGACTTGCACCCTTAACTCAAGACCGTGCCAAGCCAGCGGTTCCCTTTGGCGGAAAATACCGCATTATCGATTTCACGCTCAGTAACTGCCTACATTCTGGGCTACGTCGCTTATTGGTTCTGACTCAATATAAATCTCACTCTCTACAAAAACATTTGCGTGACGGATGGTCCATTTTCAATCCAGAGCTGGGTGAGTACATCACCGCAGTTCCCCCACAAATGCGCAAAGGTGACGCTTGGTACGAAGGAACGGCCGACGCTATCTATCAAAACCTGTGGCTACTATCGCGCAGTGAAGCTAAGCACGTGGTGGTGCTGTCTGGTGACCATATTTATCGTATGGACTACCAACCTATGTTAAAGCAACATAAGAAAACCAATGCTGCGTTAACGATCGCTTGCATGGAAGTTCCTGCCCAAGAAGCTAGCGCCTTTGGTGTGGTAGGTGCAGAAGCAGACGGACGCATTGTATCCTTTTTGGAAAAGCCTGCCGATCCGCCAACTCTTGCGGATAACCCAAACAAAAGTTTGGTTTCCATGGGCATTTATATTTTCTCAATGGAAGCTTTGGTAGAGGCGTTAGAGGCGGACGCTGATATTGATACGTCCAGCCATGACTTTGGACACGACATCATCCCTAAGCTTATCGACGCTAAAGGGGTTTACGCTTACCGATTTGGCTCTGAAGAAGGCCGAGTGTCGCAAGACGTATATTGGCGTGATGTAGGTACGGTTGACTCGTTTTATCAAGCCAATATGGATTTACTTGATCCGGTTCCGCCTATCGATCTTTATCAAGATGATTGGGGTATTCGCTCTTACGAACAGCAACGACCACCATCAAGAACCGTCCCCTCTGTCACGGGAAATCAAGGTATCTCTATTAACTCCATCGTTGCCAATGGCGTGGTGATTAGCGGCGGCTCGGTACAACGTTCCATTTTATCGTCCAACGTTAAAGTCAGCGATGGCGCCACCATAATGAACAGCATCTTGTTTGATGATGTTAAAATTGGCGAGCATTGCGAACTAAGAAACTGCATTATCGATAAGCATGTCACCGTACCTGATGGCACCAAAATTGGTTATGACATACAAGCTGACAGAGAACGATTTACTATTTCCGAGCAAGGTATTGTCGTCGTCCCGGAAGGCTATCACTTCGGATAATTCGGTGCACTAAACGCGCCTTACCAAATCAAACCTTGGGGATCATTCTCCACCTCCGCAATCAGTTGGTGGAGCTGGTTTCCAAGGGTTTCGATTGCTGGATGTGTATGCCAACCTTCAAACATGTCGTGTTGATCTCGATGCGCTATTAATAACGTCCACGCCTTGTCACGAATGAGAATTTTCGCCACCAAATAGCGATGATCGGCTTGTTTAGAATCTAACTTAAATCGAGTGTGGTAAAACTCAATACCCGTATCGGACAATTCAAATTCAGCCTTACTCAGTTCAACACACACATTGTGATTACGCGAGCAACACGCATCACTGGCCAGTTTGATTATTTGCCGTTGCTCCATTTCAGATAGCTTCATGGTGTACCTCATAATTTGACGTTGCACACTTGCTGACAAAAACACCAAACAATCGCATAAAAATGTTACGCATTGGTCATTTAGTGTCACTAATTTGTAATACAATCGTCTTACTCTGTGCAATATCTGTAATTATAGTTTGAAGAAGGATGAATATGTTTAGAGTAATTATCACGGCAATGGTCTGCCTGATACTGAGTATAGCGAACGTACACGCAGCTCAAGTGAATATCAGTGGTTCTACCTCGGTAGCGCGAGTGATGGATATTTTAGCCGAGAATTTTAACAACACGCATAAAGATACTTATATCGCAGTGCAAGGTGTTGGCTCTACAGCAGGGATTTCTTTAGTTAAGAATAATGTCGCTGAAATTGGTATGAGCTCTCGACTATTAACCGAAAGAGAGTATCAAGACGATTTAGTGGTCTTGCCTTTTGCCTACGACGGTTTAGCCGTTGTTGTGAACCAACAAAACAGTGTCGATAATATTACCCGTGAACAACTCTTTAAAATTTATACGGGCAAAATTACCAACTGGAAAGAGATTGGCGGAGCCGATCGTCCCATTGCTGTGGTGACTAGAGAAACGTCTTCAGGTTCTCGTTACGCATTTGAAGACCAAGTTGGCCTAACTCGCGTGCTAAACGACCGCCGTGTTTCAACTATTAGTCAAACAAGCTTAGTGGTTAGTACCAATAGCATGATGAAAACCTTGATCAGCTACAACCCGCAAGCGATCGGATTTATTAGCATGGGGTCTATTGACGCTTCTGTTAAACCACTCAACTTTGACGGTGTTGTGCCAAATTCGGTTAACTTACTGAACAAGAGTTACGAACTAGCGCGTCCTTTTTTGATCTTCCATCATAAAGATCTAAAAGACGAAGCAGCATTGCAGTTTGCCAAGTACGTTACCTCTAAAGAAGCCAGCGCTATTATTGAAAATCAGGGCTATACCGCTCATTTAAATAAATAACGCTAGCTGTATTAGTACATATAAAAATGGCCAAAGCTAAGCTTTGGCCATTTTTGATAATCTGTTGTTACGCTATCGATTAAAAGTATAAACGAATCACCGATTCAGCCACACAAGCAGGACGACGTACGCCTTCAATCTCCACTTTCAGTTCACGAGTGATCTCAAGACCTTTTTGAATAGGCGTCACTTTCACTAAACTGCTACGAGCGCGAATGTTGCTCCCTACACGAACAGGATAAGGGAAGCGAACACTGTTCATCCCCATATTAACGGTCACTTTAGCGGTAGGAAACAAAGGTTTCTCAGGATCAACAGCATCTGACAAACGAGGCAGTAGTGCCAAAGTAAGAAAACCGTGCGCAATAGTCGATTTAAAAGGAGACTCTTGCTGTGCTTTTTCTGGATCGGTATGGATCCACTGCATATCTTCAGTCACTCGACCAAACGCATCGACACGTTCTTGATCAATGCTAAACCAGCTTCCCACGTGCAACTCTTCGCCAATTTTTTGCGATAGCTCTAAATACAGCGCTTCCGCCTCAGGCTTCATCTCGATGATGTCTTGAGTGGGATTAGCTACTTCTTCATTTACTGCCGGCTTTTGAAAATCTTTCCCCCACGCGCGAAAAATGTGCTGTGCATGGGCACGGCTCACTAATTCACTCCAATACTCTCTAAGAGAAGGGGACATCTTATCCATAAACTCCATATGATGTCTCGAAAGAGATCCTCGTTTGTGTTTAAGAATATCAACAACTTTCATGCACGCTCCAGTGAAGCTTTGGGTAGCTATAGGGGCTCGATTTTGAACTAAATCACATTTTAACTCAACATGTGAATGTTGCCTCATGGCAAATTAGTAAGAAAAATCAAGATTTCACCTCTAATTATGCACAATTTCCGAGCATTAATGAAATATTTTATACATATTGACGCATATCGATAACACTAAACATTTGTTTTAACGCGAATAAATGTACCTTTAGTGTAACAACTCGTTTTGATACTTAAACCTCACTGTTTAAAAACGCCATCACAAAATTAACGGTCTCAAAAAGTGATCATCAATATTGACATCGCCTTAAAACCACAACTAATGTCGCCAAAATCACAGCCTATTTGGGTAACTTTGTGGTTAAAATCCATGATTAGGCAAAAACTACGAATTATTTACGCAACGCATTTAATTTGGCTTGAGCAATGCCATAAATGGTATCAATCGGATAACTGCCTTCATCACTAGGTGTGCCCGCCTCTTTACCGGTAAATAATTTAATCGCATCAGAGACATGCTCTATTGCCCAAATATGAAATTCCCCTTTATCAACCGCCTGTAAAATATCGGCGCGTAACATCAAATTATGTACATTGGATTGCGGAATTATCACGCCTTGGGTTGGCTTGCGTCCCTTAATTTTACATACGTCAAAAAAGCCTTCTATTTTCTCATTCACTCCACCGATGGGCTGCGCTTCACCAAACTGATTCATTGAACCCGTAATCGCAATATCCTGCCGATTTGCTTGTTTTGAAAAGGCAGAAACCACAGCACAAAACTCAGCCATACTGGCGCTATCACCATCTACGCCGCCATAAGACTGCTCAAAGGTAATATTAGTCGTTAAGGGTATTTTAGCGGTTTTACCAAAAACCGACGAAAGATAGGCGGTTAATATCATCACCCCTTTGGAGTGAATACTGCCTCCAAGATCAACATTACGTTCAATATCAATCACTTCACCACTACCAAAAGAGGTGGTCGCGGTAATACGGTTAGGCGCACCAAACATATGATCACTAGTGCTAAGTACAGAAAGTGCATTAACTTGCCCAATAGCGTCACCTTGGACACGAATTAAGGTAGTGCCATTGACAAAGGTTTCCATGACATTTTCTTGCAGGCGACTGACCCTAGAAAGTTGATTTAACAATGCTTTCTCAACATGAGTAGCACGTATAATGTTTGCCTTGGCACTTCTGGCAATGTAGTTTGCTTCACGTAATAGGTTAGCCGTATTGGCTGAATGCAAGGAGATCTTATTTTGATCTGCGGCCATTCGTGAGCAGTGTTCGATAATGCGCGCAATGGCTTTTTTATCGCAATGCAGCAGTTTATTGTCGTGCACTATGCTGGAGATAAATCGACAATAGTGCAGCTCTGAGTCACGATCTCGTTTCATTTCATCTTCAAAATCGGCAGTAACTCTAAATAGCTCAGCAGATTCTGAATCGTAATGCTGCAATAATTGATAAGTTCGATAATCACCAAACAAAATAATTTTGACATCTAAAGGGATTGGCTCAGGATCAAGCGATACTGCACCTGTCATTGTGACCTGCTTCTCTAGCGCCGTTAAGCTGAGTTCTTTAGAGCGCAAAGCACGTTTTAATCCATCCCACACATAAGGCTGTTCAAGCACTTTCACCGCATCCATCAGCAGCACGCCGCCATTAGCTTTATGCAAAGCCCCTGCCCTGATTAATGAGAAATCGGTGAACACGGTACCTTTGAAAGTGGCCGTTTCTACATAGCCAAACAGTGAATGATAGTTTGGACTCTCTTCAATGATGATCGGTAGCTCATCTTTAGGCTGCGAAACAATCACATTGACTTTATAACGACGCGGCAGCTTTTTATCTAAAGATGCGGTGGCAATTTCACCTTGTTCATCGCCTTCTTCGAGGAAAATATCCACATTTTCGACGATATCAGCTTGAAGATCGGCTAAATGCTGTTTCACCTCGCTATGTTTTTTATATTTAGCTTTTAATGCTTTGATAAAGTGCCCAATAACACCTAACGTCACATCCGCATTCAACTTCTGAATTTTATCGGTAAATTGCTCTTCCCATTCCGTAAGATCGCGAATGATGTGCCGTAGAGACACTTCAAGAGTATCAATGGTTTTATCAAACTTTGCTTGTGTCTTTTTATCCAATAACTCGAAGGAAGCTTCGGTGTACGGTTCCTCTCCATCCAGCGCGACAAATTGATAATCACCTTGCGCAGTGATGGTGAGACTGACGCTCTCTTCTTTGGCTTTTTTGGTTAATGCTTCAAGGGCGGTCGCTTGCTTAGTCGCTAATTGGTTTTTTAAACGATCTGCACGCGAGAAATACATTTCGTTATCAAAAGCCAGTGGAATCGCCTTTAATAACTTGGTCATTAATTTATCGATATCCGTGCGCAAACTTTGCCCTATACCACGAGGCACTTTTAGCACTTTTGGTACGCGTATATCTTCAAAATTGGCGACATAGCACCAATCGTATAATTGGTGCTGATCAAAGGGATGACGCTTTAGGTATCGCAGTATCATGGTGCGCTTACCCAAACCATTGCGGCCAATGGCATAAATGTTGTAGCCTTTTTCACGAATTGACATGGCAAATTCGACCGCTGATTGCGCTCGCTCTTGGCCTACAATTTCATCAATCGGTGGAATGTCTTTGGTTGATTTGCTAGAGAGCAGATTTAAGTCAGCATCACGATAAAGCGCTGCAGAGGGTAAAGAAGATATAGCCATAGTCACCTCAATGTGAGAAATGGTGAATGATTACTGTCAGTGTAATGCCCAACGAGAGCCCCAAATGTACGACACGTAAGATGTACGAGACCTAAAATGTGATACACCAAACTATTGGTTATCAATACCTTACAGTTTGGTGCTCACATGCCAACATTAACAATCAAAGTATGTACTAAATGACATAGCTTGACTCTAATTGCCGTCGTATTTAAAGACTTGGTTCTCAAACATTGCGGTCAGTAAGTCTTTGTCTGGATCGCTTCCATAGTTCAATTGGTCGTTTAACCCTTTGATCAGTATAGATTGTGATTCAGTGTCTGAGCTGACTTCTATCTGCACATCATCACTATTTTCAACTATAGCGGCCGTTAAATTCTGATTGTTATCAAAATCGACTAGCAATTCATCCAGGGTTGCGCCCGATTCAAGCTCATCTAACACTCCTACTAAATCAATCTGATCGCCGTCGGCAAGATTAAAGTCGGTGATCACATCCAACTGACTATCATCCACCTCTTCCCAGACAAACATATCCGCGCCATCTCCGCCTGTTAAAATATCAGAGCCAAGACCGCCAATAAGAGTATCGTTCCCCTCTCCGCCAATCAGCTCATCATCAAAGTCCGAGCCTATCAGTCTTGAGCTTTGGTCATCGTCCACCAGCGTACTGGCACTTGTGGCGAGCGAGGCGTCCAAATCACTGCCATCACTAACCAGTGTAACGGCGTAGCTTATCGCACTCGACTCAGCGGTGAGCATTGGATCACTTTCCGTAGAAACGGCCACCACATCAAAATTGACAGCTGACGATGGCAGTACTAGTGGATCAACCTGTACTACGACCGCATCGCTAAGCGCCGCAGCATCTAATACCCAACTGCCGGTGGTGTTTCCAACCAACACACTGCCATTTGCCGATTGGATCGTCAGCGCGCTATCCAGACCTCGCACCTCAATCGATAAGGTTTCACTTGCGTCAGTCAGTGCCGCCATTAACCCTAATAAAGGTACCCCTCTTGCAGCCAGCGCCGACTCTGAGATCACCGTATTCAAGCTACGTTGATTTTCGCTATTTAGAGTCAATGTTGGCGCATTCGCAACTGGGGTAATATTGATGGTCACGACATCACTGTCTTGAGCATGTGTTCCTGCATCGTCAAAGATTCCATTATCACGGGTGACTATGGTTAATTCGGCGTTATTACTGTATTGCGCACTGGTGTAGAAAACACCTTGCAAGGCATCGGTTTGCGCCAAGACTGCATTCACTTCATCAATTGGCCCACTCAACGTCACTGATGAGGAGTCGTTATCAATGATAGTCACAGCAGAGCTTGTCGTGACTATATTGATAGTGCCAAGATCAACGTTCAGCACTACCTCAATGTCTGCATTGGCATTACTGCCCACATAGTCCACGTCAGAAACTTGAATACCTTCTACTTTAGTGGTGCCCCCCTCATCAACGGTAATATCGCTTGGTAAGGTAGTGATTGGGTCGTCATTGACCGCAGAAACTTCAATATCAAACTCTTTGGTTTGCGATTTAGGGTCGTTAACTACCCCAAAGTTGCCGTTATCTTCAACCAGTACCGTCGTTTTGACGCTGCCAGAGCTATTGCTCTGCGGGGCAAAATTAATGCCGTTGGCTAAGGCGGCATTTATCTGCGAAATCGTACCGGAAATTTCAACACTGTTAACAGGCAATGTCGCCGTCACGATAGTGATGCCATAAGTTGTTTCTACGTCAGAAAGGAACGAAAGCTGGCCTGAATCCACATCAATGGTGACATTGTAAATGGCGTCTGGCGCCTGCGTTTCATCAACATCAGAAATTTGAATATTGGTGATCAGCAGATCGCTATCTTCATCCGTAGTAAGAGTCGGTAAATCAGAAATATCAGGGGTATCATTTAGCGCATTTACCGTGATATCAAACGACTCTGTCGCTGTTAACGCCCCGCCACTGCCGGCATTGCCGCCATCGCTGACCGTAACGGTGGCCGAAACCGTGCCGGTATAATCACTGGATGGGTTAAACAGTAGACCTGAGCTCAGCAAAGTATTCACATCATCAGCCAGTCCAGTAATCACAATCTGGTTATTGGTGATCTGTATTTGACCTGGGAATGCCGTTTTATCGACAGCATCAAAATCCAATTGACCATCTGTTACCTCAATAGTGACCACATAATCGGTTGTGGCATCGTCCGCAAGATCAGGATCATCGATTTGAATGCCCGATATACGCACGCTCGCATCTTCATCAGTGGTGACATCACTTGCACCAGTGATAATAGGTTCATCGTTGACTGGCGACACCACGACATCAAAGGTCACTTGATTGGTATTTGATGTACTTGAATCACCTGCATCAACAATGCCACCATTTGCGCCATCATTTACCGTAACCGTTACAGGTAATGTACCAGTGACGTCTGTTTCTGGGGTAAATTGAACGCCAGTTGCCAGTGCTGTATTGATATCCGCGAGCGTTCCCGTTAGCACTATCAATGAGCCCGTGGCAGGCGTAACGACTACCCCAGTAGGTGCTGAACTAAAGCTGAAGTTACCTGCACCTGCATCCACCTCTAAAGTAACGCTAAACTGGGTTGTTGGTGATTCGCTTTGATCGATATCGCTGATTTGGATGGAATCAATCAGCACAGTCCCTTCTTCATCAACCGCCTCATCGGCAATAGCCACAAACAGAGGCTGATCGTTTTCAGGTTGTACAGTGATGATAAAGTCTGCGCTGTTTTCATTCGGTTCTGCCACAATGCCAAAGTTGCCACCATCGTCAACAAAAATGCTCGCTTTGACATCACCATTGAAGTTGCTGTCAGGGTTAAAGCGAACACCGTCTTGCAAGGCCGCGTTAATATTGGCGATTGTGCCTTCGACAGTAATAGAAGTCGCAGCTGTATCGGATGTAGGGGTGAGTTGCACCCCAAACAAGGTTTCTGCGCCATCTTGGAAATTCAATAAGCCACTTTCAACACTTATAATGAAGGTATAAATAGCGTCAGGATCATCCACTTCATCAACGTCCGAAATGCTTAGGTTATCAATGATATATTCATTGTCTTCGATAGCATCTATGGGCGTGACGCCACCAAACAGTGGTTGGTCATTGGCTTCTTGTATGGTCAAGTCCACCACTTGCTCTGTGATGGCGGCAGGATTGGTGTATTCCACGCCATTGACGTCATATTCGACAGATTGAACCTGAATCTTGATTTGTGAAGGATTCCAGTTGGTGGCGTTGTTATCGCCAGAGTTGAAGAAAATACTCTCTAACTGTTGAGCATTAATATCTAAAGTCCAACTGCCATCACCGTTGTCGACAAAACTTGTGCCATCAAGTAAGCGAATGCTTGCACCATCTGGCACATCCAGTACCGTAACCCGCAATGTCTCTGGGGCACTCTCTTCATTCACTATGCCCGCAAGAGAGTACTCATCATCAATAATCTGCGCATTAATTTTTATCTCAATGTCTTCACTTTCGATGCCAGAAACCGAATCAACAATTGCAGTATCAACCTCATCCGCAACAGGGTTAACCACCAAAGTAAAACTAGCGTTGTGCTCCACTGGAACGCCGAGTAACTTTTCTTGAGTAAAGGCAACAATGCCTAAATCAACGATGCCACTAAATTGCTCCGCAGGCGTAATTTCCAAATCCGCAAAGGAAACGCTAGTGACTGATGGGTTGTTTAACTGAATGGTCCAGAATCCATCACCATTGTTTTTAACGGTAAATCCGTCTGGATCAGAGGCACTTGACGAGCTGACCAGAAAATCATCAGGCACTCCCGATATACGTAACGAAACAAACTCTTCCGAACCGTCGTTATCTTTTAACGAAATAGTAAATGGTGTGCCCTGAATTTGGTCTAAGAAAATAGGCGTATCTTCATTACCGGTAATCACAATCTTGTTGGAGCGGTCACCACCCTCAACAATAATGTCATCAACCACAGGGGTCACTTCAAAGGAAAGCTCACCGCTAAAGGCTACGTCTGCATCAGTATTGGATGGATGGTCGTAAAGTGGCGTTTGATCAAAATCAGTGATATCTCTGAGCGTGCCAGAAATGGTTAACTCAACAAGGTTATCGTTATCACCCGTAGGGAAATTCTCGGCCGGTTTAAACTGCACATCTTGCAGGAAATCTTCGATTGCGGTTGGATCACTTGCATCAAAGGTCATGGTGAATGAACTCACTTCATTCCCATCAGGGTCAATCAATACACCTTCACTTGGGTCTTTAAGGGCGATAGTCACTGTTTGATAGTGCTCTGCACCTCGTTCCACCGCGCTATCAATATCAGTAGATTCAACACCAATTTGTAAATGAATCACACCATCTTCGTAGGCAATATCATCTTGATATACTTCAGTGCCACCTTCAGCAATAGGGACAAAATCCGCATCCAATCCACTAGTACCTTTAACGGCGATACTGAGTGTTTGTGAAGTCTCCACCACCGGAGAAATTGCCACCGGAATTGTAAGATCAAAATATCGTTCATCACCGGATTTGGTGTCTGTGGTCACCGCTCTAAAATCAAGAAGTGCATCACCGGCATAATCTTGTGGTGGAACCAATACCAGATTATCTAAACCTAGAACATTACCGTTTTCGTCTATGTTGCCTTTAAACACATAATCTGCGGTAGTGTAATCAAATTCCGCGCCCGCTATCGTAAATCCTTGTAAATCCGCCTGCGCAAAAACTAAGGTTAACAAATCGGCGACATCATCTTTATCCGCCGTTGTGGCAAGAATGTCCTTGCTCATCAATTGTTGGCCTAGGTTAATATTGGTATCTTCTATGCCAATGATGATGTCGTCAGATTCGGTTTTCACCTCTAACTCGGCAGCAAATGAATCGTTTACGACCACATCCTCAGGGAAGCGTAAGGTAACATCGGTTCGTTTTTGAACGCGCGCACTTTGTTCGCCCTCTTCACCTTTGTCATACACCAACGCAGTAAAAGTAATGGTGATATTAGAAAACGCATCGTCGCCGTCCCCTGCAATTTTTAACCCGCTAGGAGCAACAATGGTGAAGTCATCTTCGTCGGTAACAACCCATTTACCATCCCCGTTATTTAGTGCGCCGATGATGACCAATTGATCCAGAATATCTTGCTCTAGCGTTCCGAAATCAACCACCAATTCTTCGACGATTTCATCTGGATTTTGCGCTAATGCCTGCTCTTCCTCTGGGGTTAAGATAGCGCTAGGATCTGCGGCTAATTTATCTAATGCGTCTTGCTCAATTTGCGTAATATCTAAATCAGTAAAGTTAACGCTGTACGCATCATCTTTTGCTTCATTGATGGTGAAGTTAATCATACCATTGGCATCAGCAACAATTGGGTTTGCCGCATCGCCAGTGACTTGGTTAGCTAAATCAGTGACCGATAAATTGGCGTCACTTTCCACCACAGGACGCACCACCACATCCACCGTACCATTAATGATGGCCGTTGCTGTACTTTCAAACTCAGCTTGACCGTCGGTGAACTCGTAGTCGTCTTCTGAAACTTCAATGGTCACGCTGAGTTGGAAGTCAGTACTGTCATCGGCAGGCGGTTTTACTTCCACAATACCTGAACCACTAAGCAGTGCACGTAAACCGTTGCTTTCAGAAATGATAATTCGCCCGTCAGCTGCAACCGTTGTGATTACGCCGTCAATTCTCACTTCAGAACCGGCAGGAAAACCCGACAGTGTGACTAATTTAATCACCTCATCAGAGTCAGGATAATCCGCATCTGAAGGGTGCCAATCAATTTCAATAAAGCTGTCTTCGTTGCCTGTAGAAGTGCGCTGATACCCATCTTTGGCATCAATCACTGGCTGAACCTTGATGAAAATATCACCTTCAATGATCTTGGTATCACCATCACTTTCGGTAACAACTAAAGTTGCCTTAAGATCGATATTGCCGGTAAATGAAGGAATAGGTCTTAAAATGATACCTGTATCAACGCCCGCTTCGGTAAGGTTCGCTTGATAAATTGGCCCACCTGACGAGTCATAACCAACAAACAACAGGTCAACTTCGTTGTTCTCGCTATCAAGTACTTTTACGCCATCGGGAATATTGGAAATCAAAACCGTCACTGATTCGGAATCATCTAACGGCGTATCGGCAAGCTCTCCACTAAACACTTTAAAGTTCAATGGCACGTCGCTATTTTCATCGATTAACGTTTCAACACCTACCGCATTTCCTTCGCCATCTAAAATTGGGTGCCACGTATCGCCCAGTCCATCTATATTAATGGTTGGAAAATCTGCGACGCCTTTAAGATCAACCACCAACTGTCGAGAATCTATAATTTTATCATTGCTGACCGTAACAGACGTACCTGTACCTGTGGTCTCATCAATGTTTTCCAGTTGCTGGGCAAAGTCTCGAATAATCCCTACCACCGTCATATTAAAATCGACGTTACTGTTTAAGTAAGGGGTAAACTGCACTTGCGAAAGCATGTCATAAGGGATTTCGTATACCCCAGTGGAGATCTCAGTGATCGGGTTATCCGCAGGGTCTCCAAGCCAAGTTAACGTGGCTAAGTTGCCATTGCTGTCTGCTAGCCCAGAAATTTGCACCAATAATTGCTCTGAACCGTCAAGATCTTGGCTTGGGCTAAGCTTAATATGTTGATCTAAAGTGGTGGTGGTATCTTCTTCTAACTGAATACGGGTAAGTACCATAGCGCCGTCATCCGCGATTGGATTGACCTTGATGCTAAAGAAGCGCTCTTCAGAGCGAGCTTCAGGTACTAAAGCGTTAGCATCGGATTCAGTGGTAATAGCGACCACTTTTACAGAAATGGTGCCACTCCAGTTCTCAGTTGGATTCACCGTGACCTTACCAATATCATCAGCAGAGATAACAAACAATCCAAAGCCATTAGGCGTTTGCACTACGCCATCGATCAACAGTTGATGGCCTAGTTCTTCAACAAAGCTCACTTCATAGGTAATGGTTTCAGAGCCGTCTTGGTCTTGGGTTTGCGCCAAGATTTGTAAAATCGCATCGTCACCATCTTCATCGACCGTAACTTCGAAATTACCCGCTGATGGCTCCCATGTTGCGGAATCGGCAATGGCTTTTACCTCAACGGCTAAGCTGCCATCTAACGTTTCGCTAAGGGCATTATTTCGATACACCTCAACACTGATGTCATAAGAATAATCAGTGCCTTCTGAACCTTGATTTCGCGCCGGAACAAAGAATAAATTCTCCACATTCCAGTTTTCATTATCTAGCGTTGATACCATCAGCTGATCTTTACTGAGGGTCACTTCTGAGCCATTAACGGTCAGCGCTACATAATTAATGCCGTTGAAGTAATAAAAATCACCTTCTGTGGCATCTACCCCTTTTACTGTAATCGCGCCAAGCTCTTCGTTATTATCAAAATCGTCTGTGTTAACACTGATATTGACCTTGATTGGCGCATCACCTACAGGAAGATTATCCTGAGCGTTAGTGTCATTTTGAGTGACGCTTCGACCTGCATCTTCACTGCCACTTGCTCCAGTTGAAGTGATTTGTGAAGTAATATCATCCACTTGGATATTGATTGCTTTGGTACTGGTATCGCCATCGCCATCGGTTGCTGTCACTTGTACATCAATGACAACAGAGTCTCCTGTTTGCTTAACGTCATCCTCTGCGGTGAATCGGATTCGCCCATCAGGGTTAACCTCTAATACCCCCATCAGAGAGTCTGCATCAATCGGATTAGCAGGATCGCTACCGTCGCTATACAAATTAAAGCTTTGGAAACCGCCGCTAGGATCAATGGAGATAACCGTACTGCCAATTTGAATCTGGGTTAATGCCCCATCATCTGCGCCTTCAGTTTCGAGGCCGCTCTGTTTCAACACATTAATAGTTGAAGCAGCATCTCCCTCAGTCACGGTAAAGGATTTTTCAATCACCTCTGGCACATCATCCACCACGCTGACCACTAAGTCTTTGGTTGGAGAATTATCCCCATCCATATCTTGCACATAGATAGGCAATACAATGTTAACGGTATCAGCAGAATCTGGATTGGTATCAGGACCAGAGATTGGGTGATCAATGGCTCGTATTAACTCAAAATCAAATTGGCCAAAGTCAGAACTGGTTAAGTCGTTGTTGATTTGGATAGACAGAATGTCCAGCTGTTGACCATTTACCGATGCTACGCCCATATAGCCGCCGGCAACCACAATAAAGGTGATCGGTTGGCCTTGATACGTCAGTGCGACAGTACCGCTACCATCGGCAAAAGTGGCGCTCACATTGGCGGTATCTAAATAAAAGGCTTCAACATCGTCACTGCCTTGTAGGTAAGTGACGCTTGAACTAGCACTCTCTAGGTTCGCATCAGGATCTTTACCGCCTTGGATTGGTGGCACGCCTGTATCACCTTGGTCGATACTACTCTCCGCCAGTGTCACTGCCGGCACAACATTCACTTGAGGATCAGTGCCATCGGCAATCTTGACGTTGATTTCAGCGGTTGAGACATCCCCATCCGTATCGGTCGCATTCACAATCAAGGTAAGGTCGTTAATATCCAAAGCGGTATTGTCTTGCTCAAGAGCTTGCAATTGCTCAATGGAATAAGATCCGTCTAAGTTGATGCTTGCCACCAGCACTACATCACTGGTGTCGCCCGCAATATGCACGGTAAAAGTGGTGCCATCTCCGCTTAACAGTAAGCCAACCGCCTGGTTGTTACTGAGCAGTGACCCCCACGCCAAATCTGTACTCAATGAAGCATCAAATTTTACTGTCGCAACCGTATCAATCCCCTTAACTAAATCGACACTGCCCGTGACAGGAGCTGCATCTGGGTCAAGAATGAGGTTCTCATCGACAGCCGTCACTTGGTCGTCCGAGTTTGGATCGGTACCATCTTCTATGTTGATGCTGATCTCTTTAGTGACTGTGTCATTGTCGCTATCGGTAGCTTCAACGGTGACACCTAAGCGATTAAAATCATCCGAGGCAACTTGGTCTAACGCTTGCAGCTGCTCAAAGCTGTATTTGCCATCGAGACCGATAGTGCCGACAAATACAGGGGTTAAATTAGTGTCATCGGTCACTAGACTAAAGGTTTGTCCGTCTGCACTAATCACAACTTTAGTGTCAATGCCGTTGGAGGTTAATCCATCCCACGCAGATTGCTGACTGCTACTTAATGAGAACACCACCGAGGCTATCGCATCGGCCCCTTGGGTTAACCCCACATCGCCAGTGACTGGGAAATCTACTCCGCCAGTAATATTATTTTCATTCCATTGCAGAGAGATAGCGGCATCGGTGAAAGTAAGATCATCACCATCGTCGATTCTCACTCTGGCATTCACACTGGTCACATCACCATCGGTATCGGTAGCATCCACATTCAAGTTTAAAATGTATCTATCATTGCTTGCCGTTTGGTCAATTGCTTGGATTTGATCGACCACATAGGTGCCGTCCTGATTAAGCTTAATGGTCAACACTGACGTGTTCGGTGCTTCACTGAGTGAAAGCGTGATCAGAGTATTATCTTCGGTGATCGTATATTCAGTCTCTTTACCATTACTGGTTAACGCCCCTAATTGATTCAATTGACCATTTGCCAAATTAAACGCAAGGTTAACCAGTGCGTCACTACCATCGGTGAGATCTAAATCCCCAATAGATGGCGTAGCATCAAGGGAATTATCATTGATGCGCACCGTAGAGGCCGTCAGCCCAATATCTGCGCCATCTTCGATTTCCAGTACGATCTCACTGAGTGTTTCATCGTTATCGGCATCAATCGCGCTCACCCCTACTGAAAGCTCAAGCAGATCGTTAGCAGCAGTCTGATCAATGGCAGCAAATTGTTCAATATTGTAGTTACCCGCAATATCCATGCTCATCGACAATACCAAAGTAGTGCCATCAAACACTTCAATTGAACGTTCACTCACCACCAAGCTGGTTGCACGTCCGTTACTGGTAATGGATTGCCACTGGGTTTGTTGCGCCGCATCAAGCACAAAGTCTAAACTGGCGAGCACGTCAGCACCCAAAGTCAGACCTATGTCCCCTTCTATTGGCTGTGTATCTGTGCCTCTTTCATCTTCATTCCAGCCCTCAGTCACATCACTTGACTTAATATCAGTGCCGTCGTCAATGGTGACAGTAATGGTTGAATTTGCAGTATCACCATCGGTATCGGTAAATACCACACCTGCACTAAGTGAAGTTTCATCACCGCCACTGTTGGCTTGGTCAACGGCGAGGAATTGCTCCAACTTAAAAGTGCCGTCACTATTGAGGGTCAGTTGCAGAGCCACCACACCAGCCGAACGTACAATTAAGGCTTGGTCTGTTTGTTCTAGCGTTGTGGATTGACCATTAACGGTAATGGCTTGCCACGCCGTTAGCTGCGCAGTCGTTAAGCTGATCACCGCACTATCAATGGCATCACTGCCTTGATAATTCAGATCCCCTTCCACCTCATAGCCTGCAACGCCAATATCGTCCTCATCCCAAGCAAGGTTGGCATCATCAGACTCAATCACACTGCCATCAGTAATGGTAATATCAATCACAGAAGGCGGCCTGTTGGTGATAGGATCAATATTGTCGTCACCATCACTGTCTGCCACCACCACATCAAACACTAAATTGGTTTTATCTGTTGCGTCCTGATCAAGTGGTCGTTTTTGCTCAATGGAATAAGAGCCATCGTCTTTTAAGGTCACCACTAACACATCTTGGCCTGATTGGCTGACCACTATGCTTTTATCTGTCACGACAACGTCTGTGGCTAAGTCATTGCTTGTTAAGTTTTCCAATGCGCTGCGCTGGTCTGTGGTCAATTCAAAGCGGACACTGCTGATATCATCACTGCCAGTCACAAGATTTAGATCAGAGAAAATAGGGAAAGCGACACCAATATCGTCTTCATTCCACGCTTGTGTATCGCTACTTAGCACTGGATCGTCACCATCAGAAATAGTCAGCGCTATTTTTGCTCCTACTGGTTCAGTTTGATCGTCACTGTCTTCAACAAAAATAGGAATATTGAGTATTAACTTCTCTAAACTTTCATGATCAAGTGCTTGGAATTGAGTGACTCGGTAGTTCCCTTCAAGGTCGAGAATTTCAACTTCCAGAACTTTGTTAGTTGGATCATTGCCAATATAAACAGTAATTAAGGTGTTACCTGGCAAGTTATTATTCGGGCTATTGGTCACCGCTACGCTAGTGGCTAAGTCGTTACTGACCAATCCGCTCCATTCAACGGCTGTTTCAATGCTATCGCCAAACGTCACCGCAATGATTTCATCTGTACCTTGGGTAATCACAAAGCTTTCGTAAAAAGTTTGCTCACCGGAAATCTCGACAATATCAATCGCACCATCCAATACCACGGGATCCGCGCCATCAGAAATGTTCAGTTTTAGCGTGCCCGTATCCACATCCAAATCGGTATCAGTCACCACCACATCAAGCTCAAGGGCTAACGGCCCATCAACGGGTTGGTCAACCGCGTCGTATTCGGTAATGGTGTAGGTACCATCGGCAGCAATCTTCACCACTAGCACCAATTGCGAAAGATCACCGTCTTTATAGACAGTAATCTCTGTTTTATCGGTGTTAATGCTTAAGTTTGTGGGTTGACCGTCACTGGTAATGGAGCTCCAAGGAGAATCGTCCGCTAAATCAGCAAATTTAACACTAGCGATATCATCAATGCCTTTATTGATGGTCATAGTGCCAGTAAAAGATGATCCGTCGATCACTTCGACAAAATTCAATGTGGCGTCCAGTATTTCGGGATCAATACCGTCTGTGATCTTAAGTTTTATGTCTGCGCTATCACTATCACCATCAAAATCGGTGGCAATCACACTCACCGAGAGCTCATTGACGTTGCTGGTCACATCTTGGTCAAGAGGCAAGTTTTGCTTAACGCTAAAACTGCCGTCATCGGCAAGAACCAACTGTAATACCACCGCATCTGAGCCATCGGCTAAAATCACCGACAAAGTATTGCCGCTTATGCTTACCGAGGTGGCAGCGCCATTACTGGTGAGGTTGTTCCAGGCATCTACTGCAATGGAACTGGCGTCCAATTGATAGGTTTCAATAGAATCACTAGCCGGAGTAAAGACAATTTGCTGATCGCTGATTTCAAGCGGCAAACCCTCTTCTTTGAAATTGACATTGATATCCGAGCCAACAGGATTACCCGCATCATTGATTTTGATGTTGATGTTGGCTGTGCCACTGTCACCGTCTGAATCTTTCGCCAACACTGGCAGTATGAGATCAGTAAGATTGGAAAGCGCGTCTTGTTCTATCGGTTTAAACTGAGTGACAACATATTCGCCATCATCATCAATGGTCACTTCAAGTACTTTCTGATCTGGGTCGCCATCAACAATAACTGTTAGCGTTTTATTGCTATTGGATAGCACTACCTCTGTTGCTAAGCCTTCGCTAAGCAATCCATTCCATGTAGCATCTAACGCCACGTCTGGATTGAAACTCAAGCTCTGGATATCTTCACTACCCGCAACAAAATCAATCTGCCCGCTATCGGATTGCACGCCAGAAATTTCGTTGAGAATAATCTCACTATTGCTACCGCTTGGATCAGTACCGTCTGTGACCTTAACGCTTATGGTTGCAGAGCTCACATCTAAATCGCTGTCTTTGACATCAACGCTAATACTTAACTCGGTTAAATTATTGATGTCTTGATCAAGGGGCTCTCTCAAATCGATGCTGTACAAACCATCAATACCAACGATCACTTTCATCACTACCGTACCATCGGCAAGTGATACGGTTAAAGTGTCGTTGATGCTGCTTTGATGGGTGGATGATAAAGCAACATTAGTAGCAAGGCCGTTACTGGTGAGGTCTTGCCAAGGGCTATCTAGTGCAACCACATCTTCGTTAATCGCAATACTGACCACAGCATCACTGCCTGCATCTAATGATAAATCGCCGGCAAATGGCTGCTTGGTCACATCACCAATATCATTTTCCAACAGATCGGCAATATCATTTACGATGACGGGGTCAGTACCATCACTAATGGAGAAAGAAATCGGTGCGCGCGTGACATCACCATCGGTATCGGTAACCGCAACCCCCACATCTAACACTAAGGTATCGGGATTGAGTGCGTCGTTTTCATCTTGGTCAATGGCGGCTAACTGATTGAGCGTATAGGTGCCGTCTGTATCGACCGAAATCACCAACACATCATCACCGCCCAAGGTGGTCACAGTAATGCCTGTATCAGTAATGGTTAAAACGGTTGCTTCACCATTGCTGGTAATACTTTGCCACGCGCTAAGTTGCTCAGGTGAGAGTTCCAATACCACGCTCGAAATTGCGTCACTGCCTTGGTAACCCAAACTGCCCGTAATTGGCAGCACCAGTGCATCACCAATGCTGTCTTCATTCCACAGCGCTTCATCAACAGAGAGCGCAAATTCATCGCCATCATTGATGGTGATATCAATAGTGGTCGCGACCACATCTAAGTCAGTATCGGTAACGGCAACGCCCACTTGCAATGCATTTACATCTGCCGTTTGGTCTAGCGCTTGCAGTTGAGTGACCGTATAAGAGCCTGAAATATCGATAGTTAAAGTTAATACAGGCGTACCATCGGTCAGTTGTACGGTCAAACCATTGCTAGAGATAACAAGTTGCGTGTCTTGCCCATTGCTAGTTAATGATTCCCACGCCGTTTGTTGCGCGTCGCTAAGAGTAAACTCGACCGATTTAATGGCATCACTGCCTTTTTGCAAATTAATGCTACCAGTATCGGTTGCCGTATTAATGGCAACCCCATCTTCATCCAATGAAATACTGCTGGCCTCGACAGTGGCATCGTCGCCATCGGTGATCTTAATACTGATATTTGCCGAGTTTGAATCTTGGTCGTAATCGGTGGCAATCACAGGCACTAACAGTTCACTCATATCACTGGCAGCAAACTGATCAAGAGCGGCGTTTTGCACTAAGGAATAACTGCCATCATCGGCAAGTGTCAGCACTAGAACATCCACGCCACTTGAGGTAGATAACGTTAGAACTTTACCCGTTGCATCCAATGTTAAGTCGGTGGCTACGCCATTGCTGGTCAATGCGCCCCATATAGCATCACTTTCAACGCTGTCATCAATGACTAAGGTTTCTACAGCATCACTGCCAGGGGTAAACAAGATATTTCCGGTATTAGTTTGGCCACTTTCACCGGTTTCAATGTAGGCGATTGGGCTTAGCGGCGCGGAAGGTGCAATATTATCCGTAATATTAATAGTAATGTTTGCCGTACCAGAATCTCCTTCAGAGTCACTGGCGATAACGGGCAGTATGAGCTTGGTCAGATCGGTCGTTGAGTCTTGTTCAATTGGCTTAGATTGAGTGACAAGGTAATTCCCCTCGTTATCAATCACTACTTTTAATACTTCAGCCCCAGATGTCGAAGATACAACTAGAGTTTTGCTGTCCGTTAATGTAACCGTCACCCCTTCGCCGTTGGTTTGTAACCCGTTCCACACTGAATCTAAAACCACGTCAGGATCAAAAGAGATATCGGCAATATCTTCACTGCCTGCGCTAAAGACGATTTGGTTGCCTTCGCTAACAACGCCTGTGGTTTCTTGCAAATTGACTATGCTGTCCACGCCACTAGGATCCGCGCCGTCATTCACAGTCACAATAATATTTGCTTGCGAGCTATCACCATCGGCGTCGTTTGCCGAAACAGGCAGCGACAAAGTAACAGAATCACCGCTTAATTGATCTATAGGCTCAAACAATTCAATGCTGTATGTGCCATCAATGTTGACGATGATTTTTAGTACCGGAGCGTCGTTATCGGTGCGGCTAATAAGCAAGGTGTCATCCACATTCAGCTGATTTGTCGATGACAGTTCTAAGGTAACACCATTGCCATTACTGGTAATGGATGTCCAGTCCAAGTTGGTCAATACCGAATCATCAATCACGACTGATTCAACTAAATCCGTCCCTTTGACTAAACCAAGATCCCCAGGTTGGGGTTGAATATCAGGGTCGCCAATTTGGTCTTCTTCCACAGTGATGCTGTCATTGACAATGCTCGGATCTGCGCCATCGGTGACGGGAACCGATATGGTCGTTGAAGTCACGTCGCCATCGGTATCGGTCGCATCAACTTGCAGAGTTAAATCATTCACATTGCTGTCAACGTCTTGCTCTAATGCGCGCAATTGTTGAATGCTATAGCTACCATCAAAGTTAATAGTGGTGGTCAGCACAATTGCCGTTTCATCCCCTTGCAGATGTACAATCAGCGTTGTGCCGTCATCACTGAGTTTGACTTCTGTGGCTTGATTGTCACTGCGAAGCGCAAGCCAAGTGGCATCTTGTTCCACACTGGCGTTAAACACCACACTGGCAAAATCGTCCACACCATCGGTCAGGCCAATATTGCCTGTTTTGGCCACCTGATCGGGGTCATTGATGTCATTTTCATCCAGTGGCGTACTCACGCTAGCCGTTGAAGTTGGATCAACACCATCATTGATAGTAATGCTAATCACAGAGCTATCATCATCTTGATCCGCATCAGTTGCGGTTACCGTCACCGACAATAGGTTTTGGTTGGAAGCAGGTTGGTCGATAGGCAAAAATTGCGTAACTGAATACTGCCCATCCAAACCAATTTCCAGCTTTAATACTTCGGTACCGTCATCTAAGGTCAACAATAATTGCCCCGATGCCACCTCTAAGGTGGTTGCTTGACCGTTGCTTTCAATATTGGACCATGCTGCCAATTCAGCATCTGTTAAGGTAACGTTCATCGATTCTATGACGTCACTGCCAACCACTAAGCCCACATTTCCTGTCGCTGCGGTTGGCGTATCAGTCGCGTCATCAAACAATTCAACATTCGCATTGACGATAACAGGGTCGTCCCCATCCTCTATCTGCAAAGAAATGTCGGTAAAGACTGAATCATTATCGGTATCGGTGACAATCACAGGCAAGGTTAATGAGATAGAATCAGTGCCATTATGTTCCAACGCCTGATATTGAGTGACAGTGTAACTACCATCTGCATTGATGGTGGCTTCCAGTACTAAATTACTGCTGTCACCTGACACATAGACAACCAGATTATTGCCAGTAACACTGACCTCTAGACTGCTATTGTTGCTTAACAGCCCTGTCCAATCAGTATCGTTTTCAATGCTGGTTTTATCAAACACCACACTAAATACATCGTCACTTCCCTGCTGCACATTTACTGTGCCCGAGACAGTGATCTCTTGACCTGTTTCGGTGATCAATGGCGCAGTGCTCGGCGTGACAGTGGCATTGTCACCATCGGTGATTTCAATCCTGATATTGGCAATTTGCGGTTCGCTGTCTAACGCATCGGTATCAAATACGTCCACTCTTAGATCCAATAGCAAAGTCTCTAACACGCTATGATCTAAGGCTTGAAATTGTGTGACTCTAAAGTTGCCCGCCAGATCTTCCAGTTCAACTTCAAGCACTTTATTGCTGGTATCGCCGGTAACATACAGTGTCAGTAAAGTGTCATTGTTGCTTAAAGAAAAACTCAGTGGTAAATCATTACTCACCAAACCATCCCAAATAGGATCTGCGTTTAACGCATCAACATTAAATACCACAGTCTCAATCGGGTCATCAGCCACCACAATTAAAAATTGATCGTAAAAACTTTGTTCCGTGGCTTTTTCAGTGAAGGCGATGGTTTTATCGCTCACCACTGGCGGAGCACCATCTATGATGGTTAAGGCGATATTGGCATTGGCAGTATCTTGGTCGGTATCCGTGACGAGCACAGGAATGTCGAGCAAGATAGAATCGGTCGTCGGATCTTGGTCTATCGGTTTGGACTGCACCACAGTATAAGTGCCGTCTAGCGCAATACTCACGTTGAGCACTTGCACTTCATTGTTGCCAGCATCGAGATAATAAACGGTCAACGCATTTCCATCGACGCGAATCTCTGTGTCCAAATCACCGCTAGTAATACCTAACCAGTTAGGGTCATTAATGATTTCAGGGTCAATCACCACAGTATCTATGGCATCCGAACCCTTAGTAATCACTACTTGAGCCGAAACGGTTCTCACTATTTCGCCAAGTTCGATATATTGAATGCTACTGTTAGCAGCCTGTGGATCGGCGCCATCGGTGATGTTAATCGAAACCACGTTTGAGGCAGTATCACCATCATAATCAGTGGCTAATACATTGATAGGTAACACTAATAAATTATCAGATAGATCGCCGGCACTTGGGTGATCAAGCCCTGCGTTTTGCACAATACTGTAACTGCCGTCAACGCCAATGCTGACAATAAGCACGTCTTGAGTGGCGGTTGATACGGTTAATACAGTGCCGTCACTGGACAAACTAACGCTGGTCTCTTCGCCATTAGAAGTCAGATCGGCCCAAATTGGCGCCACAATGCTTGAGGGTAAAAATTGCACCGTTTCGATGGCATCACTAAACACCGAAAAATCAATTTGACCTTGATTGGCTTGCCCAACACTGCCCGTTTCGGTGTAACTCACCTCGCTTGGGTCACCTGTTGGACTGATGTTATCACGCACGGTAATAGTGATGTTTTGAGTCACTGAATCGCCATCGGTATCAGTGGCGGTGGTAGGAATAATCAGATTTAATACATCCGTATCTTGCTCAATAGCGCGATACTGAGTCAGCGTATATTTACCCGTATTATCAATAGTGACTAGCAAGACTGGATCGCCATTGACGGTATTGACTTGAATGGTTTTATTATCCACAAACGTTACTGAGGTTTGCTCACCGTTACTTACGATACCTTGCCACGTGGCGTCATCCACCACACTCGCTTCAAAAGAAATATCGGCAATTTTGTCACTGCCTTGAGTGAAAACAATCTCACGAGAGGTGCTAAATTCGTCTTCGATTTCAATGTAATCAAGCAAACTATCTTGACCGGTTGGATCGCTGCCATCGGCAATCTCCAAAGAGATGGTTTCTTGTTTGCTATCACCATCGGTATCAACAGCTATCACAGGGACATCAAGAGAAGTCAGGTTTTGGCTATCTTGGTCTAGGGCTTGTTTTAGATAGACTTGATAGGTGCCGTCTACATTGACGATAACTTCTAAAACCACGCTGGTCGGATCGCTTTCTAGATACACCACCAGCTTATCTTTAACTAAATCCCCAACGCCGTTTTGTTGAACTGTGGATTCTTCAAGGCGCAAGCCTGTTGCTTCGCCATTGGACGTTAATTGGTTCCATGCACTATCAAGCAGTACTGAAGGTGCAATAATAATGGACTCAACATCATCACTGCCTTGAATAAGACCAATGTCACCGGAAGAAGATGGCGAAGTGATTCCGATTTCGTCCTCATTAGCGGTTGGCGCAATCACGCTATTGATGCTTAAGTCATTACCGTCGGTTAAACCTAAAGTTAAAAAGCCTTTGCTAATGTCACCATCGTTGTCGGTCACTGTGACAGGCAGAGCAACGCTTAAGGTTTCTAGGCTGTTTTGTTCTATGGCTTGAAAAGCTTCTAACGAATAACCGCCGTTACGATCTAACGTAATTTCAAACACTTTACTCGATGGGTCGTCACGCAATACCACCGTCAAGGTAGTACCATCGTCACTGAGCTGTACTTGAGTTTGTGAATTATTCGACAGCAATCCATCAAATAAGGCCAAACTCTGTGCATCAAACACCACGCTATCTAAGCCATCACTTCCCAGCTGATACAACTCACCAGAAATAACGTTAACACTGGCCCCGTTAGATTCTACTTCATCTGAAACAACCGCATCGATAAGGGCGTTGTCTCCATCGGATACCACTACACTAAACTGCACCGGGTCGATAAGTTCAAAGCCACTGATATCCTCACCAGTAATGGCAAAGTTAACACTGAGCTGATCATTAGCAATAGAGACATACTGACCGTTCACATCCAGATGGTCGATAGGCTGTGAAACTAAGGTCGTCACGCTTAACTCGATACCACTATCGAGTACGGTTTCAGCAATGGTAAAAGAGATCACTTCTAACCCATTAAGCGTACCTACCAGCGCATTTAGCCCCTCATCGTAGACAAAACTCACCGCCTCACCGCCTGAGGTAATATGAGCATTTAGCTCTGCCAGTACCGCGTCTACATCAACGGGAACAACGGTAAATGTATCCGGATCTAAGGCAAAAGTAGCTTGTTCGACAACGACACTACCTACTGTCGTTTGCGGATACGTAGCAGCCGTTAACGACCCCTCAGCAAGAGCAGTATTAATCTCACCACCACCATCGGCAAAATTGATAGTTAAACCATCGTCTTCTACATCTTCAACCTCAATTAATACGCCATCGGTTTCAAACAGTGTTTCTGGTCGAGTTTCAACGTGATCCATATCGACACTAACAAAACCGCCGTTTGCAGAATTTTGTGCATCGACGTTATGTCCTGCTGCCAAAGTATCCAGTATCTCAGCCGGATCTTCTCCACGAGAGATCGCTTCTTGAACCGCAGCAATATCTTGCTCGTTATATTGAGAGGGGTGATCTTGTAACTCGAGAGATGAGCGTAAATCTGATGATGCGAGAACTGATGATTGTTCTGGGCCTACGCTAGCCACACATACTGCGCAGTTTTGATTGAAGATTTCGGCCTTAGCGCCATATTGCACCATGACTTTGGCATCTTCACCTATCAACAACACATCCCCTTTTTGGAGCGTGTCGCCTTTTTGAATTTGTTTTGCCGGGCTAGATGCGTTGATGACGACCGAATTGCCCAATGCTTCTATAACAGATACATCCGTGATCAGTATTTGCTCTTTCATAACCTACATCCTTGTCTTCTGCCTGAATAATCCATCATCGAGGCAGTACTCCACAATACAACTGTGTTGTTATAGCACTTCACTTACATCACATTTTAACAATCAAAAAATAATATAAAACCCTTTATTGAACATTTAGTTAACATTTTTGTATTTAAATCATTTTAGCGACCCGCACCCTCGCATATAAATGCGCAACAGGGATATTTTCACTCATAACATGAATAAAAAGCACTGGGATTTTGTACGAAATCAACTAAAGAATGTGTCATAAATGTAATTGAATATTTTATGCTTAAGAAATCTCTTACTCATAATTTTGTAGAATCAAAATATATACTCACGATATAAAATTCTGATGTTTTACTAATATAGGTGGAGTAAATATTATTTACCATGCTTATTAACTGATATATGAGATGATTATATTAAAATTAAGATTTGATCGAGCTCAAAAATTAGTCACTAACAGCTATACCTAGAAAGTAGTAAGGAGTAATATGACTGCGGCTTCATAAAAGGAGGTTTTTAGCATGAATAAAGACTCATTCGGCATCTGCATTAATAGTGCCATGCTTAAGAAAAATGAGCGTACAACATTCACTCATGTTCGCGCCTATCAGGCAGATGATTCTGGGCTAGATTTTAGAGTGTTACTTGCAATCCCACAGATCACGGGAAAAGAACTGTTAAACACCATGCAGCACTCGCGAAATTTAGTTTGGCGAGCGACCTATCAATGTAATTGTGAATATGAGTAATAATGAATGTACTACTGCTCAAAAAACTAAACGCCAGTGATCCCCCACTGGCGTTTTATGTTTTTTAGAGCGTCAGATATAAAATCTATAGGCTAAATCAAGCCATTACAGACCTAATATTGACCACCAAAGCATGCCTGTTGACATGAATACAACCGCCGAACTGATAGCAATCACCAAACCAATTTTCATCCACTCCGCACTAGTATGATAACCATAACCCATCATGATAGGGTTACGAGCGTGAGAATAGGTAGATAGGTTACAACCTACGTTTGTGATACCTGCAACAGCTAAAACAGCAATGATTGGTGAAACACCCAATGTCATCAACGCGCCAATCACTACAGGGCCTAACGCCATTACTTTTGCAGTGCCAGACGCAAATAGATACGCACTAATCAGATAAAGAGCCATCATTGCCATTAAAAATAGTGTTGGTGACGCACCCACCATGCCGGTTTTCAATGCATGAGCAACGCTGTGCCCTACCCAAGTAGAAAATCCAGTACCTTTTAAATTGTTCGCCATACCCATCAGAGTGGCAAACCAAAAGAACGTATCCCAAGCTGCAGAGTTATTTTTAACATCATTCCAGCTAAGCACATTGGTAATGATTAATACTGACAAACCAATAAACGCCGCTACTGTGGTGTACATACCAAATGGTTTTGTCACCCACATAATGATCATAGCGATAAAGGTGCCGAGCAAGATCCATTCTGGCGCCGTTGTGCTTTTTAGTTTCGCCAGTTCTTGTTTAGCAAACTCAGGCGCTTTTGGCGTCTCTTTAGTTGCAGGAGAAATGGTTTTATACAGAACAAAAGGAATGCTGATCAATAATGCTAAAGCCGGAACCAATAGATATTCAGACCAAGTGGCAAAATCTAAAGTCACTCCCGCTACGCTCAATGCAATCCCCACCAAGGCCGCATTGCCCGCAAAGCCTGTGCTAAAGCCAACTGCGGATGCATCATTCATCGCAGACGATGATGAAATCAGAAATTGACCTAATTTCTTGTCGTCTTTATCAATAACTTTTGCCAAAGAATCAGCAATTGGAGCCATGATACTGGCACGCGCTGTATTTGAAGGTGTACCCGGTGCAATTAAGAAATCGGCAACGCCAAGGCAATACGCTACTCGTAAAGTCGATTGACCAAACTTACTCAGAAGCAGCAATGCAATACGCTCACCCAATCCTGTAGTGGCAAATGCTTTCGCCAGTAAAGTGGCAATAACAATAAGCCAAATCAGAGGATGATTGAAATCGCGCAAAGCAATCGTCAATGCACCTTTAGAAGAGCCCGCACCCGTAGGATCAAGTAGAATAAAAGCCGTCAGCCCAACTAGCGCAGTTGCCCCTGTCGGTAATACGTTACAAATAATACCTGCGATGGTGGCAATAAAGACGATTGCCGTATGATACGCCGTTACATTCAATCCACTTGGTGGTTGCACTTGCCATAAAATTACAGCGACTATTGCTATTATTATTAATGGGATTAGTTCTTTTATTCGGGTCATACTATTACCTGATTTACCGGTGAAGGCGACAATATAGATAGCGCCTTGTAGTTGCGTTTCGCTGTTGAGCACAGAACATATCCCTTCGTAATAAGGGCATAAACTGGCACTGACAAAGTTTTGTTAGAAAATTAACAATGCAACTATAAACCATACGTAATTGTTTGAGATCGAAAAATAGGACGCATAGTTGCATACTTAAATTTCACTGCAAAAAGTAAATTTGCGACAAGCCCCCTAGCAATTTAACGGCGCTATTTTACGAAGAACTCCCCCCTTTTTTCATCATACAAGGCGACTCAAATAAACTGTGATGATGAGCACGTGGCATTTGCGGTTCTAGCTTATAAATATGACAAAACGACAGCATCAGTTACAAAACAGTCACCGTGAGTTACAGATTGTTAAAGATAACTTATAAAAATACAAAAAAACTTGAAGTTCATATTTTAATCAATGAAAATTGAGTAAGCATTGATTTACATATATAAGGAATATCAACCGTGCTGAAAAAACGATTTTTCAAGACTAAGGATGAAGTTGAAGTAACGTTCGAGTGGCCAAAATCTGCAGAGCAATCTATTGCTATTGCTGGTGATTTTACTGATTGGCAACCTGTTGCCATGAAATACAGCAAAGCAAAGAAGGCGTTCAACTTTAAAACTCGTTTTCCAAAAAATGAACAATTCCAATTTCGCTACTTGATTGACGGTGAAATTTGGGAAAACGACCCTAAAGCTGATGCTTACGTACCCAACGACTGTGGTACAGATAACAGCATGCTCTCTACTGCTGAAGCATAACTGTTGTTGCTAACCAAATACTATAAAGGCTTAGTCTGCGACTAAGCCTTTTGTTTTATTGCGTTCAAATTAACAATGAAAATAAAAACCCCTGATACCTGCCAATATTATTGCTCTACAAAAGGATTACTGTATTTTTCATCGCTCAGCATGCTTTGATCGGTCAGCGTATCTAAAAACGCGATTAAAGCTAACTTCTCTTCATCCGTAAAATCAAATCGAATAGGCTCATCATCACTGCCTAACAATGGGCTCAATAAATTCTCATGCTTTTGAATACCGGTACTGTAGTGTTCAATCACTTCATCTAAATCTGCAAACCGACCATCATGCATATAGGGCGCTCTCACCGAAATATTACGCAAAGATGGGACTTTAAATTTACCTTCATCCTTTCTTAGTAAAGTCGTTTCAGCAACACCCAGATCATCCGTTGATACAAGATCAAGCCCATTATTTGTGGCAATGGTGGTCGCTAACTCCTCATTTTCAAGCGGAACAACACCGACAAAGGCTTCGGATATATGACATCCTGCGCAATTGACCATGTCGCCATTTCGAGTTTCTTGCGGTAAGAAAAATAACGCTTTGCCCAGATTTTCCTGCTCAGTAAATTGAGGGAAATCTCTTATTGGTGAGCTTACATCTTGCCTAGCAATATCATACTTTGCCGTGGTACTGACCATGCTCCTAATAAACTGAGCTAATGCTCGTGAGATTCTGTCACTTGAAATGGTCGGATCGCCAAAGGCATCTTCAAATAATGCAGGATAATAATCCTGATTTCCGACAATCTCTTCTAACTCCGCTAACACCAGCCCCATTTCTACAGGATCTTGAAAAGGCATCAACGCTTGTTCTTCTAATGAATCCGCCCTTTCATCCCAAAAAAACTTTCCTGAATAGTAAAATGTGGCATTGGTTAATCCCATAGAGTGTCTTCTGGTTTCACCGCCAGCAAAACCCACACTTAATACTTTAGGATCGGAGAAACCATTTTCTTGAATATGGCATGAAGCGCACGAAACGGTTCCATTCGCCGACAGTTTTATGTCGTAAAACAACACTCTGCCTAACGTTGCTCCCGCATCCGTAGTTAAGTTGTGATCGGGCTGATTATCCATATCGATAGCCGCGCGCTGAAACTGAAAGCCCGCTGGAAAATCGTTCACCAAATAATGTTCGGGAAGCTCGATATTGGAGTAATTAAAATGAGTTTCAGGCAAGTTAAGTGCTGATGATGGGCTAGTTTCAGGAGTAGTTTCAGGGCTTGTAGGGACTTCAGGATCGGCAGCTTCTCCGCTACTACCGCTGTCACTTCCACCGTCACTATTACACGCCGTTAAGCATAGGGCTGCTAGTAAGATAACTAACGTATTTTTAGTACTTATTGTTGGCATAATTAGCAATAACTTTAATCCATTAATTCATATGCCAGTTTAGCATACCCAGATGAAAACCTTCGATGATGATAAACCTGATTAAAATCCAGCTTGTTTATGTGTTGGCTTATATCTTTGTTTACAAATAGGTACTGTAGAAAAAATAGCAAGTAATAGACACGCTGATCACCACCACAATATTTTTAACCCATATCTGCGGTAAACGCCTCGATACATGCGCCGCATAATATCCTCCCACCAAGGTACCGACTAACACCACCATAGTGGCCGGCCAATCAATCGCGCCTTGTAGCATAAAAATGACAATCGCAGTTAAAGAAACACCACAAGAGATCAACAGCTTAACCCCATTCATGGTGTTAATGTCTCGATAACCCGCAATCACCAAAAAACTCAGAGAAATAATGCCTAGTCCAGCATTAAAAAATCCGCCATAGGTAGCAATAATCAATAGCCCACACCAAATCGAAACTTGTCCTATTTTAGAGGCGTGTTTATATCTAGCGGCTAACGTCTGCAAAAATCGATTAAATTGAGGACCAACAATAAACAGCACAGTGGCGAACAATAATAGCCAAGGGATCACTTTTAAAAAGGTGTGCTCTTCGACACGCATCAGCGACCACGCCCCTAACCCTCCACCAATAATACTGAGCAGTACGATCTTAGGTAAATTGGCGCGATCTTTTTTAATGTCTTCTTTAAAAGCATAAGCGCCGCTCAAATATCCCGCTGTCGACGCCAAAGTGTTACTGGCGTTTGCCATGATCGGCGGCACACCACTGAGCATTAACGCAGGAAAAGTGACAAAACTGCCTCCACCGGCAATGGAGTTCATCACGCCGCCCACAACACCTGCCATAAACAGCAAAACAAATTCCAAAATTCCCACTTAAATGCCTTTTTATAAAATGATATCTGATAACACTATAGTGCTATCAATGCTGAGTGCGTCATATAGCAATGTATACAACGATAAAAATGGAGTATAGAAAGGCGGTTAATACGCAGTCAGTCCACAAAGTAAAGTGTACTCATAAGCTCAGCGACTGCGCGTGGTTATTTGTAATAAAAAGTATTCAGTTATCTTTAATTCTCAAGCTAAAGGGATAATGAACGCTAGCATCGTACCCACTTTTTCTTTGCATTTTTACAACGCTTGATTTTTTGTGCTGCAGTAAGAGTTGTGATTGCTTTGCCAAAATCGGATTTCGATAGCCCTAAGTGCTTCTGAAAATTAGGATCTAAACTGCGGGGAGAGGTTAACGCTTTCAGCATCTTATCTTCTGGTGATTGAACTTTAGGCAAGTTTGGCTTAACAAGCGGAACCACCGTTTGCTCTTTGGTTCTAATACTCTGACATGCTGAACCTAGCTGCTCACACTGAAATTCAAACGCAGATATTAAGCTTTCGTCATTGCTGTATAACTCAAAATGAGTTGATCCCAATTGTCGCTTATCTAAAGCTGACAACACCCTCGACAGATAAGCAACAATATAAAAATCCGCTTGATTTGACCCATTAGGATAATCATCTAAAAACAAATACAGCGACTTTTCACACACCAATTTAACTGAGTGAGATTTAGAAAAAACAAACACCTTATCTACTACAGAAGCCGTAAGTTTTTCCAATGCTTTTAATCCAACATTTTCAGCATCAACAAAGATCATTTTCATAGTTAATCAAGCTCCATTTGTTTAACAACAAGTAACAATGGCGTGGTTTACGAACAAATTTAATGACGTTTCACCATTTTACAGAAGTAGATATCAGCGAGAAGCAAGCAGATCACAAGTATATGATTTGTAACAATACAGCGGATGTTGTAGGCGCTTCTATCCAATACACTCAGCAAGAAATATTATGTCTAGAAATGGGGCCTAAACATGGGGCCTCACAAGCGCTGTGCCAGAGTTTTGTTTTACTGTCATCGAGATATGGTGCTTTGTTGTCACAAACATTTTAAATATTATTGAGCGATCGTTCAATTTTCTACTATAGTTATTTGGTTTAACAACTCACAACAAGGAAAAGTTATGAATCAAAATCCCGAATCTCAATCAACAGCAACTAGAACGATTCCTCAAGAAGCATTTGATTGGTATGACGAATATGCACACGGCCTAATTGATCGCAGAGAATTTATGGCTCGCCTATCTGGACTGGCCGTACTTGGCTTAACCATGACAACATTAACTTCTGCGCTGATTCCTAACTACGCCAAAGCAGAACAAGTCTCTTTTAATGACCCTTCCATTAAAGCCACCTACGAGAAGTTCCCATCCCCTAAAGGTCATGGAGAAGGCCAAGGTTACTTAGTCGTGCCAAAAGAGATCGATGGCAAGTTACCAGTTGTATTGGTTATCCATGAAAATAGAGGCCTAAATCCATACATCAAAGACGTTGCAAGACGACTCGCGGCCGCAGGTTTTATTGCATTTGCACCCGATGCGCTTTATTCCCTTGGCGGGTATCCGGGCAATGATGATGAAGGCCGAGTGATGCAAAAATCTCAATCAAAAGAGCGAATTGAAGAAGACTTTATCGCCGCTGCCAACTTTTTGAAAACTCATGACAAAAGCAGCGGAAAACTAGGCGCAGTCGGATTCTGCTTTGGCGGCTATATCGTCAATATGTTAGCTGCCGTAATGCCAGATGAGCTAGATGCAGGCGTCCCTTTTTACGGCACACCCGCCGCACCTGATTTAAGAAAGAATGTAAAAGGCCCCCTGCTCATCCAATTTGCCGGCATCGACAAACGTGTAAATGCAACGTGGCCCGACTATGAAGCCGAACTCAAAAAGATTAACGCAGAATACACCGCCTACATATACGATGGCGTAAACCACGGCTTCCACAACGACTCAACAGGCCGATATGCTAAAGAAGAAGCGGAATTAGCTTGGTCTCGCACGCTTGAGTTCTTTACTAAGCAGCTTTCTTAGGGATAATTGTGCCTAGATAGGTTGGACTCAGAGACGTGTTGGTGCGAATTTGCGTAACACGTCTTTGCTTTTTCTTGATGGACTAATGCACGAAATACATCAAGGATACACTCACCATCAATTTTTTGGTGAGTGTATATCAATTGCGTTGTTAGAGGTTTACATGACATCTAATTGGATATTCTCAATCCATTCATTTTGATTGCGAGTCACAAACTCCCAGTCGATATCTTGTACATCGAACATTGTCGCATAAGTCTTTATAGTTTCATTTGATAACTCAATCGCAGCGGGGTGTGCTGGTGTTTGATTAAATTTATTTGCGTATGCTGCCATAAAATCTGCAGAGCCAAACCAATCCACGAATGTTTGAGCTGTCTCAAGGTTTGACGTTCCTTTAATTATCCCTATACCTTCAGCAACAACAGGCGTCCCTTCGGTTGGGTTCACATAAGCCATGTTAATACCATTCGCACTCGCATTATTGAGAATACCACCAAACCAATTAACAACGATTGGTGTATCACCTGAAGCAACCTTGCGCCAATACTCCGTGCCTTCAGCCAACGCACCAGCATTATCATACATATCACGCATATGGTCCCAAGCATCATCGTTAAGCTGCTCGCCATTACGGAATTGGTAAAGTACCCCAGAAAGGTACGTACGGGTCGTTTGTGAAGTCAATCCACCAATCACGAATTTTTCAGCATAGCTTTCCTTTACCAAATCTAGCCATGAGCTAGGCGCCTCATCTGCTGATATAACATCGGCGTTATAAGCAATGACAATCGGTGTTTGCCAGAACATATGGAAATTCGCATCTTTATCTTTATAGGCAGCAGGTAAACCTACAGCCCATGAAGGTGTATATTCTTGTAGAAGGCCATTAGCTTTAAGGCTATACATACCAGTTTGCACTAAACCAAGAACAACATCAGCCTGGCGATTGTTACGCTCTGCGATTAATCTGTCATGCAATTCACCACCACCACCACCGAGAAATCGAACATCGATACCAGTCGCTTTCTTGGCTTGCGCAGCAATAAAGTCACCACGCTCCCCCTCAGCCTGTGGTGAATAGATAACAAGCGATTGTGCGAAGACTGGTAGCGAACACAATACTGCTAGTGCGCTAATAGTAACTTGATTTTTTATTTTCATATGTAGTCTCTTAGATGCTTAGGATTGTGTTTTTTGAACACTAAGAAGACTAACGATTGAAAGTGACACTAAAATTACATTGTGTAATTTATTTGATTTAACCCAAAAATATAACTCTCAATCCCATTACTTATAAAAGAATGGTTTTGTACAAAAAGCACTAAAAACTGAAAATACAGTAATTTACAAATAGAATACAAAATGAAATTTTTAAATAAAAACATGCTTTATCTGTGTTAGATTTCTATCAATATATGTTACTTACTTTAAGAGACACATGCTTAGTCAAAACGAAAAAGAACTTTTTAACTTAATCGCAGAGTATGAAAGTGTTTCTCGAGTTACACTTGCCCAAAAGTCAGGCCTGACAGGTGCTTCAGTCACTCGAATTACGAAAGGATTAATGGAAAAGTCGCTCATTGAAGAATGCGGTAAGGTATACGGCTCACGCGGACAACCTAGCATCCTACTCAAACTAAAAACTGATGGTCGGCACTCATTTGGAATCAACTTTTCCAAACGAGCAATTAACCTTAACCTTATTAATCTTGGGGGGGAAACAGTATGCAGTTTACACGAAGAACTTAGTCAAGCATCTGTAGACGAGATTGGTCAGCAAGCTGCTAGGTTATCGGCAGACATATTAGCCAAACATCCTCATATCAAAAAAAACGACATTATAGGCTATGGGATCTCATTACCAGGCAATTTCTCGCCCGCCCCCAGAAAGTTATTACAACATGCCCTTTTCCCAGCACTCGCTAATTGCGATATTGATTCCGCTTTTGATGAATACCTTGAATATCCTTACTGGACTGAAAACGATGCAACCGCTGCGGCGATTGCTGTCAAACAAGCCCACCCTGACTGGCATAACTTTTGCTTCGTGCACTTGGGTTATGGCCTCGGTGGTGGTTTATATATTAATGGTAAGCCCTATGTAGGTGCTCATGGTAATGCTGGTGCATTCGGTGTGTTTTTTCCTTATGACAGAGCACGTCCGTCGATTTCAGATTTGATAAAGTACTTAGCTGATAATAATATATATATCCATGATTTAAGTGATCTTAATCAGCTAGATATTACATCACTTACTGTACAACTATGGTTGGAAAGAGCCGCCCAACAACTCGCAACAGCATTTCTTAATATTGCTCGTTGCTTTGATCCTCCGCGCATTGTCCTTGGCGGTCAGCTACCAGATACTCTTATCGTCCTACTTGCAGAGCGTATACAAAAAATCCTTCCTCACATGTGTCAAACAGTTGCGCATGCATTTTCTGGAGCACTCCCAGATATTGAAACAGCTAGTAATCAATCAGGTGAAAGAGGTAGTGCCTGGATTCCAATGAGTAAGATATTCTTTTCAAGTTAATAACTTAATCCAATACCACACGTTCATCTTTTCAGATAAATAATAGCAATGACAAATAAATTACTTATGGTAATTTATTTGTCATCTTTGTTCGTTACACTTACTCGCTATCACTAATAGGCTATTAATCTACTGCATAGGCAGAGTAACCATCATGATCAAACTTGAAAATATCGTCGTTAAATATGGTGATAAAACGGTTATTGACAACCTAAATCTATCAATTCAATCCAATTCTTTCTTTACCCTACTAGGCGCATCTGGCTGTGGAAAATCAACACTACTCAAGCTAATCGCAGGCTTTATTAAGCCTGTCCAAGGGAGAATATTGATTAATGGTAAGGACGTCACCAACCTATCTGTTGAAGATCGTGATATTGGGATCGTATTCCAAAATTATGCGCTCTTCCCTCATCTGACGGTATTTGAAAATGTGGCTTTTGGATTGAAAGTAAAACGTATGAGTAAAATTAATATTCAAGAGCAAGCCAATAAAATACTGAAAATGGTCGGTATTAAAGAATACGCGCAGAAAAAACCTACCGAACTATCGGGTGGTCAACAACAACGTGTTGCTATCGCACGCTCTCTTATTCTAAATCCTTCTATTTTATTAATGGATGAACCGCTATCAAATCTTGACGCAAAGCTTCGTATTACGATGCGTAATGAAATAAAGCGTCTACAAAAGGAATTTGGCTTTACTACTATCTTTGTGACTCACGATCAAGAAGAAGCTATGTCGATGTCTGACAATATCGCTGTTCTTCATAAAGGAGCAGTAGAGCAAGTCGGCACACCTAGTGCGATTTATGAAACACCGAAAACGCCTTATGTCTGTGATTTTATCGGTGAATCTCATCCAATCAACGGCGAATTACAAACCTTGATTTCTACTGAACTTGGAGACAACTGTTTTATTCGCCCTGAAAGAATTATTATCTCAAGCAATCAGCCTACGCATTCTGATTTCTGTGTGATGGCCACCATCTTCGATATTGTTTATAAAGGATTAACAACAAGCTGCCAGGTAAAAGTTGGTAGTAATACAGAGCTTTCGGTTATTGCTCCAAGTTATCAACTCCCCAATATTTCAATCGGGCAAGAGATCTATATCGGTTTCAACAAGACTGATGTCATTAAAACTGAGGTTTCTAAATGACGGCAGTAATAATGAAGACAATACTAACAAAGTTTCCAGCCAATAAAGGAAGACAATTATCCAACTTTATTTTCTGGGGGATCCTCAGCGTCACAATTGCGTGGGTAACATATGTTTTATTTCTCTACCCTATCTGGGAAATAGTTAAAATCTCGTTTATTAAAAACGGTGAATTCTCTCTTTCTTCTGTAGAGAGAGCCTTTGGCTCTCGTCGTGTTATAGAGAGCATCAGTAATACGTTGAGAATGTCTCTCTATACCGTCATTACCGTAAATATAATCGGTATCTTTCAAGTTGCTGTTATCGATTATTTTAAAGTACGTGGGGCATGGTTACTCAAATTAGCGTTCTTAACCCCGTTGGTTTACTCCTCTGTTGCTTTGGTTACAGGCTATAACTTCATCTATTCCTCAACTGGTGTCATAACCAAAATTTCTGCTTTTATTTTTCCATTTATCGATGTTAATTGGTTTAAAGGTGAATATGCCGTTCTATTCGTTCATACCTTCTCTATGACCACGATGCATATGCTATTTATGCGAGCAGCGATTAAGAAGATCGACTTTTCAATAATTCAAGCGGCACAAAGCTTAGGAATGGGGCCAATATCCACTCTTGTCAAAGTTGTCCTTCCCGTCCTTAAGCCCACCATATTTGCCGTCACACTATTAGTATTACTCGGTGCGATGTCATCATTTGCAGCACCAGTCATCTTAGGAGGACGCGATTTCCATATGATCAACTCAATTATTCTCCTAATGGCACAGATAGGTCGTACTGATATTGCAACGCTATTATCGTTAATACTTGGAATAACCTCCCTCGCTCTATTAATGCTAATGCGCCATTCAGAACAAAAAGGAACTTACTATTCTATATCAAAGACAAGAGAACGACTTCAAAAGGTCACTATCAGTAACAGAGTAGCCAATATCACCATTCATTTAACAGCTTATCTACTGCTTGTGATTTATTTAGCACCAGTATTATTAGTCGTATTGTTTTCCTTTGCACCAAGTGCAAATATTTTAACTGAAACAATCCCTTCGAGTTTTACCTTAGAAAACTACAGAAACGTACTATCAGGTGGTCAAGCATTTGTACCGCTGTGGAATAGCATTAAATTAGGCGTCTACGCCTCAATCGCGGCCATCAGTTTCTCGGTGCTATGTACTTATCTCATGCATAAGCACAACACGTGGTGGTCAAAGGTGCTAGAAATGGTGCTCTACATTCCATGGTTCATGCCTGCAACAATGTTGGCCATGGGACTTATCGTTTCTTACGATAGCCCAAAACTTGCCATGTTTAATCAAGTACTAGTTGGATCTTACTGGATTCTCCCTATTGCGATGGCAGTTAGTATGATTCCCTTCATGGTGCGCATGCTTGGCTCTGCATTTATGTCGATGGATCCCAACCTTGATGATGCAGCTAAGTCATTAGGCGCTTCCACACTCTATACAATTCGACGGGTCACACTACCATTACTTTCTCCCGTGATTATTTTAGTCTCTGCTTTATCCTTTCAAGGCTCACTGAGTGACTACAACTTAGCTGTGATGCTCTACAACGTTGACAATTATCCTTTGGGCATAGCACTCATGCAGGCAGCTTCTGCAATGGGACCCGAGCAAGTCGCAACATCCATGGTTTACATAGTCATACTTATGCTTATCTGCAGCGTTATAACCGGCATCGCTAACTATTACGGCCTCGATAAACATAATTGCTAATAAGCACTGTAATAAATAAGACCAATCACTAAAAAATTAACGTCTTTCTAGACGCTACGAGAAACCTATGAATAACGCAGCACGTTTAAAATCAATTACGGCTATCGCGAATACCCTAGGGGATATCGCACTACAACGTCAAAATCAGCGTCATGAGATGCTGATCTTCAAAAGTGAAAGAGATTTTGCCTCTAATGTCGACCTTGAAATCGAAAGCCTTGCTCGAGAAATGATTGAAGATACCTTTCCTGGTGAGAAAGTCGTTGGTGAAGAAAATGGCGGTGACGCTAGTGGAAGCTATTGGATCATAGACCCAATTGATGGCACTACAAATTATTTACGAGAGCATCCTTACTGGGCAGTTTCAATCGCATGGATTGAAGATGACGTAGCGAATATCGGAGTCATTGCGATGCCTGGATTAAAAGAAACATTAAGTGGAGGAAAGCATTGTGGGGTTTTTCTTAATAACCAATTGGTTGCTACAGAAAAAATTATAGTTCAACCACCCAAGTTGATGGCCATTGGCCGTAATGGAGTTTGGCCAGCAGACAATCGTTTCACGTTAGAAAATAACCTCGAATCTGACGGGTACATGTTAATGACCACGGGGTGCTGTGCAGTTGCTTGTGCATTTACTATTTTAGGTCGCCTTGATGGATATCACGAAAACCATATCAGTTTATGGGACTGTGCGGCAGGCATCGCAATTGGCGAGCAAGCACAACTCAAAATTCAGCTCCAACGTCAACAACTAGAATGCACCGAGTTCTCTATTACTCGCTCCTAAAGCAAAAAACATTATTTATTTGGAACCATATAACATGAAAAAATTACCTCGCTTTGTTGGTCATCGTGGTACCCGAGAGCAACGCCCAGAGAACACTAAAGAAGCGTTTGACTATGTCTATGCGCTAAAACCTGCATTTGAAGCGTTAGGAAGCTCAGTATCATTTGAATTTGATGTTCGTTTAACCAAGGATAACATCCCTGTATTGATTCATGACGAATCACTTTGGCGAACAGCTGGCATCTTAACCTTAGTAAGCGAACTCACCTATCTTGAGATGAAGGCAATCTCGTTCAATGATCATATGAAGTACCACCCAGGAACTTTAATTACACTAGCAGAGATGTTCGATTACTACCCTGATGTAGTGTTTGATGCTGAGATTAAAGAAAAAGGCGAACGTGGTATTCTATTAGCTGACATTTTTATAGCACTAATCAATCAATACGATGCTGCGCATCGTATGATCATGCATATCCCTTGTATCGAAACATCAATGTATGCCCTTGAACATTTTCCTAAGGGGTGTCGTTTTGAATTACCAGGCTCACTCATTGAGGACTTCCAAACAAAGGTATACCACGGAAACCCGACAGCAAAATCTGAAGGCTACCATCAAATGTGCATGGAATTTCGTGGAATGATTAGCAATGAAGTCATCGATTATGTACAGCCTAAATTTGTTGAAAATGCCCGTAATCTAGGATATCCCATTGTCACTTTTTGGGAGAACCGCAGTGTATCTTACGTTGATGAAGATATCCTACACAGAGCAGTTAAATTAGGCGTTGATAGTGTCATCGTCGATGATGTTCTTCAAACGCTTAAAGTCTTTGCAAATATCGTCGCTTCAGATAATGCAACTAACCCCAAGTAAAAAAATGACTTGGCGCTGAATTTCATCTTTATTTTGATTAATGGCCTACAATAAACTGGCTGCATTTTCACAAATTTTGATAACGCAGGTCGCCGTATATTAAAGGTCTCGTTTGGTCTATATACAAAAAGAAGCTATCAACGACCAACGTTAATAACTTCTTAAAAACTAACACTATTGAAGAGCTATTCGAATGTTCCTATTCGGTGCGAAATAAACGCCACATCTATAGAAACATTGTCGAACTTATGATTAATCACACTCAATCAAATCAAACGATTCACTTGGGGTAATAAACTCATCTTGAGCGGCAATGATTTGCAATTCCCATTCGTCAGCTTGTTTGGTCTGTTTAACCACACCATAAACTGCTTCATTACAATGTTTAAACGCGGCTGTTGGGTGCCAGCCTTTGACTAAGCCGGCAGTGAAAACAGAAGAAATCAAATCACCTGCTCCAACCAATGCTCGTTCAAAATCAAGTTGATGGCGCTGCGCTAAATAGCATTGGCCTTCATAGGCTAACATCATGGAAAACTTGTCGTCAGACACACAATAAATGTGCTTAACCAATACTATTTTTGGTCCCATGGTCAGTGCTTTTTGGCACGCTTTGACCGCATCTGACAAGCTATTGATCTCCATGCCAACAAATTGCCCCAATTCAAACTGATTAGGTACGATTATATCGGCCATTGGCATCAAACGAGTTAACAAGTGTTCTGCAACACCTGATGCAACAATACAGCCTTTTTCTGGCGACCCCATCACAGGATCGCAGACGTAAAGTGCATCAGGATTCGCTAGCTTGGTTTGGGTAACAGCATCGGCTACTGCATTGCACTGCTCAGCACTGCCCTGATAGCCAGTCAGCACCGCTTGGCATTTTTCTAACGCTCCAATATTACTCAACCCTTGCACAACATCACTAATGTCATCAGCAGAAAACACACTCCCCTTCCAACCTTGGGGATACTGCGTGTGATTAGAAAATTGAACCGTATGAATCGGCCAAACTTCTAATCCCATTCTCTGCATTGGGAAAACCGCGCTGCTATTGCCAGCGTGACCAAAAGAAACATGAGATTGTATTGAAAGAACGCCTTGCATTGTTGTTACACCTTACTTAAACCGCAGTTAGAATGCGTAGATAACTGTTAAACCAGATAGAGTATCCTCTTGTTTACCCGCACCTAGATTATCTTCTTCGGTTTTTCTAACTTCGCCTGAGATAATCAGTTGCGGAGTAGCATGATAACTCAAACCTAAAGAATAGATACTACGTTCACCGTCAATATTTACATCGCTATCATCAAAGTCTACGTGAGATAGGTATACATAAGGACGAATGCCGATACCGAAGTAGTAATGAGCGTACATATCGTAACCTAGTGCATCGGCGTATTCGTTCGCTTTACCCGTTGGCGCAGTGCCATCAAAGCCATAGCCTAATAAGTCAGTTTCGTGCGCTTTTTTACCGTCAGTGACAGCGGCAGCAACTTTCAAACCTTTATGAGTATATTTAGCCGCCAATGTGGTTAATTGCTGCGTATCATCGCCGCTAAGCACGGCCGATGCGCCATCCATGTTGTTTTGCATGTAAGTCGCACCGACGCTTAGGCCGAACTCAAAGTCGTAGCTAGCAGCAACAGCAATGTTGCTATCACGCTCCAGCGTATAAGCAACATTATTTACGTTATTAGAACCGTATTGCGCAGAAAGGTTTAAGCCGCTGATGCTTTTACGGTATACCACTAGGTTGTCACCACGTGCCGTTGCTAGGAAACCGCCGTCTTTGCCGTCACTAAATAGTGGCGTTGCATCTGGATCAAACACGATTAGGTTATCCATATAACCTGCAACATCATGGTAAGCCGAATATTGTTTACCGATACGTAGGCTACCGTAGTCTTCATTATTAATGGTGATATAACCTAAACGGTTACGGAATTGGTCGTGCCCTGTATCACCAATCTTATTTGATGGTGGATTAAGCAGTGTATCCCACTCTAATTTCACATCACCAGACCAGCCATTGCCCATTTGACGCTCAATAGCAATTCCGATAGTAGTACGGCTAGTATTAAAGTAATGATCTAAGAAGTGTACTGGCTGCCAGTAATCCGCTAAGAATGCACCAGAGATATCTACTTTATTAACTTCATCTTGGTAAATAGTGGCAGACATTGCATGGCTAGACATTACTAGACCTGCACTCAATAATAATATTTTATTATATTTTTTCATTTTAATTTCCAGAATGTAGGGATTAAAAAACATGACAAAAAGACTCATATGTCCTGCCATGTTTAAATTCACGTTATAAAAAAGAATGGAAGTAAATTAATTATATTTATTTTGTTGCTATTACTTCTATTTCAACTTTTGCATCCATAGGTAGACGAGCTACTTCAACGCAAGAGCGAACAGGAAAATTAGCATTGTGCTTCTCAAAGAATTCACCGTAAGTTTTATTCACTACAGGGAAATCGTTTAAGTCTTTTACAAACACTGTGGTCTTGACAATATTTCGCGCAGTTAAACCTGCCTCTTGGATAATTGCCAGCGCGTTATTTAGTGACTGTAGAGTCTGCTCTGCCACATCCTCTGGCATCACTTTAGTGTCAGGGTTAATCGGCAACTGACCCGAGGTAATAACTAGGTTGCCAAAGTTGACACCTTGCACATAAGGGCCGATCGCCAATGGCGCTTTTTCAGTGTTAATAATATTGGTCATTATTATTTCTCTTATTGTTTTTAGAATAGAAGTTTTTTATTAATACTAACCAGCCATCAATTTATTAAAAATTGATTCAATGATTATGAATTAATATTTTTGATTGTAAAAATAGATCGTTAGAAACTAAGAAAGCTTCTAATCAAAGAAGTTAGGAGTGCATTGATGCAGGAAGAATAGAGATTTTATAGTCGTTGGTGTACCAAGCTAAAGAGCTTGACCATAATTGGTCTAGGTTTTTTAGATTGTTACTCATATCTAATTCCTTAGTTCTCTATAGCTAGTTGACTGATGGCGCAATATTTCCACAAATTAGATTTTAAGTACATTAAACCAAATGATAAATGTGACAATCATCTAGCTAAATAGATGGTTATTTTGTCTTCAATCACAAAGATGAATTTATATAAGGTGCTAAATTAATAAATAATGGCGGTAAATTGGTGTATGTAATGCCTGATAATTTGATCATATCAGGCACTTTATTGCGTTGCTGTTATTTGCCTATAGAGTTATAGCAATCATCATTCTTATGATCTGAAATCGAGATGAGTCATGCTATGAGAAATGAATCGTAGGAAATAGGAATTTACTGCCTACCAGTTTCACCAACCATATCCAAAGTTAAAACAGCGGCGACAACGATTTGCAAGACGCTCCTTTTAAACGGAAATCAAACCAAAATTGAAGATATAGCCTCTTGGATCTTGAGCTTTGATATCCAATCAAGGTGCCCCGTAATATTTCACTGCCCCTCTTTGTTTATAAATTACTTATACTCTCAAAAGACATTCCTTTTCCGTTTTAATATGTGAATGAGGCCAATGGAAACACTCTCACTACATCAAGCCCAGAAATTGGCACTTTTATCGCAGGGATTACTTGCTCAACCGTTATCCGGTGACGCCTACAGCAAATCAGTTCAAGTTGCAGAGCGTTTAAGTTATATCCAGATAGATACCATATCGGTTGTACAACGAGCCCACCATCATGTCCTTTGGAGTCGTAATAGTGACTATCAACCAGATCATTTACAGCAAATGGTCAAAGAAAAGATCGTTTTCGAGTATTGGTCACATGCCGCGTCTTATCTTGCAATGAAAGATTATCGATTCACGTTACCACGTAAACTCGCCATAACATCGGGTAAACAAACACACTGGTTCAAGAAAAACCCGCAAATAATGTCAGAGGTACTTACGCGTATCAAAGACGAAGGGCCGTTGATGGCAAAAGATTTTCAATCCAATTGCAACAAACATACAGGATGGGAAAGTAAGCCAACCAAACAAGCGTTAGAAAACTTGTATATGCAAGGCGATCTGATGATCACCGAGCGGAAAAATTTTCATAAGGTGTACGATCTGACCGAACGAGTGCTTCCTACAGATGTCGACACCTCGATACCAACCTCTAAAGAACATGCACGATTTTTGATCTTAAACTTCCTTAAAGCTCATGGTATTGGCCAACTCAAGGAAATCACCTATCTACTAAAAGGAGTACAAAAAGAGGTCAGCAAAGCCCTAGCTGAATTGAAAGAAGAAGGAGTGATCGTGGAGGTTTTAGTAAAGAATGAACGCTATTTCACGACATCTTCATCTCTTGAGTTATTAAACAATAAGTTGAAACGCAAACAGGCAAAAATCCTGTCACCGTTCGATAACCTTGTCATTCAAAGGGCAAGAGCCAAACATCTGTTTGACTTCGCCTATACTCTTGAATGCTACACCCCTGCTGCAAAAAGGCAGTTTGGTTACTTTTGTCTTCCCGTCCTGTGGGATGGCCGCCTAGTAGCAAGAGCCGATTGCAAGATCAACAAAGCAACATCAACCTTAAATGTCATCAATTTATTTATTGAACCATCATTAAAAAGACATGATGAGTTTATGGAAGCGTTCGCCGCTGAGCTCATCAGATTTGCTGCCTTTAATAATGTTGAACCGGATATGAGCTATCCCATTCATAGATTAAAGTAAGCATTTAGGCCTGATAAATAAGTAAACAAGTTAATAAACAATTTAGTTCAATCACGCCTTGCATCCCCTCAACATTAATTTATGATTTACCTACAAATTCATTATTTAATGTTATTAATATGCTCAACAATAGCTGGCTAAAAACCTTTAAAACCTTGGTGGAAGTGAATCATTTTACGCGCACGGCTGAGGCGCTGTTTATGACCCAACCAGGGGTGACTCAGCATATTCAAAAATTAGAGCAAGCTTGCGGTGCGCCGCTTTTGATCAAAAAAGGCAAAAGCTTTGAGCTGACTGAGCAAGGTAATACTGTGTATGAATATGCTTGCCAATTAATTGAACAGCAGCAGCATCTTCTTACTGCGTTAAAAACCGATGATCCGTATAGCGGCAGTATTAAACTGGCCTGTTCAGGTGCGCTGGCGCAGTGGCTTTATCCTAAGTTCATCACACTGCAATCCCAATACGACCAACTTAGTATCAGTGTTGAATCTGCGCCTAATAAACGAATTTGTGAGCATGTTCAGCAGGGGCATTCTTTGATTGGACTTGTGACTCAAGTGCCAAATCAAGCTGAATTTGAGGTGACTAAAATTGGCACTGAAATTTTATGTTTGGTGTTGCCTAAAAGCTACACGCAAGCACCAATCAATGCCGACGCGTTGCAAGAGCTAGGGCTTGTTGAACACCCAGATGCTGAGCAATATTTAGCGCAGTATTTGCAAGAGTGTGGACACTCAGAGCTGAGTGAACTTTCGTTACCGACTGTAAAGCGCGTGACTTATATCAATCAGTTAAGCCAAATTTTATACCCTGTCGCGCAAGGGATTGGTTTTACCGTTCTGCCTTTAAGCGCTGTGCACTCCTCGCCTTTTTATCCCGATCTCTGTGTTCACCAAGCCAAAACTAATGTGGAAGATGACCTGTATTTGATTTCAAAAAAAGATCGTCCTCTTCCTAGTCGCTATCAACAGTTTATTACGCTTATACAAGAGTCTATTCAACAATCGAAAACATGGTAAATGCTTGGTTCTATTTATAAATACTCTCTGTAAGTGACCTGAAATTAACTAGGCAAATTGTCCAAAACACTTCTATAGTCATATTCATAGATCGTTACCATATGATTAATTACTATGATTTAAGTGGATATCATGAAGACGTTAGAGCAGCAGTTATCACGGTTGGATTTAAACCTTTTAGTCTCTTTAAGTGTGCTATTAAAAGAGAAAAATGTTTCTAGAGCGGCAGAGATGCTGTTTCTCTCTCAACCCGCAATGAGCCGAACCTTAAAACGGTTGCGAGACTTGTTTGACGATCCACTTTTTTATCGTGAATCAGCCGGGTTGCAACCCACAGAAAAAGCCCTGTCCTTGCAAGAGCCGCTCAATGAAATACTGCTGTCCATCAACTCGCTTATTGATAGCACCCAGTTTTCTCCGCAAAGCTGTAATCAAACATTCAGGCTTTCGCTACCGCCACTGATGAGCCGACAATTATCAGTACCACTGATTAGAGAGTTGATGCGTCACGCGCCAAACGCCAGTCTTGTGGAATATTCAGCGTCTCTTGATCCTACTGCGTTACTTAAAGAGCAAGCAGTCGACTTTTCAATCCACATTGAAAAACCCAACAACACCGAAGAATTTCCCAGTGAGCTTATCGGGCATACTCACGCGGTGTTTTATGGCATGCTCGATCACCCGCTAACCTTGCAAGAGAAAGTGACGTTGCAAGATTGCTTAAAGTATCAGTTTGTTGATTTGAACTTAGACATTCGTTCAGTATTTGGCGAGCACAACCCCATCGACACGTATTTAGAAACCAAGGGATTACAGCGAGATGTGGTCTTTAAAAGTGGTCAGCTCAATACGTTAGTCGATGCCATGCAAGACTCAGATAAGCTATTGATATCAACGCATACATTACGCAGCGTTGATAATTTTAAGCAGCGTCTAGCGCCTGTTTATGAGCTGAAAAATGAATCGAAGATGGCGATTAATGTGTATCTTATCGAACACAAACGCACCTTAAATAGCGCCGCTCATCAATGGCTAAAACAGCTCATCATAGATACCTTACAAAACAGGGCTTTTGCCATTGAATAATCGGTTACTTTGGTTGGTTTCGCACTTTTAAGGCTCGTTCAATCAACTCAACGCCCGGTTCATAACGTTTTGCGCTGGCATTTAACGCTAGCGCTAATGCACTGTCCGCTATTTCTTCAAAGCGCTGCGCCATGGCGTTAACTTTGATTGGGATAAAGTCCAATAACCTATTGTCACCAAAAGTGGCGATTTTCAATCGCTTGACCAATTCAGGGTTTGGTAATACCACATCCAACACCCCTTCTAGCAAGGTATAAGAGGTGCAAATAATCGCGTCAGGAACGCAATCATTGTCTACCCACTGCTGGGCTAATAATCTTCCTTCATTTGCTGAGAAGTGCTCTCCGTATGCAAAACTGATTGATACCGAACTGCCTTTAAGGGCCGCTTCAACACCTGACTGGCGGTGTCGTGATACTGGTAAATTTGGCAGTGCACCCACAATGCCAAGACTTGTCACCTCGTCATGCATAATGGATTGAGTGAGTTGTAACGCCGCTTCAAAATCTTCACTGACCACACAGCTGAATACTTCATCATCTAACAAACGGTCTATCGCGATTACTGGCGTGCCCTTGTTCAAAAGCGCCTGATAAAACTCATTCGCTTGAGGCATTGAGGTTGCCACAAACAGCGCGTCAATTCGACGACTCAACAAAGCTTCAGCTAATGCACGCTCAGTCACTGGGTTATCATCAGAGCAACCAATTAAGATCTGATAGCCGGCTTTTCTTGAATTTTGTTCCAGCAATTTTGCCAATTTTGCGTAACTGCTGTTCTCTAGATCCGGAATGATTAAGCCAAACGAACGACTGTTACCCGCACGTAAAGAAGATGCCGCATGATCCGGTTGAAAGTGATGCTCGTCCACAACTGCCATCACTTTGCGCTGCGTCTTCTCGCTAATGCGATATTTTTTCGCTTTACCGTTTATCACGTAGCTTGCTGTGGTTTTTGATACGCCAGCTAGCTTGGCAATTTCTTCTAAGGTCATCTCGATTCCTAGTAAATTGTGCAGTAGATCATAATTATTTAGATTGATCGCTACTTTTATTTGAATGATATGCTGAATCGGTTAATTATTAAAGCTGAAACGGTTAAGCAGATAAAAATAGATGACCAAGGTCACTATTTCGTTGTTAAACAGATTGCCGATTAATCATTAGTCCTGCAATTGAGCAACGACTTTATTGACCACAAAATGAATTGTTCATACAGCGTTGAGTGATAAAACTCTGCTTTTAAAATAGACAAACGCAGACGCCCTAGAAGTAAAGGGCATTTTATTTCTCAATTTGCTGAATCGATTAAGCAGACCACTTAAAGCAACAATTAAGTGAGAGTGAAACCAAATAGGAAGAGGCGAACATGCTCACAATTACGACACAAGACATCACATTGCAGCAAAAAGCAGTTGATAAAAAAACAGCGATTCAAAGCATTGCCAAGAGCCTAGCAGACAAACAACTTGTTGAGTCTGGCTATGTTCAAGGAATGCTCAACCGTGAATCGCAAAACTCGACCTTTTTGGGTAATGGCATTGCTATCCCCCACGGTACCGTAGAGACACGTTCGCTGGTAAAAAGCACCGGCGTTGCAGTGCATCACTTTCCTGACGGAGTGCCATGGGGTGACGGTAATACGGTTTACTTAGCGATTGGCATTGCCGCTAAATCTGATGAACATTTAGGTATTTTAAAGCAGTTAACTAAAGTTCTCTCATCTGATGGCGTGGAAAGTGCCCTGCAAAATGCAGAAACGGCGCAAATGATTGTGGGATTGCTTAATGGTGACGTGCAATTTGATGCCGATTTCAATGAGTCTCTTATCGAGCTTAACTTCCCAGCTAACGATGTATTGCAACTGGCCGCCGTTGCTGGTGGACTACTTAAAAACCAACACTGTGTAAACAACGAGTTCATCGCCGAACTGGTCACTAAGACGCCGACCAACCTAGGTCAAGGTCTATGGTTGTTGTCCAGTGATGTAGGCTGCCAGCGCACTGCTATGTCATTTGTGACGACCGCAAATCATTGCCAGTACCAAGGACAACCCGTGAAAGGTTTAGTGGCGTTTTCTGCCACTAATGCGGCGCATCAACCTATGCTCACTACCTTAATTAATACCGTTGCTTTACAAAGACAAAACGAGCTTTTGCAATCTACTCCACAAGCCTTACTTGCTCTGTTTTCAAGTGACCGTGACGCAGTGGATTCCAGCGAAGCGGCGGCTCAAGCGCAATTTACTATCAAAAATGCACACGGTTTGCACGCAAGACCTGGCGCAATGTTGGTGGCTGAAGCGAAGAAATTCCAATCCGACATCAAAGTGTGCAACTTGGACGGCGAAGCGAAACCGGTCAACGCTAAGAGCCTGATGAAGGTGATTGCGATGGGCGTCAAACATGGCCACAAATTGCAGTTTTCTGCTGATGGTATTGATGCAGAAGCTGCGCTAAAGGCCATCGGAATTGCCATAGAATCTGGTCTTGGTGAAGGATAAGAACATGACTTCGACAACCAACAAAGTAGTTACCGTGACCTTAAACCCTGCGTTAGATCTAACAGGCAGTGTTAAAGGGCTACATTTAGGCCTAGTAAACCTTGTTAAACAAGGTTCGCTACACGCCGCAGGCAAAGGCGTCAACGTCGCTAAAGTACTGAGTGAACTTGGCGCAGAAGTTACGGTAACGGGCTTTTTAGGCAAGGATAACCCAGAGTTATTTAGCCAACTATTTGACGATATCAAAGCCAAAGACGCCTTTATTCGAGTCGATGGCGCAACACGCATTAATGTCAAACTGATTGAAGAAGATGGCAGAGTCAGTGACATCAACTTCCCTGGCGTGACAGTTACGGAAGCTGACATCAAAGCCTTCGAAGAAACCCTGTTTGCGCTAGCCAAAGACCACGACTATTTCGTGATAGCAGGTAGCCTACCCAACGGGATTTCACCACAGCTTTGCGCTTCGTGGATTGAACAACTGCATCAGCTTGGCAAAAAAGTCCTGTTTGATAGCAGCCGCGATGCCCTGCGTGCTGGACTGGACGCTAAGCCTTGGCTTATCAAACCAAACGATGAAGAGCTGGCTGAGTTTGTCGGCCGCTCATTAAGCACCGCCGAACAGTGCCAACAAGCCGCATTAGAGCTTGCCGATAAAGGCATCGATAACATTGTGGTGTCGATGGGTGCAAACGGCGTAATGTGGCTAAAACAAGGGAAATGGTTATTTTCCCAACCACCAAAAATGAACGTTGTTAGCACTGTTGGTGCTGGTGACACATTAGTTGCAGGCCTATGTTGGGGCCATATGCAAAACATGGAAAAAGAACCCTTGTTGCAGTTTGCTACAGGTTTATCCGCTCTTGCCGTCGCCCAAGTTGGAGTCGGTATACCCAGTAAAGAACAATTGCACAGCGTCATCAATCAAGTTGATGTACGACACACTATTATAACTAAATAAGGTCTTCCCTATGAATATTGCAATTATTACCGCCTGCCCAAGTGGAGTTGCGAACAGCATCATCGCTGCAGGACTGTTAGAAAAAGCCGCTCAATCCCTACAGATCAGCGCGAAAATTGAATGCCAATCTAAAGTGGTTGAAGGTTATACGTTAACCCCACAAGATATTGATGGCGCCGATACCATTATCATCGCCACAGACACCCCCATAGATACCTCTCGCTTTGTTGGAAAGAGTGTCTATCAAGGAAGTATTGGCAATGCCGTCAGCAATGCCAGTGAGTTCTTAAATAAAGCGATTCACAATGCAACTACCTTAACCAATGCCGATGTAACAACGGCAAGTGCGCCAAGTGCTTCTGCTAGTAAGAAGATTGTGGCAATCACCGCCTGCCCTACTGGCGTTGCGCATACCTTTATGGCTGCTGAAGCTCTGGAATCAGAAGCGGTTCGTCAGGGCCACCAAATAAAAGTGGAAACACGTGGTTCAGTTGGTGCTAAAAACCAATTGACTGACCAAGAGATCCAAGACGCGGATTTAGTGATTATTGCCGCTGATATTGATGTGCCCCTGGATCGTTTTGATGGCAAATTACTGTATCGCACCAAAACTGGCCCTGCGCTTAAGAAAACCAAGCAAGAAATTGAAAATGCGTTTGCCCAAGCAACTACCTATAAAGCAACGGGCGCAGCAACCTCTAATGAGAGCAACACTGCTAGCAAAGGCGTTTATCAACACTTAATGACTGGTGTATCGCACATGCTACCGGTTGTGGTTGCAGGCGGGCTTATCATTGCGCTTAGCTTCGTGTTTGGTATTGAAGCATTTAAAGAAGAAGGCACACTTGCTGCCTCGTTAATGACCATTGGTGGCGCTTCAGCATTTGCCTTGATGATTCCAGTGCTTGCGGGTTACATCGCCTTCTCCATCGCTGACCGTCCAGGACTTGCTCCAGGTTTAGTAGGAGGCATGTTAGCTAGCTCACTAGGCGCAGGCTTCCTTGGTGGCATTGCGGCCGGTTTCATTGCCGGTTACAGCGCAAAATTTATCGCTGAAAAACTCTCTTTACCACAGTCGATGGAAGCACTTAAACCCATCTTAATCATTCCTTTTGTTGCGACGCTGTTTACTGGTTTAGTGATGATTTACGTGGTCGGTAACCCCGTAGCAGCAACAATGGGCGGCCTTGAGAACTTCCTAAATACTATGGGCGCAGGTAATGCGGTAATGCTAGGTATTTTACTTGGCGCAATGATGTGCTTTGACTTAGGCGGTCCAGTAAACAAAGCAGCGTATGCGTTTGGTGTGGGTCTACTTGCATCACAACAATACGCACCAATGGCGGCAATTATGGCGGCAGGTATGGTACCGGCACTGGGTATGGGTCTGGCGACGTTCTTGGCTAAAAACAAGTTTGAATCCAGTGCTCGTGAAGCAGGTAAAGCCTCTTTTGTATTAGGTTTGTGCTTTATCTCAGAAGGTGCGATTCCATTTGCAGCCAAAGATCCAATGCGTGTTATCCCATCATGTATGATTGGCGGAGCAATTACCGGCGCACTAAGTATGTTGTTTGGCGCAGAGTTACTGGCACCACACGGCGGCTTATTCGTACTGTTAATTCCAAACGCAATTACACCAGTGGTTATGTACTTAGTGGCAATTGCCGCAGGTACACTGGTGACTGGCTTCACTTACGCTTTCTTGAAGAAAAGCGACCAGAAAGTATTAGTGCAAGCGTAATACACTAAAAAGCAAAAGGTCGGAGTCACATAAGTGATTCCGACCTTTTTTATTGTCTGTGTAATACCAATCACACTAAGTAAGTGATCAGAGCTAGCGCAGGAAAAATGCTCGAGAACAAGGCAGAATTTTTCGATAAGTAGTTGTTCTACAATCAAAAATTCTAACGCCGTTATCGAGCATTTTAACAAGCTAGAATGACCAGTTATTTAGTACGATTGGTATAAATGAGGGCGTTAGCTATAACGCCCTATCAACGTCATTAACGTCCGTAAGTCTCTACGATATAGCGTTCAAAATCTTGGCACATTTGCTCATCGCTAAGCTCATTGTTTGCCAATTTTTTATCACCATCCACAATACTAATACGAGCGTCTAAAGCGTGTACGCTTGCACGTTCACGATCCGCTAAACCGGCAATTTTTTGTAGTTCGTTGTCCCACGCTTGCTCAGACGTTAAGTTACATTCATCCGCCAGATATTTGGCATTAAAGCCCTCGCCTGTCAGTTGAACAATGGTCTGATTATGATTGACCGCATTACCTTGACGCCAGTAGTGCTGCTCTAGCAACGGACCAATTTCAGGGTTATCGGTAAGGAAACCAAACTTCTTAGTAAAGTACGCGCGAGTTTGATAAACCGCCATGTGCGCCAATAAGTACCCTTGGTAGGCACAAGCAGATTCATCCGACAATAAGTGCGGGATTGCCATTAGCGGTCGTGGGCTACAGGCCAAACCTTGGATCTTTTGCTCTGTTTCACGAGCAAGGCGAGTCACGTTTTCAGGCGTCAACTCTTGCTCAGAAAGTTGGTATAAAGCACGCTCAAAATACGGCACCACTAAGATGCTACGTTCACTATAAGCGCGAAATGGCTGTTTGCTTTCCACCATCGCTTTAATCACATCATCTGATATGGCTTCGCCCTTCTCGTTAAGCGCGTACAGTTTTAGCCAATCACCGTCCCCTAGTAAGCTGTCACAAAACATGGATTGTGTTTCAGCGTACGCCATTGAAGTAGGCGCAAACTCTTGCGCAAAACACGGTGCGTTCATTTTCACATTCGAGAAATGCGCGGCATGTCCACCTTCGTGGAACAGTGTATTAATGCCGTCATAGCCACTGCCCACTTGATCAGGTTTAGCGTTACTCGTGAAATTCACTTTTGCCGCAACCCATTGCGAATTTTCATCGACAAATGATGGAATTGGACCATGACAGAACCCATTAGGGTATTTACCTTTACGATCCAAAAGATCTAAGGTCAGTTCCGCATTTGCATAGGTGATGTTAAGGCGACCAAACGACTCAATCCAACGACGAAGCGATTGTGAAAATGGCACGTACTGATCCAAATCACGCATTGCATCGCCAGAGAAAGAGAACACAAAGTTATGTGCTTCAACGGCACTATTACCTTTTTCTGCCGCCAACTCCTGCAAACTGCGTAAATTACTGTCACGAGTTCGCTGTTCAAAGTCGTCTAAAATGGCAAACAGCTCGTCGGTCGACATTTGCTCTGTTTTTACAATGGAATAGTCAAAGAAGTTATTAAAGCCTAATGAGCGAGCAAACTTATTGCGCAGCTTAACCAGATCTAAAAATCCATTGTGCAGTAGCCATTGCTCCACATCTAGCAATGCTTGGTGAGACGATTTACGCACCGCTTCATGATCACTGGTACGAATGTTTGCCGCCAATACCGGCAATGAACCTTGTTGTTCGTTACCATCAGCATCGATAAACACTTGAGTGTAGTTTTGTTTTTTCTCAAACAGATCCGATTCAAACTTAATTAAATCGGCTTTTAGTTGACGAGATTCTTCAGTAGGTAAAGCGTGCGCCTTAAAAGTCGCTAACCAGCCTTGCAAACCTTGTTTCACCAACTGCGTTTCTTCACTGTTGTCTAATTGGTTTAATTGCTCAAGCTGGTGCTGAATTTGACTCAATCTTTCAGGATCACTTAGAAACTGGTTCCACTTGGTTTCAGCGGCAGCTGAACCCGCCTGATCGTTTGACGTCCCCATATAAGTTGTCCAAAACAAGTCTTCTTTTTGACGATGCACATTCAGATAATCTCTATTTAAAGAGTTGAGGTAGTTTTGCGGGTTCATAGGTTTCCTTTTGCTTTCTAGCAACAAATCTAATTGATATTGCTTCACAGTATCATTCTAGTCATTTGACTCAAATAATGAAATGGATTGAGTAATGTCTTTTACTGCTACTTATTTTTCAAATTTAACAATAACAAAATTTAAACATCACAATCACTCCACATCTATATGCACCATATATCACAACCTTATGTGACTAATTATTTATCAATGAGTTACATATTTTATGTAACGTAATAAATATAAGATTTCCTCATTATTTAAAGCATTTATAATAGTGACCTATTTCTCAGATAATGAGGGTTTGAAAGTAAATTTGTTGATCAACCTCGCACATACCAACGCCAAAACTCTTTATGTGACTTAGTAGTAAGTTTATTAAATAATATTTAAGGATAATAAACCCATCGAAAATAATTACTCTTAGGAGAGCATGTATGGAAGTGGTTATATACAACTGCGATCAAGAGTGTGAAATTGAAAGGTTTTGTTTATCTCCATATAAAATGGACGCTTTTCTAGAAGAAATACGCTATGAAAATCGATGTGAGCTTACAGATAACAGTGTGCTAGTAAGACTGTACGATGCAGGACGACTCACGCTATCAAAGCGATTGAACTTAACGGATCAACTCACTAGACTTCTCAAGTCCAACAAGACTTTACTTGCCTAATATTGGTAAGTTTTAGCTCGACCGATTGAAAAGAATAGTTGATCTAAATAGTTATTCAAACAGGTATCACAAACGCTATTAATACGCACCTTTCTTCTATTTTCACACCAAGTTAAATAAATGAACTACTCACAAAAAATAAAGCGTCAGACTTTTAGTAGCTGACGCTTTATTTTTATGACATTTATATTAAGCTTTAATTGATATTTTTTGACTGTGGTCTAAAGAATAAATACAGCATCAGCAATACATTCATCACGCCTAAAAAATAAAAATCAAGCAAAGTAACAATTAACGCTACGACCACATATTGCCACACTTTATGCCCGCAGTTTTTCCATCTCGCAATAGATAGCGCACTGATAAACCATATCAGCCCCAGAAAAATAGGGATCAACAAAATCATTGAATAATCCATATCACTCTCGTGTGCGACCATCGCCAGCAGTAATACGCTGACTAAAGCGACAATATAGCTAGCAATCGAATATGCCAGATAAGGAAGCCTTTGTAACTTGTTGGTTCTGAAGAAAAAGATACTACCTATTGTCACATCATGGCTGTCTTTAGCCAGTTTATACAGTTTTTTAAATTGACGGATAGCATCACTCTCAGTGCTTGCCTGCACTACTCGACTGAATATCTCATACCCTTGTTCGGTTAAACTGGTTATCTGATCTACAACATTGTTACCGCCAAGATTGACCGCCCAAATAATCTTTTTTTTGTACAAAATCTGATAACTGTTCACTTCGTCTCCTTAAAAATCAACCTCGCTTATGTCTTTCTCATCTGTTCAAATTTATCGATAATAAATTCAATCAGCTTAATCAAACGCTCAGGTCTAAATTTGTCTTTATGGTAAATCATTGAAAAATCAACGCTAGGTATGTGCCAATCAGAGAACACATGTGACAACATATTCGCTTCAAGCTCTTTTTTACAATACAACACTGGTACTCGAATAATGCCGTTACCACATAGCGCAGCGTTCACTAAAGTTCGTCCATTTTTACATTGCAAATGTCCAGTAACTTGAACATCAACACTATTACCCGTGGATTTATTAACCAAGTGCCAACGATTCACCGAACCCGTTAAACAGCGATGCTGGGTAAGATCTTTGGGGCTTTCAAGTGCGCCATATTTTTTGATATAGCTTGGGCTAGCGATAGTCGCCATCTCTATTTCAAGCAGTTTACGTGCTACGAAACTGGCGTCTGGTAATGAGCCCATACGAAACGCTAAATCAAACTCATCTGCAATCAAATCTATGCGGTGACTGCTAAAGTCTAAGCTGACACTTACTTCAGGATACAAAAGCATAAACTCATTAAGCATGGGAACGAGAATCTCTTCTCCAAGTACGCCACCCACACAATTTATTGCTATGTGTCCTTTCATTTCGTGCACATCATCAATGGCAGCTAGCAACGCCTGATCAATATGTCCTAACGCATGCTGACACTGTTCAAATAACGTTTTTCCTGCGCTGGTTAGCTTTAATGTGCGCGTGGTTCTTAGCAATAAAGTCACGCCTAATTCCGATTCTAACTCGGTCATTTGACGAGAAATATGCGAACGAGACACCTTTAACGCTTCTGCCGCTCGGGTAAAATTCCCCAGCTGTGCAATCAGCACAAATGAGCGAAGTAGCGATAAATTTATGTTATTCAACATAGACTATAACCACCTTCTGACACGTTTGAGGTATGCAGTATAAGATTGCGGAAATTTGTGCATTAACGCACGCTCTTCCGGCTTAATTTGAAATTGAGTAATGTACATAACAAATATCAAACAACCGAATATGCCCGTCCACGATGCTAATAGAGACGCCCAAGCCACCAGCAATATTGCCAGGGATAAATACATTGGATTGCGGCTATATCGATATACGCCGTGTGTGACTAAATTCTGTGTTTTCGAGGGTTGTAGCGGATTCACCGTTGTATTCTCTTTTTTAAAAGAATCGATAGAGACCCAGGCCAGTCCTAAGCTAATCAATACCAACATCACAGCAATCAGCCATGCACACGGATTATCAGTAAAGGAAAAGTCCGCTATGTATCCCGCCAACAAGGCGCATACCAATAGCACAACTGGCGGTGGGATTTTATGGTTCAGCAATGAAATGTCCAAGCGACTTTCTCCGTTTCAAATCCTTATTGTTGCAGTATAGCAACAGTGTTTTAAGTAAAGGGATATATATCAACAATAAGTCCACCGCTAAACTTCTCCTATCGAAATAGATTCGACCAACATGAATTTAGGAGAAACAGCATGAAAAAATTGATCGTGATTACCGGTGCAAGTTCAGGTATAGGTGAAGCCATCGCACGTCGCTTTAGTGAACAAGGTCATCCTTTGTTACTGATAGCCCGTCGCGTTGAAAAACTAAAAGCTCTAGAGCTTCCTAATACACTGTGCGAAAAAGTTGATGTAACCGACCCCAATTCTTTTGTCGCTGCCATTAAAAAAGCTGAGCAACAATTTGGCGCAGTTGAAGGTTTGGTCAATAACGCTGGCACTATGTTACTAGGATCCATTGATACGCAAGATGCCGCAGAATGGAAACGCATGTTTGATGTCAATGTATTAGGGCTACTCAACGGCATGCAAGCGGTACTCGCGCCAATGATCTCAAGAAACAGTGGCACTATCGTTAATATAAGTTCTATCGCAGGCAGAAAAACGTTTCCTAGCCATGCGGCTTATTGCGGCACAAAATTCGCGGTACACGCCATATCCGAAAATGTTCGCGAAGAAGTCGCTGCCGCCAATGTACGAGTAACCACAATTGCACCGGGTGCGGTAGAAACGGAATTGCTTTCTCATACCTCCTCTCAAGAGATAAAAGACGGTTATGATGCATGGAAAGAAGATATGGGAGGCGTACTGGCCGCTGATGACGTGGCTCGCACAGTGTTGTTTGCCTTTCAACAACCGCAAAATGTATGCATTAGAGAAATTGCATTCGCGCCAACCAAACAACAACCATAAATTCATCATTTTTTGATGACAAAGAAGTGAATCCCCCTAAACTCAACGTATCATATCAAAATGTGTTTCTAATTCTTTAGCTTCATCGACTTAGACACACTTTGGTATGTGCTATATTGAGTCAAATTTACAACTCTATCGCTAAAAGGGGTCAATTTATGGGCATTCTCTCGTTTCAAGGACGCGCCAGTCGCAAAACATATTGGTTCATGCTCGTCATCTGTTTCGTGATAAGCGCAGGCATGCGTCTCGCACTTGATAGCAATTTATCTCACCAGAGTCCCGACAGTGTCTCGCCAATCGCATCGTTTGTGACTTTTGTAATCAGTATCTTATTGCTGTGGTGGTCTATCGCAACGCAAGTAAGACGCTTACACGACCTTGATAAAACAGGTTGGTGGGTGCTGGTCAACCTAGTGCCTTTAATTGGTTCACTATTGATGTTGATTTATCTTGGCTTTTTTAAAGGCAGTGACGGACACAACCGTTTTGGTTCAGCGGTCATTTAACTGAATAAATTCCGACACTTATATTCTAGGTTTCTATATAAGTGTCGTTGAACAAGATGAAGTTTGGCCGTCATACTTTGACGAGTTTTGAACGTATTCAATGCCATCTTATTTGTGGTGTTCTTTGCCACGCGAATACTCGGCATACTTTTTGGAAATTAGTTGAGGTATATGAAGTCCTGTTTTCCGAACAAGATACCAATCTACCACAGCTAAAATGACCAATCCTATTATAGTTCCCATCTCAAACCCTCCTTGCACATCGATTCATAACTCTATCAAACCACTGATAAGTTGAGTAAGACAGAAGGCAATTTTTGTTGGGTAGCGACAGTTTTCAAAGAAGTTAGAGTCTATTGAGGGATAAAAGCCTCATTTCTGCTGTATCAACCTAGCTAAACTGCTGACTACAATAGCAAATACGCCACTCGTGTATATGGATATTGAAACTTGTGGTAGTACACATTCTTGGGCAAGAACACCTAACACTGCTGCTATGTGCAAAGAAGCTCATTGTCATTCAACCCTAATGTACAGTTTTGTTACCTTGCACTCCTTAAAAATCGCACGATTTAATTAAATTGCACATTTGATGCGGTACATTATAATCTAACTGTAAACTCAAATGGGAACTAACCATGCATACATTAACAGCGAATGATGCCAAACGAAATTTCGGCGAGCTACTTCTAAACGCACAACGCGAGCCAATAAAAATCAGCAAAAACAGTAAAGATGCTGTCGTTGTCATGTCCATTCGTGACTTTGAAGAGCTAGAAGCCATGAAAGTTGAGTACCTCAAACACTGCTTTGAATCAGCTAAAGAAGACTTGAACAATGGAAACGCAGTTGATGGCGAAAGCTTTCTGAATTCGCTGTAACTAACTTATGCAAAAGAACAAATACAAGCTAAGTAACTTAGCGCAATCTCACTTGCGCAAAGTAAAAAACTACACGGTTGAAAACTTTTCTGAATTACAGTGGATCAGCTACAAAAACACTCTGCTAACTGGGTTTCAAATGCTAGCTGATAACCCCAGTTTAGGAAGAAGCTGTGACGAGATATACCCAAATGGCTTTTACTTCCCGATTGGAAAACACACAGCTTATTTCACCAAAGAAGATGACTTTATCTTAGTCGTGGCTGTCTTAGGTCAATCACAGCTACCCCAGAATCACCTGAAATAACACGACGTTCACCCTAGAGTTATAGCTGGGGTGTTGGTTTATTCATGCAAACTAACATCTTGATAAGCGGCGAAAAATTGATGGCTAAAATGGCGAAGAACAAGCAAAAGCCAACCGTTTTTTGTCCGTTTAAGCAACTTGTTGAACGAAGCCGCACTGCGTGGGAGGGAAGTCGAGCGAGTAAGGCGTAACAGAATAAGGAGAATGCTTGGGCTCTAGCTAAAGGAGGGAATACTTACTCAAAGACAACAAAACATAACCTATTGATAATTAGTGATTCGCAATATATCGCACCTGCACTCACCTTGAGAAAAGTTTCAAGGTGAAGTTTACTTTAAAATCCATCGTACAATTTACATAATAAAGTAGCACCTAGTTGTTAAAAGGTTATTTGACAAAATGCTGTTCAGCTTTTTTAAAATAGGAACGATAAAACTCGACACCATGTTTTGCCAGCTCTACAGGATTAGAACCTTCAATCCCCCTCCCTAAATGGGAGGTAGGTACGCCATAGCTTCTACCTCTATTTTCGATTGGAAGCAAAGTCACCTTTCCTGGAAAGAACTCGATTTTTAAGGGTTGATCTGAATCGATATGAATTTGCCCGTCCTTCATTTCTAGTTTATTTATATGCAACGAATTACCAATAGCGGGATTAATTCCAATTCCCCCTGATTCTTTCGAGGTTATATCCGCAATTGAATGCTCCTCGGCTCCACGCGCGTTAACAAGATAGCTTAACAGTTGATCTTGCCTTCTTAGTTTTTCAGTTCTACCCCGTTCGACCCAGCCTTCGTATTTAGGGGTTCTCTTCAAATGACTGACGAGCTTATTCCATGCACGCTCTAGGTTATGAAGAAAATCCTTCCAGTGATCTTCGTAATCTTCCAGATTTTCGGCGCTAGACATTTTCTCTATGTAGGATTCAGCTTTTTGCAATTGTTCCCATGGCTTATCTATCGGCTGCATGAATTCCTCGGACCATTTAATAATATTAATAACAGGCTAGCTCGTTTTCCTGCTTGCCTAAGTTTCATTCAATCTAGCATAAGCCACTGAAAAATAACGCATAGACTTCACATTTCACATTCTGCCTTTACATAAAAAGCATAAATAAATGGGGTCAGGTCTTGAATTTTGCAAAGAGAAAAATGCTTCCTGCGCTCCTATTACTACAAAAGATAAAACACCCATGATTTTGTGATAGCAAACTTTGGGGCAACAGTTTGCTAAACCAAAAAACAAACTAAGAAAAAACCCAAAAAGTTATCAACTTCATCATCACAAATCCCTCTGCATAGCAGCCACTTTCCAAAGCGTCTGTCTAGTCGCTTTGCTTTTAATCTGGGCATTTCTTAATAATGGAACGAACTATATACATTCGATTAATTTGTATTATTATACCCCGACTAAAATTCAAGGCTCAGCGAAATGAACGAACGTAAACCCGATAGACTCACAGCAATGCATAACCTTATAGAGCAAGCCAAAATCGAATTGCCTCTTTATGAAGATGAGACTTTTGTCTGCGGTACGGGAACCAACTGCGTCGGTTGTCCAAAAAAATTAATGGAGCTAGTGGATACTGAGCTTTCGTATTGGGAGCACTACATCTCAGATGGTACGCCACCAAACTTTGATGATATCCGACGCTTTGGCAAGCTGTGTAAAAACGTAAAACGCGCCTTAGTGCGTAATAACGTCATCCCCGTGATCAATACGACGCATTAATGCACTAGTCACTTCATCGGGTGCTAGGCTTTTTAGCTCTAGCACACACTGTTTTGCACCCACATCAGCATGTCTAATTTTTAAATCGCACACCGCATACAAATGTTGTGGGTTGCGCGAAATGTTGTACGCTTTTTGCAGTGAATATTGCGCTGCTATAGGGTTAAACACTTCGTGCAAAATACCGTTTACATACCAGTAATGCGCATTGGTTTTTGCCAGTGTTGCCGCCTGTTCCATTGCCTGCGCCGCTTGTGGTTTTCTATCTAAGCGTACTAAAGTCAATGCTTTAGAGTAATACAATTGCGGCTGTTGCGGATTGGTATTCAAGGCATCTTGCAACACATTTAATGCCTGAAAATCATTGTGCTCCAAACGGTAAGTTTCTGCGATACCAATCCAAGCTTCAACGTTGTGCTGTGATTGTTCTGTTAATTGAACATAAACCTGCCTCGCTTGTGAATAGCGCTCAACATGCACATACGCTAGCGCCATGCTAATTAACGACTCTTCATCGGAGGCTTGCTCAAGCCTTGCTATCCATTCGTCAAATACGCTCTCAAACTGCTGTTTTTGTAGCGCATTCATTTCGCTATATTCAACCACTAAATTGTGCGCAACGGCCATTCGCACATCCACTACCAGATCGTTCATCAGTGGCGCTAATAGTCGCCAGCGATGTGCAAACGGATAAGGCTCTGTAGCGCTCACCGAAGCCATTCTTATTTCATACGAGGGATCTTTTAGCCCTCTTGCCACAGCAATAAGCGCGCTTTGGCTGGGATGCTGCGCCAGTTGTTGTAGCGCATCAATGCGTGTTGATATTGGATTATTTCTGTCTTGCGCAATATACGAAAGCTGCTGAGCTGACGGATGGCTAGTTTGGTTGTGGCTTGTATCCGCTGTTTCTCCACCAGCACTTAAACGGGCATTAACTGAGAAACTCAGTGCCATAGTCAGTAACAAAACGATTGGACCTACATTGAGATAGTTACGATTCATCAAAACTTAGCCCCAAATGCGTTTTTATTGAACATCTTGTTCTTTATCGGCTTTGGCTGTTGCAGTGCCATAGCCTGACGCATTACCGAATCACTGTATTTACCGTGCGCGACTGGGTAACCCATCACGCGCAATATATGTGCTAAAGAGCGATCCGCATGCTTATAAAACTTATGCCAGCCCGCGCACAAATAGTTAAGGCCGGGCTCACCTTGACGAGTGCGGATAAAGCGGTTTTTAGGACACTCACCAAAACAGGCAAACTGGTAATCGCATTGCTTGCACTGCTCGGTTAAATTACGAGTTTTAGAAAAGCCAAAACGTTGTTGCTGACTCGAAAATGCCATTTCATCTAATTTATCCGTATGCAAGTTACCGATTTTGTATTCAGGGTACACATAGTGATCGCAAGCAAAGACGTCGCCATTTGGCTCCATTGCTAAGCCCTTTCCACAAAATTCACTCAAGGTACAAAGCGGGTTCTTGCGCCCCATCCAAGTTTCAATAAAGGCTTCAAAATATTGCACAAACACTGTGCCGATATCGTGAGTTGCCCATTCATCAAATACGGCGATTAAAAAATTGCCCCACGCTTCATCTGATACGCACCATGATTCCATCACCGAGTTTTTTGCAGCCGGAATCAAGCGTTTATCACCTTGACGAGGTTGATCGTTTGCCGCCCAAGTTTGCGGCGCCGTATCACGAAACGTCTTTTGTTCCACAATAGGTATAAACTGCATTTGCGGCGATTTCACTTCGTCGCGCAAAAAACGGTACACCTCTAGCGGATTACGACTGGTTAGGTTGTTAATGCAAGTGAGCGTGGCAAAACGTACTTCATACTCATGCAGCAGTTTTACCGCTTCCATCACTTGTTTATGAGTGCCGCGCCCTGCTCTATTGGTGCGGTAAGCGTCGTGGTACATCGCAGGGCCATCAATACTTAGCCCGACTAAAAAGTTGTTCGCTTTTAAAAACTGACACCACTTAGCGTTTAACAAGGTGCCGTTGGTTTGCAGATCGTTGGCAATACTCACGCCTTGTGGCTGATACTTTTTCTGCAACTCAACAATTTTTTCAAAATAGGCTAATCCCAATAACGTTGGCTCGCCCCCTTGCCAAGAAAAAATGATTTCAGGGGTATTTTGCGCCTCAATATAGTGTTTGATATACAACTCAAGATCGTCATCACTCATCTGTGGTGAACAACCTTTTTTGTACTGTAAAAGGTCTTGCTTACTTAGGTAGTAGCAATAATTACAATCAATATTACACGCTGCGCCAATCGGTTTTGCCATGACGTGCATTCTTTTAGAAGGGTGACCATTAAACTGTGGGCCTTGAGTCAACAACATATCGATACCGTTATTTTGGTTGCCAAAAACAGCCTAATTTTAACTTTTGGTTATACAAAAGGCTTGTTATTGCGTTTATAACCATTTGGAAAGTCACTCCTTGATAAGCTTATGTTTTGATTTCTAAAGAGACTAAGCATGAACCTGCCTTTGAAAAACTCTTACTCCCTCTTAGCATGGACGCTAGTGTTAACAACGACAGGATGTTCTCTTGTAGAGCCGCACCCTCTTACCGCGCAAATAGAAGCGGATATGGTGCTCGTTGAAGGTGGCACCTTTGTCATGGGCTCAGACTCGCTTTCCGCACACGCGGCAGAAAAGCCGGCACATAGCGTGCGAGTAGATAGCTTTTATATCGCCAAATATGAAGTGACTCAGGCTTTGTTTGAAGAAGTGATGGGACACTCTCGAAGTTTTTTCCAAGACCCGCAAGTGCCAGTGAATAACTTGAGCTGGCAACAAGCGTACTTTTTTGTGCAGCGCTTAAACGAAGTGACTGGGCAAAACTATCGCTTGCCTACCGAAGCGGAATGGGAATTTGCTGCCAAGGGAGGCAATTATTCTAAAGGTTACACTTACAGCGGTTCCAACAACATTGATGAGGTGGCGTGGCATGCAGGCAATGCCAACAATCAAGCGCACCGCGTTGGTCAGAAAAAACCCAACGAGCTTGGGCTGTATGATATGACGGGTAATGTTGGCGAATTTACCATAGATGCCTTTGAAGAAACCTATTACCGCAACTCCCCACAAGATAACCCAAACAACGCCCAACACACTGACATCAAACTTGCCCATAAATCCGTGCGCGGCGGCAGTTTTGCTTATAGTGCTGAGCAATCGGAGAACTTTCGACGAGACTTCGCCAGTCAGTCCATCACCATGTCGGATATGGGATTACGGTTAGTGCGCAGTGCACATTAGTGTGCGTTTTAAAAATCAGGTTTAAATAGGTCATTACTATGAAAAAACAATTAATTGCACTGGGTTTAGGCTTTGCCAGTATGGGGCTATTTAATGCTTTTGCTTATGCGCAAGACACCCAACCTAAACTGGTATTGCAGATCACAGTCGATGGACTGCGCGGAGATCTTCTAGAGCGTTATAAGCACAATTTCACCGATGGCGGCTTTCGTTACCTGATGGATAACGGCGTCTATTACCGCAATGCCCATTATCAACACGCCAATACCGAAACTATTGTCGGTCACGCCTCACTTGCCACCGGTGCGCCTCCTTCGGTGCATGGCATGGTCGGCAATGTTTGGTATGACCGCGCTCAGCAACGCTTGGTGTATAACGTTGAAGATGGCGACTACCAAATGCTTACTCAACAAGCAGGGGTTGATCAATCCACTGAAATTGATCCGACCCAACGCACCGCCAAGCAAGACGGCCGCTCGCCCGCACCAATGCTAGTCTCCACTTTTGGTGATGAGCTGACAATTTCAAACAATGGCCGCTCAAAAGTGTTTGCCGTATCTACTAAAGATCGCGGCGCTATTGCGCTAGCAGGTCACACAGGCAAAGCCTTTTGGTTTTCCAAAGCCACAGCAGAGTTTGTCACCAGCGATTATTACTACACTCGTTATCCGAGCTGGGTCGAGGCGTGGAATAAAAAGAACGTACCCTCACAATATTCAGGTAAGCGTTGGGAGCTCTCTCTGGCAAGGGATAAATACACGCTTGAAGAAGTCTCACAGCAACACAAATTCGATTTGGCCGGTTTTCAAAGAACCTTTCCCCACCCTTATGGGCCAGAAAGTTTCCCTTACTATTCGACCATGCTCACCATCAGCCCAGCAGGCGATGAAATCACCGCAGATTTTGCCAAAACCTTGCTCGAAGAAGAACAACTAGGGCGTCGCAGTGTCACCGATTTTCTAGCGATCAGCTTTTCATCCAATGATTATGTACTGCATCTTTATGGACCATCAAGCCTTGAAGCGGAGGATAACTTGATTCGTTTAGATAGAACCTTGCAGGGATTATTTGCTGAGATAGACAAGCGCGTGGGTTTAGACAAAACCGTGGTTGTATTGTCCGCCGATCATGGCGCGCCTGAAGCCTCTCCTGTGGCCGCTTCACTTGGGTTAAAACAAGCCCAGTATTTTGATAAATCCAATTTACTCACCGACAATCTCAAACAACGACTTGCCACAGAGTTTGCGGTTAATGAAGAGATCATCAGGCTATATACTCAGCCTTATGTGTATTTGAATCACGATTTAATCAAACAAAAATCCATCAACCTTGCGCAATTACAAGCGGTTATTGCCGAGGAAGCGATGAAAATAAAAGGCGTTGCGAGCGCAGTCACCAGTGAAGATATCGCAACAGGGCGATTAGCCGATAGTTATCTCAATACCATGATCAGCAACAATTATCATGCTAACCGCTCCGGTGATGTCTATTTGGTATTCGAGCCAAGAACCTATATTAATGATATGGATGGCTTAACGGTAGCTTCCACTCATGGCTCACCGTGGCGCTATGATACGCATGTGCCTGTCATTTTTGCCGGACATAACATCAGCGCGCAAAAAGTCACCACAGCAATCACCCCTTATGATATTGCGCCCACCTTATCTAACCTATTGGGCATTACCCTACCTAGTGGTGCAACCGGCAATGTGCTCAATGAAGTCACCAATACCGTAAGCAAAAAATAACGGTTTATTCATTTAATACCGATGATTTTATAAGGCTAAATCACATCAAACATAGCTTTGATGAGGTTTAGCCCTATTTATTTTAAAATCACCACGCTCTCAACTATTCTTATTCTTTGCTTAGCAAAGACTTAGCACGGTTATTGAAAGCTAATTTACCGATAATATAACCCAAAGCTAAGGCGCAATTTGCTACCGTTTATCTTTTGTCTAGATGGGAATATTTCGTGTTTAAACGCCTGACTCAAACACTTGGCCTGTTAGCGGTTTCTACTTCGGTGGTTATTGCCGCCCCAGTACAGCAAACTGACACTGCCAATTCTGCAAACTGGTATCGCGATGCCGCAGTATCACCCGATGGTTCACAAATTGTCTTTCGCTATGCAGGGCAACTTTGGCTTGTACCAAGCACTGGAGGAGACGCACTTCCACTAACCAGTGAGTCAGTATTTAGCAGTCATCCGGTATGGTCTCCAAATGGCAAATCTATTGCCTTCAGCTCGAACCGTTTCGGCACTGGTGATGTCTTTACCATGGATGTAAATAGCGGACAATCGCAGCGTTTAACTTATCATCCAGGCAAAGACGTTCCTTACTCTTACAGCTCTGACGGCAGCACAGTTTATTTTGCAAGTCGCCGCATTGGTAACGACAAAGCGAACATGGGCAATGGTCTATTTGGCGCTGGCTTCTACCTATATTCTGTCAATGCCAATGGCGGACGAGAGCACTTAGAGCTAGGCAATGCGGTCAGTAGCTTTGATAGCGCACACACCGCGCAAGGGTTTTTATACACAGATATGCCTTCCATCGAGCAAGAGTGGCGTAAACATCATACCTCAGCATCGGCGCGTGATATCTGGCTATACAAAGGTGGCAAACACCTACAGCTAACCTACTTCAAAGGCGAAGACAGAGACGCACATTGGTCAGCCGATGATAGCGCTATGTACTATTTATCTGAACGTTCAGGCTCATTTAACGTATGGCGCAAAGATATTAACGACCCTTCTGCTAAACCAGAACAACAAACGTTTTTTGATACATTCCCACTGCGTTCATTGTCAGTGAGTAATCAAAACGATCTTGTGTTTAGCTATGATGGCGACATTTGGATTAAACCAAACCAAGACGCGAAAAGTCATAAAGTGGCGATTCATATCCGCAAGCAAGATCTACAAGCAAGCGAGCGTAACGTTAACCTGAAATATCAAGCCACTGAATTTGCCGTGTCTCCATCGGGTAAAGAAGCTGCGATTGTGGCTCGTGGTGATATTTTTGTCGTCTCTATGAGCAGTGGCAGTGTAGTTCGCGTTACGCACACCGGACAACAAGAAAAAGACGTGTCTTTCTCTAATGATGGCAAGTCTCTGTACTACAGCTCTGAGCGCAACGGCAATTGGGATATCTACCGCAGTCAAGTGAATGCGACCGACCAAGGCTTTATTGGTTCGACATCCATAACCGAAACAGCGGTCACGCAAACTCCGCAAGATGAATACCAACCTGTTCTATCACCTGACAACAAAAAAATCGCCTACCGCGTTGATATTAATAACTTAGTTGTTGAAAACCTTGCCGATAAATCGATTATACCGTTGGTTAAATCTACTGAGCTTTATTCGTATGCTAGGAGTGATTGGAGCTACAACTGGTCACCAGACAGCCAATATGTCATATCTCGCACTGGCAGTTTGTTTGGCGCAAACAAAATTGTGATGTTTGATAGCAACAAAAAAGATAGCCGCATCGTGTTGAGCCAAAGTGGTTTTGGTAAGTTCTCGCCCGTTTTCTCAAACGATGGTCAAATTGCTTATTGGCTAACCACAAAAGACGGCGTAACCAAACTAGATGGCTCACCAACACAGCTTGATGTGTATGGTGTTTCTTTAAATAAATTCACAGAGTACAACTGGTTTAAACATCAAGATGCCGTCGCACTCACTGCGACAAGTGACCAAGATAAATCGAAAGACAAAGACGACAGCAAAGCGAAAAAACAAGATGAACAACAAGCAGCAACCGCACCTAAAACTGAGGTGGACGCCAAAGGACTTGCTCAGCGCATACATCGCTTAACACCACTGTCACTTAATTTGGAGTTTGCGGCGTTGTCACCAGACAACAAAGATGTACTGGTCGCTTACAATCAAAAAGAGAACCTTGTGTTTGCCACTTTCTCAGTCGCAACCCAAGAGTTCACACCGTTATTTACTCGTCCTGCAGCGGCTGTATCGCAAATTCAGTTGAGTAATGATGGCAGCTCTTTGATTATGTTAGGCAATGGCACTATCGAAAACTACAGCCTTGCTACTCATCAATCAAAGACTCAAGCTTTTGATCTACAAGCTGAATTTGATTTTGCACAAGAAAGAAATTACATCTTTAACCATGTATGGCGTTTGACTGAACAACGTTTTTACAACGCCAAGTTACACGACGTTGATTGGGCTGGGTTAAAAACCAGTTACGCACGCCATTTGCCGGCGGTTCACACCTATCAAGACTTTGCGATTTTGCTCAGTGAGATGGTCGGTGAATTAAACGCTTCACATACTGGTGCCTCGTTCTACGAACAAGGGCAAGATTGGGAAAAAGTAGGTGCCTTAGGCGTATTTTATGACGACAGTTACCAAGGTGAAGGGGTGCGCGTAGATACAGTGTTAGACAACGGCCCGTCCGATCTACCTAACTCTGCCATTGTGGCAGGTAGCATCATCAAAACCGTTAACGGTACAGCTATCCAAAAATCTGATGATATTTACCCATACTTACGCAACCTTATCGGCAAACCAACTACCCTTGGTGTTGTTAAGCCTGATACAGACAAAGTGGTAAATGTGCAGGTATTCCCTATTGATAATAAACAAGAATTTAAACTCTCTTATCAATACTGGGTCGCTAAAAACGAAAAACTGGCTGATACCCTATCAAAAGGAAAAATTGGCTATGTGCACGTACCGCAAATGGACTCAGACAGTTATAAGCAGTTAGTCGATAAACTGTTTGGCGAAAATCGTGATAAAGATGCAGTAGTAATTGATATCCGATTTAACACTGGTGGTAATCTGCATGACCAAATTGTTGACCTATTATCTGCGGTTCAATACGGCACAGCGGTTAGTCGTGACGGTTATCAAGCAGCAAAATTCCCAATCCGACGTTGGACCAAACCTACGGTACTGTTAGTCAACTCTTACTGTTATTCTGACGCTTCGGTTATGGCACAGCTATATCAAGACAACAAGTTAGGTAAAGTTGTCGGTGATACGGTTCCAGGGACTGGTACTTTCGTAAACTGGCAACACCAGCAAAACCCAATGCTTGTCTATGGCGTGCCACAACTTGGTATGAAAGACAAACACGGTAACTGGTTAGAAAACCAAGAAATAGTGCCTGATGTGATTGTTCATAACTATCCTGACAGCATTGCGAACCAGCGTGATGTTCAGCTAGAGACCGCAGTTAAACAGTTACTTTCCAATAAATAAGCGCTGAATTGACACTTAAATAATCTGCCGCATTGCTTGTACGCTTTGCGGCATTTTTTATCACTCCAAAAACTCATACCAATCACACTAAGTAAGTGATCAGAGCTAGCTTGTTAAAATGACCAGTTATTTAGTACGATTGGTATCACCTGCCCTCACCGAATAACGAATTCACTTACAACTTGAGACGCTAACCTGCATACTGTGGCGCTTGGAGCAAGACTCTTGCCATTTGGGCAATATAGATCAGGAAATATAGACAGGTAAAAGATGCACTACATGAACTTACAACTGGACGACAAAGCACAAGGCATTGCCGCAGATCTGCTCTCTGGCCTCGAAAATAAAAATGGCTTATTCAAAATGACCGCCCGCTTTGCCGCTCTTATCGATAGCAGACTAAATGAAAATGATTATGTGGGCACAGTAACTTGGTTTAGCGAAGATGATTATATTGAACACGATATAGAATACCCGGCGAGTTCATCTGCTGCGCCATCAGCCTAAATTAAGCGATCGAATTCAGTCCGAAGCACGCCGTTATTGCTAGCTTCAATATGACGATTACCTTTGAAAAATACAAAGTAAGTAACACCTTGCCTTTTCGATTGCAGATCAGCATATACTGTTATAAGAATCATAAAATTAGGTTGTGACAAGCAAACCTAAAGTATTAAAAATAATGAGGATATTGACGATATGGATCTGAATTTCAAAGGCAAAAATATTGTAATTACCGGTGGTAGCACTGGCATTGGTGCGACTATGGTAAAAACCTTTCTAGAAGAAGGTGCCAACGTGTACTTTTGTGGTCGCAGCCAAGAAAAACTGGACCTTGCCCTAGAAAATCTAAAAGATTTCAGCAATGTTTTCGCTAAACAACTAGACGTCACTAAAGAAGCCGACTTTAAAGGGTGGATTGCAGAAATTGGTGCTGTTGACGTATTTGTTCCGAACGTCAGCGCATTAAGTGGCAGCTGGGAAGATTCAATCGAAGTTGACCTGCTTGCCACTGTAAAAAATATCGAAGTGGTTATCCCTGCAATGACCAACCCAAATCCAGCCGTCACTTTCATTGGTTCAATTAGCGCCACTATTACAGATTGCACCAGCGCTTACGCGTCAATTAAAGCTGCTCTTACTCAGTATGTTTACTCGCTATCAAAAGAGCACGCAGGAAAAATCCGCTTTAATACTATCGCACCCGGTTCAACCCTCTTTCCTGGCGGCGGTTGGGACGGCTACAGAATCTCAGCACCAACAGAATTTAAAGCCAAAGAAGACGCCCACCCAATGGGCCGCCTAGCAAGCCCACAAGAAGTGGCGAACGCAGTCGTCTTTATCTCTTCTACAAGAGCCAGCTACATCTCTGGCGAAGTATTACACATCGACGGTGGCGAAATAGCAACGGCGCGTTTGTAAGTTATAGCTTGTAGGTTTTAAGCTATTTGCAGAGCCTGTAACTTAGGTTATAGGCTCTCTTCATATTCCCATTGCATCCACCCGAAACAATTATTCCCATCTAAAATAGCTCACTTTAAAAACACAAAAAGAACGAAAAGTAAACTAATTTATTCGCAATCTTACATATTCATACGATTTTTGTGGACTAGTTAACATTCTGGATTTAGGATGCATCATCTTTTTTCGTTGTTCATTATTTAACACCTTTTGTGCATGGTTTATTTGCATAGCTTATGTGCCTAGTTTAGTGCGCAAATAATGAGACACGAATTCATCTTTTATTTTGATTCTGTGGGGGAATACAACAATGGATACATCTAAGCTAACACTGCTAAAAACGACGATTTCTAACGATATTGCCAACGATGAACTGGGTATGGTGAACAAACATGCTTTACTTCGTGGCCAAGCGGGCATTATCGAAAGCTACTTAACACAAAAAGCGCGTAAAATCGCCAGAGCACAAGGTGCTACAGATACAAATGAAGGTATGCTCTCTACGTACAAATCATTTTTAGCTCAATTTGTATCTCAATCAGAATTGCCAAAAGAGTTGTCACAAGTTCCTGCTATTTATCTTGAACAAATGTCATCACTGATCGGCTTTAAAGCGGGAAAAGCTTGGTATAGCCTATAAGCTGTCGCTTAGAAACCTTCTTGGTATTGTAAGGGAAAAACAATACCAAGACGGTTACCGCGCCTTTACTCTAATCATTAAAGATCGATTTAGATACGCTCTGGATTTGAGTTCTTAGCCATTTGTGACCGGCTTCTGCGGTTCGGCTTGGATGCCACAACATACATAAATCTTCTGATATATCTAAAAACGACGTTTCTAACACTTGGATGGGATAATTGCCGCCCACTTGCTTTATCAGTGATGACGGAAATAACGAGATATAGTCGGTACTAGATACCACAGGTAACACTTCCAAAATCCCCGGCGAACGATACACAATTTTTCGCTTACTCAGCTCAGGAAAGTGATCATTTGATAAAAATGAGCTTCTGCTTTGCCAGCGCGATACCGCTATGTGCTCTTCTGCTAAAAACTCTTCAATACTGATACTGTCACTGATCCTTGGATGCCCTTGTCTGACAATCGCACGCACGCTTTCAGTACCTAACTTTTCTATCTTTAAGCTGGTCTTTTCGATTGGGCGCATATCTAGCACCAAATCATAGCGTTGCAGTCTTAAATCTGATTCATGGTCTTCGGTAAACAGCGGATGAACATCCAGATCTATATTGGGTGCTAAACTTTTGATTTTCAAAAGCAGCTCAGGCATCAATCGATACCCTACCAAAGGAATGCAAGCGATAGAAAAAATCCGCTCAGATACCTTAGGATCAAAATCTCTGGTGGCAGTTAATGTAGACGTGAAGTTTTTAAACGACGCCGACAGCGCAGGGTAAATATCAGAGGCAAAGGTAGTGGGCTTAACCCCAGCAGGGCTGCGATGAAACAAAGGATCGTCGTAAATTTCACGCAGACGTTTTAAGGCTTTACTTACCGCAGGTTGGCTCACCCCTAAACGATTAGCCGCTTTGGACATACTGCTTTCTTCATACACAGCGACAAAGAAAGGAATCAAATTAAGCTCAGTGCTTTTCATAGTTTAAAGTTACTCTTGCGTCACTTGTATACCAACCGCCAAGGTTGTTATTAACCGGAGTTAATAACAGCGATTGATGTTGTCTAATTCTGGCAATGCTTTTTGCATGCCTATTTGCCCTATTGTGCGCCTGCGCATTAACGCTATTTTGCACCACACTAGCCATCCTTGAACAAACGAAATTGGCTGAGTTTGGATCTGCTTGGCGACTATCTGCCATTGGCTTGCACTAGATAATTTGCTCATTTGTAACTCACCAGAACAGCGCCTTAAATGCGCGTACAAAGCCGCTCTAATTTCGCCTGAGTCACCGCGATACAACACTTGTGAAAATTGCCAAAACAGAGGCAATGGTCTGGTTTTATAAAATCGTCGCATCGCTATGATTAACATAGAAAAACCAATCAAAAATAACAACAAAATAGCGATGCTATTCTTATAGTAGTTCATCCACGATGTAAGTGTATGTGCGACTTTAAAAGTGCGAGCTTCCACCTGCAGCTTTTCCAATTGTTGCGTGCGAGAATTCCACCACAGTATTGAATACTCAGGTAGCGTCACCTCCCCGCCATGTTGCAATACATACACTTGTTGTTCAGTTCTTTGCGCCTGAAATTGATGGCGATGTTGCGCGTCTAATAACTTGATTGGCTGCGAATACAGTTGGTAATGATCGCTGGCTAAATCATGCTTACGATTAAATATCGGTGGCAGTAGCATAGCCAGAGTATTGTCGGCGGTGATAGTCACAGTGCGGGTAATCGCATCACCGGCTTTTAATTCTGCGCTTGATTGTTGCCACTTTTGCGCAATCTCAACCTGCGGACTGTTGATCCAAGCCGAGCTCTGCGATAACAATCCTGTTGGCAGTTGCGCGTTAAATTTAAGCGGTTTAGTGTACATTTCACGTTGAACATTGCCCCTACTCTGCACCGAGACTTGCGCTTGAACACGTAAAGGCGGCACAACAAAATGCCCTTCTTGCTGTGGATATAAATGAATTTCCCAAAGCTGCACCGACCAAGTACTACCCGCTCGTTTTTCTGCGTAATTTACCGCAAGTTGAGAGGGCTTTTGCACAATGACATTGGCAATTTCTGGCAGGCTCACTTGCGTACCTGCGGTAAACCATCGCGGCGTTGATACTTCAACAAACAGCGTAATGGGCTGATTGACCTGTGCTTGAAGCTCCGTATATGGCGCATTGGCTATGTCGCCCTGCTTTTGTAGCCAACTTTTTAGCTGAATATTAGGCTGAGGCGGCGCACTTTTATTGTCATGACTTTGGGCATAGCCATTCATCGCTAGCAAACATAACAACACTAGCAATACGATATTTAAGCATTTATTGGGCATCACTTCGCTCCTGTGCTTGCTGTGTGCTTCGCTGTATTTGAAACTTAGCGCGCAAAAAAAGCTTGGGATCGGACTCTACCCGTCGTAGCCATTTATCAGCCAACTCTTCACTGCCTAAAATCTCATTAGCATTGAGCGACTCTTTTAGCATCATCTCAGCAACCGCAGTGTCTTCTGCGCCATCACCGGTTTGTGGATTATCTCCCAACTCAATGGAATCCTCCGCCCCATCTGTGGTTCCTGCTTGGCTCGCACTCAGACGGTTTACTTCGTCGACTATGCCTTGCATTACCATTAAATTGTGCTCGATTTGCGAGCGCAATTCAGGCGTTAACGGCCAACGTTTTTCACTTAATAAATAGGCAAACAGGTCACGCGCTTTTAGATATTCCCTTTGCCTTGCGAGCGCAATGCCAGCGTAAAACGCGCCATTGGCGGAGTCTGCATTTAAGAACGCAGAATGAGCTAGCGAATATTCTGCGGCGTAGTAATAGGCAATGCCTTTGCGCATGGGATCTTGAAAATGGGTGGCGGCTTGCAAATAGCGTTGTCGATTAAAGTGCCACTGCCCTTGTTGATCTGTAGTTAGCCAAAGGTTCGTCCATGCGCTAGAGACTTTATCCAGCGTAGTCACTTCTTCAAAAGCACTTCCGCTCTCTGCTTGATGAGCGCTAACAGAATAAACCGGTGCGGCGATAACCGATGCTGAATAGCAAGGTGCTAACACACAGCCAATAACAACCCATTGCACTAGCCAGCCTTTTCTAAACCACAGCAATAAAAGCAAAGCGATAGGAAACAATAAGTAATAGCCCATATCTTGCCACGGCATTGCCGACTCATTATTGAGCTGCATGTGCCTTTGTATTTTTCTCTCTAGCGCTAGCACATCGGTATTATCAATACTGACCACTTCTAAACTTGCACCACTTTGACCAGCTAAGCGTTGCAACGAGCTAAGATCCATTGGGTTGTTGCTTTTTAGCTTTGGATTACCTGTCGCTAAAATCAATAACTGGTGAGGGCTTTGCGTAAAGTACTCAGCCAAACGCACTAAGCTATCTGGCGTAACACCATCACTGATTAACAACACGCTAGCGGGCATTTTCTCCGATAGCTGACTATCAATTTGCTCAATAATGCTATCGGCTCTTTTGCCTTTTACAGGCATTATGTCGGGATCAATAGCCGCCAAAAATGGCGCAAATACCTGACGGTCTTTAGTCAGCGGCATCGCCAAATGTGACGTCCCCGCAAACACCACTAAGCCCGTTTGTCCTCCATCTCTTAGCTCTAGCAAGTCATGAATTTTTTGCTTTGCTCGCGTTAAGCGTGTTGGTGCTAAATCTTCATTTTGCATCGAAGCACTATTGTCTAACGCAATAAGCAGTGAGGCTTTGTCTTCGCCAAATGGCGATGGTGCACGTTGCCAAGTGGGGCCTGCGCAGAGCACGATTGCCAAGCTCATCACCACAGACAAAAATTTAAGTGGCAATTGCTTTCGCCACCCTTGTTGTCCAACAGATAAAGCTTGGATTAAATGCTTAGGCAAAACGGCTTGCCCTTGGCGTTGGGTGTCTAATTTCCAGCGCCAATAAATCACTGTACATAATGGCAACAACGCCAACAGCCATAACGGTCTTATAAAATGGAACTGCGTCAGTATTTGTTGCCAAAACAGTTGCTCAACAAGGGCAAAATCAAACATACTTTTGCTCCTTATTATTCAGCATGCGACGCCACAAGCTAACAGCAAAAGCGCACAGATAAAGCGCAACCACCAGCATGATAGGGTAAGCATGTATGCTAGTTTTCGGTCGATAAGTAGTGCTTTGGTAAAGCTCTGGCTCTAATGCATCAATTTTTTCAGAAGCGAGTGTTAAAGAGTGTCTATCTAACGCTTGGAATGACTCACCTCCAGACTCTAAAGCAATACGCTCAATCGCCGACATATCAAGGGCTTTTTCACCGACCGTTGTTGGGTCGCCAATAGCAATCACATGAATTTTCACCTGCTTGGCTTTAGCCACTTTTGCCGCGTCAATGGGTTCGACAAAACTTCCGGTATCGTTACCATCGGTTAAGACAATGGCGACTTTCTCGCGCGCTTCATTCGCTGTCGCAGGCGTTTGTTCAAACACTTTTATCGCCAAGCCGATTGCGTCTCCCAGATGCGTGCTTGCCCCTGCCATTCCTACTTGAGTTTGCTCGAGTAATGCCAGCCAAACACTTTGGTCGGCGGTAAATGGGGTTTGCACAAATGCCGCATCACCAAACAAAATCAAACCAAGGCGGTCGCCTTGTCGAGATTGCACAAAGTTTTGTAATACCTCTTTTACCGCCTCTAGCCTTGATATTTTTTTGCCGTCTAATGAGGTAAAATCACGCTCCTCCATTGACTGAGATAAGTCGACCACCACCATCACATCACGCCCTAATTGCTGCTTTGTTTGTGGCGCGCCAAGTACGGTCGGTTTCGACATAGCCAAAACTACAAGTGACCAAGACAATACTAAAATACAGCGTTGCCAAAGTGATGGACGCAACTGACTGGCACCTTGGGTTGGGCTCTCACCTAACACCTCTAGCAACAAACCAAAAAACGGCACTTTAATGGCTGATTGTTTGGTGCGATAGGCAGGAATAAAATAGTAGATAAGCAAAGGTGCAGGCAAAGCCAACAGCCAAAGTGGATGCGCCAGTTCGAGATCAAAACTAAACATTTGGTACCTCGCTGTTAACCTCACAGTTACTCTTTGTAAGAAAGGCGTGATGTTCACTGACCCATCTTTGGCAATCTTCTAGCAACAGCAGTAATTCAATCTCACTCAGCACATATTGGCTGTCCATTAAACCGCGCATCCAGTGCGACCATTTAGCTTCAAACTGACGACTATTTTCTGGCAAGTGTGCATCTAACGCCTGTAAAAACGATGCGCCGTATAAACTGGCACCTTGCGGATTTACCACTCGCAGCGCCGCTTTCATCACCGAAAAGAGATCGCAACTTACCTGACGACGAAAAGCCGCTGAATCTTGAATACTGCCGTGACACGCTTTTGCAATACGATTTAGTGTATTCAATGCTTCTCGGCGGTAACGGTTACTGCGCCAGATTTTAAATTGCTTAATCATCCATACACAAAAAACGCCGAGTAACACAAATCCTAAAACCTTCCAGCCTATCGTCTGTGGCAACCAACTCACTGAGGGCGCGACCGCAACTTCTACGATGTCACGCAACATATAACTTTGCGGTGGAGTGTGTAGGCTCATCGTCCCGCCCCCATTTCCCGCTTAAATTGCGCAAGGTGATCGCCTTTTGTGCCCAAGCAAATAAGAGGTAAACCTTTGCTCGTCATTAAGCGCACTAGTTGGCTTTTTTTCATGGCTTGATGCTGCGTTAGACCGCGACTGGCTTTATTGATTTGATTAGTACTGCCAAGATTAAGCTGATGTTGACCATCGCCCAATACCCACGGTGAGGTGCTAGCAGGTAAGCTCTGCTCAAACTCATCAGAAATCATCACGGTAAGCACATCATTATGAATTTGTAGCTGCTTGAGCGCTTCGATATCCATTTGGCTCACGCCATGCCAGTCACTAAGTATGATGACCGTTGAGCCTTTAGTGACACTGCGACGCAAGGCTGTCATAAGATGGGAAAATGAAGCGATGTCGCCATCATGGCAACGCACATTTAAGGCTTGATTGGCGTCCGCAAGATGCTTTAAATGATGTAAAAGATGCGCACGACTGCGCTGAGGTTTGTGCCACTGCGGCCCGCTCGGTGTAGCGATGACAAAGCCTACTCTGTCACCATCTTTTAGCACTCGCCATGCACTCAAAGCCGCAACTTCCGCCGCCACTACCGATTTCATCACCTCAGCAGAGGAGAAAAATAAGCTCGCACGTTGGTCAACGCAGATAATCACGTTGCGATCTTTTTCTTCGGTATAGGCACGCACATGAGGCTTGCCAGTGCGCAAGGTTACTTTCCAATCCAAGTTACGAATGTCATCACCGCGCTGATAATGACGCAGCTCTTCAAAGTTAAGTCCGCGCCCACGAAACAAAGAGTGATGACGCCCTGATAACAAAGTACCAGCGCTCAATTTCGGTAAAAACGACAATGAACCCACCTGCCCTTGCAACTGAACTAGACGCTGATATTGGCAATGAATTCGTTCATCATGGGATACTTGAACCATGTTTACTGCCTCTTGCTAGCCAATCACGACATGATCAAGTAGCTCGTCAATGATCTCAGTGGCACAAATTCCTTCTGCTAGTGCATCAAAACTTGGGGTGTATCTATGGCCCAACACGCTGTGGGCCACCGCGCGAATATCATCAGGTTCAACAAAATTGCGCCCTTGCAGCCACGCGTAAGCTCTAGCGCATTTGTCTAGTGCGATTGAAGCTCTTGGGCTTGCGCCTACTTGGATCCAGCGCGGTAAATGGCTGTTTGGGTATCTTTGGGGATGACGAGTTGCCATGATAAGCGCCACAATATAACGCTCAGCGATGCTTGAGACTTCAACCTTGGCGATTTCTTGGCGAGCCTTAAACACCCATTTAGGATCTATCGCAGGGAGTGGCTCTGCGTTTAAAGGCTCACCCTCATCATCTTGCGTCTCTTCGCTACGCACAAGGCGCATGATATTAAGCTCGGCATCATCGTCTGGGTAATCCACTCGCACTTTTAAAAGAAAACGATCCATTTGCGCTTCTGGCAATGGGTACGTCCCTTCTTGCTCTATTGGATTTTGTGTTGCCAGCACCATAAATAACTCAGGTAATTGATGCGTTTCATCAACAACGGTAATTGTTCCCTCCGCCATCGCTTCTAACAATGCCGCTTGCACCTTGGCTGGAGCACGATTGATTTCATCAGCTAACACGATGCTATTGAAAATTGGGCCTGCTTGAAAGTGCAACTGGGGCTTGGCATTGCCTGAGCCATTCACAACCTCTTGATACACTTCTGTGCCCGTTACATCTGAGGGTAAAAGATCTGGGGTAAATTGAATTCGGCCAAACGAGGTATTTAACGCATCGACCAAAGCTTTGACTGAGCGAGTTTTTGCAGTGCCGGGTAAGCCTTCTAACAGAACATGCCCGTTGGTTAATAAACCTAGCACTAACGATTCAACTACATGCCTCTGCCCAACCACAGACTGTTCTACTCGCGAAATTAGATTGGCAATAGCCTGTTGTGACTGATTCATAATCGACCCTCATACGTTTAATTCACTCATTGTATGCAATTTCACCATAACAAAAGGTTATACAGGAAAGTCGTTATAGCTTATTTCGAAGTCGAACGTTTTAAATAGCCAACAGTAATAACCAATGCGCCATCTCACATTTATCACTTATCAAACTCTTCTAAATAATCAAATAAAAACCACAAATCAAATAGTTAGCAAGTAATTAACTAAAGGTTATAAGGTCTATAAAGCGACAAAGCATTTGCCCAATATTTACTATGCCCCCACAACGCATCGGGTTTATCGCCCTCTTGTAAGTTATTTAACGCAAATACACACAAAGAGCGCCTTAATATTTCCCTTGGCAATTCATGGGGCTGATTCGTTGAATTCCTTTTCCTTAGAAAAAAGCGATGGAGTCTCAATGACTAATCAATTCAGTAAACTGGCTATGTCAGCAGGAATGTTAGCCGTTTCAGCAACCGCTGTAGCCGCCGACAAACCTAATATTCTTGCCATCTTTGGCGATGATATAGGTATATGGAACGTAGGTGCCTACAACCAAGGCATGATGGGCTACAAAACCCCAAACATTGACCGTATTGCCAATGAAGGCGCCTTATTTACCGACCACTATGGTCAGCAATCTTGTACGGCTGGACGAGCTTCGTTCATTACCGGCCAAGAACCGTTTCGTACCGGTTTGCTCACCATTGGCATGCCAGGTTCAACCCACGGCATTCCTGATTGGGCTCCAACCATTGCCGATCTACTAAAAGATCAAGGCTATATGACCGCACAATTTGGTAAAAACCACTTAGGCGATCAAGATCAGCACTTGCCAACTAAACACGGTTTTGATGAGTTCTTTGGTAACTTGTACCACTTAAATGCCGAAGAAGAGCCAGAGACTTACTACTATCCAAAAGACCCAGAGTTTCGTAAAAACTACGGCCCTCGCGGCGTAATTAAATCTTACGCTGACGGTCGCATTGAAGATACTGGCCCTATGACGCGTAAGCGCATGGAAACAGCCGATGAAGAGTTCTTAGATTCTTCTCTCGCCTTTATGGAAAAAGCAGTAAAAGCCGATAAACCATTCTTTATTTGGCATAACACCACTCGCATGCACGTATGGACTCGTCTGCAAGAGAAGTACCAAGGTAAATCAGGCATCAGCATTTATGCCGATGGCATGTTAGAGCACGACGACCATGTGGGCATCTTACTCGACAAGCTAGACGAACTTGGAATAGCCGACAACACCATTGTCATCTACTCAACAGATAACGGCGCAGAAACCGTTTCTTGGCCTGACGGAGGCGCAACGCCATTTCACGGAGAAAAAGGCACCACTTGGGAAGGCGGCATGCGCGTACCACAACTGGTCCGTTGGCCTGGTGTCATTGAAGCCGGTACTCGCTACAACGATATGATGGCGCACCAAGATTGGCTACCAACTATTATGGCAGCTGCTGGCGTACCGGATGTAAAAGAGAAGCTAGCAAAAGGCTACACAGCGAACGGCAAAGAATGGCGCGTCCACATTGACGGCCACAACTTCATGCCTTACTTTGAAGGAAAAGAAGAAAAAGGCCCTCGCGATTCACTGCTGTACTTTAGTGCCAACGGCGAGCTAAACGCTATTCGTTGGGAAGATTGGAAACTGCACTTTGCTACCTTAGAAGGCAACATCACCGATGCAGTGCGCTTTGAATCTAACTGGCCAAAAATCATCCACCTACGTGCCGACCCATTTGAAAAAGCACCACACGAATCAGGCATGTACCTACGTTGGATGGCGGATAACATGTGGTTATTTGTTCCAGTACAAGACGAGCTAGGCAAATTCTTTGCCACCCTAGATCAATACCCTCGTCAACAAGGACAAGTGCTAAACCCTGCCGCAATCAGTCAAACCTCGCTAGGCGTAAAAGCCAAACTTGACCAAATTGACAGCATGCAACAGCAAATTAATCAGATGAAAAAGTAGTTCTTATCTCTTCCTCTAAAGAGAGCCTTTGCTCAGCCTTCGGGCTGAGCTTTTTTGTGTTTGGGGTTTGGGGTTTGGGGTTTGGTTTATTCTGAAAAATTTTTCAAATTACTTCAGTCCCTTTAGTAAAAGTTGTTCATCCATTGTGAGCCCTTATATATACTAAATAGAGTTTCAAATTCAATATATTGATGATTTTCCCTGTCGATATTAGCCATGAAGAACCTAACTATAAAGATAAACCATACCTATGAGTCGTGACGATACAAAAATAGAGCCCGTATCTCTGGAGCAAAGAGCTTTAATAGACAACGTCTTACAAAAAGTCGGTAGAAACGTGCTGCTATACCAGCAACTAGAAGGTCTACTCAAGGCACTATTGTCAATGGGAAGCATTTCCGGCAAACCTAATGAGTTGGAACAACTTAGGAAAGACAAACAAAGAAGTATTGCTAAACAAACTATGGGCGGTGTGGTCCAACAATACGTTGGGGAAATACTCTCAATTGAAGGAGAAGGCACAAACACGACACACAATGAACAAGAAGATTATATCTCAATTTCACGTACACTTGAGGTTTCACCAAAGCACTTTACCACTATTCAACAGAGCTTAAAGAAATTGGTGCTAGAAAGAAATGAGTTGATCCATCATTTCCTACCTTCATTCGACCCTAGCTCCTCAGAAAATTGCATTAATGTTGCTAAAGAACTAGATGCTCAAAGCAAGTATATTCGTGCGGAAATATTCAATACCAGAGAAATGGTTAATACGCTTCTTGATTCGGCACAAACGGTTACGAGTCTATTGAAATCAGATGCCTTTGAAGAGTTATTCAATCAAGCGCATCCCAACGATCCTGTGATTCAAAAGCTAGTGGAATTAGCTGAATCTACCAAAAGCTGGGTACTTTTAAGTGTCGCAGGCTCTGAATTAACGATGCATCATGGGGAAGAATTCAAACGCTTGAAACAGAGCTCCAATCATAAAACCTTAAAAGGTATTATTGAGTCAAATTCCCTGTTTGAAACTCGCTATGAACAGACAATAAATACACAAAAGAAAGTCTATTATAGACTCAAGAAGTAACATGACTAAGAAAGATAAGATGCCTCTGTAAATTTGATTTATAAATTCACCGTCGCTATTTCAAATCAAGTTTATAAATCATCAAATATTCGTTTCAGCTGAGGCTGTAACAGATTCTGTGTAATTGCCATCTAGTCTCTTGTTTGGACTTTATTTCGAGCATTTTTATTTTAACCAACCCGCAAGACAAGTCACGCAAGAGTGATTCGTATGACGCGGTATTTTAGCTATTCGAGTATTTGAAAAACTAAACATAAATCAGCACGAACTACTCTTTACCCCAACGCTGAATATGCCTCACCATAAACCCAAATATTCCGACCGCAAGCAGCAGCGGAATTCCCCACAATAAACCGTTTTTTAAACTCATACTGGGTTGATATAAAACGTGCTCTCCGTATCGCGCTACCATGTACTGTTTGACTTCAGCATCGCTGCTGCCGGCTTTAATCAACTCAAACACTCGTAAACGAATGTCTTTCGCGACCGCTGAGTTGGACTCGATTAAATTTTGATTTTGGCACATTGGGCAGCGCAGTGTTTTGGCTAGATGAATGGCATGCTTTTGCTGAGCGACAGAATCAAACTCAAATAAATCAACGGGATGCGAAATGGATTGATACCCCGATGCCATGCTGACGTTAAGCATGGCTGTTATTAACAAAATCCCAAAACCTAACCGCCATTTCATGCTTGGTACTCCTTGGTTACTTTAGGTTGAGTGAACCATTGCTTTACTAATACGCCTCTTCCAAGTAGCCCTACTCCTGCGACAATGGTCAATACTGCGCCCAACAATATCCAACGGATGAAGGCTTTAAACTGCATTCTGACGGCGTAGTGCTGAGTATCGATTTTTTCGCCTAGAGTAAGATACACATCGCCATCTAAAAATGGGGTTAATGATGGCTCGGTCATATTCATCACTCGCACTGAGTAATAGCGTTTTTCTGGCAATGCGATGTGTGTTTGACCGTTGGGAGCAGTAATTTCGACCACACCTTGTTCGGCAGTATAGTTGCTGGCGATATACAGCTTGGTGTTTTGATAGTGGATTTGATAATCACCAAACTGCACTTGGCTGTTTGGCCCTAACTTTGCAGTGAGCTCATAGGAATAAAAGCTGTTCATGCTAGCGCCAAATGCCAATATAGCGACTCCAATATGCGCCATAGACACCAAATACACTTTGTATTTATACACCTGCTTTCTTACGCGAAAACAGCGCGCAATATGGGTAAAGCTCATCCACATTGCCGCCCATGTGGTTAATAAAGCCCAAGCAGACCAAGAGGCAGAGACATGGCTGTTTCTATGGATATACATCTGCAAAAAGAGCACGCTTAATACGCCGCAAAGGATAAGCGAACCCAACAGAAACTTAACTGGGAATGCGCCCGATTGTGCTTGCCATTTTACTAGCGGGCTAAAGCCCATCACTATCAGCGCCAGTATGGTTAATGGGCCAAACAGTAGATTGAAATACGGCGCGCCGACTGAGATATTGCCTAAGCCAAACAGCTGATAAAGCATGGGATAAAAAGTGCCTAGTAGCACAATTGCTGTGGCTAACACCAATAGATTAATCGACACTAGTATCAAAAAGTTTTTACTGGAAAAACGGGTGATGGCATTGGATTTTACGTAATGTACTCGCGCCACCAGCAAGCCATAAGCACTGATAAATACCAGACTTAAAATAGCCAACAGCGTCAAACCTTTACTCGGGTCAACCGCAAAAGCATGCACTGAGGTTAGCACCCCTGAGCGCACAATAAAGGTGCCTAAAATACTTAAACAGAAAGTGACAATAGCCAATACAAAGGTAAAGACTTTTAACTGGCCTTGCTTGCGACTTGCCATCACTGAGTGCAGTAATGCGGTCGCGGTTAACCACGGCAACAATGAAGCGTTTTCGACTGGGTCCCAAAACCACCACCCGCCCCAACCGAGCTCATAATACGCCCACGCCGCACCTACTAAGATCCCGGCACTTAAAAAGATCCATGCTAATAACGCATGTCGTGTCAGCCTTTCAAACACATCGCCTAGGTTATCGAGTGCCAATAAATAGCCGCATGTAAGCGCTAATACCGAAGCAAATCCGACATAGCCAATGTACAGCAGTGGCGGATGGATAATCAGCCCGATGTCTTGCAACATAGGATTAAGATCTCGCCCTTGCAGTGGCAAAACCTCATTTAAAACAAAAGGGTTGGAAGCAATTAAAGTAAACCAACTAAATATGGCCACCAGCAATAGCATCAACCAACTTGCATGATAATCGCTGTCTTTCGTGTGTCGCCTAGAGACCAACACTGCCCACCCTGCTAGCACCAGTATCCAAAATAACATTGAGCCTTGATGCCCGCCCCAAGTGGCGGCAATTTTAAACGGCAAGGCTAAAGCACTGTTTGAATTGTCGGAGACATAGCTCAGTGAAAAATCATCACAGGCAAAAGCGTAGGCAAGCAAAGAGATAGAAATGGTCGATGCCAAAAAAGAAATCAAGGCAAACGAGCGCACTAAAGACGGCGCCCACATTGAGCGATGCTGTGATGAAGAGTTACCGGATGAGTAATTCGCATGACCCGTGTTATCGGTTTGAAAGACTCGCCACTGCGCAACAGTATAGAGGCCTACAGCAACACCTGCGCTACTGACTATGGCAGTCAGGATCAAACAAAATAAGCCAAGGTTTGCTAGCATGGTCTCACTCATAGAAATAGGCCCAAGCCATTGAAGAAATTCAATTTATACCTATCAGTTATTAGCCAATATTGGGTATTGCTTGGGCATTGATGGTATCGGTTTATATTACCGTCATTTGCCCTGCATACAGCACAAATGTTCTCAGCATTAAGACACCGATCAAACTCAAGGTTGTCACCACTAAAATGAAGCCACGATTATGCTTAGTCGTTGCCGAACTAAAGTAGTTCATCGCCAGTGGCAAGAGCATTCCTATGCCCACAACACCAAACCAGAACCAGTTCGACCAAAAGCCGCCACCAATGGCGTTCCATGCGGCCACCTCATGTTGTCCACCTGCAAAAATAAGCCCAGTAAAAAAGGTCACCAGAACAAATAATTCAAACAACACTACAGGTCGCTCAAAGCTGTGAATCCAAGCCACACTTGGGCTGTAGACACTTTCTTTAAACAGCAAGATGCCAAATAAAAGACACGCCGCAACACCCGAGGACAAACTAGAGAACAAGAACAAAATCGGCAATACAGGGTTATTTAGCATCGGATAGGTTTTAAGTGCCGATAATAAGAACCCGGTATAAGCGGCTAAGGCAATCGCCAAAAAGCCTAGTAACAGCTCCAAGCCATTTTCAAAGCGCTTACACTTGAGTAAAACGCCATCAATAAATTGAAAGCGTCCACCTAAGAAGTTCATGATTTGGCTTCTAAAAATAATGCCAATCCAAACAAACACTACCGCCATATACACTTGGAACAACAACACGCCCATCGACATGACTGACGTTGGGTTGTAGTAAATCATGATTTTCCAAAAATCTAACGGCTTGGTTAGGTGGAATATCAGTATCAATAGCCCAAGGATAATGCCAATTGGCGCAATCCAAGCGATCGCTTTGATGATGCCATTTTGCGCCGCATCACCTTCTATCACTTTGCGTTTTAAATATAATCCGACGATGACAGCGCCCGCCGACATACCCGCTAAAAAGAGATAGATCGCGATGATCCAATCCCACACTAAAGAGTCGAAATGAAATGCACTACTCATGTTACACCTCCCCCTTATCAAACGGCACTTTGTAAAGCTGAGGTTTTGTGCCCAACGTTACTTTGTCACGATATACAGGCTTGTTTTTTATCGCCTGAGAAATCGTGCTGTTTGCATCATTTAAATCACCAAAAACCAGGGCGCTCGTTGGACAGCTTTCAACACAAGCCGGTTGCTTGCCTTGCGCGAGGTTAGTGTCTCGACAAAAGTTACATTTGTCGGCCGCTTTGTTTTCAGGATGAAAGAAACGCACTTGATAAGGACATGCCGCTAAACAATAGCCGCAGCCTACGCATTTATCTTTGTGTACATCCACAATGCCGGTTTTAGGGTCTTTATAAGCCGCGCCCGTAGGACAGACATACACGCAAGGGGCGTTTTCACAATGCTGACAGGAGTTTCGGGTAAAGCGATACTCGACATCAGGAAATTCACCCATCGGTTCAGAACGATGGATATCTAAGCGACTGACACCTTCTGGTACTTTATTCACTTCTCGGCAGGCGTCACTACAAGCGGTGCAACCGATACAGGCATTTTCATCGTGCAGCATGCCATACTTAATGGCCGCTTCTTCTTCACCGCTGGCAAATGAGCGACGGCTTGATAATGCCGCGGTACCCGCTACGCCAGTAGTAAAGATGACGACACCCGCGCCGGTTATGAAGTTTCTTCTAGAACAACTCATATCATCTCCTACTCTTTGGCTTTGTGGTTGAAGTCTGAATGACAGTCCACACACATACCAACGATTGCCTTATGGTCATGTGACAGCACCTTGGCATCGGTTCCATGAACCGTGTGGCAGTTTGAACAGGTGAGATTCTTAGCGTGTACGTCGTGCGTCCAGTCGGCTTTACGCAAACGTTCCGGCGTATGACAATCAGTACAAGCTGCGTTAGCTTCTAGAATCAGTTCTGGTGGTAGCTGATGCTTATCTGTCCCAGCGCGAGACTGTGCATCAGAATATTTGACGACGGTAGAGGCACCGTCTCTGTGATCCGGTCCTATGTTGCTATGACAATCGGTACAATTTACTTCTTTACCGACTTTATCAATAACGTTTTGCCCATGAGATTCAGCTAAAGTGTGTTTAGAATCCTTGTGACATTGAGTACATTTGTAGTCTTTGTCGCGAGTGAACTCTACTTTAAAGCGTTCGGATGTCGCTGAATGGTTCTGGACACCATCATTGGCCAAAGCATTAATAGAATAACCAAATAGGCACAATGCGATTAGAGCTTTAAGCATAGTGGCTATGGTCAATTTAATATTGCCCATTGTATCCTTTCCTTAAATCGAAATATTTTTCTTATAAATATAATTCGACCATCAATTAACAACTCTCAGCCCAATTCATTTCAGGCTAAGTGCAATCAATTCTTATTTAGGATAAGCCACAACGCTTTATTTAATAATAGCCTTCAATCGCACCCTTCCCTAGTCCAATTGTTCATATTAGTGACCCACCCCTTATTTATTGTTTTTTATATATTTGTGAGAAAACCCAGATAATTCATTAATTTACAAATAGCAATTAATCTCATCTAGAAGCATGAATTCAGAATATTATATAAGTGTGAGTGCGATCTATAGCCATTTTTGATTAGGATCAACTTAGTTATGCTTGGCTAATATGAAATCAATCTTTTCATTTATACTGCGACTGTTGGCCGAATTAATGCATATTTTTTAATAAGGTCACCACCTCCAATTCTTTTTAGGAACCTGCCCCACAACGCAATTCATAAAATGAAAGTTTGGAGACAATATGGCGAACAAAAAATGGAAACTCGGTGTGTTAGCGCCCATAGCTTTGTTGGGGTTAATCACCCTCAATGCTTACGCGTCAACAGAACAAGAGCAGCGCTTTGATCCGCGTAATGCGGCATTTGAACAGGCTCATCCTGATCAATATCAAAGCTGGAAAGCCACCAGTGAAAGTGAAGAAATTGACGATGCTCTAGCAGGAGACCCAAACATGGTGATCTTGTGGGCAGGCTATGGCTTTGCTAAAGATTACAATAAAGCGCGTGGTCACTTTTATGCGGTGGAAGATCTCAGAGAAACCTTGCGTACTGGCGGCCCAACGGACGGAGAGTCTGGCCCTATGCCGATGGCATGTTGGAGCTGTAAAAGCCCTGACGTAGCGCGTTTAATTGATGAAGAAGGTGAAGACGGTTATTTTGCCGGCAAATGGGCTCGTTTAGGCGCAGAAGTGGTTAACCCTATTGGCTGTTCTGACTGTCACAATACCAAAAGTGATAAGTTCAAAAATGGTGAGCCTGAACTGGCCTTAACGCGTCCTTATACAGAACGTGCGTTTAAAGCCATCGGCAAACCTTTTGAAGAGCAATCACGCTTAGATCAGCAAGCCGGTGTGTGCGCGCAATGTCACGTTGAATACTACTTTGATAAAAACGCCAACAATGCAGTTAAGTTCCCATGGGATATGGGCACCACCGTGGGTGAGATGGAAGTGTATTTCGACGCTATCGATTTTGCTGACTGGACGCACGGCGTCTCTAAAGCGCCAATGCTGAAAGCACAGCATCCAGGTTATGAAACGTGGCGAGACGGTATTCACGGTAAAAACAATGTCGTGTGTGTTGACTGTCATATGCCTAAAGTAGAAAACGAAGACGGCACTGTGTATACCGACCATAAGATTGGTAACCCATTTGATCGCTTTGAAGATACGTGTGCAAACTGTCATACCCAGAGCAAAGATCAGCTACAAAACATTGTGTCTACTCGCAAAGCTCAAGTATTAAGCATGAAGCTAACCGCTGAGAAACAAATTGTAGCGGCGCACTTTGAAGCGAAAGCGGCATGGGATGCAGGCGCAACTGAAGAAGAGATGAAGCCTATCTTAATGGATATTCGTCATGCTCAATGGCGTTGGGATTACGCTATCGCATCACACGGCGTTCATATGCATGCTCCTGAAGTGGCGCTAGAAGTGCTTGGTACTGCGGTGGATAAAGCGGCTGATGCTCGAACTAAAGTGATTCGTTTACTAGCGAAGAAAGGCATTACTGACCCAATTCAAATTCCAGACATTTCTACCAAAGAAAAAGCGCAAGCGGTACTTGGTATGGATATGGAAGGAATGAAAGCGGAAAAAGAGCATTTCTTAAAAACGCTTGTGCCACAATGGGACGAAGAAGCGAAAAAACGCGAAGCAACTTACTAAGTTGTTGTATTGATAGACTAGGCTCCGACTCCTCGGAGCCTTTTCATACCTAGCACCGTCATTTGATGCCCTGAAATTAAGAGTTCAGACATCGCTATTAATAGGAGGGATCCAATGCTAATCACATATCTGGCGTTTATCGGTTTGGCATTGCTCACCATCGCTATCCTTTATACTGTATTGCGCACCGCGCGCCCTCAGCAAGCCAATTTGAAGCTGTCTGTTATGAGCAGTGTTTTGTTGTTTGCTTGTACTTTCGCTGTGTGGGCATTGATGAACGATCCTGCGCCAAGCGTGCCAGTCGCCAAACAAATGCCGACTCTTGAGGAATTATTAGCAGAGAAACAACAGCAACTCACTTCATCGCCGAATGATCAACAGGCGTGGTTTGAGCTTGGACAGATGTATATGGCGCAATATGAATTTGATTCCGCTAGCACCTGTTTTGACTATGCCATCAGACTGTCTACAACGCCTTATGCCAGTCAATTTGCAGCCCTTGCTAGCGCACTTTACTATCAGCACTCGCAAACCATCACCCCAAATGTACAGCGTCTGCTCGACATGACCTTAGAAATGGAACCTTTTAACGAAACCGCGTTACAGCTTATTGCATCTGATCACTTCCTTAGCGCTCGCTATTCACAAGCCATTGCTCATTGGACGATGATTTTAGATTCCAATCACTTAGGCGTAGACAGAGCCAAGGTTATCCGCCAAATTCAACAAGCCCAATCCTTTATTCGCTAGTTTTTTGCCAACTTACTCGCACGCACCATAAATGCAATCTAAGATTTAAACCAATAAAGAGATACCTTAGCTTCTATATGCTAACGCCGAAGGTATTGTGGTACGCATTTTTATTTAAATAATTTAGACTGCACGCCTTATAACAATTTTAATTATATTCTCGTCCGAAATGCGTTCGAGTATTTTGCTAGGTATTGATAGAGGTAATTTAAAGTGCACGAAAAGTTACAGCCTAAATACGGTTTAGGCACAGCAGTGTCACTGGTTGTCGGTATAGTAGTAGGTATTGGCATCTTCTTTAAAACAGGCCCTGTTTTAAGTGCGACAGGTGGCAATGGTACTTACGCTGTTATCGCTTGGATTTTGGCGGCATTACTGACCACAATAGCGGCAGTTGTCATCTCCGAAATCGCGTCTATGGGTTCTAAAACCGGTGGATTGATGTCATTTAGTGAAACGGCATGGGGCGAACGCTTCGGCTTTTTCGTTGGATGGGTGCAAACTGTACTTTATATCCCACTGATTCTGTCAGTTATTCTTTACTACTCAACTATCTTTACTTGTGCATTCTTGCAAGTTGAACCGACTACGCCACTATTAGCTGGTCTAGCGGCACTTTATTTTGTCGTCTTTGCCGGTGCGAACCTTTTAGCTGAATCGCTAGGTGGCTTGCTACAACGTATTTCAACCATCATCAAATTGATCCCTCTACTGTCTATCGCAGTATTTGGTTTGTTCTATCAAGGTGATGTTGTGACTGCGTCTGCTGATGCTGTTGCCTCTGTAACAACAGTTGGTTTTGGCGCGGCTATTGCAGCAGCATTGATTCCGGTTTTATTTGCCCTTGATGGTTGGATATACGTTACAACTATTGCGCATGAAATCAAAAATCCACAACGTAACTTACCGCTTGCCATGGTTGGTGGCTTAGCCATCATCGGAATTGTATATGTAACCTTCACTTTAGGTTTGCTTTCTGTTTCTCAAGGCCCTGCGTACGTAAACGGTGAAATGGGTGTGTCTCAAGTCGCCAATCTACTGTTTGGTGAAAGCCTAGGTAGAACTTTATCGTTATTCATTGTTATTTCTGCATTGGGCGGCTTTAACGGTTTGATGCTGTTAGGTATGCGTATGCCATATTCTTTGGCTATGCGTCGTAACTTTAAAGGCTCTCAAGCTTTGCTTTCTGTATCGCCAAAAACCAACTTACCTGTACGCTCTGGCGTAACCATGCTTGTGCTACTTGCGATCTATATGACGGTTGGGTTTGTATTTGTTGGCACTGGAGTTAATAAAGACATTTTTGATTTGTACGGTGACTTGCCAATCGCAATCGTGTGGATCATCTACGCATTGCTATTTATTGGTGTTTGGAGACTGCGCTTTACTCAACCAAAAGCAAACCGACTTGTTCGTGTGCCAGCCCTGCCTCTATTTGTAATACTTGCTATTTGTGGTACGGGTTATGCGTTATATGGCTTTATTCCTAGCCATGCAACGTCGTTCTTGTTGTCATGTGTGATTGCTTGTATTGGCTTCGTGCTATATGAGAAGTCAACGCCACGCAATAACTGATCTTTAATTTAGATTTCACTTTAAAGGGAATTCGTTGATAACGGATTCCCTTTTTTTATAATGCTTTTCTTCATCTCTTTCTGCCTTATACCAATCGTACTAAATAACTGGTCATTCTAGCTTGTTAAAATGCTCGATAACGGCGTTAGAATTTTTGATTGTAGAATAACTACTTATCGAAAAATTCTGCCTTGTTCTCAAGCATTTTTCCTGCGCTAGTTCTGATCACTTACTTAGTGTGATTGGTATTATTTCTTTACCCTTCAAGCTCGCCATATATGCAAACTTAGTTTTCATATACAGTGTTTGCGAATTAGATTCACTACTTTAAAATTCACGGCTAATTTTTACGCACTATTTTGAATAAGGTAATAATATGTCAAACAAATTGGCCAATCCTGCTCCACTTGGACTCATGGGCTTCGGGATGACCACCGTCTTGCTTAATATCCACAATGCAGGTTTCTTTCCTATGGATTCTATGATCCTAGCGATGGGTATCTTCTATGGTGGCTTAGGCCAAGTAATTGTTGGCATTATGTGCTTTAAACGTGGCGATACTTTTGGAACAACTGCATTCACTTCGTACGGTCTTTTCTGGCTGACTCTAGTAGGCCTTGTTGTCATGCCGGGTATGGGTCAAGCGGCAAGCCCTGCGGGTTTCATGGCTTGGTACCTAATTCTTTGGGGCGTATTTACTGGCTTCATGTTTATTGGTTCACTACGTTACCCTGTTGCTAAGCAAGTTATCTTTGGTTCTCTAACGATCCTATTCTTCCTACTTGCAGCACACGAAATGACAGGCAACCACACTCTTGGCTTTATCGCTGGTATTGAAGGCATCTTCTGTGGCGCATCTGCAATCTACTTTGCAATGGCTCAACTGCTAAACGCTGAATACGGCCGTGTTATCTTGCCTGTAGGTCGCCCTACTCTTTCAGCAACTGTTGCTGCTGAAGCGCCTGCTAAACAAGTAGCTGCGTAATATAAAACCCAACGGGCACGAGTTGTCTGCATTTGAGTTTTGTACATCAGATAATAAAAAGCTCTATAAGGTTTCCCTTATAGAGCTTTTTTAATGTTCATTATTATGGTTTAACTAAACAAAATTATAAAAATTATAACGGGTATCTAGCCTACGATTGCTATTGATCCTTTGGCTCGCGTTTATGTTTTGGCACGTAATTAAGGATGGATATTGGCACTTCCTTACGCGGCGCAAAACCTTCAATTTCACGTCTTTCGATTAAATGCCCGAGACGGCTTTCAATCATGCATAGATTCTTAAAGTTATCTTTTGAGACAAATGAGATAGCTTCACCATTTTTATCAGCACGACCAGTACGACCTATGCGGTGCACATACTCATCAGCGGGGAAAGGTAAGTCGTAGTTAATAACTCTTGGTAGATCGTGAATGTCGATACCGCGAGCACCCACACCGGTGGCAATCATGTATTGAATTTTACCGGCTTTAAAGTCTTCAAGCAGTTGCGCGCGAATATGTTGGCTACGTCCACTATGGAATGCTTCGGCATGAATACCACGCTTTTCCAACTGCGCTGCAAGCTTGGCTGCACCATTCTTGGTTTCAATGAAAATTAGTGCTTGTTCCCACTTATTTTCATTGATCATATGGGCAAGTAACGCTGATTTTTTATCTTTATCAACGGTCACTAGCCACTGCTCGATGTTTGACTTAGAGGCGCTGTGCTTACCGATAGAAATTTCGACCGCACCATCAATGGCACTTTTTGCTAAGTCACGAACAGGATTCGACAATGTTGCAGAAAAGAGCAAGTTTTGAATGTCTTGCGGTAAACGAGCGATGATCTTGTTGATATCTTCAATAAAGCCCATATCCAACATGCGATCGGCTTCATCAAGAACCAGTACTTCAACCTCTTCAAAGTACACCGCTTTTTGACCATACAGATCGATCAAACGCCCCGGTGTAGAAACCAACACATCCACACCATCAACTAAGCCTTGCTTCTGCGGTTGATAATCAACCCCACCGTACATCGCCATGGAGGTTAGCTTGGTTTCACCAGCGTATTCTTTTATTTTTTCATCAACTTGAATAGCAAGTTCACGTGTTGGCACCACAATAAGCGCACGAATACGTTTTTTACGTTGCGTTTCACCTTTACTCAGCATCTCCAAAATAGGCAACACAAAACTGGCTGTTTTACCCGTACCCGTTTGAGCCGCCGCAATAAGGTTTTTCCCTTCCAACACAATTGGAATTGCTTTTTGTTGGATATCAGTAGGTTTATCGTAACCTACCTTTTTAATCGCATCGAGAATTGGAGCACTCAAACCCAGCTTGGAAAATGACATAGATGACCTAATAGAAACAATAAATTGAGAGCGATATTACCACACCCCACTTGCGGGGTCAGGTCTTGAAATTTGCACTCAATTTGAGTCAGCCAAAACTAACGTAAAAATGGAGTGAATTATCACTTATTCAGAACACTTTTAGCGATCTTCTCTAAAAAGAGTTTATTGAGTACAAAATCTAGAGACGTGCAAATTTCAAGACCTGACCCCGCTAGGTAAAACCAACCATTGCTTCACTGCACGTTCAAAACTAGGTCGTTGGATAATTGCATTTTTCCATTGCTCTAAGTTTGGGTAGTTTTCAAAGGGATAATTAGCGGCTTTTAATACTACGAGTTGGGGTATCCACGTAATATCGGCTAAAGAAAAATTCTCACCCACTAGCCACTGGTGATCGCTTAAACGCTTATCCATTTTGGAAAAACATTGATCAATAATTGCTGTAGCCTGCGCTTTTTCTTGCTCAGAAAATCCGTTGTGTGAATTGAAACGTTCATGAAAAGCCAACAAAGCGCTGTCAAAAGTCTGCTTCTCACGGTAATCCGCCATTTCTTGCTCATTACGCTTCATGCCCTGCGGATTTTTAACATTGCTGTACATGTAGGTTTTAATAGAAAGATGATTATCTCGCGCCAAATACATCCATTCATACATTTGTTGCAAATCACACTCATTGCTTGGACGTAAAGAGTTTGGCGTAAACTTCTGATCGATGTAATCAATAATGTCGGCAGAATCGATGATCACCACACCATCATCAACCAAGGTCGGTACCACACCATTAGGGTTAATACCAAAATATTCGGCGGTTAGGTTTTCACCTTTTTGCAAATCAAGAGCATGACTTTCCCATTCTATCCCTTTCTCTTCTAAAGCAATTCTTACCCGCATCGCACAGTTTGAAAACCCCGTGTGATAGAGATGTAATCCCTTCAATGTTTCTACTGATTTATTGGTTGGTTTAACTATTGGCATAGAGCACCTTACATACAAGTTGATAATATCAATTATAATATCCATATAGTTGTTATTGTCAACCTTAAAGTGAGCAAGTGCGGGGTCAGGTCTTGAAATTTGCACCCTTTGACAACGACGAACGACGACAAGCCCAACTCTAAGGTAAGAGAAGCGTCACATGAAGAGCGATTGCGCTAACATTTTGATTAGTTAGAGAGCGCTAGTTTGAAAACAATCATCTGCAAATTTCAAGACCTGACCCCGCTTTTCATATGAATCTCTGTGGTTATACGGGTACTTTTTGGTGGTTTTTTGTGCTGGTTTTTTAAAATGTTCGCGCGACATTTTCTATTAGCTCATTAGATGCAAGCTACTGATAAGAAAGTATTTATTAACCATACAACAATTATGGAAATTATTTTTGCAATCCAATACTGCTGTCTAAATTGAACTTTTTAAAATTTTATTGTGATAATGGTCACAAGGTTATGAAAACCAACGTAATGTAATTACAATAAATCTAGGAATGACATGAATAAAGTTAAAGCTTTGGTTGCAGCGGGTGTGCTGTTGACGTCGGTTACTGCTTATGCGAACCCAGGTACGCCTGTAAACACAAAACCACGTAGCTATGAGAATCACTCAGACTTCAAACTTGGTGTGGGTTTTGACCAAGGCTTTGGTATCAACGCTGAGCTATACGATACTATCGATGCGTTCATTGGTAATGACGGTGTTTCGGCTGATTACCAAGTCGTAAAAGACAAGCGTTTTGCACCTAACTTACCTTTCACCTACTACGTAGCGGTAGGCGGTTTCTATGACTTTAATAAAACATGGCATGGCGACCATGGTCACTGGGTTTCTCATCCATATGCTTCAGCTCATAACTACTGTGATAGCTTTGATAAAAATGGTAATTGTCACCATTGGCACAATGGTTACCGTGATGAAGGTAACGGCTACTACGGTTATTGGGAAGAAAATGAAAGCAACCACTTCAACGACTACGGTATCCGTGTACCTCTAGGCCTTGATTGGCAGTTTGCTCCGCAGTGGGATGGCTTTGCGTCATTGGCACCGCGTGTAAACATCCCTGATAGCTTCCACTTTGGTGTGGATGCGGCGCTGGGTGTACGTTACGCATTCTAATTGATTCAATCTCGAGTGTTGAACTGAACCTAGTTTAAACGCCAAAACGAGATTGATAATTAAGATTAAACCTATCTATAAAGGCAGTGATGATTTAGTCACTGCCTTTATGTTTATAAATAGTACTAGAAACCACAATTTCCCTTTTTACACTTTTGGCAAACAAAATACCAACTTGCATAATTAAGTCATTGGTATTATTTCCGCTAAACCGGCATAAATGCTATGATCATGCCATTAAAGTGACCACGGCTAGGGCTATTGTGTTCTGTACGCATCAGTACCTCACCCACAACCCTCCTGCCAAGCATCAAATCAAAAGGTATATTTTTCAAATGGTTAATAACACTATTCAGTGGTTCCCTGGGCACATGCATAAGGCGAGCAAAGAAATTGAAGAAGTAATTCCTCAAATCGATGTCATTATTGAAGTCTTAGATGCACGTATACCTTATTCTTCAGAGAACCCTGTTATCTCTAAATTACGAGGTGACAAACCATGTGTGAAAGTACTAAACAAACGAGATTTATCCGATCCCGAGTTAACTCAGCGTTGGATTGACCATTTTGAACTGCAAGATGGTGTAAAAGCGATGGCGGTTACCACTGAAAACCCGCAAGAAATCCATAAGATCATGGAAATGTGTCGCAAGCTTGCACCGCACCGTGAAGCTATGGGTAAAAATATTCGCACTATGATTATGGGGATCCCTAACGTAGGTAAATCTACAATAATCAATACCTTAGCAGGCCGTACCATTGCTCAAACGGGTAACCAACCTGCGGTCACTCGTCGCCAGCAACGCATTAACTTGCAAAATGGCGTCATTCTTTCTGATACTCCTGGAATTTTATGGCCGAAAGTAGAAAACCCGCATAGCGGTTTCCGTTTAGCAGCAACCGGTGCGATTAAAGATACGGCGATGGAATATGACGAAGTGGCTTTTTACACCGTTGAGTATTTAGCACAGCAATATCCTGAACGTCTTAAAGAACGTTACCAACTTGAAGAGTTGCCAGAAACAGAAATCGAGCTTATGGAAGCGATTGGTCGCAAACGAGGCGCATTGCGCTCTGGTGGCCGAGTGGATCTGCATAAAGCATCAGAAATACTGCTGCACGAACTGCGCCAAGGTATTTTGGGTCAAGTGACTCTAGAGTTGCCAGAAATGATCAGTGAAGAGTTAGTCGAAGTAGAAATCGAAACCGCTCGCAAAGAAGAAGCCAAAGCGAAGAAGAAGCTAGAGCGACGTAAACGTTACTTACGTAATAAGCGTTAATCAACAAACATCACTTCCGTCAAAACATAACTGAACCAAAAATAGGTAAATCGCGTCTATTCGACTATATTTTATACAATAATGGAGTAGTTTCTTCAACGGAGGAAGGAACATGATTAGACGCTATTTAGCCCCTGTTTTAGTACTTGCTTTGTTAATTGCTGCCGTATTTGGCGAAGAAGTCTGGCAATTTATCAGTGTTGACCCCATCGGCAGTTTACAAGATGGGGCGCAAGACATCATTAAAGCATTTAACGACTTTATATCAGGTTAATCGCACACGTTCGCAGGTAAGCCCGCGATAGAGAGTAGAATACCTTCCAACTGATCCCATGGAATAAGCTGACTGTCGATCACTTCAAGACGTGATTCAAAACCATCTAAAGACATTTCATTCACCGACACAACGCCATTGGCCACATTAAATGCAAAGCAGCCCTTATCGGTATTGATCACCGCTTTCACGCGCTCGGCAGTAATATCTGAAAATAGCGAGAATACATCATCAAAAGGAAACTCAACTTCTGGGCCAAATAGCCAACCACAGCTGAAATAACCCTGCCCTTTGTTCTCTTTTCTTACAAAAGCTTTATTGGGCGGAATAGCAAACTGTGGCTCCATAGCCGCATGATGATGGTGATGTTGTTCAATATCTACCGCAACACTTGGCTTAAGCACTTCATCTAGCAACGCAATATCAAACTCACCATTTGAAGTGGCTTCGACACGATAGGTGAACCCTTGTTCTGCCAGCCATACTTGCATCGTTTCATTTTGAACTTTATTGGCTAGCTCAGTCTTATTTGCCACGATCACATCGGCCACAGCAAGTTGCTGTTTAAAGTTTTCGTTTGAAGTGTACTTCTCGTCTTCAAAATAACGCGCATCTGTCATTGTGATAGTGGTATGTAGCGCGATATAAGGTTGATATTGTTCAGAGGTTAACGTCGCCATTACCTGTTTAGGGTGGCCTAAACCTGTAGGTTCAATGAGTAGTCGATCCGGTTTTTGACGAAGTAATAAATTGATCCCAACACTCATAGGTACGCCAGCCGCACAGCACATGCATCCGCCCGGAACTTCTTTGATCAAAGCACCTTGTTCAGACATTAATGCGCCATCAATACCAATCTCCCCAAACTCATTAACAAGCACAGCCCAGTTTTCATTTTCTGGTTTGTTCTTTAATAAATTTAAAATCGCAGTGGTTTTTCCGGTGCCTAAGAAGCCAGTGATAATATTAGTGGGAGTTTTAATCGACATAATGCAAAGCCTGAACGAACGAATAGTACAGGAAGTTTACAAGATTCATTTACACCTAGAAAGGTAAAATAGAGGCGCAGAACATAGAGGTGAGAACAATCAACGCAACAAAGGTTGTCCTTAACCTAATTGAGTCGCTCATTTGTGAAGTGATACATTTGCTAAGTGATACATTGAAGACCTCTATTTTATCGCTAGCACTGTTCCCCAAATGTCACCTGCATGAGCGGTAAAAGTACCAAACAAAGCGCATAAAATGCCAATTAACAAGCCCGACATCAAAACATACTCGACTACTTTCATCACAAACCTCACCCACAACCAAAACATACCACTAAAAAGGCGATCAAATTACTCAACAGAACGCCTTAATTTGACTGAGAATTATACATTTATCGCATGAAAAACAAACGATTTACAGATGTGATTTATCGAAAAGCAAGTTTACGTTTTTGGAATAAATAATCGGAAAATTAATGAGGCAGACGGTGATATTATGACTACACTAAATAACACAAAGGCGCACTTTGCATGCGCCTTATGGTCTCGTTACTCAATCGTGAGTTCGCGAATCTCGCGGATAATAAACCGGAGAACATTTAACGAGCTTTAAAGTATTTTAAGCTCTTCAGCTTTGTTGCGATTACACTATGTATTATCTATACGTTATTACTAATGTGTTAATCAAAGTGAGGCAATCCTGTTCTCCCTGTAAGATTTAATCCTTACCTCACCCTTTAACTATGGCTAAGTTTATAAAAACTGCAAGTTTACAATGACAAAATAGATAGATTTTTTGTCATATAAACCATGTACACTAAATGAAAATATACGCTCTATTCTTCAAACGTTATTCATTTATAGACGTACTATTTTACTAGATATTTCACTTAACAATTGGCGCGAAAGGCTCACAACAATGACAAAAAGAGAAAAAATTACACGGTCCCTATTAGCTAAAGTGCCAAAGGATACCATTAGTCAATTTCTCTCTCGCGACAATACTTCCATCTCGATACTATTTATGTCTGTTATCGTTGGCGTTCTCGCAGGCTTAGTTTCGACCTCATTTGAATTCGCAGTCCATTTTGTGTCGGATACCCGTACCGAGTGGCTCAAAGATTCTATCGGCGGATTACCGCTATGGTTAGCTGCGTTTCTTATCAGTGCGGCGTTAGCCTTTGTCGGTTATTACCTAGTGCATAGATTTGCTCCAGAAGCGTCCGGCTCTGGTATTCCTGAAATCGAAGGGGCAATGGACGGAGTGCGACCTGTTCGCTGGTGGCGCGTATTACCGGTTAAATTCTTCGGCGGTACAGGTACGCTTGGTTCAGGTATGGTACTTGGTCAAGAAGGGCCAACCGTGCAAATGGGTGGTGCAATTGGCCGCATGATCAGCGATATCTTCCGTGTTAAAGATGATGATACTCGTCACTCTTTACTGGCATCAGGTTCAGCGGCAGGTTTAGCCGCCGCATTTAACGCTCCGCTAGCTGCTATTATGTTTGTTGTTGAGGAGATGCGCCCTCAATTTCGTTACTCCCTAATTTCTATTAGAGCCGTTATTATTGCGTCTATTTCAGCCACGATCGTTTTCCGCGCTCTGAATGGACAATATGCCGTTATTCAAACGCCACAATACGCTTCTCCAGAGCTATCAACATTATGGCTATTTTTATTACTTGGGGTCATGTTTGGTATATTCGGCGTCGTATTCAACCGTCTAGTGACATTTTCTCAAGACTCATTTGTTAAGCTTCACCAAAATAAACGTGGCCGTTACCTGTTAACCGGTAGTTTAATTGGCGGTACCTTCGGATTAATACTTTTATATCTTCCTGAAGTCACCGGCGGCGGTATTGAATTAATACCAACAATCACTACCGGTGGTTTTAGTGTGAATCTACTGCTGTTTTTATTTGCAGCAAGAATTATCACCACCATGCTTTGTTTTGGTTCTGGTGCACCAGGGGGTATTTTTGCGCCAATGCTCGCGCTAGGTACTCTATTTGGTTACGCTTTTGGTCTTATTGCACAAGCGGCATTCCCAGACTTACCTATTACTCCAGGCATGTTTGCTATTGCCGGAATGGGTGCACTTTTTGCCGCAACCGTTCGTGCCCCGATCACCGGTATCTTATTGGTTATCGAAATGACCAATAACTATTACTTGATTCTTCCGTTAATCATCACCAGCTTAGGTGCGGTTATTTTTGCTCAGTTACTCGGTGGTCAACCTATCTATAGCCAACTGCTCAACAGAACTCTAAAGAAAACCAAGTTGCGCCAAGACGATCTTCCGACCGAATAGCAAACATATTTGCAATACAAGCTGTGATCTTGCTATGATCTTTCACTTTTTCCTGTATAAATGCAGGAAAAAGTGAAGTAGCGAAGTATCATCTTTAAATAGGAAAGCTTGTTGGACTGGAAACGTTTTACACAATATCAAAATGTACCACCTTCTCAGGCCGCTCTGGCACTGGGCGTTATTGGCTTAGGACAAGCATGGGCTTTATATATCCCATCAATTGGCGAAGCTATTCGACCTTTTCTTGCATGCTTTGGCGCCCTACTATTAACTCCCGTATTAATGAAATACTTGACCAGTATTTCAACCTTCAAAGCTGATATCAAACACCCGCTTAGAGGTAGCCTAATGGCGCCTATGAGCATGGCGCTGTTGATCCTCTGTGACTATCTTGCAGTCATATCACCCTATATTGCCTACCCTTTGTGGGTCATGTCAGTACTACTGCATGTCACTATGATGGTTTTATTTTTTGGCTATCAAATTGCCAATTTCAAGATGTCTAATATAGTACCAAGTTGGTTTTTATACCCAGTGGGAGTGATCAGTAGCTCGCTCGCCGCGACTCAATTTGGGCACACGGTTTTTTCAGAAACTATCGTGATGACCTGTGTGGGGATTTACTTCTTTATGTTGCCACTGGTGCTGTATCGCTTGGTATTCTTTGGTAAATTACCGCGAAATGCTCGTCCGACACTGGCAATTATGGCCGCCCCCATCAACTTAACGCTGGCGGCTTATTTGGTGAACTTTCCAGACCCAGATCCTATCTTAACAGGCGCACTGGCTGGCATTGCCATTACCATGACCTTGCTCATCTATCTTTGCTACATTAATTTGCTCAGGCTTAAATTTCAGCCCTCAATCGCGGCGGTGACTTTTCCATCGGTGATCAGTGCGATTGCCATGTCAAAGCTCACTACATGGTTTGAATATCATCATGACAACTGGTATTGGCTGCATACGTTTGGTTTCTTTGAGCTAACGATTGCGACGCTATTGGTGGTGTGGGTATCGGCAGGATATGTAGTGATGTATTGGCCAGAGCGGTTTAAGCCTCAAAATAAGAAGATTAAACCGCAATAAGCCATTGTTGCAATTAGCTTAGGCCGTGCAGAAATTCGTGGCGTGTGGCTGGGTTTGATTTGAAAATGCCACCCAATGCTGTAGTAGTGGTTTCACTAGTCGCATCCATAACACCGCGAGATTTAACGCAGTAATGAGTCGCATCAATTTTTACCGCTACGTCGTCACTTTCTAGTAGCGTTTGTAGCGCGACTAAAATTTGCTGAGTCATGCGCTCTTGCACCTGCGGACGCTGGGCAAAGAAGCGTACAATGCGGTTTATTTTCGATAAACCAATGATTTTAGTACGTGGAATGTACGCCACTGCTACTCGACCATCGATTGTCACTAGATGATGCTCACAAGTGCTGGTCAAAGTAATGTCTTTAACGCGCACCATTTCACTGACGTCCATTTTATTCTCAATGACCGTAATCTTAGGAAAGCGAGCATAATCTAGACCAGAGAACACCTCATCAACATACATCTTGGCAATACGCTTAGGGGTATCTTGCAAAGAATCATCGGTTAAATCCAACTGCAATATTTCCAACACTTCACGCATATGATGTTCAATCTTGCGCTTTTTATCTTCTGCGGTAAGCTCGTTTGCCACCATAGGGGTTTCTAAACCTCTATCGGCAAGTGCTTGTTTGACTAGCAGTGCTGATTCGCTTAATGCTGACATATGTCTCTCCATTTCTACATCTTCTCATCGCACGATCAAAATTTATGCGATGGCGAAAGAGAATACTTGGATTTGCTCAAAATTACACTATCTAATTTAATCACTTAAGTGTCTCTATGCAGGCATCGTGTTACAGTGCTTTTTTTCAGTGCACAAACAAGGAACTACGATGGATTGTTGCGACGCCCCAGGTCTAATGCCAATCGAACAAGCAATGGCCAAAATTCTCGAAAGTACATTCACAGTCAACGAAACTGAAACTTTACCTTTGGATAAAGCCATTGGTCGTGTTCTTTGTAGTGATATCACCTCCCCTATTCATGTGCCGCCTTTTGACAATTCGGCAATGGACGGATATGCCGTGCGTATTGCCGATTTTGAGCAGCAATCTACGCTGCCATTAGCAGGGCAATCTTTTGCCGGCGCACCACTGCAAGATGAATGGCCACCGCTCACTTGTATCCGCATTATGACGGGCGCCAAAATCCCAACCGGTTGTGATGCTGTGATCATGCAAGAAGTGGCTACGGTGACTGATGCTGGAATTAAGTTTGATAGCGCAACACCTAAGCACAATCAAAACATTCGCCCTGTTGGCGACGACATTCAAGTTGGGCAACTGGTGCTCAGCAAAGGCAAGCGACTGACGGCGCGCGATCTCCCTATGTTGGCTTCACTTGGGGTGGCGCAAGTCTCTGTATATCGCAAACCGATTGTTGCCACCTTCTCGACTGGTGACGAGCTAAAACCAGTTGGCGCGGCCTTAGGTGAAGGCGAAATTTATGACAGTAACCGCTATGGCACCATTCCTCTGTTTAAAAAATTTGGTTGTGAGGTTATCGACCTTGGCGTGATCCCTGACGACGTTGAATTGCTCGCCAAAGCCTTTGATGAAGCAAAACAACAAGCCGATGTTGTTGTCACCTCCGGCGGCGTAAGTGTTGGTGAAGCCGATTACACCAAAGACATCTTAGAGCAAAAAGGACAAATCGGATTTTGGAAACTGGCCATCAAACCGGGTAAACCTTTTGCTTTTGGCAACATAGGGGATGCACTGTTCTGTGGTCTGCCGGGTAACCCAGTATCTGCCTTTATGACCACTTATATATTGGTTCAGCCTCTGCTGGCAAAACTCAGCGGTGAAAGTGAATGGAAGTGTCCACCGACACTGCCTGCAACCACTCATTCTGCTTTTAAGAAAACACCCGGACGTGCCGATTATCAGCGTGGCATCTATACCATCAACGAACAAGGTCAATTTGAAGTGCAAAGCACTGGCAACCAAAGCTCGGGAGCATTTCGTTCAATGAGCCTTGCCAACTGCTTTGTGATTCTAGAGCGAGAGCGTGGCCGTGTTGAAGTGGGTGAAACGGTCAATATCCAATTGTTTAATTCAACATTGTACTAGAGGTTGTGTGATGGAGATTTTGAGTGACCAAGAGATGCTTCGCTACAATCGACAGATCATCCTACGTTCGTTCGATTTTGAAGGCCAAGAGGCGCTAAAACAAGCCTCAATACTGGTGATTGGCGCAGGTGGTCTAGGCTGCGCGGCAACGCCGTATTTGGTGTCAGCGGGCGTTGGCGCACTGACTATTGTTGATGATGATGTGGTGGAACTGTCAAATTTGCAGCGTCAGATCTTACACACGGAATCCGACATAAACGCTTTTAAGGTGGACTCAGCAAAAGCAAGTTTGGCTCAGTTAAACTCCCATTGTCAGCTCACCTCCATTGCTCGTCGTTTGGACGAGCAAGAGCTTACTGAGGCAATACGCACCCACTCATTAGTCATTGATGCCAGCGACAACCTCACCACCCGCAATCAGCTCAACCGCCTTTGTCATCAATATAAAACCCCACTCGTCTCAGGCGCCGCAATCCGCCTTGAGGGGCAAGTCATCAGCTTTACCTACCAAGATGATGAGCCATGCTACCAGTGCCTAAGCACCTTGTTTGGTGCTAATGAGCTAAGCTGCGTTGAAGCTGGAATACTAGCACCTGTGGTCGGCGTGATCGGCAGTATGCAGGCGTTAGAAGCCGTGCGCTTATTGTCGAATTTAGGTGAGCATAAACTGGGTAAATTAATGATGTTTGATGCGCTAAGCATGAAATGGCAAGAGTTTACTTTGCCTAAGCAGGCGCAGTGTATGGTTTGTGGAGATAATAAGTAGTCTACTTTGGTGGTGCCTAATGTTTAGCATCACCTTACTCTAATTGCGTGCTCTATTTTTAATACATAAGCGTTTTGCCACTTCTACTTCACAAAGTAACCCACCACTTTCCAATCACCATTCTCTTTGAGCAAAGTGACTATTTCTATAAATTCACCTTGGCTAAAAGTAGATTTATATTGGCACTGGCTGTATTCGCCTTCTGGAGCATCAGATAAAGGTGTTACTGGTTTTGACATAGTAATGTCACGTGATACTAGCTCACCTATTGAAGATCGCACCGCCGACACCGCATCCACCCAGTCGCTTTGAGAGATTTGTGATTGAAAATAATCGCTCGCCTTTTCCCAACTCTGCTGATAGTGCTGTAAATCAACAATCTTTAACCATTGCAGTGATTCATTCTGTTGCACATCAAGTCGAGTAGCAGTTTGTTCATTTAGCATTTTAAAATCTCTTGATTGTGGAAAGTGTGTGGTTTTAATAGCACTTTTTAGCGGTACATGTTTTTGGGATATGCAAAAACATTACTATCCTCAATGTAACAAAAACACTAAGAATAAAACACTCTCAGACATTAATTTCTTGTTAAATTTCAATAACAAAGACAAGTAACTCCGTGCCGTTAGATAACCACTATCCCTGTCGAGAAAACAATCGCTAACGCCTTGCTATAGCCGAGTACGCAGTCTAGTTTTTAAACAGTAATGACGGTGTAATCCAAGGAGCTAGCAAATGCCAAATCATACTTACAAGAAAATGGAAATTGTCGGTACATCTTCTATTGGAATTGATGATGCGATTAATAATGCGGTGGCGCGAGCCAGTGAAAGTGTGCATAACATGCGTTGGTTTGAAATGCAGGAAGTCAGAGGTCATATTGACGATGGTAAAGTGGCTCACTGGCAGGTGACGGTGAAGATTGGTTTTACTTTAGATTAGCTGAGCATTTACCTTAGAATAAGTTCAAGCGTCGATATGAAGTATCTGGGATGATGAAGTACCTAAAGATCGCACTTCATATCGCAACTTGAATAAATACCGTTAAATACGGCGTTAGCTATAGTGCTCTAAGTACAAAATAGTGGCTGCTGTTCGGGATTTTACCTGCAGTTTTCTCAATAAACTTTTCATGTGCACTTTCACGGTGGATTCTGAGATAAATAACACATCGGCAATCTGTTTGTTGCGGTGCCCTAGTGCCACTTTCGACAAAATCTCTAGCTCTCTTTCCGTTAAACTGTCTAATAAGCTTGGGTTTTCTGCGCGGTCGCGTATTTGTTGAGCGACAACTTCACTATAAACTTTGTCGCCGTTGAGCGCTTGACGCAAATGGTCAATCAGCTCGTCAGGCTCACTGTCTTTTAAGAGATAACCATCGGCGCCAGCTTTTACAATAGCATCAATATCTGCCGGAGAATCCGATACGGTAAGTATGACCACTTTGGTTAAAATATCTTCATCACGCAATGCTTGTAAGGTATTAAGCCCCGATAGCCCTTTCATATTAAGGTCGAGCAAAATCAAATCTAAATCATGTTGATGGGCGAGCGCGAGCGCCTCTGTGCCACTGGTTGCCTCACAAACAATGTCGAAGTCATCTTCGAATGAAAGCAATTGTGTGATGCCTCGTCTAATTAATGGATGGTCATCCACAATCATAATGCGATGGGTATTACTCACTGTCCGATTCATCCTTACAGTTAAAGGTAATTCTTATTGTGCTCCCCTGATTGGGCTCACTATCTATCGTTAATTTTCCATTAAGGTACTGACTTCGCTCATTTAAAATAGATAAGCCGTAGTGACCTGTTTTCTCAATATCAGTATCGAATCCGCATCCATTATCTGTAATAGAAACAGTTATCTGTTCTTTATTCTGCAGGCACTGTACACGAATTAATGTGGAATTCGCATGTTTAATCGCATTATTAGTGGCTTCACGAATAATTTGCAATAAATGCACTTGCTGATGCGCTTCTAGTAAAATCGAAGATAGCTTGTTTTCAACTTCAATCTCTGCGTCTGTGGTGGTCTGAAGCTTCTCTAACAATACATTTAACGCATCACTAAAGTTTGCTTCATCAATGCTAAACCTAAAGGTACTAAGCAGGATTCTAAGTTGAGTATAGGCCTCACGTAAACCATCATCGATCTCTTGCACAATAATCGAAGATTTTGGCATGTTATCCGCAGGCCCTTCTTGCTTCATAGAGCGTTTAAGCAAGCTAGTTTGAATTTTTAAAAATGATAGCGATTGCGCCAGTGAGTCATGCAACTCACGCGCAATTGCACTGCGCTCTCCGTAAATCAATAACTGCTCAAATTTCTTTTGTGCCTGATTATAGTAAATCCCACGCGCTAAAATATAAGACATATTATCGATCAGTTCTTGTTCTGAAAATTGTGAGGTAATTTGTAAACGAAGGCTCCCTAGCCTTACCTCATCCAAGATTAGCGCTTTATCTACCCAAGCTCCCTTGGATATCTCGCCAGATACTAACTCTGTCGGTTGCCCTGCACTGTCATCAATAATCAGCTTCACCGCCTCAATATTGTCAATCGAAGACATGTTGTCGATGATCTGCTGGAAATGCGCCGGACTCAATCGTGATGCAGACAATTGCTGGGTACTTTTATACAGCACAGTCAAAGAACTGTTGGCGTGTCGGAGCTCTTCCGTTTTGTGTTCAACCATAGCTTCTAGACGCTCATAATGATCTTTTAGCTTTCGAGTCATACCATTAAATGTCGATGCTACTGCACCTAATTCATTATCAACGGAATCGTTGAGCACCACGTCAAAGTTTTGTGATTCTACTTTGCGACTGGCACGTACTAAGGCTTGCAATGGATGCAGTACTTTCAATCGAACAAAACGCATTATTACTAATGAAATCAGTATTATACAAGTTAAACCAAAACCACAAAAAACCACCATATCTAATAGTTTTTTCTCAGTATTTAGCTGTAGTTTCAGAACAAACTTATCAATTCGAGAAACAAAAATTGGTACGTGTTGTTGATACTCGACATATTGCTTTGTCAGCAACAAATTCTTCATGATCTGCCAGCGCTCAATGATAGCTTGGTAATCTTGTTGAATATCAGATGGTACATTCCATTGCATTAAATTTTGCATAGAAGAGGAGTACAAAGAAACTTCAAATCGTTGAATATGTTTGTTTATATTGCTGGCATGAGTTTCTGTATCGTAAGCGAGTCTGTAACTTTGCATCCTCATCGAACCGGACACATTTACCGCTTCAGCATCATCATAAGTTGAATAGACGGTGGCTACTGCAACCATAATGGTTAACGCAGATAGGATCACCATCAAAAACACCGCCCCGCCTATGGTAAAGGATACGGATTGCGCCGATTTATTTTTCACTTCTCTTCCCATTAATGAATCTGTGAACTTGGTCATAATAACTAATTGATCTAAAACAAGTTAAGCACAAGTTTAACCCTTTCGAGTTATATCGAATACATTTTATTCACCTAGACTTAGTGCGTGTATAGATGTGTATGCATCATATGGCTCAGCATTTTTTGACTCAAGGACGAAATTGGTAGACTTATCAAAGCGCAGGTTATTCACCAGACGCACTCCCGAAACACGCTTGGTTTATGAAACAGGGCAACGCCTACCTTGGGCCAAAACTGATGCAACCTTTATTGATGGTTGTACCCAATGTGGTCAATGTATGCAAGCTTGTGAAACAAACATCATCATTAATGGTAGTGGCGGATTTCCAACAATAGACTTTAATAAAGGGGAATGTACCTTTTGTCAAAAGTGTGTTGAAGCATGCCCAGAAGATATTTTTCGCTCGACTAAAGAGGTGGCTTGGGAGATTACGGCTAGAATTAATGATACGTGTCTTGCCACGCAAAATGTTGAGTGTCGTACTTGCTCAGATGAATGCGAGCTGACAGCAATACAATTTACATTTTCGGTGGGGCATGTTGCCCAGCCAAAATTAGACTCTCAGTTGTGTAACGGATGTGGAGCTTGTTTGAGTGTTTGCCCCGTCACAGCTATATCGATGACTGACTGCAACGAGGATCGCAATGCCAGCCAGTGAAGTTCATATTTCAAGTTTTATTATCTACTGTTCTCCAAATGCTATGGATAGTGTTCGAGACAAGATAAACAGCTTTTCTACTACAGAAATCTATGCCGAGTCAGACGGCAAGTTTGTTGTGGTTATGGAAACGCAAGACCAAGGTTTTATCACCTCTACCATTGACGAGATAAACGAACACCCCGAAGTCATTAATACGGCTTTAGTTTATCACCAAATCGAAACTGATATTGACACCCTTGACACCGACATACATGCAACGGCTACGACCGATGCCAGCATCGGTACACCGACCCCGCAAGAGGACACATTATGAAAATGACACGACGCGAGTTTGTGAAAGCAAATGCGGCTGCTTCAGCTGCTGCTGTAGCCGGAATTTCACTTCCCGCTTCTGCGACCAATCTCATCGCAAGTTCAGACCAAACAAAAATCAAATGGGATAAAGCCCCTTGTCGTTTTTGTGGTACTGGTTGTTCTGTGCTGGTCGGTACGCAAAACGGCAAAGTAGTCGCTACACAAGGTGACCCTGAAGCGCCAGTAAATAAAGGCCTTAACTGTATTAAGGGTTATTTCCTATCCAAGATCATGTACGGTCAAGACCGTCTTACGCAGCCATTACTCAGAATGACCAATGGTAAGTACGACAAAAATGGTGATTTTGCACCAGTTTCTTGGGATGTTGCATTTGATACCATGGCCGAAAAATTTAAAGCGGCTTTGAAAAAAAGTGGTCCTACTAGCGTAGGCATGTTCGGTTCAGGCCAATGGACCGTAATGGAAGGTTACGCCGCTTCTAAGTTAATGAAAGCCGGTTTCCGTTCTAATAACATCGATCCTAACGCTCGTCACTGTATGGCATCTGCGGTAGGTGGTTTTATGCGTAGCTTCGGCATTGACGAGCCTATGGGCTGTTATGACGATTTCGAAAATGCCGATGTATTTGTCCTTTGGGGATCAAATATGGCAGAGATGCACCCGGTATTATGGACACGTATCGCTGACCGCCGATTAAGCCACCCACACGTTAAAGTGAATGTTCTGTCGACCTATTATCACCGTTCTTTTGAATTGGCAGACCATGGCTATATCTTCCATCCGCAAAGTGATTTAGCGATTGCCAACTTTATTGCTAACTACATCATTCAAAATGACAAAGTAAACACTGAGTTTGTGAATAAGCACACTCACTTTAAACAAGCTGAAACTGATATCGGTTACGGTCTGCGTGACGATGATCCGATACAAAAAGCCGCAGCTCATCCAAACTCAGGCAAAATGTCTGGCATTAGCTTTGAAGAATATGCGAAATCTGTTGCGCCTTATACTGCCGCTAAAGCCAGTGAAATCTCTGGTGTTTCTGAAGAACATTTGATTCAGTTAGCTGAACAATATGTTGATCCAAACACCAAAGTGATGTCCCTATGGACTATGGGTGTTAACCAGCATACTCGTGGTGTATGGATGAACAGCCTGATTTACAACATTCACTTGTTGTTAGGTAAAATCTCGACTCCAGGTAACTCGCCGTTCTCGCTTACAGGTCAACCATCGGCCTGTGGTACGGCGCGTGAAGTGGGTACATTCTCACACCGCCTTCCTGCTGACATGGTCGTAGCGAACCCTAAACACCGTGCTAAAGCTGAAAAAATCTGGAAACTTCCAGAAGGCACTATTCCTGCAAAACCGGGCTACCACGCGGTTGTTCAAGACCGTATGCTTCACGACGGCAAGCTTAATGCTTATTGGGTAATGTGTAACAACAACCTGCAAGCCGGTCCAAATATTAATACTGAACGTCTACCGGGATACCGTAACCCTGAAAACTTCATTGTCTGTTCAGACCCGTACCCTACCGCAACAGCTCAAGCATCCGACCTTATTCTCCCTACCGCGATGTGGGTAGAAAAAGAAGGTGCTTACGGTAACGCTGAACGTCGAACTCAAGCTTGGTATCAACAAGTTGAAGCTATCGGTGACGCTAAATCGGATCTTTGGCAAATCATGGAATTTTCTAAACGCTTTAAGATTGAAGATGTATGGTCTGAAGATTTGCTTGCCAAAGCACCTGAGTTTCGTGGCAAAACCATGTACGACATCCTATTTAAGAACGGACACGTCGATAAATACCCTATCACTGAAGCGCAAGAGCTTAACGACGATGCGCATGCACAAGGCTTCTATGTGCAAAAAGGTCTCTTTGAAGAGTACGCCTCGTTCGGTCGTGGACACGGGCACGATTTAGCCCCTTACGATACTTATCATACTGTTCGCGGCTTACGCTGGCCGGTTGTCGATGGCAAAGAAACCCTATGGCGCTTTAAAGAAGGCTCAGATCCTTACGCGAAAAAAGGCACTGACTGGGACTTTTACGGTAAACCTGATGGTAAAGCGTGGATTATATCCGCTCCGTATGAAGCGCCACCAGAGGTGCCAGATCAAGAGTTTGATATGTGGCTTTGTACGGGTCGCGTACTCGAACATTGGCACACAGGTACTATGACTCGTCGTGTACCTGAGCTTTATAAAGCGGTGCCAGATGCCGTGTGTTACATGCACCCTGCTGATGCTAAAGCGAAAGATCTACGTCGCGGTGAAGAAGTGCTGGTTTCTAACAAACGTGGCGAAATTCGTGTCCGCGTAGAAACTCGCGGTCGTAACCGTCCACCTAAAGGCTTGGTGTTTATCCCGTTCTTTGATGCGAAGATACTCATCAATAAACTGATTTTGGACGCAACAGATCCACTGTCGAAGCAGACCGACTTTAAGAAGTGTCCAGTTAAAATCACTAAAGTGGCCTAAGGCCTTTGACCGTTATTTGGGGCTAGCTCCATAGCCCCTACTAATTAGCCAATAGGCGGAGAAATAATAATGAAAAAGCTATTGATTGCTCTGTTATCAATTAGTGCCATAGGTGTAGCAATTGCACAAACTGAGGTTGAAGGTGTCAGCCATCAATCTCACGAAATTGACGATGGCATGCTTGAACAAACAGATTTAGAAAAAGCTGAAAACGCAGGTGTAGCGCAAGCTGAACAGCATAACCCTGGTGGCATTGGGGGCGTTCACTCTTTACGTGGCGTAAGTGAGCTTGAAGCAACACGCGCTGCTGATGATTTTAAGAAATACCCAAGAGAACAAGCACTAAGCAGTGATTATGTTTATCAACCACCGCTTATTCCTCACAACATCCGTGGTTATGAAGTGTCACTCAATGCCAACAAATGTCTGGCGTGTCATAGCTGGAAAAATGCTAAAGAGATGGGCGCAACAAAAGTCAGTGTGACTCACTATGTGAGTCGTGAAGATGCGGTGCTTGCGGATGTATCGCCAAGACGTTATTTCTGTTTGCAGTGTCACGTCCCTCAAGCCAATGCTAAACCACTGGTAGAGAACGAATTCAAACGTGTTGATTCACTTCAATAAGCTTTGCTAGTTGTTACCATAAGAGGCTATTTATGAAATTTTTAAAAGCGTTTTGGAAAAGACTCTCAACACCTAGTAAGGCGGCCGCAGGGATCGTTCTTTTTATGGGGTTTGCTGGGGGTCTTCTCTTCTGGGGCGCATTCAATACAGGAATGGAGTACACCAACAGCGAAGAGTTTTGTGCTGGATGTCATGAGCCAATTGTCAGAGAGATCCGCGAAACAATACACTACTCTAACCGCTCTGGTGTAAGAGCCATCTGTTCTGATTGCCACGTTCCACATAAATGGACAGATAAAATTGTCCGCAAGGTTCAGGCATCTAAAGAGGTATTTGGACATATCATAGGTACCATTGATACTGATGAAAAGTTCCAAGCTCGTCGTGGTCATCTTGCTGAACGTGAGTGGGCGCGCTTAAAAGCTAATGATTCTCTTGAGTGCCGTAACTGTCACGAGTTCGATTATATGGACTTTTCTGAGCAAGGCGAACGCAGTGTCAAACAACACTCGACAGCACTGGCTTCAGGTGATAAAACCTGCGTAGATTGCCACAAAGGTATTGCACACAAATTACCCGACATGCATGGCGTAGAAGGTTGGTAAGGGAGAATTATGAGTCAATTAGAATCCATCATTTGGCACGTTCTGGGCTACAGTGCGATGCCAGTGATTATCTTAGGGGGTTTTGCTGCCGTGGCGGTAATTTGTATCTGGCTATTGTCTATCACAGCTGATAAAGAAGAAACCAACTAAACGAATAATCAAAAGTAACATCTGGAACAGAACCGGAACTAAAACAAACCCAACGTAATGCGTTGGGTTTGTTATTTTTATGTTTATTGTTTTATTTAGGTCATACCAACCTAGTGTCGTTATTTTTTGGTTCTGCGCTTTAATGCGCGCATTAGACGAACTCGACCTTCGGCGCTACTTTGGCTTTCAGCGCTACTTTCATTGGCGTTGTTAGTGCGACCTTGACGGTTTTTGTAAGCAGGCTTGCTGTGCATCTTCACTAGCAGCGCATCACGACTCTCTGGCTCATAACCTTCTAATACCACGCGGCGTATGCGATGCTGAATCAGTTTTTCAACTTGCACCAGTGTCAGCTCTTCTTTGCGACTGACAAACGAAACCGCATGGCCTTGTTGCCCTGCACGCCCTGTACGACCAATTCGGTGTACATAGTCTTCAGCTAAGAATGGCATATCGTAGTTAACAACGTGTGGCAGGCCTTGAATATCTAAGCCTCGCGCTGCAACGTCTGTTGCCACTAACACTCTCGCTTTACCGGTTTTAAATTCATCAAGGGCGCGACGACGAGCACTTTGCGCCTTATCACCGTGACACAACACCGCTTTAATACCGTCTAATTTAAGCTCTTTAACCACTTCATTCGCAGTTTCTTTATAGTTCACAAAGACCAGCACTTGTTTCCAGTTCTTTTTACCGATCAGTTCAGAAAGCAATTCACGCTTGCGCTCTTCTTCAATTGGGTAAACAACGTGTGCAACCGTAGAAGCGGTCGAGTTTTCTGCATTGACGATAACACGCTTAGGTTTACGCAAATATTCTTGAGTCAGCGTATTCATTTGTGCTGATGATGTTGCCGAGAACAACATAGTTTGCGGGTGCGACGATAGAGCGTTCATAATAGTGCGTATAGCGCCGATAAAGCCCATATCTAGCATACGGTCAGCTTCATCAAAGACTAGCACTTCTAAATTCGCTAGGCTTACATTACCTAACTCTAGATGTTCAATTAGGCGCCCTGGTGTTGCTACTAAAATGTCCACACCACCTTGCAATTTACGCTCTTGAGATGACATCTTTGCCCCACCATAAACAGCGGCAACAGACACCTCGGTATACTTAGCAAAGCTCTGGATGTTATTAGCAATTTGGTCAGCCAGTTCACGGGCAGGCGCTAAAATTAATGCGCGTATGTTCGCTCGGCTATGTGGCTTAGGATTGTCTACAAACTTCTGAATGATCGGTAAAGAAAACGCAGCGGTTTTACCTGTACCTGTTTGTGCATGCGCAAGGATATCATCACCACGACGAATGTGCGGAATAGCTTGTTGTTGGATCGGAGTGAGTTTTTCGTAACTACACTCAGTGAGTGCGCGCACAATATCAGATGAAAAACCTTGTGACGAAAATGACATTCTTTGTTCCTAATAGCAGTTGGCTATTGTGCACACTTTCCCAAATGAAAGAACACAAACAGCGGCTGACCAAAAATATGGTGGATGATTATAGATGAATATTAGTCGCTATGGTGACAAATTTACGTTCAATTAGGTATTTAGCCGCTCTAAGTTAACCGTTTAAGCCACAACTACAGTATTTGCCAGTAATGTCATCCACCTCACATTCAATTTTTGTACACCGAAATAGCCATAAAATAACAGCAAAAATATGAAACTTAACCCATAATGTATTATCGCGCATGTTTTTACATTGTGTGGTTGGCATCATAAAACCATACATCGCCGTAGACCTAGCTCATACTTTTACTCTACTGCTCTTTTTATGATCAAAATAGAGAGTAAATTGTACACATATTCATTAACTCCTGAGGTGTTATTATGATCTATAGCCAACATGCAGAAGAGATCAACAAAGCTGCCACCCATAACATTTGGCGATTTGTAGGAATCATCATAGCCGTAAAATTAGGCTTGGTTGCATTACCGAGCATCATATCTTCACTACATGGTTTGGGACATTTCTTTTAATTCCATTTTTTCTCAAACCTAAACAAGCAATGGTTCATGCTACTGGCATGAGCCATTTTTTTATGCGCAAACCACGCTCTTTTAACTGCACAAAATATCATCTTATCTGGACTTTTTGTTACTGGCTCGTTTATGCTGTTTCCATGCAGTGCACCCTTGTGCATATAGAATGTTTTTTAAAACGCTTAGAGGTGTTCATGAAGTGGTTTTTTGCAATTGTTTTTGTCCTGTTTTTATCTGCCTGTACCACTACCCCACAGCATAATAATAACTTTGCCATTGGCATGGTGAGCAGTGGTGACTTTCAATTTATTCAGTCTGGTGCAAAAACCTATGCATGGCATCCTAAATCTGGACAAGCGTATGTGGACGAGGATGCGGATAAAACCTCAGTGCAAACTATGTTTAACGAGGCTATAGGTAAAAGCCTTGCCGAGAAAGGCTATATTCGAGTACCAATGTCGCAACAACCAAACTTCCTGGTAGGATACGGCGTTGCCATTGAGTCCGAGCTGAGTGACGATGAGATTTTTAATAAAACTCACCTTGCAACGGGCATTCCTGCGCAAGATTTCGGTAATAGTGAGCAAAAAGGAACAATTGTCATCGCTATGTACAGTTACCCATTAATGGAACTGCGTTGGCGCTCTCTTGCTCAAGCAGGCGCTGGCCAAGAAAGAGGTACTCAGCAAATAAAAGGCTACGTAGATTCAATGCTTAAAGAGATGCCACAAGCTCAATAATTTGCAGACAAGCAAGGCTAATTTCTTTTAGCCTTGCGTTTTCACTGTGACTTAATTAACTCTTTATCCCGCTTGTAAACTGCCATATAAAGTTTGATATAAACCATCCGTTTCAATCAAATCTAAATGCGTACCTGACTGAATGACTTTGCCATCTTCTAGTACATAGATAAGATCGGCCTGTTTCACAGCTGACAAACGATGTGCCACAATCAAGGTAGTGCGGTTTTTTAAAAAACGATTTAATGCCGTATGCAATTGCGCTTCTGTTGACGTATCCAGCGCCGAAGTGGCTTCATCTAAAATAACCAGTTCAGGATTACTCAATACCATCCTTGCAATGGCCAGCCTTTGTCGCTGACCGCCGGATAAACGCACCCCTTGTCGACCAATATGCGAATCTAAACCATTAGGTAACGTATGTCGTAAATCGTTAAGTTGTGCCACCTCTAGTGCGCTCCATAGCTCATCTTCATGGTAGTCCCTACCTAAGGTTAAATTTTGGCGTAAAGTATCATTGAAAATCATCGGTTGCTGCAGCACTACCGCTAACTCTTGGCGCAATGCTTCATAACTGACCGCTTCAATGCTATGTCCATTGACTAATATTTGGCCACTGTCTTTCTGGTAAATCCCTAATAAAAGTTGAATTAAGGTCGATTTCCCTCCGCCAGAAGCACCGACTAATGCGACACGCTTCCCTTTTGGAATAGTCAGTGAAAAATCATTGAGGATATTTCGCTCTGAGTCATACGCAAAGCTAACGTTTTTAAATTCAATCTCTATCGGTTCGCCTTTAGTAAACGGATTGACGCTGGCTTGTGGTCGATGTTCTTCGGGCATTTCCAGTATGCCATTTAAGCGTTTCATTGCCGCTGATGCGCTATACCAAGAATATTGAATACTGAGCAGTTCTTGCACTGGCGATAACATAAACCATAAATAACCAAACACCGCAAAAATTTGTCCTATGCTCAAATCGCTAAACAACACCATTAACATGGCCGCCGCTCGGAAAATCTCAAAACCAATCAGAAACATTAAAAACGACAAACGATTGGCCGCATCGGATTGCCATGCGTATTTATCCGCATCCACTCGAATCGATTCTGCGTCTTGTTTTAATCGCCCTAAATATTCTTGCTCTCGATTCGCCGCTCGCAACTGATAGATGCCATCTAAAGTTTCCACTAGTCGCTGCTGGAAGCGTTCAAATGCTTGGTTTTCTTTCTTTTTAAGGTGTTTAACTCGTTGTCCAAGGTGGCGAGACAAATAAATAACCACCGGGTTCATCAAAATAATGAACAAGCCTAACTGCCAATTGAGCCACAATAAAATCCCACCAGTCCCGATAACCGTTAATACACTGATGACAAATCGGCTCAGTGTTGAACCAATGAATTTGTCTATAGTTTCAATGTCGGTGACTAAGTGAGATGTGAGCCCGCCACTGCCTTTTTCTTCATATTGCTGCATCGATACGCGACCCAACTTGTCCAAAATCCATTGTCGAAGCTGACAAGTGAGACGCTTTGAAACCAAAGTAAATTGACGAGTTTGCAAGATATTCAGTGCTTGGCTAACGATTCTCATCGCAATGATCATCAGCAGTACAGTGACTATATATCCTGAGGCGGTTTGTACGCTTTGCGGCAAGAAACTATTAAGAAACGCTAACCCTTGTGCGGGTTTATTCAGTAACACTTCATCCACCATAAGCGGTAGCAGTAACGGTATAGGTACACTGATTAACGTAGCTAGAAAAGCCACCACATTGGCGTAGATAAGCATTTTTTTATGTTTTAATGCTTGTTGATATAGCCACTGCTTATTGAGTGTTGGCGCAGTGCCAACGTCTTGTTTTATCACACAAGATCCTTCTTATTTTGGAGAGTGAATTGATGACAAATTGCATTAATTGTATCCGTTGTTGTACGCATTGCTGCATGTATTGAAATGAAGTTTAGTCATAGAAAGGATAGTTCAATCTAGATGGGGGCATTAAGATTAGTATGAGAGGCGCAGATAAAGATCATCAATATAAACAGCAAACACTCTACTATTACCAATCGTACTAAATTACGGGTCATTCTAGCTTGTTAAAATGCTCGATAACGGCGTTACAATTTTTGATTGTAGAATAACTACTTATCGAAAATTTCTGCCTTGTTCTCGAGCATTTTTCCTGCGCTAGTTCTGATCACTTACTTAATGTGATTGGTATAGGCTAAACGCCCAGTAGAGTGTTAATAGGTTAAGTCAAGTTAGAAGAAATATTCTAAGCTCACACCCCAGTTGCGACCGGCTTGTGTTTCAAAGTCCGTTTTCTCAGTGTTGCCTCGCAAATCTTCATACAACCAGTACTTTTCGTCCATTACGTTAAATAGACCAGCACGCAGTGTCAGATCGTTAATTGGACGGTAGTAAGCGGTGATATCAAGTAGGTTATAAGCTGGCGCTTCAACGTTATCTTCTTCTGTCCACTCATCTTTACTTGCCACCATAGTGAAGTTAATTAAACCACCGAACATGTTGTTTTCGCTGTCATAACCTAAACCAATCACACCCGTTAGCGGTGCAACAGAATCCAGTTCACGACCAGTATTCACATCTTCACCATAGGCGTAAGCCACACTTAACTTAGTGTAAGTCCCCATTGGTCCAAGCACTGTACCGGAGGCTTCTGCACCATAGATTCGCGCTTCATCAATGTTAACCGAAGTGAAAATATCACGTCCGGTTGCAGGATCGGTACCCACTTTTTCGGTAGTGATGAAATCGTCGTATTCATTGTAGAAACCACTGACTTCATACTGATAAATATTGCCTTTACCACGGAAACCTAGCTCATAAGAAAGACTCTTTTCCGCTTTCAGATCTGGGTTACCATAGAAGATAGCGCCTTGGTTGTAGAAGTAATAAAGATCGTAAACCGTTGGCGCTTTAAAGCCTTGGCTCACTTGAACATAAGGACTGAATGCATCCGCAACGTGGTACACCGCACCTACACGCCCAGTAAAGGCATCATCGGAGTTACTTGCATGAGTATCCGCGTAACCATCGTTTGCTTCTGGATCGGTTTTAAACGAGTCGTAACGAACGCCTGCTGTTAACACCAATTTTTCATCCATCAAGAAGGCTTGATCTTGGAAGAATACCCCCCATTGCTGAACCGTTGCATCCGGCAAACCTGTGCTACCCGGAGCTGAGCTTGGCGGAGCACCTGTACCACTTTGAATAAAGTGATCGGTATTCTCTAAACTAAAGTCGTTGTGTAAGAAACTCGCACCATAGGTCAACTCATGATAATGCGTATCTGCAACAATCACTTTATTAAACTGCATATCAAACTGGATAGAATCATCGCTTGCCACTCTTTGACGGTTGCGAATGCGATCTTGGTAAATTGGAAAACCATTCGCCGTGTAATTTGTTGTATCGTAGTTGTCTGAGTTCGATTCAGAGAGTTGGTATGACACTGTCCATTTCAGATCATCAGCGATCACGCTATTCAGTGCCCATTCATGATCTAAACCAATACGAGTTCGAGTAGTGTTATCTTTAGCACTGACGTCCGAATACTGGAAGCCAGGGAAAATTTCCCAACCCTCTTGAGAAAGCACGGTCTCATCGTAAGTTCGGTCAAAATACTCAAACGTCAAACCTACTCGATGCGCATCGTTCACTTGATAAAATGCTTTTACCAAACCGTTGTATAGCTCGGTATCAGCCGGATCCGCTGCCCCGCGATCTTCGCCATTAATATCAGCACCATCACCGTGCGTTTGATGCTCATTACCATCGGCATAAGTAAACATGGTTAATGTTTCCCACTTACCTTGACGCATTGCCCAGGTGGCGGTGTTTTTAAACTCATTATTAACCGATGAATAGCCAGATTTAATACCGAAACGATTTTCATCACCATCAGTGATTAATACATCATCCGGATTTTTGGTACGCATCAATACCACACCACCAATGGCATCTGAACCATACAGGCTAGACGACGAACCTTTACTTACTTCAATACCTGCTAAAGTGTCGGTTTCAATGGTGTTTGGGTATTTACGTTGTTGAGTCGAACCTGGATTGTATGAGAAAGGTTGCTGTACCGAATCCACCATCACTTTTACGCGGCTATTATCCATACCACGAATGTTGAAGTCTGAAACACCAAAGCGACCACTGCCTTGGGCTTGAACGCCTGGGGTATATTTCAGAGTATCTTTTAAATTATTGTTCATCTGCGAATCTAAGTCGTCGCGACTTACGGTTGCGACAGATGAAGAGACATCACTTTTATTTTGCTCTGTTTTTGTGGCTGAAACGACCACTTCATCAAAGGTAAAGGTTTCCTCAGCAAATACAGCTGAAGAGGCAACAATTGCACTGATGGCAACGGCTAAAGTTGTTTTTTTATACATGATTAGACCAAAAATCCATTTATAAAGTTGTAAAAGCCCTGCCGACTAAGAAGGCTCAAAGTCAGCATCAAGATTGGTTATAATTTTTTGCTCTCTATATGTGAGAGCTAGAGATTAGTTTTGTTCAGGTGTTAGCTCAGCCATGCTTTCTTTCTCATGCTGCACATGCCCTTCAGATAAGTGCAGAAAATCTACTAAATCATTACCTGATACATTGAATGCCTGCCCAAATCCTTTCACATAACGCCCATTACTTGGGGTGAGTTTATAGAGGTTAAAGTCGCCTAATTTGGCTAAATTTTGCGCCATTTCACCAAAACGTTGTTGCAATGCTTGCACCCCTTCAATCCCTTGTTGAGAACTTTTATCTAGATGCTCAGCAGTAGTATCAAATGTAAGGCGCTTTCTGGCGTGCACATTGTTGGCACAGGCTTCATCTTCTACCATCATGATCGACACATTCTTGTTCGATTTTAGATTCTTACCATGGGTGGCAAGATCGCTGACCAAAATGTAATAACCGGCATTGTTAAACGCAAAAGGCGCGTAGCTTACGTGCGGTAAGCCATCTTTGGTGATAGTGGCTAGCTGTAAACTCTTGCAAGTATCACGAAATTCTTGAACTTCAGGTCCTAAACGACCCTGTAGGCGCTCCTGCTTTATTTCTGCGCGACTCTTTTCACCTTGATCATGGGCACTCATTGTGCAAATTCCTTTTTAAGTTGAGCTAGTTTTTCTAATTGTTCAGGGAATAACTGACGTTTTTGGTCACGGCCCAAATAGACCTTGAACACGCACTCGCCAATCTTGTCAAAAAAGCCAATGTAGTGGCTTTCCATCTTATGAAATGGTTTTGAAACGACCGCAATATGTTTAACCAATTCCAGTTTCAAATGCCCATGTAATTCACCTTCACGACCCATTAGGTTGTAATAGCCGTGCGCCACCTTGCCTTTAGGGAAAGGCGCTTTGTATTCAAATATCGAACCACATGAATGCACGATAGTCGTTACTTTGCCCCATGCAGGCAAAGCTTCTAAAATAGCTTGTGCATGCTCACCGGAAATAGCGGTCATCATGCTAGAAGGCAGTACAAAAGAGATCTCACCTTCGGTTAAATCTAGCTGCGCCGACATTTCAGAGACAGGCACAGAGTCATCCTTCTCCATCAAAGTGGCAACAGCTTCTAAAACTTGTTGTTTGCTTAATTTGCTATACATTTCTATCCCCTAAAATCAATTATGCTGCTTGTGTTATTTTCTTGTTATGTGGTTGTGCTTGGTTGCTTGAGACAACCTGAATTAGATTTTGCGCTAGCGTGACAGACCAAAACTGCCCCGCTAAGGTCAACGATAAATAGCCACTACTAAGTTCAACTAAACCGTTCTTTTTCCACGCTTGGAAAAGGGGTTGTAGACGTTCGAACATTCCTTTTGGCAAGGCATTTGCGCTCAAGACACCACGATCAAATGCCGCTTTGATGATGCTTTCAATATGCGCGTTCGGTGAACGATGAAACGCCATTGCCGCGGCAAATTCATTCGCTTCGCCAGCGGCTATATATTTATCCATATCACGATATTGCATTGAGCTAATACCATTTACTGTGCCACCAGCGCCTGCGCCTAATGGCATCACTTGTGCAGACGTTTTTGCTAGGCTGTTATAAATTGAACGCTCGCGGTTGCCTGAACTCCAGTGATTGACACTCAAGCGTGTTTGATGGTGCTTCGCCATAAACTCAACACCCATTTGGAACATGCTCGCTTTGGTTTGTGTATTGGCGGGTTCTGGCAGTTTCCCTTGTGCGACTAAACGCCCCATCGGCAAGTTCTGCATCTCGATCAACTGATAAAGATCGACCCCATTAGCACCACTTTCTAGGTAAAGTTCTAGATCATTGGCCCATGTATCTAAGGTTTGATGTGGTAATCCATACAGCAGGTCAATCACAATCGGGGCACTGTTGTAACTCACAAAATGCTGTAAACGTTCTAACACCTCATCGCCGTCATTAAGGCGTTTAGCACTACGACGCACCTTAGTATCAAAACTTTGCACGCCAAAAGAGAAACGATTGATGCCACCTGCTAATGCCGATTCAAATTTCTGGTCGTCAAAACGATTAATGCGTCCTTCTAGGGTGAACTCGCAATCTGGAGTCAACGGGAAGTGACGACGAACCAACTGAGCCAACTCTTTAATTTGCTCTGCACTTAGATCAGTAGGCGTGCCACCGCCAATGTAAACCGCTTGGAATGGGTAATCTTGACTCCAAGGCATACTCGCCTTCCACAACAACTCTTTTTTAAGTGCGGCAAAATAGCGATCGATTAATTGGCTGCTAGAAGCGTATTGGAAAAAGTTGCAGTAGGTGCAGCGCACCCGACAAAAAGGAATATGGATATACAGACAGCGTGGCGTCTTTTCTCCTGAACCTGAGAAAGCGCTAGTTAATGTAGACTGCACCAAGTCTGGGGATACCGGCTTAGCCACTCCTCCTGCGTGCGCACCTTTTTTCTTCTCAAAGGCAAATCGCAACGGATCAGGTGTATGCCTGCCTATGATATCTAAATTGTCCAATTCAAGATTCATATCTACTTCTTACTTTCCATATTCTAAATAACGATTTGGCGGATTATTGTCATACTTCTTAATGATAATAAATCTCATTCAAACTGAATCGTGACCAAGATCACGATCTTAAATCGAAATATAAATGATTATTGTTCTTATTACGGCCTTATGTATACTCGCATTAATTCAGGATTAATTTATGACAATTTTGACGACAGTGAAGAAGTATAGATATTTAATAGCAGGTGCTATTTCCCTTTTAATTCATGGTGTTGCACTTTCTTTTTCTTCACCAAAACCAGAGATCACCCTTGCCAATGATCTGCAAGGTCAAGCACTTAACATTCAATTTATCTCTGTAGCACAAGTTAAAAAAGAAGCCACTCGTCAAGAGACTGAAAACAAACCTGCGCCTATGGAAGAGGCTCCACAGGCAATAGAAAAACCACTGCTGCAAGAAGTAAACAAAGAAGTTCAACCGCCAAAACCTAAACCAGTAACTAAACCTAAGCCCGTAGAAAAGCCACAGAAAGTTGTACAGAAGAAACCTGAACAGAAAAAGATAACCCCAAAACCAGTTGTGCCTAAACCTGTTCAAAAGCCAGTTACTACAGCTAAAAAACCCATTGAGCCAGTTAAGCCTGAGCCAAAAGAAGTGGCCAAAGTTGCCCCAGCAAAAACAACACAAGTGGTGAAAGAAAACTTAGATGAAAAAGTAAAAATAGATGACGTCACTGTTACTGAAGCGACTGAAACTACAACGGCCAGTGAAAGCGCTAAACCAAAAATGATCCGCAAGCCAACTTTCTCTGCCAAACCAACAGCAGTGAATTATCCCAAACTGGCCCAGCGACGTGGCTGGCAAGGTAACACCTTGGTAGAGATTTGGATAAATGAAGAGGGCCAGCAAATGAAACAGCTGATTGTGCACTCTTCAGGTCATGAAATTTTAGATATTGCGGCGGTTAAAGCCGTCACCAAATGGAAATTCCAACGTCGAAATGAACAAGGACAACGCATGGCGTATCGCGTGCAAGTGCCAATTAATTTTAAACTTAACTAGATTTAACACGAGCTCACTATGAACACCTTGATTACGCTTCACAGCCAATTAGGAATGATGACCATACCACTGACCGTTTTGTCAGCTCTCACGCTTATGCTCATCATCGAACGCACTTTTTATATGCTGCTTAATGGCAGAACTCACACCACACAAATATTATCCAAAGTGCACCGCATTGATTTTTCAAATTCTGAGCAAGTTGAAAAGTTCATTGAACGCGATCTGCAAGGTAAAACTATTATGTTTCAAGCCATGCGCATGTTGCTTGGTCATCGCTCTTTTACTAAAGATCTCCGAGAAGAAGCCGTTAGCATCTGGTTGTTTAAAAAACGTCAGCAATATAAATCAGGCATACGTACCCTTTCTATCATAGGAGTCATCAGCCCTTTGATTGGTTTGCTTGGCACGGTATTGGGCCTAATTGAAATGTTTAAAGGCTTAGCACTGACCTCAGGATCGATTTCTCCATCAGTTTTGGCTGATGGCTTAGGCTTGGCAATGTCTACCACTGCGGTCGGGCTATTAATTGCTTTGCCTGCCATTACTGGCGCGCAACTGCTTAGCATGTGGATTGAAAAAACCTTAGCGACTATCGAATACACCTTAAATCACAGTAACTTACACATTGAAGGTATCTCTATTGAGTGTCCTGATAATGCAAAGTCATGTGAAGAGGTCGTTGCATGATCAAATCTCAGTCTTCTCTGTTTGATGAAGAATTTAAACCCGATTTGACTCCCCTACTCGATATTATTTTTATCGTGATGGTGTTTCTTCTATTAACGGCCAATATCACCATTAAAACAATGGAGGTGGCCATTCCTCAAACAGAAGATGCGCAGGTGCTCAGTGATCAGGATAAAACGGTGATTACCGTGAATATTTTAACCTCTGATCCTAAGTGGGCCATTGATGGGGAGAGCTTTGCCAATTGGAATGCTTTTACCCGTACCTTATTAGAAAAAGTGACAATGTCACCAGAAAGAGATTTGATTATCTCGCCCGATAAATCTGCCGATGTGGAGTCGATGCTAAAACTGCTCGCTTGGCTACAAACCAACAATATTGATGCGACAAACATTGTCATGGAAGAGAGTACCCAATGAAACAAACACTTTTATTCATCACCCTAGCGTTTTTCTCCTCGTTTACTTTGGCTAACACGCAAAGCGAACCTAACAGAATCATCAGCGTCGGTTCTAGCGTTACCGAACTTCTATACGCGTTAGATGCTAAAGATCAATTGGTCGCGATTGATATCACCAGTAAACATTTTGATCCTGCCGGCGAGTTGCCGCAGGTGGGTTATCATCGCCAACTGTCAGCGGAAGGATTAATGGCGCAAAATCCTACTCATATTATCGGCTCTAACGAGATGGGCCCTGACACTGCTCTTGCCTTACTAAAATCTGCGGGCATAAAGGTAATTACTGTCCCTGCGGGCAACAGTGAAGCTGATTTAGATGCACGTATTGATACGGTAGCCAATGTCACAGGCAAAGAAGTGCAAGCCATTGAGCTAAAAGATAAACTTCACCAACAAATGGAAAACCTAGCCAAGCTTGATCCTAAGCATCACCCTAAAGCTATTTTTGCTATGTTAAGTGAAGGTCGCCCTGCCACTATTGCTGGCTCTGAAACGACTGTAGACAAAGTCATTCAACTTGCCGGTGGTAAAAACCCGGCAAATCAAGACTTTAACTCTTATAAATCCATGTCTTTTGAAGCTATTATCAATATCCAACCCGACTACATTTTAGTGCCACAACGCACTTGGGATGCGATGGGCGGACAGCAAGGTATTCTGCAAAAATTCCCTCTGCTAGCAGCCACTTCAGCCGCTTCCAACAACCAAATTATTCCAGTACCGGGTAGCGCTCTTATTGGCGGATTTGGTATTGAAAGCATTGAGTTGAGCCGAACTCTTTATCAAACCTTCCAGCGCGACTAATTATGAACTTTGCACCCTCAATTAAACTATCAACGCCAACCTTACTCAGTATTGCGCTGATTTGTGTTTGCTTCACTAGCGTGCTTTCCATCAGTGTTGGACCTATGGAGATCAGCTTTAGTCAAAGCATGAGAGCCTTAGCCTCCAATGTTGAGTTTTTGGATCTGCATGATGGGGCACTGCCTGCACATATTCATATGATAGTGCAGCAAGTGCGCTTGCCTCGAACCCTACTGGCCATCGCCATAGGTGGCATATTGGCGATTTGTGGCGCGGTAATGCAAGGGCTATTTAGAAACCCTCTTGCCGATCCTGGCATTATTGGCGTTTCTGCAGGCGCTGCACTTGGGGCGGCGCTGGCAATTGTGGTATTTGGCTCATTGGCGCAAAGCTATCCGCAACTGTTGATGTTTGGCACTGTGCCTATGTTCTCGTTTTTAGGTGGCGCGATCACCACTTTATTGGTCTATCAACTTGGCACCTCACCCACAGGAACCTCAGTCACTATGATGCTACTTGCCGGGGTAGCAATTGGCGCACTTTCAGGGGCTATGTTGGGGCTGTTAAACTACTTTGCCGATGACCAAGCCCTTAGAGACTTGTCTCTTTGGACCATGGGCTCGCTCGCCGGTGCCAATTTCTCGGGCGTAATATTTGCCTTTAGCGTGCTCGTTATTCTTGGCCTTTTATTTTACCGAGACGCAGAGAATTTAAATGCCTTATTGTTAGGCGAAGCTGAGGCGAATCATCTGGGCATTAACGTGCAAAAACTAAAAGGTCGATTGATTCTACTTACCGCCGCCGGCGTTGGGGTAACCGTTTCTCTAGCGGGAATGATAGGTTTTATCGGCCTAATAGTTCCGCACATTGGGCGCATGATTTCAGGCCCAAATCATAAAACTTTGTTGCCTCTGGCTATGGTATTGGGCGCTCTGCTGCTACTTATCTCAGATATGTTATCGCGCATTTTAATTGCTCCCTTAGAAATCCCAGTAGGGATCATTACCGCGGTATTAGGCGCCCCTTTCTTTATTTGGTTACTTATCTCGCAAAAGGGACGAATTTAATGCGTATTCCAGTGGTAAAATGCAGCGATATTTCAGTCAATATCGGCAAAAAGTCCATTTTAGATAAGGTCAATATCGAGTTTCACTCTCATGAATTCACCGTATTGCTAGGCCCGAATGGCACAGGCAAAAGCACTTTATTAAAAACACTCAGCAATGAAATGCCCTACTCAGGCGAGCACCTGATCATGGGTAAACCTTTGCGAGATTGGGACAAAAAAGTGCTGGCTAAGCGGTTCGGAATTCTGCCTCAATCAAGCTCACTAACCTTTAATTTTACCGCGCAAGAAGTGGTTGAATTAGGCGGGTTAACTTTATCGGGAGGGCAGAAGAACATTACTCGCGTAGCAAAAAGGAAAATGGAAGAAACAGGGGTATTACACCTAGCCGAGCGCCTGTATCCTAGCTTATCTGGCGGTGAAAAACAGCGCGTGCATTTGGCGCGTGTGCTGACCCAACTAGACTCCATAGAACACAGCAAAATACTGTTTTTGGATGAACCAACCTCGGCGCTGGATTTAAGCCACCAGCACAACACTTTGCAACTTACTCAGCAACAGGCTAAACAAGGCGCTTGTGTGGTCGCCGTACTGCACGACCTAAACCTTGCCGCGCAATACGCCGATAGAATTGTCGTCCTCAACCAAGGCAACATAGTTGCCGACGGCACGCCGTGGGAAGTGCTGACCTCTGAAACCATTAAAGAGGTGTATAGTTGGCAAACACAAGTTATGCCGCACCCTACTCAGCAGCATCCAGTCATATTATCGGCTCACTAGACATTCATTTCTCTACATCTAGAGAGCGTTCAGTCCATAAAACCAGTGATCCATTTCGTTAACCGTTCCTTAAGCAATAGGTAGAAATAAAGGACAAGATCACCTTGTTGCTCCTTATAGCAGGAGCAACAAAACAAAAGCATAGCTTTTATCAACCCGCCACTTAAAGCAAGCGGCGTCGTAAACCCGTTCGCTCCAAGATGCGTGTCGAAATTTCTTCAACCGATAGTGAAGAGGTATTGATATAAGGTATCGCTTCTCGGCGGAACATCGCCTCTACCGTTTGTAATTCATACAAACATTGTGAGTCACTGGCGTATTCACTGCCTGCTAAGCGGTTCTCTCGAATCTCCATCAACCTTTCGGCTTCAATCGTTAACCCAAACAGTTTGTGTCGGTAGATTTCAAATTCTGGCAACAGCTTTAAGCGCGCTAGGTCATCATGGATAAATGGGTAGTTTGCTACGCGTAAACCAAATTGCATCGCCATATACAAACTAGTTGGTGTTTTGCCACTTCGAGAAACACCCAATAAGATGATGTCGGCTTCTTCCAACCCTTTTAGCGTGATGCCATCATCGTGTGCGAGCGTATACTCTATCGCAGCAATACGATCGAAATACTTAACTGAATCCTTATTTACACTGTGTGAGCGCTGCAATTTAGGAACAGGAGCCATCTGAATGTCATCTTGTACTTTCTGCACTATGCTCTCTAACACGTCATAACAGTGCGCGGGCGCTCCGAGCAGCTTGGCCTTGATATCCGGTATCACAATCGAAAAGAACACCAGCGGTTTTAACCCGGTATCACGATACGAAACTTCAATCTCTTTTAATAAATCAGAAAGTTTGTCTTCACTTTCCACAAACGGAAAGGTTTTTGCATTGGCTTTGAATGGAAATTGACCTAGAACAACACGCCCTAAAGTCTCACATGTTATAGCCGTTCCATCAGAAACATAGAATACGTCACGATTTTGAATATCAATTTGCATTTTTTATTTAATGTTTAAAATTATTTTGAGTAGGATGGTCTCCATAATATAGATAATAAAACCCTGCTGACTATTACCTCCCCCACAGCTTTAAAAAATAATTTACATTTTTTTAAACTGATACGTAATCGTTTGCTTTTAAATCCCTACAATGCTTGCTATGTTTCTGGAGAAATAAATGCAAAATAATACTCTATGGTTCAATGGACTATCCATGGAAGATGTCGACAAAGTCGGCGGTAAGAACGCTTCACTGGGCGAGATGGTTTCTAACCTGTCCAATGCTGGTGTTTCTGTTCCTAATGGTTTTGCTACCACTTCGTATGCGTTTAACGACTTTCTTGACTACAAAGGTCTCGATGAGCGCATTCATCAACTACTTGATGAACTTGATGTTGAAGACGTCGACGCACTGCGTAAGACAGGTGCAACGATTCGACAATGGGTTCTAGACGCACCTTTCCCAGAATCACTAGAGCAAGATATCCGTGATAACTACCGCGAACTAATTGAAGACAACGAAGAATTGTCTGTAGCGGTGCGCTCATCGGCAACCGCAGAAGATCTTCCAGATGCTTCATTCGCAGGTCAGCAAGAGACCTTCCTTAACGTGAAAGGTATCGATGCGGTACTCGAAGCAACCAAGCACGTTTACGCATCACTGTTTAACGACCGCGCTATCTCTTACCGCGTACACCAAGGCTTTGACCACCGTGGCATTTCACTGTCTGCGGGTATTCAACGCATGGTTCGTTCAGACAAAGCCTCTTCAGGCGTGATGTTTACGCTGGATACTGAGTCTGGCTTCGACCAAGTGGTATTCATCACCTCTTCTTGGGGTCTCGGCGAAATGGTTGTACAGGGCGCGGTGAACCCAGATGAATTTTACGTTCATAAACCAATGTTAGAAGCGGGTCACTACCCAATCGTTAAGAAGACGTTTGGTTCTAAGCTGATCAAGATGATCTACTCAACCAACCAAGAGATTGGCAAGCAAGTTGATATCATCGATACCGACACGCAAGAGCGTAACGAGTTTTCACTGAACGATGAAGAGATCAAAGAACTGGCAAAACAAGCGATGATCATCGAGAAGCACTACCAACGTCCGATGGACATTGAGTGGGCTAAAGACGGCATCGACGGTAAGTTATACATTGTTCAAGCACGTCCTGAAACTGTATGTTCTCAAAGCGATCAAAACGTTATTGAGCGTTACGAGCTAAACAACAAGGCCGATGTCTTAGTTGAAGGCCGTGCTATCGGTCAACGTATCGGCTCAGGCCCTGTTCGTTTGGTTGACTCTCTAGAGCAAATGTCACTGGTCCAAGAAGGTGACGTACTGGTCACAGACATGACAGACCCAGACTGGGAACCTGTGATGAAGAAAGCGTCTGCGATTGTCACTAACCGTGGCGGCCGTACTTGTCACGCTGCAATCATTGCTCGTGAGCTTGGTATCCCTGCGATTGTTGGTTGTGGTACCGCAACAAGCAGCCTAAACATTGGCGATACCGTAACAGTGTCATGCTCAGAAGGTGAAACAGGCTACGTTTACAACGGTGAACTCAACTTTGAAATCAAACGTTCTGAGGTTGATGAGCTACCAATGCTACCCGCTAAGGTAATGATGAACGTAGGTAACCCAGATCGTGCTTTCGATTTCGCACAAATCCCCAACGAAGGTGTTGGCCTAGCTCGCCTTGAATTCATCATCAACAAGATGATCGGTATTCACCCGAAAGCCCTATTGAACTTCGATGCACAAACTGACGAGCTAAAAGCAGAAATCAGCGAACGTATTCGCGGCTACAAAGATCCAATCGATTTCTACGTAAGCAAACTGACAGAAGGCATCGCGACTATCGCATCTGCGTTCTGGCCTAAGCGTGTAATCGTACGTATGTCTGACTTTAAGTCAAACGAGTACAGCAACCTAGTCGGCGGTAAAACGTTTGAACCGCATGAAGAGAACCCAATGCTGGGCTTTCGTGGCGCATCTCGTTACATCTCACCGGTATTCGAAGACTGCTTCGAGCTAGAAACTCAAGCGATCAAACGCGTTCGCAACGAAATGGGTCTTAAGAACGTTGAAATCATGATTCCATTCGTTCGTACTCCAAGCGAAGCGGCATCGGTTATTGACATTCTGGCTAAGTTTGATCTTCGCCGTGGCGAGCAAGGTCTAAAAGTTATCATGATGTGTGAGCTACCATCGAATGCAATCTTGGCTGACGAGTTCTTGAAGTACTTCGATGGCTTCTCTATCGGTTCAAACGACATGACACAACTGACTCTTGGCCTAGACCGAGATTCAGGTGATGTGGCACACCTATTCGATGAGCGTGACCCTGCTGTAAAAGCGATGCTGAAAATGGCTATCGATGCAGCAACCAAAGCAGGTAAATACGTGGGCATTTGTGGCCAAGGCCCATCTGATCATGACGACCTAGCAGAGTGGTTAATGGAACAAGGCATCAGCTCTGTTTCACTAAACCCGGATACGGTTATCGATACATGGTTGAAGCTTGGTAACGTCATAAATAAGTAGATAAATAAGAACGCTTCATGCAATACCTAACAAAGCCCTGCTTCAACAAGAAGCAGGGCTTTGCATTCACAAACACTCCGATTTATAGACTAATTATGCAAAACTGATGCTGTTTTCTATTTAGTTAACCGCCTTCACTAAAGGCAGCACTCGGAAACCATCGCGCATCTTTTGGCTTGGCATATAATGACGGAACGCTAGGTTAAATACGCCAGAGTCGTTCTTAGTCGCAATATTGTTTGGCGCATCATCACCACAACCAAAGCTCACGGTATAAGTACCATCGGCATTTTTAGTCGCCGTATTCGAGCTGACATTTGCCACATCGTTAAACATAAAGCCCTGTTTGTTATATACAGTTACTGACCAAAAAGCCTGATTTTCTGGGTCTTCAAAAGTCGCTTGGTGACAAGTATCTGCAGGGAAGTTACCTGATACCTCATAAATATTGTCTTGCAGTTGCGCCCCGCCCCAACCGATTGCCGCACCTACCGCATACTTCTCTTCTGTAAATAGCTCTTTGGATTCATCTTGCGGATCAGTAAACATACCTGCGGTTGCCTGAGCACCATCTCGTTTCAATATGATTGGCATCTCCGCTTTCAGCTCTTTTTCTACCTTTTCAAAAGGGCCTTTTTGTACTTGTGGCGCTTTAAATTCTGCGCTCGCTTTTGCGTCAATGGTCATTTTATCTTGAATCGCATGCACTTCATCTTCGGTAAATGTCGCATCGGTACGAACAATCACATACACATGGTCGCCAGCATGAGTAGAAAGATCAAAAGTACCCGAACCGTATTGCATTGCCTGAATGCGGTGATCTTCTGTAATCACTTCCATAGACATGTATTTGCCTTCTGGAATTTCTGGAAGCGTAATCGTTGCCCCCTGTGAAACGTTAACAACAGCCATCGAATAGAATGTATCTCGGTTCATGCGTACGGGCTGTTGATCGGTCGGAGTGAGAACGCGCTTATGTTCAAAGTTATTCACGCCCACCTTTTCTTGAACTTTCAGATACTGTCGCGCCGTTTCGTAGATTGCATACAATCCAAACCTCATAGTGACGCTTTTAATTGGCAGATTAAACACAAAATAACCGAGCACCTACGAGCTCGGTTATTTTTTACAACCAAGACTCTGCAGAGCGAATGTTATCAAAACTTCCATATATTCACTTTAGTTATAAGTATGTTCTTTTTATGCTTTAAGAGGGTGGGTATTTAATAGATTATTCCTACGACGATAAATTAACTCTAAGGTATTGATAAATATAAATATTACCAACAAAATCACATCAGTGAATTTTCCCTTAGTCCTTCTCTGCCTATCTTAGATAGCTTAGTTATGAGCCAAAGCTATCGATTGTTGTTAGCTTGCTATCACATCTTAATAACAGGGATAGACATCTATTATGGATACCGCTCGACTTACCCACTTAAAAGCCCTTGAAGCTGAATCAATTCAGATCATCCGCGAGGTGACTGCTGAGTTTGAAAACCCAGTAATGCTTTACTCTATTGGTAAAGATTCTTCTGTATTACTTCATCTTGCACGAAAAGCCTTTTATCCAGCTCGAGTGCCATTCCCGCTTTTACATGTCGATACCAACTGGAAATTCAAGCAGATGATTGAATTTCGTGATGAGCTCGCAGAAAAGTATGAGCTTGATCTGATTGTGCATAAAAACCAACGTGGTTTGGATATGGACATTAGCCCTTTCACTCATGGCAGTGCTAAGCACACTGACATCATGAAAACAGAAGGTTTAAAGCAAGCACTTAATGAGCATGGCTTTGACGCCGCTTTTGGTGGTGCCCGTCGTGATGAAGAGAAATCTCGCGCTAAAGAGCGCGTCTATTCTTTCCGAGATCAAAATCATCGTTGGGACCCTAAAAACCAACGTCCTGAACTTTGGCAAATCTATAACGCTCGCGTAGATAAAGGCGAAAGCATCCGTGTATTCCCACTATCAAACTGGACTGAACTGGATATCTGGCAATACATCTACTTAGAAAACATCGACATGGTTCCGCTGTATTTTGCTAAAGAGCGTCCTGTAGTGGAACGTGACGGCACACTGATCATGGTTGATGACGAACGTATGCCTTTAGAGCCGGGCGAAACTCCGCAAATGAAAAAAGTCCGTTTCCGTACCTTAGGCTGTTACCCGCTTACTGGTGCTATCGAATCAAAAGCTGAAACACTTCCTGAAATTATCCAAGAAATGTTGCTCACAGCGACTTCCGAACGACAAGGGCGCGTGATTGATAACGACTCCTCCGGTTCGATGGAGAAGAAGAAGATGGAAGGCTATTTCTAAGCCCCATTCGATAACTCGTTACCCAGATATATAGGGTAAGCCAACGACATAGCGTAAGCCAAAAACGGAAATATTTGACAAGGATTACCGATGAACACAATTTCAAATCTACTTTCATACGATGTGGAAGAGTACCTAAAACAACACGAAAACAAAGATCTGTTGCGCTTTATCACCTGTGGCAGTGTCGATGATGGTAAATCAACCTTGATCGGTCGCTTGCTATACGACAATCAGCTGATTTTTGAAGACCAGTTATCTGCGATTCAAAAAGACTCAAAAAAATACAACACCACTGACCAAGAATTCGATTTGGCCTTACTGGTTGATGGTTTGCAGTCTGAACGTGAGCAAGGCATCACCATTGATGTGGCGTACCGTTACTTCACTACAGATCAGCGTAAATTCATCATTGCGGATACTCCCGGACACGAGCAGTACACGCGCAACATGGCCACCGGGGCTTCAACCTCTGATTTGGCGATTATCCTAATTGATGCGCGTCACGGCGTACAAACTCAAACTCGCCGTCACTCCTTCATTTGTTCACTGCTGGGCATTAAACACGCCATTATTGCAGTAAACAAAATGGATACCGTTGAATACAGCCAGCAACGTTATCAAGAGATCAAAAAGGAATATCGTGAGTTTGCCAAGGCGCTGAATTTTGACAGCATCCAGTTTGTGCCGGTCTCTGCACTGCATGGCGATAACGTGGTATTCCCAAGTAAAAATATGGGTTGGTACCCAGGTTCTACCTTGATGCGTCTACTCAACTCTGCGCAAACCAACAAAGGCAAAATAGAAGGCGAATTCCGCTTCCCTGTGCAATACGTTAACCGCCCTAACCTCGATTTCCGTGGTTTTTGTGGCACGGTAGTGTCCGGTGAGATTCGTGTAGGCGATCGCATTCAAGTATTGCCATCGGGCAAAGAAAGCAAAGTGAAGTCGATTGTTACCTTTGATGGCGACCTGACATCTTCATTTGCAGGGCAAGCCATTACCCTAACCCTAGAAGATGAAGTAGATATCAGCCGCGGCGACGTACTAGTGCGCCCTGATCAACAGCCTCATCACAGTAATGCTCTGGATTGTAATATCGTTTGGATGAACGAAGATGCGTTGCAGTTAAATCGCGAATATCTGATCAAGATCGGTACTAAAACCGTGACGGGGCAAGTATCAAAAATTGCTCACCGTGTTGACGTAAACAGCATGCAAAAACTGCCGGCGACTCAGCTAAATCTGAATGAGATTGGTCAGTGTCACTTAGACTTTAACGAAAAAGTAATTTTTGATTCTTACGACAATAACCGTATTACGGGCGCGTTCATCATCATTGACCGCTTTACCAACGCAACGGTTGGTGCGGGTATGGTGCAAGGCGCATTAGAGAATCAACAAAAAGCCACTCATGCCTATTCTGAGTTTGAGCTTGAGCTAAACCAGCTAGTTCGTAAGCACTTCCCGCATTGGGATGCAAAAGACCTACTCGGTAAGGCATAACCAATGAGCACGAGCCTTCAAAGCGGCGTTGTATTGCTGGTTTTTGTAACCACAATTGTTGCTTTAATTCGTTTTCAGAAACACCCGGCACGGGTGTTTGGTCTGGCATTATTGACCTTATTTTCATTGAATCTTGTCACCAATGAACAAGTCATTAATGCTGGCTCCAATGAAGGGTTATTAACCCTGATTCTGCTAATGCTGTGCTCTATTGCTCTGGAAAAAACGCGCGTATTACGAATTATGGCACAGTTCGTAATACGCCCAAGCTATGGCGAGACATTCGCTCGCCTATTTGGCTTTACTGTTGTTTTCTCTGCATTTCTCAATAACACAGCCGTAGTTTCAAGCCTATTATCGCCAATACGCAACAACCCCCATCACAGCGCGACTAAGCTGTTATTACCTCTTTCTTATGCCGCCATATTAGGCGGAACATTGACCTTAATTGGCACCTCCACCAATTTGATCGTCAATAGTTTATTACTCGATACCGATTTACCCCCGCTCTCTTTCTTTGACTTCACTGCGGTCGGGTTATGTGTGGTGGTCGCTTGTGGCTTAATGCTCACGCTATTACTGCGCTTTTTACCCAACAATGAAACCGATACCCCAGTTAGCGACAGCTATTTTATTGAAGCGAGCGTCTCTAATGGTTCAAGCTTAATTGGCAAAGACATCAATCAAAATGGTCTGCGTCATATGGAGTCTTTGTTTTTAATTGAGATGGAGCGACAAGGCAGCATTATCAGCCCAGTCTCCCCTACCGAAGTACTAGAAGCGAACGATCGTCTGTTTTTTAACGGCGATGTATCCAAAGTCTCGCAATTGACTCATTACAATGGGCTGGAAATTTTTGCCGAAAAAGAAGGATTGGCTTCAAAAAGCTTCGTTGAGGCTATCTTATTACCACAAAGTAACCTGGTGAACCGCTCTCTTAAAGAGTGCAATTTCCGCCAACAATTTAACGCAGGCGTGGTCGCAATTAAGCGCAACGGCGTGCGATTATCCGGCAAGTTAGGTGAAGTCAAACTAAAAGCCGGAGACTATCTGGTGCTTACCGCCGGTGAGCCACCTTCGCTTGCCCCCGCTTTTGAAAAACACTTTATTTTGCTTAGCGATATTGAAGTGGAAAATAAGCTCAAAGGGCTGGGCGAAAAAGCCACCCTATGTAGCTTTGCGATTGCACTGCTGTGCGCATCAATCGGCATTGTCTCTTTATTCAAAGCCATGTTGCTACTGTTTGGCGCTCTATTATGCTTTGGCGTGCTCACTTTAAATGATGTCACTCAGCGCTTTCCCTATCATATTTGGCTTATCATCACCTCAGCGATTGTGATGTCATTTGCGATACAAAACAGTGGCTTATTTCAGTATTTAGACACCATATTGGTCAGTAATAACCTGACATTAAGCCCGCATGTGGCGTTAATTATTGTGTTTATTTCAACGCTGCTACTAACTGAATTAGTGACTAACAATGCCGCGGCGGCGGTGACTTTCCCCATCGCTTATTCGCTGGCGCTGAGCTTAAATGCCAACCCGATTGCGTTTGTCATGGCGGTGGCCTTTGGCGCCAGTGCTAGCTTTATTAGCCCGTATGGATACCAAACCAACTTAATGGTGTTTAATGCAGGTCAATATAAGCTCTCAGATTTTGTAAAAATAGGCGCGCCAATCAGCATTATTTACAGCTTTACCGCTATTTTCGCTATCGAACATTTTTTTGGCTTGTAAGATGGTTCTTGCGAACCACTGCACACTACATCACTGCACCACGACAAGGAGTAACGTTTTACTATGACAACGGAAAATATTGTGTGGCATCAAGCCTCAGTATCGGCAAGTCAGCGACAAGCACTAAAAAAGCATAAATCAGCAGTGCTTTGGTTTACCGGGTTAAGTGGCTCGGGTAAATCCACCATTGCCAATGCCGTGGAAGTGAAACTCAATCAACTGGCAATGCACAGCTATCTTCTTGATGGTGATAATGTTCGACACGGTTTAAACCGCGATCTGGGCTTTTCCGATCACGATAGAGTTGAAAATATCCGACGCATTGGTGAAGTAGCAAAGCTGTTTGTCGATTCGGGCACTCTGGTACTGACCGCATTTATTTCTCCGTTTATTCAAGATAGAGAACAGGTTCGTGCACTATTGCCAGAAGGTGATTTTATTGAGGTGTTCGTGGATACACCCTTAGCCGTGTGTGAAGCGCGCGATCCAAAAGGCTTGTACAAAAAAGCGCGCAGTGGCGAAATAAAACACTTTACAGGGATCACATCAGATTACGAAGCGCCTATCGCGCCAGAAGTGCACCTTAAAACTGACCAATTATCTATCGAGCAAACAGCTGAGCAAGTCGTTCAATATTTACGAGATCACGGTTATGTCTAGCTCATTAACGCATTTTGACGTTTTTAATGGCGATGCCGATGGTATTTGCGCCCTGCTACAATTGCGTAAAACAACGCCAATAGATGGGCAACTGATCACTGGCGTAAAGCGCAATATTCAATTATTGCAAAGCATCATCCACTCGGAAAACATCGATTCTGTGTGTGTATTGGATATCTCGATGGAGAAAAACCAAGCCGCCCTACAAGCGCTACTCGAGCGCGATATTGCAACCTTTTACTGCGATCACCACAGGACGGGTGCTATACCAGAGTCGACGTATTTGACTACGCAAATAGACACCTCTCCTGAGACTTGTACTAGCCTTCTGATCAATCAATACCTGAGCGGCGCTCAATATTTATGGGCCTGTACCGGCGCTTTTGGTGACAATTTGATGACTCAAGCAACCGCGCTAGGCCAGCAGAATGGGCTGACCAATAATGAGATTGAGTTTTTAAAACAGCTTGGCACTTTGATTAATTACAATGGTTACGGTCACAGCATCCAAGATTTGCACTTTCATCCGCAAGCCTTATATCAAAAGCTCTATTCGTATCCCTCTCCTTTAGCCCTGCAAAGCGATAAAAGCAGCGTCTTCTATCAACTAAAAGAAGGCTTTGATTCAGATTGGGCGCAAGTACAAAGCATCGAGCATTACCATAGCAGCTCGCACATTGCGGTGTATCTATTGCCAAACCAAGCATGGGCAAGACGCATCAGCGGCACCTTTGGCAACTGGCTTGCCAATCAATACCCAGACCAAGCCATCGCGGTAATTACAGCAAACCCAGAGCAAGAAACTTATACAGTAAGCGTACGAAGCCCATTGAATCGTCGTGAAGGGGCGGATGAGCTTTGCAGTCAATTTCCAAGCGGTGGTGGCAGAAAGGCTGCCGCAGGCATTAATGCACTGCAGCAAAGCCAGCTAGATGAATTTATCGAAAAGATGCAGCAGCAGTTTGCTATCTAATACATTGAAATAATTAAGGTTCCTACTTATTTTCTACTCATGTAGGAGCCTTAGCTAAACCATTTACCACGAAACCACTCAGCAATTACACTCAAAAACGAATAATTACTTCTCAGCAAGTTTCCTATAAATCATACCATTGTGTTGTTACATTTAATGCCACTGATTGCAGGCTATTGTGATACACACCCATCGCAACGACTGCTCACGCAAAAATCTTTATCTCTTACGCTAAGACATAAATTCGCATCACAGTTAACATGGAGCTGGCATCCTTGCATTCTTCTTCAGATAAAAAACTCAAACACATTTGGCTTCAAGCTCGATTTTACGTACTAAGTAAGATGTATCACGCTACATACACTCGTATCGAATCACTTTCAAATAACAATGATGTGTTCCGTAGTGCGATTGAACAAAAGCCGCGATTAATTGAAAAGGCATTAAAGCCGTATCTGTTTGTTGATTTACCGGTTAATGAACGAATGAAGTTGATTGAGCAGCACTTTGATTTGCTTAACTCCACGTTCAATACTGAGATTAATCAAGTCTTCGGTAAAGGTTTACCTCTGGTCGACCTAACCGATTCTAAAGGCAATCAATTTACTCTGATTTTGTTTGATGGTGAGATGCGTGAAGGTTCATTGGGCTTGCGCTTAATCAACGATTTAAACCAAACCATTTACTCTATTACGTTCAATCTATCAACTGATCCTGAACCAACTTTACATGTTGGCGCGCTAAAAGGACCAAGTGAGAAAATTGAAGATAGAAACCAAGTCATCAAAACCTTAACTCGCTCATTCCACGGTCTACGACCAAAAGCGTTAATGGTTGAAGTGGCGTTAATGTTTGGTAAGTCTTTGGGCATCAACAAATTTGTGGGCGTATCAAATCGCGGCCACATTTACCAAGCCTTACGTTATAAAGGCTCTAAAAGTAAATCTGTGACATTTGATTATGATGAGTTGTGGGCAGAATATGGCGCAGAAAAAGCCGATAAATATCGCTACCTGATCCCAGCTAATCCAGAGCGTAAAGACCCGTCTGAGCTGAAGAAAACCAAACGTCGTTTATACACAAAACGCTATGCTTGGTTGGACGAGCTAGAGACGAATCTAAGCGAGAAAATCAAAAGCTTATCTGTTAATCACGACTAGCTAGATCGTGATTAACAACGCCTCATTTAAAACGAACATTCAATATTCGATTTAAATGAGGCGAATAATACCAATCACACTAAGTAAGTGAAGTGATCAGAACTAGCCTACAAAGCTCAAATCTACGGCTTGATAGTATTTGTTTTTCAATATCTTACCTTCTTTAATAACGATTCCGTCATTGGCAACAGAGTCTTTATTACAAAACACGATATATTTACCATTTTTTAACTGATAATCCGCACTTACGCCCTTATCCACATATACCGCTACCGTCTCTTTCGCTTGTTGCTCATTTAACGCCGCTTTACTCATATTGCTGGCATGCACAGCATCCCAACATTGCTCAAAAGGAATTTGTAACGTTTTTGCCACGTTTAGCAATACATCAACTTGGCGAGCAATCGTAGTATCGCGCAACGCTTGATGTCCGGCATGCACCGCACGACCCACCGCAACGTACACGGTATCGGTGATGGCATCCGCTTGATCTTCTTTATTCGTGGCTCGCGCTAATTCCGTTAGCTCTTCAATCATCAAGTTTGAATGCAGATGACACAGTTTTTCACTTTCTATACCAGTATTGATTGGCAAATTGAATAACTGACGAAATTCACTGATATCGTTATACAGCTTGGCCCAAAGCTCAGGGGTGAGTTGTGAAAAGCTTGCAAAAAATTCTTTATGTACTGTCACAGAAATATCCAATATAATTAATGTGTTTCAAAATATTACAGCAAAAGTCTTGCTGCACCTTGAAACAGTAATAGGCTATGAACAGAAGAATACCATAGAGCAATGCACGTGACCCTTCTACCTGCACCACTGATTAAGAAAATCAAATTATGTGATCCTTTTATTAGATATTCGCCTCTCATATTCCAATGTCATAACTTCATAGCCATTTTGATTGTTTATAGACGCTAAAACTCGACATATAAAATACATCAAATGTGCAATCTAAATGACCATAAAAACAATTGGTTATGGAAAATTATAGGATCACCTATTACATTTATTAAATGTACTTCATATAGGTTTCGTTAAAATTGCCTAAACAGGACAAAAACTCGTAATGAACAATGTATTAAATAGTCAGACGTCCAAGCGGACTACTATACTTCGTGTTCTTCCCTCTTCGTTACTCATTAATCTCTTATCACTGGTTATCCCTCTTGTGATTCTGCAGATCTATGACCGAATTTTGCCCAACCAAAGTTACGGTACGGCTTTCCTTTTACTAGGGGGCTCTGCCATTGCTATCGGTTTAGACGCCTTTTTACGTTATGTCCGAACTTGGATGTTAGGGGCTGCGGCAGTAAACACCGAACATTCAACCTATCGAGTAATCATTCAGCACCTAAATAGGGCGACTACATCGCAATTAAAACACCTTAAACCTGGCATTCTGCAAGAGAGTTTAAAAGGGATTAGCTTAATTAAAGACTTTTACTCTGGTGGTTTCATCAGCGGACTTATCGATGTCCCATTTGCCATTATTTTCTTAGCACTTATTTATTATGTTGGTGGGGACTTGGTATTTATCCCCATCGTCGTTTGGGCGATTACCTTTGCTTTTGTTTGGTTATTTACTCAAAAATCCAGCTCCTATTCAAAAGAAGCGTCTTTGTTTGAGCAGAGCCGAATGAACTTCCTCATACTGGTGTTCTCCTTCTTTTGTGAAGTGAAAAAGCATGCCTTTGAATCTAAAGCGTATCGTTACTTTCGTCATCTCAATGAAAAACGTTACCTCTCTATGGCCGAATCTGAACGCAAGGTTGCTATTGCTCAAGAGCTAATTCAAATTGCCGCTATGGGTACATCTGTAGCGGTTGTATTGATCGGAAGTCTTAGTGTTTTGGCCGGCGATTTGACCTCTGGTGGCTTAGCCGCGTGTTCTATATTGTCTGGTCGAGCTGTAGCCCCTTTAAGCGCATTAATGGGGCTGCGTCTTCGTTATAGCTCTTTTTTAATCGCCAATGAATCAGTCACTGACTTATTAAAAGAGTTAGACAACCCAACCGATGAACATATTGGATTTAGTGCGTTCGAACGTCTGGATGTGAATGATGTGGTTTTTACACGTTTTAAAGAGAGATTTGGCTACTCATTGCAACTGCATAAAGGCGAAGCAATAACATTGCATAATGAAGACTATGATCTTAGTAGCAACGCAGTTTCTGTATTCGCAGGTTTAGAACCCACAGTCTCAGGCAACTTTACATGGAATGATACTCCATTTCATAGCGACCAATTTACTTGGCGTCATCAGGTGAGCTTTGTGCCGATTAATCCGCAGCTTATCTCAGGATCTCTCATTGATAACGTTTGTGGTTTTAATAATGAAAGATTAGAAGAAGCAAACTTACTTGTTGGAGCCCTAGGACTTAATCGCGTTATTTCAGATTTAGCCGACGGTATGGAAACAAAGGTTGGCTATAACATTGGCTCAAGCCTTAGCCGAGGCGCCATAAAACTTGTCGCCCTTGTCGCTCAACTGGCTAAAGAAACACCGATAGTCGTATTGGATCAACCCGAAAGAGATCTCGATATTGAATCGCTGAACAGACTGAGCGATGTCATCAAGTATTATTTATCCCAAGGTCGTGCTTTTGTGATAAACACGGAAAGCGAAGTACTGGTAAATCTGACTTCACAACAAATTAAAATTCAGGCAATTGGGGACGAACAATGAATCAAAGCTATTCAGATTCCGTATTAAATGTTCTCACTATTATCAAAGTCGAATCAGGCGTACAAAACTTTGCTAACCAGTGGCTACAAAGCAATCCAATGTACGACGCAGAGGATATTTTTACCCTGCTCGACCGTTTAATGATTCCATACAGTGTTCATCCGGCAAACCGTAAACTTAAATCGATTGATCACTTAGTTGCTATTCGAGTTAACGCAGACTCTGGCACAGTGTGCCACTATGGCTTGACTGGATATACTGAATATGACGATGGAGAGCTTGTTGCCGCCACTGTAGATCACTCCATAAACGATGTAGTTATTCTTATTCATGGCCAACCGCAAGAGCGAAATGAGGTGGATTGGCTAGCCAGCAAATTAAGCAACTTTAAACCTCTGATTCCTAAACTGCTGCTAGTCAGCTTTATTGCAAACCTGTTTGCTTTGTCCATCCCATTTATCACTATGTCTGTTTATGACCATGTTATTGGTGGCGATGCCGGTCACGAAGTGGTCGGGATTTCAGTGGGCGCCATTTTACTCTTTTCCATGATGTTGTTGCTGAAAGTGATTCGTAGCCAATTGTTGACTACCATTTCCAACCGTATCAGCCGAGAAGTGTCTGAATCAGTATTGCGTAAAATTCTATTTAGCCAATTAAACCTGACTCGAATGGCAGGCTCTTCAACCTTAATGAGCCGAATCACTACCGCAGAAAGCCTTAAAAGCGTTGCACAAGGGCCATTAGGCGGCGCATTGTTTGACCTGCCGTTTGTCATTATTTTTATTGTGGCTATTGGCGTGCTTGGTGGGTGGCTAGTGATTGTGCCAATCGTGACACTAGCACTGTACTGGTTACTGGCAAAACGCAGTCAAAAACAACAACGATTACTGAGCAATCAAGTGACTATATCGGGCACATCACGCTTTTCTCTTTTGTACGAGTTAAATGGTAAGCTGAACTATCTGCGCTCTAGCGATATTTTGCCACATTGGATGTCTCGCTTTGAAAAAGCAAACACTCTAGCCTCTAAAAATAGCTTTAGTCACCTTAATCATCAGGCTAAATACACCTCTATCTATTACGCCATTAGTCTACTGAGTACATTGGCAGTCATTGGTTTAGGCATTGGATTGATATTTGGTCACGTATTAACAGCCGGTGGCCTAATTGCCACTATGATGTTGATTTCTCGAGTCACTAGCCCGGCACAAATGCTGGCCAATAGTTACTCACGCTTGCATCACGTGGAGCAAGCCAAGCAACAAATTAACCAATCGATTAATCATAAAGCAGAAGGTGACTTTTCTTATCAACATCATCACCTTACTGACCAAGCACCTAGCGTTGAGCTAGAGTTGGTCACGCTACGTTTTGCTAATCAGTTAAAACCGGCTTTATCTAGCGTTAGCTTCAAAGCTGAGCCAGGACAAGTGATTGCGATTACAGGCCCTATGGCTTCAGGAAAGACCTCGTTATTAGAGGTTATTGCTGGATTAATTCCTGCTCAAAATGGCGTAATCAAGCTCAACGGCATTAATTTATCGCAATACGACCCACAATTGCTTAGACAATGGTTTGGTTATTATTCCGATCTGCCGGAGATGGTGCCGATTACGATTCAAGAGTTTATCTCTGATGGGCACGAAGTTCCGGTAGAAACCATTGAAGCAGTGCTTAAACAAAAAGGCGCATTAAGCTGGGTGAACAGTTTGCCTGACGGGTTACAAACTCACTTAAATCAAATTGAGTCTATGTCACATCCGTTTTCTGACTATGAAGCCACCTTGCTCACGCAAACAAAATTGCTGTGTAACCAATATCCGTTAGTTCTATTGGATAATCCGGTAACCAGCAACAAAGCGAAACAACAGTTCATTCAATGGCTCACAGCAAACAGAGGTAAAAGCACCATTATATTTACTTCTCATGATACAGAGCTGATTAAACTATCGGATCAGGTTGTCGTGCTAAATGCAGGGAATGTCAGCTATGCAGGGCCTATTCCAGATGAAACTGAACAACAAATTGAACCCGATCAACCAACTCAAGTCATCGAGGGATAAGCATGAATAATTCATCAGTGGAAGTGATTGAGTCTCGTATTACCCGCCGCCTACTCACTACCAGTAGTTTATTGATTGGTGCATGTATCATCCTTTTTATTGGCTGGACGGTGTTTACTAAAGTCGATGAAATTGCAAAAGCCAAAGGTGCGGTCATTCCAGAAGGTGAGCGTCAGGTAATACAAAGTGAATTAGGCGGTAAACTAAAAAATATTTTCGTTAAACGTGGACAGTTAGTTAACGTTGGCGACCCTATCGTTGAATTTGACGCCACCTTTCAGACCACGGCTCTAGAAGAGTTACATTCTAAAGAAGCGACTTTGCGTTTGAGAATTGAAAGAATGACGGCTCTAATTGAAGAACGAGAACCAGACTTCTCTCAATACGAGAAAGATTACCCTGATGTTGTTGCAGAACAGCGCGCACAATTAGAAGCCACTAAGTCATTATTTTTGAAAAAACGTATCGTATTGCAAAAAGAAAGCGAACGTATCAACGAAGAATTAAATGGCGTTATTCGTCAACTACCAGCAGAAGAAAGACAACTTGAATCTTCAAAAAAAGAGTTGAACATTCTTCTAAAAGGACAAAAAACCGGCAATATATCTCAAGTTAGAGTATTGGAAATGCGTCAAAAAATTGCCGCATTAGAAAGCGAACTAGAGCAATCAAAATCTAAGAAAGCGGTACTGATCAAACAAGCAGAATCAAACAAAAGTAAAGAAGAACAACTCAAAGCGGTAGGTCAACTCGAAGTCAGCAAAGATCGTTCGAAAGCTGTATCTGAATTATCCGCACTTTACGCTCGTTTACGCTCAGGACAAGCTAAAGTGAAAAACACTCTAGTGACCTCGCCAGTAAAAGGGTTAGTTCAAAGCTTACCTACAACTCGTAATGGTGGCGTAATCAAACCCGGTGGCACTGTAGTTGAAATTGTTCCAATAGACGGCACATCGTCTTTTAAAGCCAAGCTATCGCCTCGTGACGTAGGTTTTGTCTCTATAGGACAAGCCGCTCGCGTTAAAGTAGATGCATTTGACTACAGCCGGTTTGGTGCACTAAAAGGTAAAGTTACTGAAATATCCCCTACCACCAGCCAAACTCAACGTGGTGAAATTTATTACGACGTCATTGTGGAACTGGATAAAGGCTACTTTGGCGACGACCCTGCTCGCTTTAGAATCATCCCAGGTATGACAGGTGAAGTGGATATCACAACCGGTGAAAAAACAGTATTCCAATATTTATGGAAACCAATTTATACCAATGTGAGTCATGCGTTTGGTGAGCGATAGCATTTTATCGCTCTCATTTACTTTTTAGTTTCTGATAAGCAGTAGGCTTAACTTGTATGTCAATAACAATACATAAAAGATCGTAGATAATGCCTTTAACACTCAGATGACTAGATCTCATTACTCAATAAATCGTGATGTACTGAGATTAACCAAAGAAATAAAAACGCCAAAGCAACTATGCTTTGGCGTTTTTATTGCTCAGCCTATAAATACTAATCGTACTGAGGAAGTTGCACGAATTAGCTGTCCATTGCTTATAACTGCATAAATCAACTTTCGAGATATCAACATCCTAGATTGAAAGATCTACGATGTTGATATCTAACATTGTAATTTGTTACGAGCTGATATTAACCATGATGATCATCCCATTGATGATGTAGATCTTGATGATGCAATTCATCATGATGTTTGTGGTCATCATCATTAAGATTATCTGGTTCTGTATTGATAGTCTCAACGACATGTCCTTGCGCATCCAATACTACATCAGAGGATTGAGCTAGTACTAAATCCAAATCTCCTACCGGTTGATGAGTCGCAAAAGACGGTTCAGACAGACTATCATCGCTAACCCCCAACTGATTTAAGTAAGCTTGTGCGCCATCAATATGGCCACTATCGCTGTGTGATGCCAGAGATTCTAAAGAAACCGTTTCAACCGGTTCATCGGACATAGCTTCATGAGACATAGCTTCATGTGACATAGCTTCATCCGACGAATCGGCTGGAGGCGCTGGATTAAAGCCACCCAAGTTTGCAGTATGTCCTGTATGCGGATGAGAAACTGATATCGTCATACTTGCAGCTACTGAGTCGCTCTTACCATCATTAGCGGTAAAATCAAACGTAACAGAACCACTGTAATGGTTATCCGCTGTAAACAACAACTTATCAATATCACTTGCGGTAACAGTTTGATTAGCCTGAACATGATGTCCGTTTAATGTTAACTCTCCATGAGTCGGCAACTGAGTAATTGTAATATGATCCAGTGAATCGCCATCTGTATCACTAAACAAAAAGTCCGTAGAAGAGAACTGATGATGCTCATTGGTTTGTAAAACAATCGGCGTATGTTGACTCACCGTAGGGGCATGATTAGTGTGCCCTCCGATATGAATTTGCACATCATATGCTGTGCCATCAACAGAGTGTACAGTTACAGTATCTGTTTTGGTGTCCCCATCCATCATTTGTTGGATTATTGGCAAATGTGAATTCAGAACGTATTTGAACTGTCCGTCTGCCGAGATTTCTAGCTCGCCGTACTGTCCTTTTAAACCTGTTTCAGGCTTAAAGCGTTCTTCAGAAGATCCATCAACATCAGTGATTGATAACTTGTCAGCCACAAAAGAGTTGTGTCCATTATCCACATACATAACTGCTGGCGCATCAATATGCGCTGCATCATTTTCAGGAGTGACTGTCATCAATGCCTGCTGCTGAACATGTTCTCCATGCCCATCACGCACTTGATAATTAAGTGTCACTTTCCCGTTGTAATCTTGGTCCGGCGTATAGCTCCAAGTGCCATTGCGATGATGAACCAGCTTGCCATGGTTTACTTGTAGGTCACTTATACTTAGTGAATCACCATCATCATCTTGAGCATGTGTAAGCAGTTGCGCCGAGGTGATGGTCACTGTGCTGTCTTCTGCATGATCAGGTAAAGAGACCGGCGCTGTGACTGTTGGTGCGTCGTTCACACTGGCAACATCTATTGTTGCTGTTTGCGCAACCTGCCCTCCGTGTCCATCTGACACTTTGTAATGCAGCGTATCTTGACCATTAAAATTATGATCGGGATAGTATAAGTACGTATGGCTATGCGAATCATATCGTATCTGTCCATGTTCAGCGGTGACCGAATTACCCAAGATAGAAAGGCGATCACGGTCAACATCACTTGCACCTGCCAATAACGCCGAAGCATCAATACTGCTATGAGTGTCTTCGTTAATGCCTGTCAAAGTCACGCTATGAGCCACAGTTGGCGCATCGTTTACCGAATTAACTTGCATGCTAGCTTGGGTATGCACTGTGGCACCTTGGCTATCTTGCACATCATAAGTAAAGGTCTCTGGGCCATGATAGTTTGCGTTTGGCGTGTAATGTATTTTCCCTTGTTGGTCTACTTTTATCGTGCCATGCAATGCCTGTACATTCACCACCGTTAAATGATCAGCATTATCAACATCGACAGCATGTGACAATAGCTGGCTTTGGTCTAACGTCATTGTTTTATCTTCGGTGCCATATTGCTGCATCGCCACAGCGCCTGAGACCGTTGGCGCATCATTGCGACCAATCAAAGTAATTACAATATTATGATGAGTGCCATCTTTTGCTGCTATGGAAAAGGTTTCGATTACCTTTTGCCCATCAGCAATTGAATTGAACGCCGCAGTATCGTCAATGTAATACGCCCAATGCCCACGAGTATCGACAGTAAGGTGGCCATAAGCATGAGTTGAAAGCCCAGTATGGTGCTGAATATCGGTGTTCGATGGTGCCAAATGATTCTGCGCTTTGGTAAGCCCCGCTTGGCCGTAATCGACATCGGCTACGTGCACTGTACCTGTAACAGATGCGCTTTGTCCGTCAGTAACTTCACCTGAGAAATCACCTTTAAACGTTGCCGCTTCATTTTTACCATCTAAGGTCACGGTCACCGTATGTGGGGTTCCATCAGCCGAATGGACCGTAAATGTTTCTGTCACATGTTGACCTTTTGGAATGGCTTTTACTCTATCCGCATGATCAACATGATATTGCCACTGCCCATTGTCGGTAATTGACAAATGACCGTAAGCACTTGTCGGTAAACCAGTGTGTGAAGGATGGCTACTGTCTGGAAGTATGGAGTTTTCCGCTTGGAAGTGACTCTCACCATGATCAACATCGGCGACATGCAATTGTCTATGCGCGGAAGCGGCATTATCGTGCAGACTTGGTGAATCTTGTACATGCACTGCACTTTGACCGCTGAATGTCGCGGTATCATTAGTACCTGTAATGACAAATTCAATATCTTTAGCCTCACTCACACCATTGTGTGAATCTGTTGCGACCACATGCGCAACGACCGTTTTTGTTTCTCCCGCTGATAACGCATTATAAGCTTTATTTGTTGGATCAAAGCTGTAGTGACCATTGGCCTGCAGTGCAAATCCATCTGGAGCACTTGTACCCGGCTGCAGACTGTAAGTCACCGTTGTATGATCATTATCGATATCACTACTGTGTAGCTGACCTGTGAGCGTTGCTCCGGCTTCTGTGGCCGGTTGACTGGCCACGTGCGCAATTACAGGAGCATTATTTTTACCAACTAGTGTAACCGTAATATCCTGTGTCGCAGTGCCGTCGAGAGAGGTCACAGTAAAGTGCTCTTGTATCTGTTCACCTTCATGAAGTGCTTGAACGTCTCGATTATTATTATCAACCACATAAGTCCATTCACCTGACTGCTGAATAGTCAGGGTGCCATAATGGTGCCCAGAGTTTGTTGGTTGTAATGTTTGAGCTTTAAAAAATGCTTCGCCATGATCAACATCGTGTACAGTTAATGTCCCTGTAGTAGTAATCTCGTTCTGCACCGCCGTAGCGCTGACCGAACTACCGAGTTGTTCGGTCACACTTTGAGTAACTTCCGTTTGCATTGTACTAGCATGAGTACCAGAAATAGTTGCACCATCGTTAGTACCAATAATCTCTACCACTAACTCATGCGTAGTACCTGCACCATCATCAGTATGTAATATAAAGTGCTCTTCAAGCCTTTCACCTGCTGCTAAACCTTGAATGTGAGAATCAAAGTTTTTCATCAAGTGGTATTTCCAATGACCTTGTTTGTCTAGTTCCAAATAACCATAGTTACCACCACTGTGCGGAGTCATATGACTATTTGCGACAAAACTACCCTCTCCACTATCAGCATCAGTGATATCAAGCTTACCCTCTGCCACATATGTTTGTGCCTTATCCTCGGTTGAGGAACCATGGATTGAGTCAGTAATAACCGGCTTATCATTAATTGGATTGACATGAATTGTAGCTGTACCTGTGTCAGATTGTTGACCGCCCTGAACACCACGGTGAGAACCTAAATGGTCATGCACTTTGTACTGCAGACGTATATCACCATTCACATCTTTTGCTGGAGTAAATGTATAGCCACCCTTGCCATCAGCAACCAATGTTCCCTGAGATTTGTCAACAAGAGAAACATCTGTTAATTCAATCCTCTCATTGGAATCCGTTGCAAAATCAGGATCATCTACATGTCCATGATTTCTTGCGCTTCCTTGGCCAATAATATCGCGAGTAGTAAAATGGATAGCCCGGTCTTCATCGGTTGTTTTAAGCGTAAAATCATGTGCTATCGGTTTATCGTTAATCGAATCAACTTTTAACGTCGCATGCACTTGGACTGACTCTAGACCATCGGTAATCTCATAAGTAAAACCGACACTCCCATGATAATTATCTTCAGGCACAAACTCATAAACTCCATTACCTTTGTCGGTAAAAGTACCATGTCCGCCATCAACTTTTATATTCACTACGTGTAAGTCATCATTATCAATGTCTTTAGCATGCGCAAGTGCCACCAAATCGACTGTACCAGCATGAGCTACCAGTTGCCCAGAACCGATAGACGTACCATCTATTTGAACCGTTAGGTCTTCATCACTATGACCTAAATCCACATCCTTATCTGCGGTAGGAGCTGTATTTTGCCCATGAACAGTCATCACAATAGGTACGGTTACATGGCCGCCATGTCCGTCAGAAACCAGCACTTGTGCTGTAACGTCCCGAGTATCACCCGGTTTTAAACCTTGCAATACAGGATCGCCATGGCTTGGTGTATAGCGATAATGCCCATGCTGATCAATAGTAAAACCTTGAACTTTTTTTGAAGGATCAACAGCGTAAATAACATGATCTTGACTATCAGGGTCTTGAGCTTTTAAATCACCCTCAAGGTGCATTTTATCAACTTCAATAATCGCTTTGGGTTGAGTTAAAGCATGGCCGTTACCACCTTGTTTAAACACCTGCACATTCTCTACACCCATGATAATTGGTGCATCGTTAGTACCGTGAATAGTAATCGTAATATCTTGATGGCCTGAGTGAGCACTTTCGATACTGATCGAATCCTTTAACGTCTCCCCTTCACTTAACTGATTCACAGGATCTGTTAATCCGGTATGTGAATAAAGGTGGTACGTCCACTTACCTTCAGGAGTCACACTTAAGTACCCATATTTACCTGGAGTGTGATTCGCACCAAATACGCCATGGCTATGACCTTCAGTGGGTGATTTAGCGGTAACATGTCCATCAGCGTCTATTTGATGAACATGCCCTGATGCATCTTTATAGCTTGCACCGCCATCTTCACCAACATCCCCAGTTAAGTCACCAGAGATTATATCTGTATCAGTAACAACCGGTGGAGGAACATTCCCATTCGTCTGGGTATTACCTGTAGTAGTTGATGAACCGGTTCCTGACTGGCCAGTACTCGGCGGAAGAGGATCCACATGAATAACCGTTGTACCTATGACAACTTCTCGACCATCTGTCACTTTATACGAAATAGTGACATCTTTGCCACGTGCATTCGCTGTGGGATGATAGATATATCCACCAGCACCATCTTCATCAATGCGTCCAAGTGTAGAGTCCAACACTTGTACATCAGCATTCTGGGATGTGCCTACTTTGAAGATACTCAACAAATCGCCATCAACATCAGTAGCTGACCCAAGCAGAGTTGATTCTTCGAATTTTAAGAAATTAGTCGTAGAATCTAATGTACCTAAGCTTGCTATTGGCTGACTTATTGTCGGCGCATCATTGGTACCAATAATCACAACAGGCACTACTCGAGTATCAATACCACCATGGTTATCAGATGCTTGTATGGTGATATCAAAAGAAAGTGTTTCGCCTTCTTGAAGATAATCGTACGCTGGATCTGTTCTATCAAAACGGTAACTTCCGTCTGAATTGAGAGTTAATCCTGGTACAGTATTACCATGAAAATGAGCACCAGCAGGATTGCTATGACCAATTAACGTAAACGTCACCGTGTCGTGAGCATCTGGATCTGTAGCTGCAAAATGCCCCGTAACCAGCTTAGGGTCAGTAGTAAAATCATCATTAGCATTTGCTTCAGTTGCCGTAATTTGACGAGCTAGAGCTATTTTTGGTTTATCGTTGGTTCCATGAATCTCAATAACTAAACTAGCTTCAGTACCATCCATTGAATGAACTTTTATCGTATCGGTTATTGTTTCACCTTCACCTAAAGCTTGCACAGCAGGATCTTGCGTAGCTAATTGGTATTGCCATTCCCCTTGAGTGTTAATTTTGGCGAAACCATGTGCGCCTTGAATACTACTTTCTGCCTTAAAATGATCCTCATTAAGATCTGGATCAGTTACCGTTAGCTTTCCAGTAATATCCGCCCCTCCAGCGGTGATAACACTTGCAGGTAAAGGGACATGTATAGTCGCAGGGTCTTGGACTGGGTCAATTTTGATTGCAGCACTACCAGAATATTCTACTGGTACTCCCGATGCTTGACCAAAAGCCGAACCCGTTTCGATATATTTGAAAGAAAACTCTGCATCACCGCCACCTTTATGACTGTTCCAATCAGCATCTGGAGTAAAGGTCCAAGTACCATCACTATTATGAACAAGTGTTCCTTCTCCATGCTGCAACGCAACCGAACCCGCTACCAACTCAATACCAGCGTTAGAAGAGCCAACGTTATCGATATCATGGATGTGTTTGAGCAAATCCTGTGAGGTAAAGGTAATAGCACCCGAATCTTCTGCGACATGAGCTAACTGTGTTGCACTTTCTGTTGGGGAGTCATTTTGTGGTGTTACTATGATGATGCCATTTTTGACCATGGTATTTCCGCGGCCATCGTCAACTTTATACTGAAGATGCACCTCACCATGGTAATTGGCATCTGGCTTAAATTGATAATTCCCCATCCCTAGATCAACAATTGAACCGTGAACTTGACCATCCGAACCGTTGACCACCTTCACATCAGAAATTGCCATCGCATCACCTTCAGGATCGACAATATACTGATTCTTGTCACCGACAAGATCATCAACAGAGAACTTCAATGTCGCATCTTCTAACACCTGTAATGGGTGTAACAACACAACTTGCGGCGCATCATTTCGGCCATGAACGATAAAATGAAGTGTTTTTGTACTAGTTAAACCATGGTTATCAACAACCTCTACATTAAAATCAACCCGTTCTGTCTCTCCAATTTGCAAATGTTGATATTTAGCAATGTTCGTATTAAATAAGAAGGCACCAGTATTCTTGTCTAAGATAAATCCTGGCTCATTGATTTGGTGACCTTTATCGTCAACCAAATAAAATTGGTGTATATCGCCGGTTGGATGGTTTGGATCTAGTTTGTCATCCACATCAGAAAACTGAACAATGCCGCTAACAGTGTGATCTTCAATAACATCCACCCGAGCCAATGCATTAGCTCCAACGCCAGAAGTAGATTTTGTTCCGTGTTCATCATAATTTGATGTGATTTTCGCTGAAGTGATTTTAGGCGCATCATTAGTACCCGCAATTGTGAGGTGCAGGGTTTGCTGGGTGGTACCACCTTGAGCATCTGTTACTGTCACTACAACATCTTCAGTATGTGTGGCGCCCACCGACAAGTGCTGTAAATCTTTTGCATCAGTGTGAACCGAAATTACCCCTGTATGGCGGTCTATCGTAATCCATTGGTGATTATGATTACCATGATCAAGGTGTGAATCAATGCTATAGGTAAAGGTTGAATCATCCACATCAATCACTTTAGGTAAGGTAACTGTCTGAATATGGTTAGGCGATGAATCTTCAGCAAACGTTGTTGGAGTATATGCCGATAACACGGGGTTATCGTTACTACCGTGCACGGTAATGTCTACATCTTGTTTAATCGATTGGCCTGAGGAATCCGTCACTAAGAAAGTGAAGTGTTCTATCGGGCTCTGCTTACCGGTTAGCGCTTGAGTCGCATCTTTACTATCATCAATCGTATAAACCCAATGCCCATGCTGATCAATACTAATTGAGCCATAAGTGCCTTCTTTTACAGTTGTGCCAGAGGTTGCCCCCTGCACAGACCAAGCTAATGTTCCGTCGTTATTATCTGGGTCAGTAGCGGTTAGTGTGCCATCAATAGTTACCACTCCAGCAAGAGAATTTAATGTTCCCCCAGCTTCGGTTACCGCTCCGGCACGACTTCCAGTGATCACAGGAACATCATTACTACCTGTGATAGTAATGACTATTTCCGTAGATACAGGGCTATTTGAGGAATCTGTATCTGTAATAGCAAAAGTCTCTGTTACTGTTTCTTTGGCATGTAAACCGTCTGCTTTAGCATTATCTAGCGTATAAACCCAGTGCCCTGTTTGAGCATTTAGGGATAAATGACCATAGGTGCCATCAGGGTGTGCTACTTGCCAGTGAGCAGGATCACCTGCATCACGGTCGGTGGCTGAGAGAGTACCGCTAGTCGAACTCTGACCGTCATCAACAGCCTTATTATGATGACTATCGGCATGAGAACCTGCTTCAGTGACAGTGCCACTATCACCCGTTCCTTTGGCTATCTCAGGCAAATCATTGGTACCATTAATCGTTACTGTGATGATGTGTTCTGTGCCATCAGCACCTAAAACCGTAAACACATCATCGATATGGTCTGACTCTTTTAACTGTTGAACTGCTAGTAACGAATTATCTACTACATAATCCCAGTGACCTGTTTCATCAATACTTAAGCTGCCAAGATGCCCATCCTGTCCTGCAACCATAGTACTGGCTTGGAAATGAGCCTCACCACTATCTACATCTGAGATGGTTAATTGACCATCGGTATGTAATTGATGTTTGCTACCGCCTGCATTGCTATCTTCTTTCACAGATCTTGCATCAGTGCCCCCTATTTGGGCTTGGTCATTACTACCAGTAACATTGATTACCACTTTCTGATCAGCGGTTAAACCTGTGCTATCCGTGACTCTGACGGTAAAACTTTCCGTCACGTGTTGATCTTGCGTTAGGCCTTGAGTGGCGGCGCGAGCGTTATCTAGTGTATAAGTCCATTCGCCATTGGCATCCACACTAATATGTCCATAGCTACCATCGGACGAACCCACAATAGTCCACGCTTGAGTATCCGCAGTATCTACATCATGAGCCACTAAGTGACCTGTGGCCGTTTGTTGCCCTGCAATAGCGTGTCCACTGCTAGTGGAGCCTTGCTCTACCACAGCACCATGATCAGCGCCGGCTTTCACCTCTATGGTTGGGGCATCTTTAGTACCTGTAATAGTGACCGATATTGTATGAGCTGTGCCATCAATAGAGTGCACGATAAACTGATCCACATGCGTATCTTGCTCTTGCAGAGCTTGAACATGTTGATTGTCATTGCGCACTTGATAATGCCAGTGACCGTCTTTATCAATGCTCAAGCTGCCTAAGTTATGCGCATTTGCAGCTGGCGTGACTTTGGATACGAACTGCTCTTCACCACCAGCGGTAAGTGTATTGGTATCAATATCATCGATGGTAAGTTGACCATCTGTTTTCAGAAGTGAATGATCAGTTGTTGATACTTTATCTTCAACTACATCACCACTATCAACACCCGCAATGACTGCCTGATCATTGGTGCCAGTAATGGTTACAGTTAAGTGCGATTCTTTTTCATTTCCTGCAGGATCAGTGGTTTTGTAAGTAACGATATCTTGCAGTGTTGCACCTTTACCTAACGCTTGAACCTTAGGGTTTGCGTTGTGTAAATCATAGGTGTAGGTACCGTCTTTATTGAGATGCAAAGTGCCGTAAGTTCCGTCAATATCTCCTGACAATGAACTACTACCAGAAGCGTAACTAGAGCTACCGTGAGCGTCTGGTTCCATGTTGACATGACCAGATATAGTTGTCTTCGATTCTTCTTTAACTGAACCCGTAATATCTGTCGCTTCATTGATCGTATCTTTGAAGATTGTTGAGCTTTGGGTATCAGTATTACCGGCCGTATCTTTCGAGGTTGCTGTAACCGTTAATGTGCCGTCATCAAGGCTGGATAAATCTGTGTGTGAAATATCAAAGCTACCATCGTTGTGCAGGTTAACCTTACTCAGATCCACAGTAACTTGATGATGATTACCATCGGAAATGACCAGTTTGGTTAGCTCCCCTGAAAGTTCGATATGTCCCGTGATTTCATTCTCGTTATGTACAATTTCATAGTCATTTAAGAAATGATTTCCATGCACAGCACCGGTTGAAATATCGGCAATCGCCACATCCACATGGGTTTGAGTATCTAAGGTATAACTGATTGTTGTACTACCAGACACATTCCCTGCCACATCGGTTTGACGTACTAAGACTGTATAATCACCATCAATTTGATGGCCAATACTGTCCAACCAATGCTGACCACCATCGATGGAATACTCAACATGAGCCCCAGATTCAACGTCTGAAACTTCTAATTCAGCGTTATTAGTGATGTGATCGATAGCACTTGAACCACTGTCTAGTTTCAGTTTGACCTGAGGAGCCGCCACTTTGGTGTCTAAAGTGAAAGTTAGGCTCGTTGTCGGTGATTCGTTTCCTGCTTGATCAACTTGTTTTACGGTCACCGTATTACCGCCTTCTACAGGGGTAAAGCTGTTGCTCCAAGTGGTGCCGTGGTCTATTGAATACAAGACATGAGAGCCTGCTTCTTGGTTCCCTATGTGTAATGAGCCTGTTTGTGTGATCAAATCCGTATGAGATATCCCGGTATCTTTCACCAGACTAAGATCTAACTGCGCTGGAGGCGTTGTATCTATTGTTGTGTGTACTGCCGTGCTTAATGTTGATGGGTTACCTGCATGGTCTGTCGCTTTTGCGGTAAAGCTGTGCGGGCCATCTGGCAGAATCGGCGGTGTATAGCTAAACGAGCCCGCCTGATTTGCGGTAACGGTACCTACTGAAATGTTATCAATTAAGATTTCAACCACAGCGCCTGGTTCGGTAATACCCGTAATTGGTGGCGTATTATCGTTGTTATGATCGGCATTAGGGATCGGAGATAATACTGGCGTTAATGGTGGTGTTAAATCTTCGCCTGCTGCCGTATTAGAAATATCTTGAGAGGTATTCCCAGCTTGATCGGTGATTGATGCCGTCACTTTGGTGTTTGGAGAAACCTCAGTGTTGACATAATTATGCGCAATATCTTGATCGGTTAACGTCTGAGCAACACCATTAATGGTCAATATATCACCGGATTTCACATCATCAGGTAGCTCAATCGTCGCGGTAACCGTATGATCAAGGCCAAGTTCTTTAATGTTATAAAGATTATCTTGGCCAGTACTTTCAAATGTAATTGATTCTGGAGGTTTAACATGAGTATCAACAGACAATTGATGTGAAATAACCTGAGTGCTGTTACCCGCTAAATCTTGTACGGTCGCCTGCATGATTACATCGCCATCAGGCAATTTTGCCACGTCAGTTTGTGGCATGACCGCAGCCCAGTGACCTGATGCATCGACAGTGGCATGATAAGTCGTACCTGCAATCGTTACATCGACAATTTGGCCCGCTTCAATGTCAGTCGTGGTACCTGAAATCGTCAATGGTGACTGGCTTTCTTTCGCATTAACGATATTGTCGCCCGACAATACGTTATCAAAGAATAATTCACCAGGCGCAATATCTAAAGTTGCCGTGCCATGACCGATGCTGATATTACCCGCGCTATCTTGAGAAGTGGCCTCTACAGTTAATGCCCCTGATACAAAATGACTTCCACTAAGATCAAGGCCTTTGATGCTGAACTTGCCGGTACTTGAATCGAAAGTAGCCAACTTAATATCGAGATTGACCTGAGTTCCAGCACTGTCTGTTACAGTCAATGTGGTTAGTTTTTCAGTGCCATCGGTGCGATCAATGCTGCCCGTAATAAGTACAGAGTGCAGTTCGTCAGCGCTGATTTGATGGTTCGGGTGCTGCGTGCTACCCACTGTGCCATCAGTAATATCGGCTGTGGTTGGCGCAATATGTGTATCGATATTGGTTTGAATCGTCGTTGACGCTGACGTATTACCATGAATATCGGTTAACGTTGCGCTTATCGTACCGCCATCGGGTAAACCTGTACTCGGCGTGTAAGTAAACGAGCCGGTCTTACCCACAACAGTGCTACCAATAGTATTGCCGTGACCATCAAAGAAAGTGACGGTACTGCCCGGCTCACCAGTGCCTGAAAGAGGTGGCGTTTTATCATGACCCACTGGAATTGGCGTTAACTGCGGCGCGTTTGGCGGCGCAGTATCCATTAATGCACTGCCTGTATTCGACGACTCATTACCTGCTGGGTCGACTGCGGTTGCAGTAACGGTTAGCGTGCCATCAGAGAGTGAAGATACATCCACACCTGTCGCTATAAAATGTCCATCTTGGCTGACTAACACAGAAGCCAATGGTACTGGGATAGTGTCTGTTCCGTCACTGATCGTTAGCAGTGTTAATTTAGCAGTTGGATCTATGGTGCCCGTAATGACCGCGTGAGTTTGCTCCGCAGCGTTAATAACACCATCAAAGTTTGCACCTACTCCACCATCATTAAGTGCCACTGTGGTTGTGTCGATATGCGTATCCACCTGCATATCATGTGTGGCAGGTGTTGCAACGTTGCCCGCTTTATCATCCACTGAAGCGGTAATGATTGGCGTCGTACCATCGGTTAATTTACCCAGATCCGACACAGGTATATCAGTGCTCCACGTGCCATCCTTACCAACAATAGCGCTATATGATTGACCATTAAACTTAATGGCCACCACTTGTCCTTCTTCGATACCAGTTGTGGTACCCGACACGGTTAATGGTGACTGAGTTTCAACGGCATTGATGACATTGTCACCGCCTAACGTTCCGTCAATGGCAATGGTGCCTGGCTGTGTGTCTAACGTTGCAGTGAATGTACCTTCTTTCGTATTTCCTGCTAGATCGGTAGCGATGGCATGAACTGTAAGAGTGCCGTCAACAAGTCCAAATTTAGATAGGTCAACATTATTAAGTGTAAACACACCCGTTGCAGGATCAACTGTCGCTTGACTTGGATCTAAAGGAGCCACATTTCCTTGGGTATCCGTTACCGTTAACCCAGTTAAATCAGTTTCAACCCCTTGGTGATCAATGACCCCAGAGATATCTACATGGCTTAGCTCTGTACCTGAGATAATATGATTTGGATGTAATGCTGTCTGAGTCTTTCCATCCGTAATATCAACTGTTGGTTGATTGATGTCGGTATCAATCGTCAATTGTAATGGCGTTGGCGTCGATACAGAAACTGTGGCTGATGGCGCAACCGCTGTACCAGAAATCTGATGTACATCACCACTAACACTACCGGACAGTTGAGCTAATGCGACAGTAAAATCACCATGTTCATTTGAAGTAGTAAGTGCTACCACGTTGCCATTTTCATCAGTCAAAGTGACCACTGAGAATGGGATATCGGTATGACCTGTCACGCTAGGAGTTACTACACTTGTAATACCATCCGTTTGACTAGCACCGGTGTCACTTGACGGATCTATAGTAAGCGGATTCAATTGATTGGTCGGTGGAACGATTGGCGCAATCACAGGTTGTTGATCTAGCAACTCAGGAGCTTGAGTAAGCTCTGGCGTCAAGACTGGCGGTTGGCCATCTTTGATTGGCGCATTAACAGCAACACTTGGTTCAAATGTTAGGTATTTTGTTGACGTGCCACCATGGTTATCAGCAACGCTAACCTCAAAGAATTCTTTAGCATGATAAACACCGTTTGCATCGATGCTCATTCCAGCAACTGATTGGTGTTGGGTATAAGTGTACTCACCCGTTTTTGTATCTAATAAAAGGTCGCCAAATTGGCCGACAATAGTTTGTGTATCGCCAGAGCTAGCACCTCCGCTAACCGAATAGCTGTGCGTATCTAATGTATCTACATCAATAAATGACAGCGTACCTTGAGTGTGATCACTAGCTTGGTCTGTAAAAGTAAGTACGGGCAGATCGTTAGTACCCGTTACTACAACTTCAACTGTTTCAACAACCTTGGCACCTTTGTCGTCTGTCACGGTTACCGACATCAACTCTTTATGTGTTTCACCTTCGGAGAGGTCTTGATGTTGGTCATTGGCTAACTTATACGTCCATTCGCCTGAATCTGCATCAAGAGTAAACTCACCATAGGTACCATGCAGCTCATTTGCGCTAAAGGTTAATTTCGCATGATTGTCTACATCTGTCGCAATTACTTGTCCATTTGTAGACAACGTGCCGTCTTCTTCGACACTACCTGTATGAGTATCAGCATGAAGAACAGGCACATCATTGGTACCTTCAACTGTCACGCGCACTTGTTGAGTAGTGGTGGCACCGTGATCGTCAGTCACCGTGACCAACATGGTTTCAACGTGAGATTCACCTTCCGCAAGCGCTTGATGAGCTTTGTTATCTAGTTGGTAATTCCATTCGCCTGAGCTTGGATTTAAAACAAATGTGCCATATGTGCCTTGCAAGTTATCTGGCGTATAAGTTAATACAGCATTGTGATCCACATCAGTTGCGGTTACTTGGCCTTCAACAAACGCTACACCATCTTCCTTCACGGCTTCAGCTTGAGTTTGACTGGTAATGACCGGCTTATCGTTGGTGCCCGTAATGGTAATTTCTACGGTTTCTGTGACTTTTGCGCCTTTATCATCGGTCACCGTCACTAGCATAGATTCAGTTTGGGTTTCACCTGCTGCTAAATCTTGGTGATGCTTATTATCTAGTTTATAAGTCCAAGTTCCTGAATCAGCATTTAGTGTAAAATCACCATAAATGCCATGTTGGCTACCTGCGGTGTAAGTCAGTTTCGAGTTGTGGTCGACATCACTGGCAAGCACTTGTCCTCGCACTAATAATGTGCCGTCTTCATTCACACTACCGGCGTGCGTATCAGCCTGCAGTTTTGGTACATCATTAGTACCTTCAACCGTTACCCTCACTTGTTGAGTGGTAGTCGCTCCTTGATCGTCAGTCACTGTCACCAACATGGTTTCAACGTGAGATTCACCTTCCGCAAGCGCTTGATTAGCATCGTTATCTAGGGTGTAGTTCCATTTACCTGAGCTTGGATTTAAAACAAATGTGCCATATGTGCCTTGCAAGTTATCTGGCGTATAAGTTAATAGTGCATTGTGATCCACATCAGTTGCGGTTACTTGGCCTTCAACAAACGCTACACCATCTTCCTTCACGGCTTCAGCTTGAGTTTGACTGGTAATGACCGGCTTATCGTTGGTGCCCGTAATGGTAATTTCTACGGTTTCTGTGACTTTTGCGCCTTTATCATCGGTAACCGTCACTAGCATAGATTCAGTTTGGGTTTCACCTGCTGCTAAATCTTGGTGATGCTTATTATCTAGTTTATAAGTCCAAGTTCCTGAGTCAGCATTTAAAGTGAAATCACCATAAGTACCGTGTTCACTGCCTGCGGTGTAAGTCAGTTTAGAATTATGATCGACATCTGTTGCCAATACCTGACCACGAGCAAACAAAGTACCGTCTTCATTGACACTGCCTGTGTGCGTATCCGCATTTAGTACCGGCTTATCATTAGTTCCCTCAACCGTCACACTCACTTGTTGAGTGGTGGTGGCACCTTGATCGTCGGTCACCGTAACTAGCATAGTTTCAACGTGTGATTCACCATCCGCAAGCGCTTGATGCCCGTTGTTATCTAAGGTGTAGTGCCATTTCCCTGAGCTTGGGTTTAAGACGAAGGTACCGTATGTGCCCTGCAAATTATCAGGGGTATACGTCAATACTGCGTTATGATCGGCGTCCGTTGCAGTCACTTGACCATCAACAAACAACACGTCATCTTCTTTGACTGTGGCGGCTTGAGCGTTACTGGTGATGACGGGCTTATCGTTAGTACCGGTGACCGTAATTTGTACCGTTTCGGTAACTGTTGCACCTTTGTCATCGGTAACAGTGACGAGCATGGATTCGGTGTGCGTTTCACCTGCGGCCAAATCTTGATGGTGTTGGTTATCTAATGTATATGTCCAAGTACCTGAGTCAGCATTTAAGGTGAAATCACCATAAGTACCGTGCTCACTGCCTGCGGTGTAGGTCAGTTTAGAGTTATGATCGACATCTGTTGCCAATACCTGAGCTTGGGTTTAAGACGAAGGTACCGTATGTGCCCTGCAAATTATCAGGGGTATACGTCAATACTGCGTTATGATCGGCGTCCGTTGCAGTCACTTGACCATCAACAAACAACACGTCATCTTCTTTGACTGTAGCGGCTTGAGCGTTACTGGTGATGACGGGCTTATCGTTAGTCCCGGTGACCGTAATTTGTACCGTTTCGGTAACTTTAGCGCCTTTATCATCGGTAACAGTGACGAGCATAGATTCGGTGTGCGTTTCACCTGCGGCCAAATCTTGATGGTGTTGGTTATCTAATGTATATGTCCAAGTACCTGAGTCAGCATTTAAGGTGAAATCACCATAAGTACCGTGCTCACTGCCTGCGGTGTAGGTCAGTTTAGAGTTATGATCGACATCTGTTGCCAATACCTGACCACGAGCAAACAAAGTACCGTCTTCATTGACGCTGCCTGTGTGTGTGTCCGCATGTAGTACCGGCTTATCATTAGTTCCCTCAACTGTAACACTCACTTGTTGAGTGGTGGTGGCACCTTGATCGTCGGTCACCGTCACCAACATGGTTTCAACGTGTGATTCACCTTCCGCTAATGCTTGATGCGCGTTGTTATCTAAGGTGTAATGCCATTTTCCTGAGCTTTGATTTAATACAAAGGTACCGTACGTACCTTGCAAGCTATCGGGGGTGTACGTCAATACTGCATGGTGGTCCACATCCGTTGCAGTCACTTGACCGTCAACAAACAGCACGTCATCTTCTTTGACTGTAGCGGCCTGAGCATTACTGGTGATGACCGGCTTATCGTTAGTCCCCGTAATTGTCACCTGAATATTTTCTGTGACAGTAGCCCCTTTATCATCCGTTACCGTAACCAACATAGATTCAGTATGTACTTCGCCCTGCGCAAGTGCTTGATGATGTGCATTATCGAGCGTATAGGTCCATGTTCCAGAATCTGGATTTAAGGTAAAACTCCCATAGTTCTCATGATGATTTCCAGAGGTATAAGTCAGTTTATTGTTGTGATCAACGTCGGTTGCTAAAACTTGACCTCGGACAAATAACGTTCCATCTTCATTAACGTCACCAGTGTGTACATCTGAATGTAACACTGGTTTATCGTTCGTGCCTTCAACAGTAACAATAACTTGTTGAGTATTCATCGCACCTTTATCATCAGTGACAGTGACCAACAAAGTTTCTGTATGAGACTCGCCCTGTGCAAGTGCTTGATGCGCATTATTATCTAACGTGTAATGCCACTTACCTGTACTCGAATTTAAACTAAATACCCCATAGTGCCCCTGCAAATTATCAGGGGTATAAGTCAATACAGCGCCATGGTCGACGTCAGTTGCCGTTACTTGCCCCTGAACAAATAAAGTTCCATCTTCTTTAGTTGCGCCGTGTTGTGTTTGGCTAGTGATTACAGGGATATCATTAGTACCTTGTACGGTAACTGTAATATCTTGGTAAACAGAAACACCCGCAGTATTGGTAATGGTCACATGTAACGTTTCTGTATGTGTCTCACCAAGTGCAAGATTTTGGTGATGGCTATTATCTAAGGTATAGCTCCATTCACCGCTGTCTTTATCTAAAGCAAATTCGCCATATTGACCATGTACGTTATCAGGCGTAAAAGTAAGCCCAGTACCTTTTTGTGCACTATGAGCGTCAATAGTTCCATGGGTAACTAACGCAGTATCTTCTTTAACAGTACCTGACTCTGGAACGCCAATGACAGGAGGCGTCAAATAAGAAGTGTTAGGCTGTGTAGAAGTATTTGTGTTTGAGTGCGAATCAGTAGTCGTCACCGCTGCCGTAGTAAACTGTCCGTAACTAAGTACACCAGTTAATGGTGTCACGGAGTTCCCATAATGATCGATGTAATGGTAATGGTGACCACCGGTATTTTCGGTTTGATGCTTTGGCAAAAATTCATCAGTCACCATGGCAGATTGAGTCGTTGGCTGAGGATTGACCGACTGCTTACCTTTTACTTCTGTTTGTTCATAGCTTTGAGGTTGGGAATGCTCCACATACTCAGAATGATGGATACGATCTGAAACACTATGTTCACTGTGATGCCCTGCATCAACCACATGATATGACGGCAAAATAAGAGCCATAGAATTATTACGCGCGAAGTAGGTTTGCGGAATAACTAGACGACGTGTTTTCCTTACACGTTTAATCTTAGTGTCACTCTTTGATACTTCTGTCGCTTTTTTGTTTTTGCCTAAATCTGCCATTAATTTTACCGTCACTTTTTGCACTTAGTTAAAGTATGGTTCATTACTACTAATTTGATAAATATTCGCTCGAAAATCATAAAATTATGATTAAGCCTAGTGAGTAAGTTGCATCATACACAGTTAAAAACATCCAATATATTTCATCGAGCATCACTCATTGTTAATTATATGGGGTGTCTTCTATTATTTGCATTTACACATCCGACACACTATTTTAATCGTTACTCTCAGTGGTTTCAGTTTTACAAAGTTAGATTCCGATAAAGACACATGACAACAACATGATTGCTACTTTCATATTTATGCGAAGTTTAGTTTCTAATTGTTTTGACAATCTTTTGCTCGGATAGATATAAAAAATGCCAGTTACCTATGCAAAACCTTATGTCAAATAAAGCGTTACACAAATAACTGGCATCTCAGTCAGTGTTGTAAACCGAGCCGTTAAGACTTGGTATTCTATTGATTATTAATGATGACTAGATCCCCAATCAACAGTATCTGTATGGTGATGATGTTTCGTTGGGTCGTCATGATCTTGATGTTGAGTATGATCAGGCTGAATTGAATGATCCACCACCGGTACGCCATGGTCATCAACACTAGCTGCTGGATCATGGCCTAAAACAACATCAATATCACTCGGTTGATCATGAGCTTGCGCATGATGCTGAACATCAATTCCTAGCTGATCTAAATAAGCACTGGCTCCCGCACTATGGTGATCTGATGAACTGTCGGCTAAGGCATTTAGATCAATTTCTGGAATGTCTTGAGGGGGTTCGTCGGCGCTTTGATGGACATATTCGATATTATTGATTGTACCTACATGGTTACCCTGAACCGAAAAGTCCCAAGTCAACCCATCACCGACCTGAACTCCCCCCTTTTCAAGATGTCCCTCAAAATGTAAATCAACTATTCCATCAACCGGAACCTGAACATGTAACCCTTTAAGATCACTCTCTGAAATAGCAATATGTGACCCATCAATTGGCTTCAGCTCTACACCTGCTCCGTTGTAAATCTTAAATCCTACAGGGTGGCCACCTGTCGTGCCCCCAGTGAACTCTAGAGTTACGACTCTCTCACTACCAGAGATAGGTGAGGTAGTATGTAAGAAAGTATCAGTGTTTAGCATATATGTTTCAAAATGATTTAGCATTTGGTCTTGATGAACCGCACCATGGGACGACAAATAGGTCTCTCCAGTACCAAAGATAATACCTTTTAGTCCATGTAAGTTATGTATAATTACTTTTTCAGACCCTACAAGTTTGACGCCCTGATCTAAAATATAGCCTTGTTTTGCGTTTCCATTTATCGTTTCACCAAAATTATAATCGTGGGGTCCGCCCTTTAAATATAAATAGAAGTTATCACCAGTAACATCATTAATAATACCCACTGTATCCGTCAGTTCAACAATACCATCACCAGCTTTAAAGTTATCACGATCTATTTTTGCAACATCAAAGCCAGGACTTTGACTAGTTATTTCCCTGTGTTCATCAATGGTGACTTCATGCCCATCAATAATCAGGTGTATGTCATGATCATTGGTCTTAGATGTAGACATTGAACTATGGACAATTCCAGATGCATCACCTTTTGTTATATTTGTGTTTGAACCGATTGGAGCATAAACTAGTTTAGGCTCTGGTTTAATTGTTGTTCTCACACTATCAGAATCATGAGTATTGCCAGCTTTATCAATAGCTTCCGCAACTAACTCATGTGTCCCCTCTCCTAATATATGCGCATGCGCTTTGCTAGACATATCGTATTCATAATGACCACCTTTATTAGCCAATACAGAACCAAGCTCAACGTTACCATCTTTAATAACTACTATAGAGCCCGCTTCCGCTGTCCCTGTTAGTTTTGGACTCGCATTGTTGTTATTAGCATTGTGGACAGATAGTGTTGGTTTGGGGGTTTCAGTATCAATTGTCACATCATATACTTTTGAAAGCGCTTGATTACCTACATTATCTGTAACCTGAGCCCTAATATGATGAACACCTTGCGTTGTCAATCCAGTGCCACTTGGCGTACTAAAGCTCCAACGCTCATGATCTTCCCTCTGTGCAAGCCCTAGCGAAATATTGCCATCAAAAATCTCAACTGACTTAGCATCAATATCTACACCTGTTATTGAAAATGTAGGAGTCACATCCTTCGTAATATGATCTGAGTCACTGCCAATATGAGTAGTACTTGAGGCAGGATCTTGTCCAAATGTATCTGAAGTTGGAGTCAAAGAAATTGTTGGTGTATGCAGTGTCGTATCAACATAATAAGCGTGTGTTGTCATATATGAGCTTTTATTTCCAGCCTTATCTGTTGTTACAACTTTAGCCACGACATTTGTATCGGCTTTCAGATCTGAACCCGCAACATCAACACTAAAATGACCTGTACTATCAACCTTACCTTGGGTTGCAACGCTATTCACGGTTAATATCACCGTATCTCCGTCTTGGAAACCTCCAGTAACAGTACCACTAACCACAACGGTACCACCCGCTTCAACGGCATTGAGAATATTATCAGTAGTAATAGGATCAACAAGAACACTCGAAGTTGGACCTATGGTATCAACCTGTTGAGTATCTGTGTCTACACTCACATTGCCCACAGAATCTTTTGCTATCGCTGTAACTAATAGCTCTCCTTGAGCTAAAGGAGATAGGTGAATTCCGGTAATTATAAAGTGGCCAGTTGTATCCACATGAGCCTGAGCAGTTAAGTCATGCGTACGATGTTGACTATCCATCACTATCAGGCTTTCTAGAGTTGCTGATGGATCAATGCTACCTTCAATTCTTATGCCACTGGCTGCCTCTTCGTGATTGATCACACCATCACAATTACCACCATCTGTTAGAGATACCATTGTTTTTACAATAGTAGTGTCAAGTGTTGATGTATCGACGGCTTTACTTACATTTCCTGCATTGTCCTTAGCCGTTGCAGTAACTGACAATGAACCGGATTCGAAAGAAGAATCAACTACCTGATGAGTAATAAAGTGCCCATTTTTTTCTACAGCCACATTACTCGTTAAATCAAGTTCATGACCTTTACTGTCAGTAATAATAAGACTTTCTAAAGTTGCTGATGGATCTATATTACCTTCAATCCTTACACCCTGCGCTGCTTCTGTTTGGTTAACCACACCATCACAATTACCACCGTCAGTTAGAGACACTTGTGTATCAATTATGTCTGTGTCTACTATGAAATCATGGCTACCTGTAGCAGTAAACGAGTTACCGTGTATATCTGTGCCTTTTACCGTAGCTGTAATCTGGTGTACACCTTGATGTTCCTTAAGTTCATCCGCAGGAACATCAACACTGAAGCCTAACTGACCATTAACATCAATAACACTGCTTTGATGCTTGTGGCCATTAACTTCAACTTCAATACTGTCACCTACATTCGCATCACCATTAACTATGCCAGTTACTGTAATATCGCCTGTTGTATTTTTGTTGATAATCCCAGCCGCTAGCGGATTCACGATGACATTCGCACTACTACTTAAATCAACATTTATGCTACTGCTCGCCTGTGGTGCAACATTGCCGGCTTTATCAGATACGTCAGCAGTGATCGTCAGTGAATGACCATCATTGAGGCCTGTCAAATCAGCTTTATCTACCACTGCACTCCACTTACCATCAGTAACGTGACCATGATAATCCTGACCATTAAAGTGTACCGTAACATCTTGTCCATTTTCGATACCCGTAGTGGTACCAGAAATCTCTAAGTCTTGTCCTTGCTCTATGTGGTTTATAAAGCCATCAGCAGCTAAGCTACTATTAATTTTTATCGTACCTGCAGTTGTATCAACGTCGACTTGTTCAGATGTTTTCCCTACATTACCGGCTGCATCTGTCACGGTTGCAATAACATCAGTTTGACCATCAGGTAAATCTTGTTGTAATGCCCCTTTTGCTAATACAAAATCACCATGAGCATCTGTTGTTACTTTGTATGTATGTGAATCACCTACAATCTGAATTTCTACTTCTGTACCCGCAGGAATAAGTATCGGCGACTTAACATCAACATGACCAGAAATAGCCGGACGCGGATCATTACCAAAAGCAATTGAGTCTAACGTGACTATAGGTATATCTGTCGCAACAGTATAAGTATGGGTATCTGTGTCTGAGCCTGTATTTCCAGCTGCATCTGTAGTAGTAATTTGAGCTTCAAGGCTGGTGTGACCTATCAAGTCATTACTTGGTACATCAATACTAAAGTGACCAGAGCTATCTACAGCACCTGAATATGAAGTGGTACCAATCGATACTGTAACCGTGTCACCCGAGTTAAATTCGCCTGTTACTTCGCCTGTAATAGGTACAGTTACTTGCTGAGATTCAACGCTATTGACAATATTATCTGTCGTTACTTCTTCAATATGAATAGATACGGAAGGTGGTGTCAGATCCGCTGCAGGAGCAATCTCAGTTGTAACAGCAGATACATTTCCAGCATTATCAATAACACTAGCTTCGACCCTTTCTCCAGGCTGAACCTCAATAACAACTTCCCCTAAATTCACAATATCTTGAGTGAGAGGCACAGGTTTGCCATTTACAGTTAGCGTATCCTGAATAGTTGTATCTGGAGACAACATTATCGTCGCCTTAATTGTTCCATCAGGACCAACTTCATTTGCATTATATATGTGAGGATTACCCTGTTGCCCTTCAAAGGTAATAATTGGAGCGCCAACTTGTGTATCTACGCTGTAGTCATGTACCGCCGTTCCATGACCAGGATTTCCGGCAGCATTTTGAGTATCCATATGAAGCTGAAGACTGGTCTGTCCTAGCAACTCTTTAGTAGGAACTGGAATACTGAATTTACCAGACGAATCAACAACACCTGTGGCTGAAGGAATATTGTCAATAACCACAATATCGCCGCTATTAAAGTCCCCCTGAACTGTACCTGTAATTAATTGAGTCGAGGTTCCTGCATTTATATCAGCCAATGAACCAGCTTCAATTTGATTAATAATATTATCGCTAGTAATGCTATCTACATTTATCGTTACTTTAGGTGTTTCCAGATTCTCAGATGCTACCTGCACTGTGGCAAGCTCAGATACATTCCCTACTTTATCTGAAATACTCGCAGTCACTGTTGAACCTGGTTTAACTTCTGTCATCACCTGACGAGTAGAAATATCAGTTGCAGTTAGCATGCGGTGCGCATTATTAATCGTTAATATGTCACCAACAACGGCATCAAGCGGAATATCAATCGTTGCAGTTACAGTCCCCTCGGAACCTACTTCTTGGATATTATAAGTATGATCAGACCCTGCAGATTCAAGACTAATAGACGGCTTACCAACTTGTGTGTCGACACTGTAATCATGCGTAGTTGTTGCATGAACTTTATTGCCGGAAAGATCAGACGAATCTATACGCGCTTCAAAGCTAGTGTGGTCTTTAAGAACACTTCCCGGAACTTTTACATTAAAGTTCCCTTTATCTTCGAGTGTACCTGTGTATGTTTGTTTATCTATAGTAACAGTGACCGTATCACCTTGTTTAAAATCACCAGTCACATGCCCCACAACAGAAACATCCTGACTAGATTCAAAACTATTAATGGTATTGTCAACAGTAAGTGCTTCTACATGAATTGCCGCTGATGGCAACGTAACATCAGCTGTCGCTGCAGTCGCAGTAGCTTCGTTTGATGTATTCCCAACATTATCAGTAATACTAGCCGTCACTTTTGAACCAGGCTGCACTTCAAAATCAACATGACCTGCTGAAATATCTTGCGCTGTCAGAGCATAATGCCCATCGACAGTAGCTTGCGATCCTAGAGTAATAGATAATTTTAATGTATCCCCTACTGTCGCATCTTTTGGCAAATCAATTGTCGCCGTTGCCGTTCCATCTGGATTCAGTTCTGCGGCGTTGTAAATACCGTCAGCACCACTATCACTAAAGTTAATAGAAGGGGCGCCAGCGAAAATATCAACGTCTACATTATGCGTCGCCGGAGTTGCTGGATTACCTGCATGATCGCTCACATTCGCAGTGATTGTCTGCACATCACCGTCATGTAATAGCGCTAGATCAGCGCTAGGAACGTTTAAAGTCCACGAATGATCTGCTTTAACATCTGCTGTGTAATGATGGTTATTAAACTCAACATCAACTACTTGGCCTGCTTCAATCCCACTTGTACTACCGCTAATTTTTAAGTCGGAAGACAAGTCTGCGTGACTGATAAAATTATCAATTGATACATTCGGAGTAATCGAAATACTACCTGCATCCGTATCAGCGGTAGGAGCAGTTTCACTAGTTGAACTTGAAACGTTGCCTGCTGCATCTGTAACTGTCGCAGTCACGTCATCCCCAGGATGAACTTCCACTGTGACCCCATCGGTCAAATCATTCTGAGTTAGTGTGTGTTCAACAGGCGAATTACCTTTTATGGTGTAATGCAGCACATCACCAACCTTCGCATCACTGTCCGGTTGGATAGTTGCGGTAATTGTATTAGCGTTGCCTTTTGCCACTTCCAACGCATTATAAATACCGTCTGAACCAGGATCTTCAAAGTGAATACTTGGTGCGTTCGCGTTCGTATCGACTAACAACGAATGTGTAGCTTGTGCCGCCGGGTTGCCCGCCGCATCCGTTACGTCTGCGGTAATGTCTACAGCTTGAGCGTCAGTCAGTTGCGCCAGTGCCGAAGTCGGAATGGTCACACTCCACGCGCCGGCGTGCACATTGCTGGCACCTTGCGTCGTATAATCCTGACCAGCAAAGTGCACTGTCACCACTTGGCCGTCTTCAATATCTTGGGTAGTCCCTGAAATGACTAAATCCTGGCCTTGTTCGGCATGGTTTAGCACATCATCACCGGAAACTTTGTCTTCTATTGCTATGCTGCCCGCCGTTGTATCGGCCTTGGCAACCGTTATCTGAGTTGGCGCTGACACATTACCCGCTTGGTCTGTCAGCGTCACACTGACGCTTGTGCCAGGTTTCAATTCTGTGCTGGTTTGCTGCTGATCAATCTCTGATTGCTTGAGCACGCGATCCGTACCGTCAATGGTTAACGTATCGCCCGCTACCGCATCCGTCGGTAAATCAATGGTCGCCGTTATGGTGCCATTTGCACCCACGTCAACAGCGTTGTACTCACCGCTGGCACTTGTCGGCGTCGGAACATGCCCCACTGGCGAGCCAACCGTCAGATCAACATCTAAATGATGCGTCGCTTGCAGTGCTGGGTTGCCCGCCGCATCCGTTACATCTGCGGTAATGTCTGCAGCTTGAGCGTCCGTCAGTTGCGCCAGTGCCGAAGTCGGAATGGTCACACTCCACGCGCCGCCGTGTACATTGCCGGCACCTTGCGTCGTATAATCCTGACCAGCAAAGTGCACTGTCACCACTTGGCCGTCTTCAATGTCTTGGGTAGTCCCTGAAATGACTAAATCTTTGCCTTGCTCAGCATGGTTTAGTACATCATCACCGGAAACTTTGTCTTCTATTGCTATGCTGCCCGCCGTTGTATCGGCCTTGGCAACCGTTATCTGAGTTGGCGCTGACACATTACCCGCTTGGTCTGTCAGCGTCACACTGACGCTTGTGCCAGGTTTCAATTCTGTGCTGGTTTGCTGCTGATCAATCTCTGATTGCTTGAGCACGCGATCCGTACCGTCAATGGTTAACGTATCGCCCGCTACCGCATCCGTCGGTAAATCAATGGTCGCCGTTATGGTGCCATTTGCACCCACGTCAACAGCGTTATACTCACCGCTGGCACTTGTCGGCGTCGGAACATGCACCACTGGCGAGCCAACCGTCAGATCAACGTCTAAATGATGCGTCGCTTGCGGTGCTGGGTTGCCCGCCGCATCCGTTACGTCCGCGGTAATGTCTACAGCTTGAGCGTCAGTAAGTTGTGCCAGTGCCGAAGTCGGAATGGTCACACTCCACGCGCCGCCGTGCACATTGCCGGCACCTTGCGTCGTATAATCCTGGCCGGCAAAGTGCACTGTCACCACTTGACCGTCTTCAATGTCTTGGGTAGTCCCTGAAATGACTAAATCTTTGCCTTGCTCGGCATGGTTTAGTACATCATCACCGGAAACTTTGTCTTCTATTGCTATGCTGCCCGCCGTTGTATCAGCCTTGGCAACCGTTATCTGACTTGGTGCAGACACGTTACCCGCTTGGTCTGTCAGCGTCACGCTGACACTTGCGCCAGGTTTCAATTCTGTACTGGTTTGCTGCTGATCAATCTCTGATTGCTTGAGCACGCGATCCGTACCGTCAATGGTTAACGTATCGCCCGCTACCGCATCCGTCGGTAAATCAATGGTCGCCGTTATGGTGCCATTTGCACCCACGTCAACAGCGTTGTACTCACCGCTGGCACTTGTCGGCGTCGGAACATGCCCCACTGGCGAGCCAACCGTCAGATCAACGTCTAAATGATGCGTCGCTTGCAGTGCTGGGTTGCCCGCCGCATCCGTTACATCTGCGGTAATGTCTACAGCTTGAGCGTCAGTCAGTTGCGCCAGTGCCGAAGTCGGAATGGTCACACTCCACGCGCCGGCGTGCACTTTGCCGGCACCTTGCGTCGTATAATCCTGACCAGCAAAGTGCACTGTCACCACTTGGCCGTCTTCAATATCTTGGGTAGTCCCTGAAATGACTAAATCTTTGCCTTGTTCGGCAAGGTTTAGCACATCATCACCGGAAACTTTGTCTTCTATTGCTATGCTGCCCGCCGTTGTATCGGCCTTGGCAACCGTTATCTGAGTTGGCGCTGACACATTACCCGCTTGGTCTGTCAGCGTCACACTGACGCTTGTGCCAGGTTTCAATTCTGTGCTGGTTTGCTGCTGATCAATCTCTGATTGCTTGAGCACGCGATCCGTACCGTCAATGGTTAACGTATCGCCCGCTACCGCATCCGTCGGTAAATCAATGGTCGCCGTTATGGTGCCATTTGCACTCACGTCAACAGCATTGTATTCACCGCTGGCACTTGTTGGCGTCGGAACATGCCCCACTGGCGAGCCAACCGTCAGATCAACGTCTAAATGATGCGTCGCTTGCGGTGCTGGGTTGCCCGCCGCATCCGTTACGTCTGCGGTAATGTCCACAGCTTGAGCGTCAGTAAGTTGCGCCAGTGCCGAAGTCGGAATGGTCACACTCCACGCGCCACCGTGCACATTGCCGGCACCTTGCGTCGTATAATCCTGACCGGCAAAGTGCACTGTCACTACTTGATCGTCTTCGATACCCGATGTGGTGCCGGAAATAGTCAAAGCTTGACCTTGTTCAAGCTTATTAAGAACATCATCAACAGCAATTTTTGAATCAATGGCAATGGTGCCAGCGAGAACATCCGCACTGGCCGCCGTCTCGGTGGTCAACGTCGATACGTTACCCGCTTGATCTGTGATGCTGGCAGTAACTGACGCGCCTGGCGACACCTCTTGAGTGATATGTTGAGCACTAATGTCTGTTGCAGTTAATACATGTGCGGTGCGGTCAATGGTGACGGTATCTCCTACCACCGCATCCGCTGGTAAATCAATGGTCGCCGTAATCGTGTTATCCGCACCCACTTCGGCTTGGTTGTACACGCTGTCGGTACCGGTACTTTCAAAGTGAATAGTCGGAGCATTCACACTATTATCAACTTCTAATGAATGCGTCGCTTGCTGAGCCACATTACCTGCCGCGTCTTTCACATCCGCAGTAATAGAAAGAGATTCACCATCTTTGAAGCCGGCTAATTCAGTTTTATCTACCGTCACACTCCACTTACAGTCAGTTACCGTACTTTGATAATCCTGACCATTAAAGTGCACTGTAACAACTTGCGCATTTTCGATACCCGTTGTTGTGCCAGAAATCACTAAGTCTTGACCCTGCTCAACATGATTAAGCACGTTGTCACCAGAGATATTCTTGTCAAAAGAAATAGAACCTGGCGTGGTATCAATATTGCTCGCAACCTTAACTTCAGGCGACGTATTTCCCGCTTTATCCGTAGACGTCAATGTAATGTGATCACCTTCTTTCAAGTCCGTAGAAGGCGTAAAGGAGAACGTACCTTGGCTTCCTACTACGACATGACCCAACTCATTCGTGCCGTCAGTAAAGGTGATCGTACTGCCTACCTCACCTGTACCAGTGATGGTTGGCGTTAAGTCATTGCCCGGTAAAATCGCATCTACCGTTGGCGCGGTTGGCGCTGAGGTATCTAATGTAACGGTGGCAGATGCCGGACTGGTGTTTCCTGCCGCATCGGTAGCAATCGCGGTCACGGTGAGCGTGCCGTCCGTAAATGAATGACCAGTTAAATCCACACCACTTAGTGTAAATTGACCTGTTTTTGAATTAACTGTGACCGAGTGAGGATCGAGGGTCATGACATGTGTTCCGTCACTGATACTCAGTGAAGTCAACTGCTCTGTACCATCGGTGCGGTCAATTGAGCCGCTGATGCTTACTGAGCTCATTTCAGTAGCGTCAATGTCATGGTTAGGGTGATCTACACTACCCACAGTGCCATCGGTCATATCGACTGTCGTTGGCTGAATGCTGGTATCGATGTTGCTCGCAACCTTAACTTCAGGCGACGTATTTCCCGCTTTATCGGTGGACGTCCCCGTAATGTGATCGCCTTCTTTCAAGTCCGTAGAAGGTGTAAAGGAGAACGTACCTTGGCTTCCCACCACCACATGGCCCAACTCATTCGTGCCGTCGGTGAAGGTGATCGTACTGCCTACCTCACCTGTACCCGTGATGGTTGGCGTTAAGTCATTGCCCGGTAAAATCGCATCTACTGTCGGCGCTATTGGCGCTGAGGTATCTAATGTGACGGTGGCGGATGCTGGACTGGTGTTGCCTGCCGCATCGGTAGCAATCGCTGTCACGGTGAGCGTGCCGTCCGTAAATGAATGACCAGTTAAATCCACACCACTTAGTGTAAATTGACCTGTTTTTGAATTAACTGTGACCGAGTGAGGATCGAGGGTCATGACATGTGTTCCGTCACTGATAGTCAGTGAAGTCAACTGCTCTGTACCATCGGTACGGTCAATTGAGCCGCTGATACTTACTGAGCTCATTTCAGTAGCGTCAATGTCATGGTTAGGGTGCCCTACACTACCCACAGTGCCATCGGTCATGTCAACGGTGGTCTGTGCGATGGTGGTATCAATGTTGGTCGCAACCGTTGTCGCCGGAGACTTGTTTCCCGCATTATCAATAGCTGTCGCTGTGATGTGACTGCCTTCGTGCAAGTCAGTTTGTGGTGTGAAACTGAACGTACCGTCTGTACCCACCACTGTTTGGCCTAACGTGTTCGTCCCATCGGTGAAGGTAATGGTAGAACCTGGCTCACCCGTACCGTGCAAAGCTGGCGTTAAATCATTACTTGGTGCGATTGGTGAAATCACTGGTGTATCAATACTATTATCAATGGTCACCAACAACGGCGTTGGCGTATCGATTGCACCCGTCGACGATGGCGCCGTAGCATGTCCTGTTATGTGGTATTGAGTACCATCAACACTGCCTGTAAGACTATGAAGCGGCGCATTAAAATGACCATGCTGATCGGAAGTAGTACGACCGACTTCATTGCCGTTCTCATCGGTAAAAGTTACCACTGAGAACGGTACATGCGTACTGCCTTCTATCACTGGACTCGCGATATTGGTAATGCCATCAGTATGGTCTGTACCGCTATCGGTTGCATCAGTCAGCTGCATACCCGTAATACTGTTAGTTTCAGGTGTCACAGGCGTTGCAACCGGTGGCTGAGTATCTAGCAGTTGTGGCGGTGTTGGTACGCTTGGCGTTAGCACCGCAGGATCGCCATCCTTACTCGGTGCAGTCACTGTGACTTGTGGATCGAATTCTAAATATTTGGTCGAGATTGCGCCGTGATTATCAATGGTGCTGACCGTAAAGACGTCATGACCATGATACACACCATTGCTGTCTACCGTCATACCCGCAACCGAAGCCGCTGGCGTGTAGGTGTATTTACCCGTCGCGGTATCGAGTACTAACTCACCAAACTGACCCTGCATGGTATCGGTTGGGTTTGCTGATGCTTTATCTCCAATAGCGTAAGTGTGCGTATCATTAATATCTACATCTGTATTATCCAAAGTACCTTGAGAATGAGACGCCTTACTTTCAGAGAAAGTTAACACCGGTGCGTCATTAGTACCCATTACCTTAATAATCAAGTTCTGAGGCAGACTCTGACCATTGTGCTTATCGGTCGCAACGATTGGCACCATTAACGTTTCGTGCTCACCTGCCGCTAGGTAGTCAAAGCTCGCATCTGTTGGATCAAGGTGATATGTACCATCAATGTCTAGACTAAATCCATCGTGCTTGAATGTCGTACTGTATTGAGCTTTATCACCGTGATCTTTATCCGTTGAGGTGATTTGACCTGAAATGGCAGCATCACCTTCATTCACTGTTTGTGAAGTAATGTGAGTCACTACTGGTTTATCGTTAGTACCATCAACACGAATGATTAGGTTCTGTGGTTGACTTTGACCTTTATTATTGTCGGTCGCTACCACTGGCACGATTAACGTCTCATGCTCACCTACCGCAAGATGGTCAAAACTCGCATCGGTTGGATCGAGATGATATGTACCATCATTATCTAAAGTAAACCCAGCATGTTTAAAGGTGGTGCTGTACGTTGCTGTATCACCATGATCTAAATCGCTTGAAGTAATTTGACCTGAAATCGCTTTGTCACCTTCGTTCACAGTTTGTGAAGCAATGTGAGTCACTACTGGTTTGTCGTTGGTGCCATCAACACGAATAATCAAGTTCTGTGGCTGACTTTGACCATTCTGCTTATCAGTCGCAATAACTGGCACGATTAAAGTTTCGTGCTCACCTACCGCTAGGTGGTCAAAACTCGCGTCGGTTGGATCAAGATGATACGTACCATCATTATCTAGCGTAAACCCTGCGTGTTTAAACGTTGTACTGTAAGTTGCACTGTCGCCATGGTCTAAATCACTTGAAGTAATATGACCTGAAATGGCTGCATCACTTTCTTTCACAACTTGTGAAGTAATGTGAGTGACCACTGGATTATCGTTAGTACCATCAACACGTATGATCAGGTTCTGAGGTTGACTTAGACCACCATTGTTATCAGTGGCAATAACAGGAATAACTAAGGTCGCGTGCTCGCCTACCGCAAGGTGGTCAAAACTCGCGTCCGCTGGATCGAGATGATAAGTGCCATCGTTATCTAAGGTGAACCCTGCGTGCTTAAACGTGGTACTGTAAGTCGCTGTATCACCATGGTCTAGATCGGTTGAAGTAATTTGACCAGAAATAGCCGCATCACCTTCATTCACCACTTGTGAAGCAATATGGCTCACAACCGGCTTATCATTGGTGCCGTCAATACGAATAATCAAGTTCTGTGGTTGGCTTTGCCCGCCATGATTATCAGTTGCAACCACAGGAATAATTAGCGTTTCGTGCTCGCCTACCGCAAGGTGGTCAAATGCTTTATCCGCAGGATCTATCGTGTATGAGCCATCGTTATGAAGAGTAAAGCCAGCATGCTGATAATGGGTACCATAAGTGACGGTATCGCCATGATCGATGTCTGTCGCTATCACATTGCCATGGACAATCGGCTGGCCTTCATTTGTGGTCATTGACGTGATGTGATTGATCACAGGTGCGTCGTTAGTACCTAGCACTGTGATTTTTACTGTTTCTGATGTGCTAGCCCCTTTTTCGTCGGTGACTGTGACTAACATGCTGTCGGTGTGAGTTTCGCCTTCAGCCAGATCTTGATGGTGCGCATTGTCTAAAGTGTACTGCCACTCACCTGAATTAGGATCTATGGTAAATGAGCCGTAGTGACCTTGAGTATTGTCTGGTGTATAGGTTAAGACAGCGCCATGATCGACATCGGTTGCGGTCACTTGTCCCTGTGCAGAAAGCTTGCCGTCTTCTTGGGTAATGGCGTTTTGCGCTTGGCTAGTAATGACAGGCGCATCGTCAGTACCTTGAACGGTTACGGTAATATCTTGATGCGCAGAGGCACCTGCAGCGCTCGTCACTGTGACATGTAAAACTTCGGTATGAGTTTCACCTTGAGCTAGGTCTTGGTGGTGGCTATTGTCTAATTTATAGCTCCATTCACCTGTGTCTTTATTGAGGCTAAAGTCACCATACTTACCGTGTAAGTTATCTGGCGAAAATGTTAGTGAAGTGCCCTTTTGCGCACTATGGCTGTCTAAAGTGCCGCTTGTGACTAATGTTGTATCTTCGACCACAGTACCTGCAGAAGGAAGCCCTACCACTGGAGGCGTTAAACCTGAACTGTCTTGATTTCCAGCTACGGTATGCGAGGTGACGGTTGGTGTTGATGTATCGGTATGCTGTCCATAGGTGTGGTTAAACGCACCAACGACGGCGACAATAGGCGTCACCTGATTGCCAAATTGGCTAGTATGATGGTAGTGATGGCTGCCGTTGTTTTCTGTTTGATGTTTAGGCTCAAACTCATCACTTACAGTTTTTACTGCGGCATGTGTGACCGGAGTGGGATTAACAACTTGATGCCCTTTGGTTTCAACCGGCACATAAGGTGATTCGTCACCAGCTGTTACAGGCGACACATGATGAGTAATTTCAGAATTAATACCCTTCTCATGCTCTGTGGTAGCGGTGTAATGATAAGAAGGAAGAATTAATGCGTTAGCATCATTACGAGCAATATAACTTTGTGATAAAACAAAGCGGCGCACTTTCTTTGTGCGCGTTGGTTTGCTTTGATTATTTGATACTTCCGTAACTTTGTTACTCTTACCTAAATCAGCCATTTACTTTTCCGTCACTAATCGCACCCAGAGGGTCTGCGATAAAATTCATTGCCATGTCACAAAACTACATCTAGAAATAACTTTCGAATGAAAGTTCATGTAGTCTCGCCTCATAAAATTCTTTAATTCAGTCAGCTAAAAGTATGCGCATTATTTTGAATGCTCGCATTACAATTAGTTACATTTAGTTGATGATCCTCCTACTATATAGAAAACATTGCCCATATACAGCCCTCGTTTTTACAAACTAACTTTCAGTTGCTCAACCGCTTCTCTATTCATGTTAATAGCTCATGTTAATAACAACGCATTAAACCTAGGAATCATTGAGTGCTACACTTGCATTCCAATAGAGATGCTCACTTTCATGAAAAACCATAATACTTTTATTTTTCAGTATCTTAGATAAATGAGAGCAAATAAAAAAATGTAAAAATGAGAAATATAGAACGATGTATTGGTGAGGATGTGCTCTTGCCTCTTTAAATATGAGGCTAGAGCACCGTTAAGAAATGTACAAGTTTCAACCCGCCAAAGAGTATGGGTTGTGAAGGTTAAATGAGAGCAAAAATGTCTTAGCGCAGGAAAGTATTATTTATCGGCTTTTCCTGCTGGCCCCGCTAATTTTGCAAGCCATCGGTTAACAATAAGTGGTGAGCGGTCGTCATCTTCAGCTCCTTCTTTACGTCGAACCGCATCTCGCACCATCATAGCGCCCATCCAGCGTATTGGCTCAGGTGGAAAATGACCTCTAGGGCCGCCCGTCAAAGCACAATTTGCGTACTCATCTTCCATCCCTAATGCCATGGCAGACAAGATTTTGCCGCCGATACGAGTCTGAGCGACGCCATTGCCGGAGTAACCTAAACCATAGAAAATATTCGACTGATTTTTGATATTGCCAAAGAATGGGAAACCCGTTGTTGAGCGATCAGAGCCTCCTGTCCAGTTAAACTCAATCTGTTCACGACCTAAGTTAGGAAACAGTCGATCAAAAGCGCCTTGTAACAGCTCAAAATAATGACTTTGGCAATTAAACATAGGTTCAACTTGGTTATTAAAAGAGAAACGGTTGCCCCCTTTGCCAAGCATCAAACGTCCATCTACTGTATCTCGGTAGTAATGCACAAAAATTCTAGAATCAACAACCGTAACCCCGTCCGAAAGTCCCGACTGCGCAAGCTTATCGCCCAAAGGTTTCGTGATCACCATGTCTGATGACACCACCACTATGCTGTTTTTGAACTGCTTAAATTTGTCCACCATCCAAGCGTTTAGCGCTAACACAACTTTACCTGCTTTTACTGAGCCTTCATGGGTATACACAGTTGCAGGTTCACCATATTCGATGCGTGTCATTTCGCTATTTTCATAGATTTCGACGCCTAACGACAGTGCCACGCGGCGAAGCCCTCTTGCCAATAATGCAGGCTGAACACTGCCGGCAGCTTGCGAGAAGTGCCCTTCTATATTACGAGCAGAGCCCGTATTTTGATTGAGCTGCTCGGTGGATACTTTCCGCCAGCTATTTAGGTCTTCTTTATCGAGTTTCTCTAATGTCGAATCTAGCGCGCCACATTGCGCTGAATTTGTGGCAGTGTAATAAGTGCCGTGTCTTCTAAGACCTGCGTCTATGCCATGCTCTTTACAAAACGCTTCAATCTCAAAAATCACCTGCTCGGATTCTAAGACCAAAAACTTTGCTTGCTCTTCACCAAACATCTTACACATTGAAGAGTATTTAGCCGCCCAAGTCAGCATACAACCGCCATTGACGCCAGATGCACCTGCGCCACAAAAACTCTTCTCTAGTACCACAACTTTGGTTTGTGGTGACTGTTGCTTAATAAGAATCGATGTCCAAAGTCCGGTGTATCCGCCGCCAACAATACAAACATCTGCGTCAATATCTTGATGCAGAGATTCAGATTCTTGCCAATCAGGTTGTTGCTTTGCTTCAGTAATCCAAAAACATGGGTGTGTTTCTACAGACATGTTGTACCTACATTTGAGTAAAACCAATCGTACTAAATAACTGATCATTCTAGCTTGTTAAAATACTTGATAACGGCGTTAGAATTTTTGATTGTAGAATAACTACTTATCAAAAAATTCTGCCTTGTTCTCGAGCATTTTTCCTGCGCTAGCTCTGTTCACTTACTTAGCGTGATTGGTATGATTTTTAGTCGAATCGCCTTGGTATAGGCGTAAAAAAGGCTTCCGTGTGGAAGCCTACGGGTCTTTAAAAGCCAGCGATTATTTCAACAATATTAATCCACTAGCTTAGATGCCGACTCAATGCAGATAGCATCATGTCGCCAATATTCTAAATCGCAATCAATCAAACCAGCGTGCTTATCATAGTTAAGACGTTGCACTAACATCGCAGGCGTTCCCGCTGTGGCTCTGAGTTTTTGTGCCACGTTGCCAAACAATGAGGTTGTACTCACCCGATAACGGATCTCTGCGTAACGTACGCCAAACTGCTCACGATAAATATCAGTCAAAGACGATGATAAATCGCAGTCGAGTAAGGTTGGTGTTAGTGCTGGTATCACATAGTTCTTCACAAACATAACCGGACGCTGCTCTAAATAACGCACACGCTCTACTTGAAATACATCAGAAAATGCCGGTAAACCTAGCAATGCCGACACATGTTTATCTGCCAGCACACTTTTGGCACTGATCAATTCGGTCAATGGCTCACGGTTTTGTAATTTCGCCATATCGGCAAAATTGAGCGCAAGCGTTGGGTCATAGCGCAATGGCGCAGGTGAAATAAACCAACCTCGACGATCTTCTCTGTATATTCTGCCCTCAGCTTCAAGCAGAGATAAAGCCTCGCGCAACGTCACGCGAGTCGTATCAAAAAGCTCAGCAAGCTTTCGCTCAGCGGGCAATTTTTGTCTTGGGCTAAGTTGTCCTGACTCAATTTGTTCTACGATAACGTCTTTAATTTTTACGTACTGCACTGATTTTCCTTTTATCGTTTTCGCCAGGCTTGTGTTTTCTTTCCTAGTAACTTATCCAAGCCAATATGTACTAGCTTTGCCACTGCGGCTGAAATCATGATCATTACTGCCATTGCCGCCGCTGCGCCAGTTTGGCCGGTATCGTCCATATTTAACACTGAAACAGACGCTGGGATGGTGTCGGTAGAGTATAAGAATACTACCGCCGAGGTCGTGGTTAAAGCGTTGATAAATAAGTATATCGCAATATCTAATACCGCAGGTAAACAAACTGGAAGTGTCACCTTAAAAAACAATTTATATTGCGGTAATTTAACCGATGCTGCGGTTGATTCAATTTCAGCAGGAATTTGTTTCAATGCTGTAATCGCGGTCATATGCCCAACGGTATAATAGTGAACCACCGTATTCACCACCAAAAATGCCATGGTGCCATACAAAAAGTTTAACGGGTTATTCGCATCATTAAAGTAAAAGATGTAGCCCAAGCCCAGCACCATTCCTGGTACAGCCATAGGAATAACACTGACCATTTGCATTGCTTGGCGTAAAGGCGCAAAACCGCGTCCTTTTTCAATGCAATAAGCACCAATGAAGATAATCACCGTACCAATAATTGCAGCCCAACCTGCCAAAGTAAGGGAGTTGTAATAAGGGTTCCAGCCATAAGTGCTCAGTTCGCTAAAGTTATAATTACTTAAAGTCAGTGCCTTATTCCACGGCCAGAAAGTGACTAAAGAGCCATACACCGCCATTCCCAAAACAGCCAACACAGCAATACTGATGGTGATGCAATACAGCAAACACAGTCCGTCACGTAGCGCATGAGGCTTTGGTTCGTAGGCGACAGAGCGCGTATCAAATAAGTTCTTTTGTTTCTTTTGCACCCAGCGATCCACCGCGAACGCAAATACCGCAGGCAGTAGCAACAAAATACTGGTAACGGCACCCATAGCAAAGTTTTGCTGGCCAACAACTTGTTTGAAGATATCGGTTGCCAACACGTTGTAGCTACCGCCAATCACTTTCGGCACACCAAAATCACACACTACCAGTGTAAAGACCACAATTAAGGTACTAATGACGCCATATTTTGCTGCAGGCAAAGTGACGATAAAAAAGGTTTTTAATGGTGAGGTTTTTAACGCTCGGCTTGCTTCATATAAGCGTGCATCCGAGGTGCGCAAAGAAGTAATTAATATCATCAATGCGTGCGGGAAAGTCACCTGCCTAGAGCAATGGCTAGAACAGCACCCTAACTATAAAGAGCATCACATCGTGTTTTATTCTGATTCTATTAACGATAAGCCCATGTGTTTGCGTGCCGATAGCACATTTGTGGTCAACCCTTGCCCGCAACTTGCCATCGCCGCGCACATCAATGGCTGGCCAGCATTAAACTGGGCTCTATAAGGCAATGCATGCTTGCTTCACCTAGATACTTCCACTAGCATGGAATTATTATCAGGAGAGAAGCATGCAACTAGAACACGTCGCCAAAGCACTAAAAGAACTTGGTCATCCCACACGTCTCAGTATTTATAAATTGGCGGTAAAAGCCGGTCATCAAGGTGTGCCTGTTGGCGATATTCAGCAACAATTGAATATCCCTAGCTCCACGCTCTCTCATCATATTTCCAACTTATCTTCTGCCGGATTGCTTTCTCAAAGACGTGAAGGTCGCACCTTATTTTGCATTGCTCAGTACGAAAATCTGCAACAGGTTATCGATTTCCTACAAGACGAATGTTGCCTAGACGAATATTGCCTCAGAGAATCAAAATAAAATCTTCTTGTAATTCAATTTATTATCTTATATTTCGACTTTTATAGAAATAAACACTTGTAATAGCGACTTATATTTCTATAATTCCAATATTGTCGAAATATAGAGAGTTACACCATGAACAACCAATTATTAAGCATGGCGCAAGAAGCAGGACATATGTTCCTATTTTTGGCCGCAGAACTGACCGTTTTATTTCTTGCCATTAGCTATTTGGTAGGAGTACTACAAGAATTCATTACACCGCAAAAGATCCAATCGATCCTGAGCTCAAAAAATGGACATGGATACTTTGTTGCCGCACTTTTAGGCTCGATAACACCGTTTTGTTCTTGCTCAACCATTCCTTTTTTAAAAGGTTTGCTAAGAGCTCGCGCAGGGTTTGGGCCTATGCTGGTATTCCTATTCGCCAGCCCGTTACTTAATCCGGTCATTATTGGCTTATTTGTGGTCACCTTTGGCTTTAAAGTGGCGATATTTTATTTTGCTATCGCAATGTTAGTGTCCGTGGTATCAGGCTATGTACTGGAAAAGTTAGGTTTTGAAAAATATGTACGCCAAGAAGCTTACCAAGCAGACAGTGCGCAAAGCTCTTGCTCTGCAACAAATACCTGTGCTGAGAGCAGTAGTGAGAGTTGTGGTGAACCTAATGAACCTAAGATAGCGAATACTTCTTGCTGTACTTCAGGCAAGGCAAATGCAAATAAAACACAACAACCAGAACCAACACTGCAATTAAACACCAACTGTGATGGCACAATTTCACTACAGGAAGCAGAACCAAGCCGCTGGGTTCGTATTTGGGCATCCACTTGGAAAGACTTTAAGCAAGTACTTCCTTACTTGTTGATCGGCATTTTAATTGGTTCATTCATTTATGGCTTCATCCCAACCGACCTAATTGCAAAATACGCTGGTGACAAAGTGTGGTACGCCATTCCTATTGCCGCCATTATTGGTATTCCCCTTTATATTCGCGCAGAAGCCGTGATTCCTTTAAGTGCGGCATTGGTGCAAAAAGGCATGGCGCTAGGGTCAGTAATGGCATTGATTATAGGCAGTGCGGGCGCCAGTTTAACCGAGGTTATTTTGCTTAAATCTATATTTAAGAACCCATTAATTGCGGCATTCTTAGTGGTAATTTTAGGGATGGCAATGGGCGCGGGTTATCTATATAACTTCATGTTTTAAATGAGTTAAGTCTGCTTGGTGTGGTTGTCAGTAGATGGCTACACCAAGCTCTATACACAAGGTTACTGCATGTAAAACAGGAGGAATGGATAAAAACCTATGGTTTGGCGTCTTGTATCTGTAGGATAGTTCACTCTCTTAAAGACTCATTCTAAGGACGAACGTGAGCTGGATTTTTTTCACCTTTTTGGCCGCTTTTAGCCAATCATGGCGCAACGCTTTTCAAAACCAATTGAGTAAAACCCTAAATGTCAGTGGCGTTACACTGGCACGTTTTCTATGGGCAAGCCCCCTCGCCTTATTGTATTTAATCGCCCTGTATCAATGGCAACCGGCGGCTATGCCTACCTTTACCGGTTATTCGTGGTTTTTTCTGATTGCTGCAGCCATCATGCAAATTGTCGCCACCGCGTTAATGGTAGTGCTGTTTAAACAAAACAACTTTGCGATTGGCGCGGGACTGGCGAAATCAGAAGCGCCAGTGGCGGCATTTTTAGGGGTGCTGTTTTTTGGCACTAGCTTGACCTCTTTAGGATGGGTGGGGGTTTTGCTAGGCGGTATCGCAGTTTTGATCCTCAGTTGCCCGAAAGGATTTCGGGGTATTTCACTCAATACAGCGGCGTTAGGTTTAGCCTGTAGCACCGCATTCGCACTGACTTCATTATGGATAAGAGAGGCAAGTTTAAGTCTAAGTTTGCCATTTCCACACCGCGCAGCATGGGTGCTGTTCATTGTTATCTTGCTCCAAACCCTTTTGCTGACAGGCTACTTACTCATAAAAGATCGTAATACACTCAAACAGATGTTTAGCAAACCTAAACTTGTGATCATGACTAGCTTAGCCAGTTTTATAGGCTCTTTTGGTTGGTTTAGCGCCATGTCGTTACAAACAGTGCCTTACGTAAAAACATTGGGACAAGTGGAGATTTTCTTCACTATGCTTGTGTCGTACTTTTATCTCAAAGAAAGCATTCCAAGAAAGGATATTTTCGCACTAGTGTTGGTCGCCTGCGCGGCGGTATTGGTGATGTGGCAGTAGATCGCTTTTATTGCGAATACTGATATTGCTAATAAAAAAGGATGCGCTACTTGCTTTAAGGCAAGATTTAGCGCATCCCTTTCAATGACGTAATTGAATAACTTGAGTTATGGGTTATTGCGCCCTTTCACTGGCAAGCAATTTATCTTGCACCGCCGACACCGCCCGCTTGGTCGACTCAAACGCAAACTGAGACAGATCCATCTCTGCTAACGGCAACCACTGTAAACTTTCAACATCATCATTAGCCACGATCTCGGCACCTTCGGCCAATGTAACGATAAAAACCATATCGCAAGTTTTATAGGTGACGTTTTTATAAGGGTAAGTATTGGGAAAAGACGTTAAGTATTGCGCCGAGGCGAGCTCTGCACCAATTTCTTCTTTTAACTCTCTGTGCAATGCAAACTCCGCGCTTTCATCGGGATCAACAAATCCACCCGGTAAATCCCATAGCCCTTTACCGGGATCGCGCGAGCGAGTAGCAACCAACAACCGAGTTTGCTGTTGTGAGTCTTGTTTTATCACCGCCGCCATCACCGCGGCAGCCATATTTTGAAAGAAAGTGAAGTCACAATCACTGCAAATGAACTGGTTACCGTGAACGGCTAAACGTTGCGCCCCACACGCCGGACAATAGAGCATCTTCTCAAACCTTAAATAAAAATATTAACTTCTGTCACTTTATCATTGATAGAAAAAGGAAAGCATGACATTTGGCAGTATACTTAGTGATATAAGCATTGATATCAGCCATACTGAAAGGAGTCGGCATCCTAGTTTGTCTGGCCTCGTTTGCTTAGTATTGAAGCGGCAATCAGCACTCAATAGGAACACTATATTCCGCAGTAAAAGGACTTCATCAAACAACAGAGACACGGACTCGCGAACCTATAATCAGCATGTTGTCATGCGACAACGTCTTTCGCACTGTGTTTTGTTATTCCTAATTGGCGATTAGCCATAATGTTGTAATAGGTAAAGATTATGTACTCAATTTTTGATATCTACAAAATAGGTGTCGGTCCTTCTAGTTCGCATACTAACGGCCCAATGTTAGCGGGCTATTACTTTACGCAACTTATTCAGCAAAATGTGGCACAAGTCGCGCGCATTCAAATTGATTTATACGGCTCGCTGTCATTAACGGGTAAAGGTCACCACACCGACCGCGCTTCTATTTTAGGTTTGTTGGGAAATCGTCCCGATACCATCAAAATTGCTAGCGCCAATGCGCAAATGCGCAGTGCGATTGAAGATGGAAAGCTCAACATCGCCAATCACCATGTGATTGATTTTGATTACGATAAAGATATTTTATTTCACAGCAACAATCTGCCATTACATGAAAATGGTATGACTATTTCAGCATTTGATGATCAACACTCTCTCATTGGTTTTGAAACTTACTATTCCATTGGCGGCGGATTCATTGCCACCGAAAAAGAGCTGCAACAAGGCAAAAAATCCTCTGATGTAGACGTGCCATTCCCTTTTAATAGCGCCGAACAAATGCTGGCACAAGCTGAGAAAAATGGACTCAGCCTTGGCGGTATGATTCTACGCAATGAACAAGTATTCCAAGACATGTCGGCAATTGATGCCAAAGCCGACCAAATTTGGAAAGTGATGCGTCTGTGCATGGAGCGCGGTTTTGAGACCGAAGGTATTTTGGAAGGCGGATTAAACGTCACGCGCCGCGCGCCAAACTTATTGAAAAAGCTAGAAGCCAATGTTCTGGTGGAAAATGACCCAATGGAAATCCTTGATTGGATCAACCTGTTTGCTTTTGCCGTGAGTGAAGAAAACGCCGCTGGCGGTCAAGTAGTCACCTCACCGACTAACGGTGCGGCTGGAGTTATTCCTGCAGTATTGATGTATTACCACCGCTTTATCAAACAACTCGACACTAAACAGCTTAAAGATTTTATGGCTGTGTCTGGCGCGATTGGTATTTTGTACAAAACCAATGCTTCTATTTCTGGCGCAGAAGTGGGTTGTCAGGGCGAAGTGGGAGTGTCATCTTCCATGGCGGCGGCTGGATTAACCGCACTTCGCGGTGGCAGTAATGAGCAAATTTGTATTGCGGCAGAAATTGCTATGGAACACTCATTAGGCATGACTTGCGATCCGATTGGCGGACTAGTACAAGTGCCGTGTATTGAGCGTAACGCTATGGGCGCAATGAAAGCGATTAACGCCTCACGTATGGCATTAAGACGTTCTAGTAAGTGTTTGATCTCGCTAGATGATGTCATCGACACCATGTATCAAACCGGTAAAGACATGAACAAGAAATACCGAGAAACCTCATTAGGTGGCTTGGCAATGATTCATCTTGCGCCGCCTTGTGAGTAACGAGTCAATCACTTAGTAAAATTAGAAAAGGCATACCTGTATAGAGTATGCCTTTTTAATGTTTGCTCTAAGTCAACGCTGAAAAGTTAGCTTAGACCTGTAATATTGCCGTCTTCATCAATATCAAGATTCATAAAGGCTGGCTTATCAGGAAGCCCCGGCATGGTCATTACGTTGCCGCACAGTGCGTAAATAAAGCCTGCACCGGCGCAAAGTCGCAGCTCACGAATCGGCACGTCAAACTGTGACGGTGCGCCTTTCACTGAACCATCGGTTGAAATGGACATAGGCGTTTTTGCCATGCAGATAGCTAAGTTATCAAAGCCTAAGGCTTTATATTGAGCCAGTTGCGATTGCGCTTTGTCACTCAAGGTAACAGACGCCGCTCCGTAGCCAATTTCACTCACCGCCATGATTTTCTCTTCAAGAGGCTGATTCATGCGATACAAAGGAGTAAATTGCGCCGGAGTGTTATGGCACTGCTCAACCACTTTATTGGCAAGCTCAACTGCGCCAGCGCCACCTTTTGCAAAGGCTTCACAGACGGCCACTTCCACCGAGTACGGCAGTGCTTCAACCATGCTCTTCAGCTGTAGCAACTCTTCATCGGTATCTTGCGGAAAACGGTTAATCGCAACTACGGCAGGAACGCCATACTTAGTCACGTTTTCAATATGCCATTTTAAGTTAGCAAAACCGGCTTCTAATGCAGCACTGTCTTTTTCATACATGCTATCAGGGATCGGTTGACCCGGTTTTAAGCTGTATAATCCAGAGTTTGCTTTTAATCCGCGCAAAGTGGCGACAATCACCGCACAATCAGGCGCTTTATCAGAGGCTTGCGCTTTGATATTACAGGCTTTTTCAAAGCCCATGTCCGAACCAAAACCGCCTTCAGTAACGGTAAAGTCAGCCAGTTTGGTGGCAATATTATCCGCAATGATTGAAGAGTTACCGTGCGCAATATTGGCAAATGGTCCAGCGTGAATCAGGGTTGGAATACCTTCTAGAGTCTGCATCATCGTTGGCTCAATTGCCTCACGCATACTCACTGTCATTGCTCCGGCAACACCAAGGTCTTCAGTTGTCACCGCTTTACCTTCAAGGTTGTAACCGATCACAATCTTGCCAATGCGCTGACGCAGATCTTTAAGATCGCTAGCCAGTGCCAGCACTGCCATTAGCTCTGAAGCAGCTGAAATATCAAAACCATCTTCACGCTCATAGCCGTTAATGGTTTTGCCTTCGTCATTGATACCTACCGTCACTTTACGCAGTGCGCGGTCGTTGTGGTCAATGACGCGTTTCCAAACGATAGATTCCGCATCAATGCGCAGTGCGCTAAGCCCGGTGCGAGCTTCAAAATCGTCATAGCCTTTGCGCTGCTCATGATAAATACGGGCATCAATAGCCGCAGACGCTAGGTTATGCGCAACCGTAACAGCGTGAATATCGCCAGTCAGATGCAAGTTTAGCTCTTCCATAGGCGCGACTTGAGAATAACCGCCACCTGCTGCACCACCTTTGACGCCAAATACCGGCCCCATAGAAGGTTGACGAATACAGGTCATTACTGACTGGCCGACTTTGAATAAACCTTGCGCAAGTCCAATGGCAGTCACCGTTTTACCCTCGCCCAATGGCGTTGGGGTAATGGCAGTCACAACGATCAATTTACCCGTCTTTTTGTTTTCAAGACGTTTTAAAGCTTTGAGACTAATTTTTGCTTTATGTTGACCGTGAGTTTGAATCTCGTCGCTGTGCAACCCTATTGCGGTTGCGACATCTGAAATGGGGCGTAAAGGGGTAGATCGTGAGATTTCAATGTCCGACAGCATATGGTCCTCTGGAGGGATAAAAAGACAATCTGATATGGGCGGAAATCTTAAAGAAATTTTATGATAAGTAAAGAGCAAACGTTTGCGTGACCTGAAAAAACACCAGTTTTCATTTACTGAAAACCATTAGCTAACAGAGTTCATCATCACTGATTACTTTTTCTTAATAGACGCTTAATCCAATAACATATCCCGCTGTTTTGTTGGTTGACTGTTTCTTTACCCGCATAAAACGATTTGAGCCATTCACTGCGTAATTCACTGGATGATGAGGATGAAAATGGGTTCAGCAGTTCGGCGGTTTCATTGGCATAATCGTACGCTAACGAATAGTCGATGTTTGATTGCCCTTGTACAAACAGCCACAAATGCATAACGAGCCAAATTTCAGCGATTAACGGAGACTTAAAGGCCTGTGCGTGTTGTTTATCAAGAGAATCATCAATGACTTTTTGCATTGCTAGTAAACTTGGCTGTTGCGTGCGCAATTGCTGCAGTTGTTTTTCATGGTGCAGAGTAAATAAACCGAGCAACAATTGCTGATCGGTATGCTCAGGGTATTTTGCCTTAGCGCGCTCAAATAAAGGTGAGAGTGCTTCACTCAATTGATTGAGTTGTGCTTGTATTTGCGTTTGCTGAGCCGCAATACCGCCCTGCCCTTCAGGAAGGGAAAAACCTATTGATTGCAAAGTATTAAATAAAGAATGTTCAGAGGGCATAAAGGATTAATATGGCTAAAAAACCTAACCATACCTTATCTTTTTCACTACGCCTAATAGAACGAAATACTATTTTCTAACTGGAATTGATAAGCAAAAATTGAACAGCAGAAAAGAATTGCTGTGAAGAAACAAAATAAAGGCAAAAGCTCGTCCAACTTTTACCTTTATTACACTATCGCTTTAGTAACGACGTAATGCGGCAGAGCGCCCTAAAATAGAGAGTGTTGTACCATTGTGTAGTAACGCACTCATTGTCGGGTTTAAGTAGCCCAACGCAGCTGCAAGCATGATGCCGCTGTTAATGTACTCCGCCAGCTTAATGTTGGAATGAATGACTCGCATGGCGATATTAGCTAACTCTCTCGCTTCGACCACGCCATATAATCCGTCTTTCAGCAACACCACATCAGCCACTTGCCTTGCCAGCTCAGTGCCTCGGCACATGGCCACACCCACATCAGCCGCGGTTAAGGCGGGTGCATCGTTCACACCATCACCAATAAACATGACCTTTTTACCTTCTTGTTGCAACGATTCAATGATCGAAGATTTTTTTGAAGGCACGGTTTGTGCGTACATTCGATCTAGCTGCAATTCATCGGCTAAAATCTGTGCTTTGTAAGCACTGTCACCGGTGATCATTATTAGCTCATTGATGCCAAGTTTACGCAAATCAGTCAGTGTCTGTAGCGCATCTTCACGTAAATGATCACGAAGCCCGATCATGCCGATTAATCTACCCTCATTAGAGATGTAAATTAGGTGGCGACCTTCCGCTTCATATTGCTGAATAACGTCTTCAGCGCGACTAAAATCAACATTTTCATGCGATTCGAGGAAGTGACGGCTTCCCATTACCAGTTGATTGTCATTCAACGTGGTTTTTAAACCATGTGCAATAACGTATTCAACTTCACCATGCTCAATGTGCGGCAGTTCATTGTGTTTGGCCGCATTAACCACAGCTTGTGACAATGGATGATTGCTGTGCTCCTCAACCGAAGCTGCTATTGCCAGTAAATCACGCGCATTTTTTTGGCAACATAAAGGAATGACATCAGTCACTTCCATATCGCCATGCGTTAAAGTACCTGTTTTGTCGAAGACACACGTATCTATGCCAATCAACTTCTCAATAGCGCTACCGCCTTTAAATAAAATACCTTGCTGAGCCGCACGATACATTATTGATTTAAAGGTCACTGGCGTACTGAGTTTCAAGGCGCATGAGTAATCCACCAAGAATACCGAGGCCACGCGGTTAATATCTTGAGTAAGGGCAAACACTGCTGCACCAATACCTAAGGTAATTTTAACGCGGCGATCCGCCATATCTTGCGTCACACGCTGAATTTCACTTTTCTCGCTCAAAGAGTCATAAATAAGTTTCGCAATTTGCGCGGTAGTCGCTTCACTGCCCACTTTATCGACACGAACAAGAATGGTGCCTTCAGTAACTAAAGTGCCGGAGTAAACTTTCGCATCTTCTTCTCGACGTACTGGCACGTTTTCACCGGTCAACGAAGACTGGTTAATTAAGGCTGCGCCTTTAACTACCGTACCGTCAATAGGAATGAGCACGCCAGGCGCTAGTTCAATTACATCGCCTTCTTGCAACGTATTTGAGTTAACTTGCGTCCTAACTCCGTCTTTCACGAGCCAAACAATAGTATCTTTAGGGCGCATTAAATCAGCCAATAGCTCATCGCTATTACGACTGGTTTTCTGCTCCATATATTCACCAAGGCTGATTAAGCTTTGGGTCATCATTGCCGTTTTGTAGTCACCACGCCAAGCCGAAAGCCCAACAGCGATAGCATCTAAAACTTCAACCGATACTTTCTTGTCTTTTAACTCTTTCACACCTTCTAGCAAAGTCGGTGCAATCAAAGTTGCAGTTGTCACTGCGCCCCATTTTTGAGGTAATAGTGCGGCAGATATAGTACCAATGACATTCATTGCTATATCACCACGGGTGAACTCATGCTCGCTTTCTTCAGTTGTTGCTTGCGAAAAATCTAGCTGAGATAAACGCTGCTCAACGATACTGTAATCGAGAATATCTGTTTCATACTCGATGACAATAGAGCAGGCAACCTCATTAACACGAACCAGTGAGATTCCTTGAATAGCCATTAAACTGGTTTTAATCCAAGAACCTATATCAGAATAGTGTCTTAGTTTAGGAACCCTAAAGCGAATTCGTCCGGGGACGTGATGCTTTAATTTAATGGGGTTCATTCTTCACCCTTATGCAGGTTACGGTAGTACTCAAGTTCAGCTTGGGTATCTTCCAAACGCTCTTTTAACTCTTCTACTTCGCCACGCACGCTTGACCAAGCTTTCTCACCTGTAGTCACAACGCCTTGCTTGAATTTCTTATTTGTCAGTAAATAAGCAACCGCAGCACCTGCGGCTAGACCCATAGCAAAATGTGTTTTGGTGTTTTGATTCTGATATTGAGTAGTCTCGTTTTGTGCAGTTTGTGGTTGCTGCGCATTATCTGTTGGAGCACTACTTGCAAATGGATTAATTGCCATCTTTTGATCCTGATGATTGATCTAATAAATACAAACCCGCAGCTCCAACGCTCAAGATAGTCAACATAGAAAGTGCAGGACGTCCTGCCATTTTTTCTGCGACATAGGTTGTAGCGCCAGAAGCAATCCCGGTTTTAAGAGCGGTTTTGGCTGCGTTCCCTACCAATTCATTGGTTGAGAGAGTACCGTCTTTATATTGGTTCCACTGATGAACAATGGTGCCACCACCACCTGCGATAGCACCGACCAACATAGCTCTATTCGTCGAACTCAATCGATTTGTTGAGTTACTCATAGGCTTATTGCTCTTTAGTTTCTGCTGGTTCTTCTTTTACTTCTGTTTCAGCTTTATGCTTCTCTACAGACTGTTGGAAACCTTGTTTACCGGCACTCACTGTATCTCTAAAGATTTCACTGCCAGTACTGATGTTTTCTTTTACTGATGATGCTGTATTTACCGCAGTATCTTTTACGCCTTCTGTGCCAGTTTTAAGCATGCCACCAGCACCAGAAACGAGACCCATTAGTTTGCCTCGAACGTTTTCATTGCCAAGTAACATAGCGGCTGCTGCGCCAATCATTGCGCCTTTCCAAAATTCTTTATCACTCATACCAAAAGTTCCTAATATTTCTTTAAACGTACCCGCATCTTCACCTAAAGCATCATCCAACATGACCTGTGCTTGCGCAAAAAGAGCGTCATGGTTGTCTGAGGATTCTGGAGCTTGTTGCGGCTGTTGTTGTGCCTGAGGTTGCTGATGCTGATACGGCTGTTGTTGGTGCGGCTGTACTGGCATCTGCGGATGGCCATAATATTGATGTGGCATCATATTGGGTGGATATTGTGAAGCCATATAAGGTGACATCATTGGTGGCATCATTGGTGGCATCATTGGTGGCATATTTCCGCCCAATTGTTGCTGCATAGCAACATAAGACTTTGCCATTTCTTTTTGCATTTCTAACATCGCATGAAAATACGCTTCATACGGATCAGAAGGGGGCTGTTTATCTTCCATTAACAATCTCCGCTGTTATTTACGCGCTCAGCAATTTTGTGACAGGCTGCTTCTACATCGGATTCGTTATCGGAAAATAATGATTCTATCCAATTAGGCTCAATCGCGATTGGATCATACTCAATGAGAATACTTCCTGTTTTAGGGTTGAGCTGATAATTCTTAAATGCAGGTACTGACTGAAGTGATTGTTCAATGTCTTGGCTTTTAAAAGCGCTAAGTTGCGCAATAATACCAAGCTTATATTTAAGTCGTACCCGACCAGGTATATGGTGGCTAATTTTAACCCATTTTCTTAATTTCAATACTCTTGAAACATATTGATTCATAACCATTAACCCATGATTTCAAACAAATGACACATATTGTTACATCAAAAGTCATACAATATCTGTTTGAATTTAGTGTCCCTAATTGTGCTCTCAATTACAAGTTGAATCGGTTTTTTTGCACTACTTAATGGGGAGTGGTAGTATCGCTAATGTAAATGATTATCATTTGGTGTGCGATTACTATGAATACTTATATTCACAAAACAAATCAAAGAGTTAGAGTAAGATCTGACTATATTAGAAATCATCCAAAAACAGTGATGAACCTTTTAGAGCAACTAGAAGAAATTGATGCAATTAATAAAATAACCTATCGCAAACATGCGGGGTCAGTAGCCATCCATTTTGATGACAAAGAGCTTGATTGTGAGAGCTTGATTGAAATTCTAGAAAGTCATAACTGGATGCAAAGTACGCATAAACCTTCGTTTATTGAAAATGCAGCGATATCAGGTACTAAAACATTGGCTAAGAGTATTGCAGGCATCGCATTAAGTCGCTTAGTTGGACCGTCTATTAGCAGAGCAATATTAAACTTTGCTTAAATAGCGCACGCCCTAACCCACTAATAATCATCCTACCAAACTGCATCGCTAGTTTGACGCTCACTCTGCAAGTTAAAAATCTATTCTGTAAGTTAAAAACCTAGCCTACAAGTTTAAAGTCTACCCTGTAAGTTCAACTCTATGCCGAAAGCTTATAACGCTTCGCCGCACACTTACATATTCCGTTTTGCAAAGCAGGACATCGTTTACACGGTGGTGATTTAAGCGCGACATGCAAAATAGATTTTGCTGGGCGTGATTGTAGCTTTGAAGATGAGCGCGGGCTTTCTACTGAGATTGGTTTTGCAGAAGATGTGGCATCTTTAAGTGATGATGGCTTTTTAAGCTGTTCTCGCAAAGGCGCTTCCACAATATCAATATTGTGTTGATGGTCATTAAACCAAGATAACACCGGCAATAAAGGTGTTGCCAATTCATAAGCCACATCAGCAATGACTTGATTGACCCCTTGGTTAATATCCTGTTTTAAAGCATCACTGAAATAGAGCTGTCCCTCATTACTGGCCTTAACTTTACTCGCATCCAGTTTGAGTTTTTTAAGTTGCTCTATCCCTTGCTTCTTGATTTTCTTCTGTGACTTTTTTTTCAGCTTTTTTAGTGCTTTCTTCGCGTTCATATTCAGCACCTTTGCTTTCGATAACTTATTAATGATAACGATTACCAATAGCATTTGCAATATTTTGTCTTAATTACGAAGTTTTTAATTTGAATTATTGGCATATAGCAAGATCAAAAAAGATCCTGCTATCATGTGTCTTTAATTAATACATTACTTCACAACAGTTACGCCACTATCGTCTTTTTCTAATTGAATTAATGTGGCATTTTCAGGGTCAGAGATCTCACTTAAACGACTTAATGGAATGTCTGAATAGTGAGCAAGTATGGTTTTTATGGCAATCCAGTGTGATACCACCATAATATTTTTATGCTTCTCTTTGGCAAAAATAGCTTCCAGCTCTGCCACCAGCCTAGTCTGAAGCTGTTGAAAAGTTTCAGCACCTTGCAGTTCAAAATGCTCAGAGCTGTTTAAAAACAATTGATATTGTTCAGGAGCCGAACACTCCACTTCCGCTCTTAGTTTTCCTTCCCATTCACCTAAATATATTTCCTTAAGAGGATCACTTGTAATGACCTCAACATCGCGCCCTTTTAATAGTATTTCACTAGTATCAATGGCTCGTTGTAATGGACTGATATAGGCTTTATCTATCTCATATTGATTTAATAACTTACTCGCCTCAACAGATTGATTGACACCCATTTCAGTCAATGGCGAATTTTTCTGTCCTTGAAGTCGCCCCTCAACATTCCATTGTGTTTGACCATGCCTAAGCAGAAAAATCTTTGTTTTGTTCAATGTACTGTCTCTACGATGTAATAAGTCTACAGAGTGACCAATATATCACTCTGTGGATTTGTCTAGAATGTGTTGATTACACCAACGTTGCCAACGTCTGATCTCCAATAGCAAACAGCTTACTTAGCACTCGTTCACCGTCTAGGCGTAGGCCGTTGTGCTCGTATTCGTTGGTGATCCATGCTTGTGAGTTAGGGATCCTATTTAATGTTTCGCAGCTGAATGCCATTTCTACAAACATATCATCAGCATACACAGCGCAGCTTAATGGCACTTTGTTGTTGGTTAAGACTTCGGCGTCGTATAGTGGTTGCCAATCTGTTTTGTCTGCTAACAGAGTTGCAGCTGTTTGCAGTGGCTTGAGGTTTTTGTATTGCTCAAACATCCACGGAAATGTCATTTCGCCGGTGAAATAAAACGCTTGGCCTGCTTGGTAATTAAATTGCGGGTGATTTTGTCTAACTCGGTGCGCACTCCACTGCGAAGCGAAACCTTGGCAATAGATAGATTCGTGCAAGATGGCATAGATAGGGTTGGTTTGAAATGCTTGCTCTGAGAGCATGGCGTTTAAAAACTCATAGCTCAGAACCTGCGTACCATTTACCTCTACAAAGGCGCTTTCTAGCAGATAGTAAGTTGGTAAAAAGGTATCGCTCATGCCAAAGTTAATGCCAATCTGTTGGAATTGTTCAGCGGTAAATCTTTGTCCATTTGGCAGGAATTCTTCATGCGTAATCAGATGATCGGCAATCTTTTGGCACAGTGGTTGTGCTTGTGGGAACTGTCTGAAGAAGGCTTTATTTTTTTGCGCTGTGCGCTTGAAGGTTGCTTCATAAACATCATCAATTGTTCTGTCTATAGAGGGAATACCGCCGGTGACATAACATTGCAACAAGCTGTCTGGAAACAGGGAAAGGTAAGTTAATGTGCAAAAACCACCAAAGCTTTGCCCTAATGTCGCCCACTTGTCGATGCCTAGCTTCTCACGAATGGTTTCAGCGTCACGAACTATGTTATCAGCACGAAAATGCGCTAGATACTCAGCCTGTTGCTCGCTATTGAGATGAGCTAAAGTTTGATGAGTGATCACGCTACTGTGGCCTGTACCGCGCTGATCTAGCAGCAATACGCGATATCGCTGTAATGCAACTTTTAGCCAGCCCGAATGCCCATTGGGTCTAGGAGATGGAAAACCGGGGCCACCTTGAAAGAATAACAGCCAAGGTTTAGCGCTATTTTCGTCACCATTTAAACGGACTTCTCTGGCAAAAAGTGACAATGTTTGAGAGTTGGCATCGCTATAGCTAAGTGGCACTTCAAAAGTATGATTTTGATAGCAACAACCATCATTGATAAAAGTATTTCCGTGCATGAGATTTCCTTGGATAAGTAGACGCTCATACCCTACTGATTGTTGCGTCAATTTCCAAGTAATAGCGACAAGAAACTCACTGACTATCATGTTAGAATGCCGTCGTTTTTATTCTATTTCTCAGAGTGTTTATGTCTTCTTCTGCCAATTCCGTTATTGTTCTCGATTTTGAAACCACAGGTCTCTCACCGAATATGGGCGATAGAGCCATTGAGATTGGTGCAGTTAAATTGATGGACGGCAAAGTAGTCGACACTTTTCAGCAGTTGATGAATCCAGGCTTTCGCGTCAGTTCATTTATCGAAAGCTATACTGGCATCACCAATAACATGTTGCGCAACGCGCCAAGTTGCGCCGAGGTTATGACTGAATTTGCCACATTTGTCGGCGACAGCAATATGGTGGCGCACAACGCTTCTTTTGATAAACGCTTTTTAGATGCTGAGCTTGAACTGCTAGATATTCAGTATTCTGGACAATTTGCCTGTTCGATGCTCATTGCGCGACGCCTGTATCAAAATGCCCCCACGCATAAGCTCGGCGATTTGATTCGTTATAAGAATATTGAACATGATGGCGTGTTTCACCGTGCATTAGCGGATTCGGAAATGACGGCACGACTATGGATGGTGATGTTAGAAGAATTGCGCAGTAAAGGCATTGCCAACCCTGAGTTCGCATTTATGCAAAAGCTATCAAAAACCAGTAAAAGTGCCTTGCGCTCATTCATCAGTCAGCACGTAAAGTAGCTTTTAGCTTTGTAGCCTTGTCGCCTTACTACGCTACTCGCCTGACTAACTTTATAACCCACAAAGCAGCCTCTCTATAGGTTTAGGTGTGAAGAGTCATAACAAATGCCTCTTTACACTGTAAATTTTTTATAGACTTCAATAGTTATCATTCAAAGAACCTATATAAATAATTGAAATGTGAGCCAAAACCCTATGAGATAAATTGACTATGATCAATTTATGATTCAGCATGATGTTCACTATTTTAAAGACTGAGTCTAATCATGAAAGTCATCCGTATTCTCTTAGGTAAGATCATCTTACTGCTTAACTTCCTTTTCCCGCCAAAAGGAATCAAACGCACAAGCGAAGCACAGCAACACGCTGATACTAAAGCCAAAGATCTGACCTTATATCAATTTGAAGCCTGCCCTTTTTGTGTCAAAGTGCGGCGTGAAATGAAACGCCAATCAATCGCTATCGAGCTAAAAGATGCCAAAAATAACCCTCAAGCACGTGAAGAGTTACAAAACGGCGGTGGCAACATCAAAGTGCCTTGCTTAAAAATTACATCACAAGGTAAGGAAGTATGGATGTATGAGTCTTCAGATATCATCGCTTATCTACAAAAAGAATTTGCTTAAATTTCAAGCGTTTTTCATTATCGATGAATGATTTAAATCTTCGTTAATCTGCTACTACAGCACTAGACCCAAGTAAGTAAATACTTACTTGCGATAACGGAGATAAACCATACGCCCATACCGGGCGTATGCTGTTCGTTTTATTGTCCATAAATATCCCCCAAAAAATGCCTAAACTGTGCCGACTTTTGAGCAAATCAAACCACCTCACAAAAATGCAACATAGCCTTTCCTTGTGTTTGAGGATTGGATTGCTAATATGGCGCACAAAATCACCGATTGTGATTTTCATCACGGATTAACCACTTTGAGTAAAAAGAAGCACTCTTTTTAAATTAAAGCGTCATATCTCGTCTGACTCAACCATTTATAGACACCATGCCTTATGATACGAAGCTTTTTTCAGCGTAAGTTTTATGTTCTCACCTCACTTTATACTTTTACAGTATTTGTGAGTAACGACTCTTTTTTACCTGCAATCCCTGATATTGCTCATTATTTTGGCTTTGCTGATGGTGACTATGGCACAGTCCAATTAGGTGTCTCCGCCTTTTTGTGGCTGACTATGGCCTTTCAGCTTATCGCTGGCCCCCTCTCAGATAGGTTTGGTCGCCGACCCACTTTACTGCTCGGTGCACTACTGTTTATTGTTGCCAACTCTATGGTCACCTTTGTCCCGAGTGTGGGGTGGTTTTTGTTCTGGCGCGCAGTGACGGGACTTTCGATCTGTGCGATTTTTGCGGCAGGCTTTGCTGCCATCAATGAATACTATACCAATGTTGATGCCATTAAGGCGCTCGGACTGTCTGCCACTATTGTGATATTTGCACCTATGGTAGGCCCTGTTATCGGCCTAGCATTAATGAAAATCGGTGGATGGAAATTTACTTTTTGGGCGAACTCTTTGTTTATGGTGTTTATTTTTGCTCTATTGCACAGGTATATGCCGGAAACACGTAAACTTGCAGAAAACGGCAGTACCCCCTCTTTACGTCAAAATATCTGGGCAATTTTTAAAATGAGCCGTGAACGCGACTTTTTACTGATCTCTATCAGTTCAGCTTTTAGTGGCGCGGCTTTTTTGGTGTGGATTACAGCAGGGGTATCCATGCTATGCTCAAACCTTGGGTTGTCTGAAGCAGAATTTGTACTGTACAACGTACCTGTCATGTTGAGCCTAATGCTAGGCAACTTCCTCTCTGCTTATATCACGAAGGACATCACTAAAACCGTGTATCGCATGATGTTTTGTTCATCTTCGCTGATCCCACTGTTTGTTTTCTTAGGATATATACAAGTTCATAGTCAGCTTTCCTCCGAAGTCACTATATTTACCCATTTAAGTGCGCCAATATTATTTATTGTGCCAATGGCGTTATTTAGTTTTTTCCGTGGAATACTCAACCCGCCTTTAACGCAATTTATTTTAAACAAACAAAACACAAATAAAGGCTCGGCCTCTTCTTTTATGTCATTTATCGGCATCATAGGCTCAATTACCGGAGCAACCGTTGCCGCTAGCTTATCGGGCGCTGGTAATAACGCTTACTACTACACTATTTCGACCTTTATTCTGTTTGCGCTGTTCTTCTTTTTGTTGGCTGAGCGCAGTGCGAAAAGAAACTTAGTGACCAGCTAAATCAAAAGCAAATTTCAGGCTTAAGTTAACGAATTATCCGTTACCGATACGCTCACTCCGTTTTTAATAACGGGCATGATTCTGGCAACACCATCTGGATCTGTGAAGCGCAAACCTCAAACTCAATATTGTTGCTGCTAATGGGTTCGCCATCTAGGTTAATCGGCATCAAGGCATCAGCATGCCAGGTTACCTTTTGCACTTGATGTTTTTGGACATATTTACCATCAGGCTTTGGGTTACCCAGTTCTTGTAAAACGATAGAAAGATCGCTAGGTGCAAACTCACTCAATGATATCACTTCCATTTTGCCATCATTGATAAACGAATCTGCAGACAGCACTTGCCCGCCCCCTGCTTGTCTGCCGTTACACACCGCACCCACAATCACATTGCTATCAAAACTTTTATTTTCAAAAATGGCATGACCTGCAAAAGGCTGAAAATTAAGAGCTTGCACTAAACCGGTTAGCGTATAAGCTCCTCCACCTAGAAAGTTTTTAAGAGCAACAGGAGTTGTCGCTGTCACTTGAGCGCCAAATCCGCCCGTCGCCATATTAATAAAATACTGAGTACCCGCCCTAATGACATCTACCGCATAGCTTTTACCTAATATTGCCAGCTTAAGTGCATCATATTCAGATTGAGTGGGAATTAAACAAGACGTCGCGAAATCATTGGCTGTACCTAATGGCAGCACAGAAAGTGCAGGACGCAATGGGTACGGTATTTTCATTAACGCATTGACTACTTCATTAATGGTTCCGTCTCCACCCCCTGCAATTACACGGTCGCATTGCTGCTCTACTGCTTCTGCAACCAAACGTTCTATATCTCCCCCTTCCCAAGTAGGACGAACTTCCAAATCTGTACCTTCGTCTCTAATGGCGAAAACGGCCTCTCGTACTGACACTAAAGACGCTTTTTTGCCATTGAGCAGTAACCTTATGTTCACTATACAACCTCGCCCTTTGATAAAACTGCAATACACAATTTGTTCATTGAATATAGTACAAAGTTTTGTTTTGTATGGCGTTTATAGCAATATGTACGAAAGAAAGTGCGTGAGTATTGGAGTGATTTTAGCGCTATATTTCACTTTGCCTAGTTAGCGTCTTCAAAAGCACTTTTAAAACAGACGCACTATCTTATCGATAATTTAGGTTTAATTATCACCGACATAGTTCGGATACTGAATTATAGGTAAGTCAAGATGACCAAATATAATCCCCCTGCTTATTAACCGTACATGTATCATTTTATGACACTTCCGCATTGATAGTTTGCCAAGTAAAGTGACCCCACAATACGAAAGCAGGTGACTATCTATGAATAACGCAATTAATGAAACCAACGCACAATATTTCCCTAACCGCATAGTTTTGCTCGGTGATTCTATCTTTGATAATTCGCCTTATGTTGAACATGGTGAATCTGTTACAGAGCAATTAGAGGCAATAATTGCATCCAAAGAGACTCATCAACGTAATGATGCAAACAAAACAAAAGTGAGCCTACTGGCAGTTGATGGACATGTAATGTCTAGCGTAGATGGCCAAATAGCACGAGCACAATCCAAATTCCCTGTTAACAAGGAGTATGCGTTTCTCTCCTGTGGTGGCAATGATTTACTGGGTTACAAAGCATCCGGTTTGCTGAGTATTGCCTCTAACAATATTGGGGAGGCGCTCTCTTCCTTACACGACGTGCGAGAGCACTTTCGTAAGCAATATAAGCACATGCTCAGTGTCACCCTGAAAACATTCCCAGAGCTTACTGTTTGTACCATCTACGATAATATTCCAACCTTATCAATCGCTGAGAAAATGGCATTAGCAATATTTAATGAAGTGATTTTAAGAGAAGCGGCCGAACACCAATTACAAGTGTTGGATCTAAGAGTGATTTGTGATCATATCGATGACTACGCACCAATTTCGCCGATTGAACCATCAAAATACGGCGCTAAAAAAATTGCCCACGCAATATTTGAACAATACACAAATAACACCAAAGGGCCTGTTATCTGTGCATAACAGAACCATGGTTTAAAGGCCGTAATCGCTTTATTAGCTAACCAATATAGACTGAGCCTGTGCTTTGAAACACTCAGCACGCTATGCAATACAAAAGCACACTATGTGCCACAACAGCCATTTGCTCATTATGGTTACTCAACAACCGTGGATCTGGCTGATTTGATTTATTAAGTTTGTAAGAAGTACAAGAATTCGAACACTGAACAACCTTGTGGTCTCATCGGTTTATATAAGCCGATGAGACGCACTTTACGTTATATAGCTCATGCTTGTTCGCGGCTTAACTGGCGAATTTTCTCAACCTCAACACCTTCTTCTTTGCCATTCAAATACAATATTGACGGCTCTAAATCTTCGTTTTGCAGTGCCTCTGTTACAATATTATCTGGGCTTATGGTGTAGCGCCCTATGACCTTTTCGTGTGGCCAATTTATATCGTCGTAGGCAATATAAACCAGTTGCGAGCACACTATTTTATCGGTTGTTTCTATGTCGTAGTTAAAGTCATACTCCTTGCCAATTTGGCGCAAGGTGGTGATGATGGTTGTTCTGCGCAGTTCATCACTTCGGTGTGTAGGAGTGATCACCAATAGATCATCAATGTTCATGAAGTGTTGTAGGGAGTTGAGTGCGACTCCTGAGCGCAGGGCTTCGGCGACCAACTTTCCTTGTTTGATTTCTTGGTGATATTGACTCACAACAGGGTGATCCCAGATGCCTAAGTCTTTGATATCTTGTTCAGTACCAATCCAAATGGCGGCATGTCCCCAATAGCCTGGGATCATTTTATCAGTTAAGCGAAAAGGGGTTTTCTCTAGCAGAATGTCGCCGGCTTTGAGTTGGCTTTTAATGGATTGTTCCACTGGTTCATTTTGGTATAGATAACCTTTTCTAGATTCAAATAATCCGGTCACATTGCCGAAGAATTGGCTTAATCCGTTCACCGCAGCACTGTTTGTGGAGTTTACGCCATCACGAATGCTATTGCGGCGCTGTTGAGAGCGTTGGCTTATGAGCTCTTCGGGTGTGTAGCGTGGCAATGCCTTAAAGGATGGGCTCTGCACTATTGAAAGGTATAAATACTCAATATCTTTGTTCATTATCTGCGGGCGGTAAGCTTCAATATTGAGGTTAAAATAGTTAATTTGCTCGCGAATACGTTGAATATTGGATAGATCTAAGGCGTAGGCCGCATAGGCTTCAAGTGCGTTTTCTTGTTTGCCGTAACCTTTGTCTTCTCGGTTAAATGCACGGCGAATTTCTACATCATTGTTAGTAATATTGGCGGCGCTAAAGTAGGCATCGTATAAAGCTAAAATAGAGGCTAATTCCAGACTAAAAGCGGTAAAAGTGAACTGGTTATTTTCCTTAAAAGTGACTTGATACCAACATTCATTCGCGGCGACCAGTGATTCCAACACTTCAGACTGTTGGCTTTCTTTGGCAATAATGTCATTAATTTGATTAGTCAGTTTTGATGGAATCGGCTTCTCGTCACCACTTTCATAATACGCATTAATACTCGCTAACAGTGATTGCCTTTCAGTCAGTAGTTGTTCGTTTACGCCTTTATACTTGAGTAAGTCGTTTTTTAGCCAAGATTGCGAGTCATAATATAAAGTTGGCTCATCTTGCCACTGCGTTAATCGTGTGACGCAAAGAGCTCTATCTTCAGCTACTCCCGCTTTTAAATCGTAGCGAGAAGAGGAACATCCCATCAGAACAAACAGGGATATAACAAACACCATTAATTGACGACTCATGAGCACAACTCCTGCAGGCTATAACCTTGCTGTTGCGGCACCTTGGCCTCGCGAATAAAGTAATTAAACTCCTCCATAGTCAGAGAGAGTGTTTTAAGGTGCGCTTTTAAACTTGAGTCATTTTCATAGGGTTCTTGATGGGCGTAATGTTGGGCTAAAGTCAGCAAATAGGTTGAGAAACTGCTATTGAGGGTTTCTTGATCAAAGGGTGGATAGTTGCTTTCCCATTGCAAATAAAATTGGCGCTGCTGTTTTACCCACAGTTGTTGGCGATTAGCACACACACCTTCGTGTAACTGCATGTTCTGTTTTACTTTTTTAGCGCGGCTGTCACTGTATGTAGATAAATAAAATGATTCATCCCAATTGGGGTTTACATACTTTCGCATATCAACAGGCTGACTAAGAGACCAGCCATCAGCATTCTCAATATGTTGCAGCCGACACAAATCACGTGCCATTTCAAAGCCCTGATAGTTGGCTTCTAAATCCGCGTAAGAGTACACACCGACCACTTTAATACCCAGCAAGCCTCCTTCCATTTTGGTTGCCCAAATAATCGATTTGGCTTGCGAAAACTCTTGGCTATCTTTCTGTATGGCCTTTAAATAACGCGCATAATATTCATATCCAGAGCCTAAAAAATGACTGATTTTATCCGTGCCAAAATAAACACCTGCCACATTCACCACATGATCTAAATCTGTTTTAACGCCAGCGGTGCGCATTACTGGTGAATAGATACTGTGCTGTGCATATTCGTCTAACGATGTATTATCGTCGGGTTGGCGGTCAACTAATTCACTTTGCTGCGCCCATAGCTCCATATCGGTATTGAGCGCTCCTCGGTGCTTTAAGGGATAACGTGTTGCGCCAAGGTCTTTCATGACTACTAAAGCAACCTGCTCACAAGTGAGTGATTGCTGTTTATTGCTCAGTTGTTGCAAGCTACTTTCAATATGTTGATTAAGGTAGTGATTAAACACTGCCTCACTGTTTTTTATTGTTTTCCCCCACGCGTAATAGTTGTCGACTTCGCCTGCCATGATGCTGGTAGGAAAAAGTAACATTACGCTCATAGTTTTATACATTGATAAATCCATTTAAAATATTTCATCCCTGCTTTAAATAAATCTCGTTTCCAATAAATTTATGCCGTTATGACATGCCCTATTCGCTATTAATGACGGCATGTCATAACTAAAATCATCGATAATGGTGCAATAAGCGACGATTACCAGTGGATGTTTAGGCCCGCTAATGGGCCTTGCATCACCACATCAATGGCATATTTATTGGAATCATCCTTACCATTATCAAAATCATAGCCCATCGCGCGATAGCCAAAAAATGCAGAGCCCCAATCCATGAAGCGGTAATCAACGATTGCTGATGTATTCCAAATAAAATCAGAGCCACCGCCGCCCACATCTCCTCTAAACACAAACTGCCATTTATCCGCAAATTGGGTTTTCACGCGGCCGCCAACAAAACCATCGTACCAAGTATCACCTGTGCTAAGACTGGTAGGGAAAGGTAATGGCGCACCGGTAATGTTCATTGAAATATCTTGTTCTAAACGCCTGACGCCGGCCAATACTTCAAAGTTTGTGTTGTCCATTTTTCCTACAACGTAGCCGACACCAAGTTCACCCATTTGATTCTTAAAGGTGACATCAACCGTACCGCCAAATGGAGTCGTAGAGGATGGTGTTAGGGTCATATTTTGATACTCAGCAAACAGTATCAGATCCTTCTTTTGTGCTTCAAAATGGAAAGTAAACACCGCATCTAAATTACTTAGCAAATCGTTTTTAAAATCAAGATCAAGAGGTAATGAACCAGATCCCGCTTCGGCATTACCGTTTAAGTTTGATCCCCAAACAAATAAGGGGGCCAGCGAGAATTGCCAATCATCACTTTCGTTGGCAATACTGCTGGTACTGACCACACTGCATACCGCAAAACTAACAATACGAACATACTTGTTCATGGTTAACTCCTTTCATTATTGTAAAAAACACTGATTGGGTAGCGCTTGGTTATTTCTTTGTAAAACGGCGCAATAAGCTTCGATATATTTAACGTCTCGGCTAATTTGGTAGGCATTGCCAATATGTTGGATCGCTTTTTCTAGATTGACGCTTTCATAAGCAAGACCAGTCACAAACTGATATTGAGCATTATTCGGTACAACCGTTAATAACTGTTCAAATGAGGCAATTGCCGCATCTAGCTTTTGTAGCCGAATATTCGCCAGCCCATATTGATATAATAATTGTTCATTGTTGGGTTGACGCTTTAACCCTTGAGCTAATATGGACGTTGCTTGCTGCTGTTTATTTTGCGTGCGATACACATTATTGAGCTTTAAATACGGGGCAACAAAATTTGGCTCGACAATTATCGCTTGCAAATAATGTTGCTCAGCGTCTTTTAAGTTTCCTTTTAACCACGCCACATCACCTATATTGCTGCGATTTGCTCCGCGATCACTGAGGTATTCTTGTATTTCGAGGTATTCAGATAACACCTGATTGAGCAATGGATTTTTAGAGAGCTCGCTACTATCAAGATAGATAAGTGACGCAGCGGCCTCACTGCGAATCAGTAACACAGGATCATTTAGTAGCTGCTTTAAAACCAACTTTTGTTGCGCAATAGGCTGAGGGATCAGCGCATCCAACACGCCTTGGCGTATGTATTGATTTGGGTGATTGAACAATTTGTTAATGGCATTGAGACTATAAGAGTCGGCAAAATACTGCATTCTAGACAGCGCTGACGCTCGAATGATGAACGCTTGATCTTCATCTAGCGCAATATCGGCTAATGCTTGGTTGGTGCTGTTATTGCCACTTTCGGCTTCAGAAAAAGCTAACGAAAAATGACTATTCGTTAACTTTTCATCGCGCTCAAACCACTGGTTAAGATGTTCACTTGCCCATTGATTACTCTGATCTTGATGGCAGTTAGTACAGGCATTCGGCGCGCCGGTTTTATCCGACAATTCGGGTCTAGGGATTTGAAAGCTATGATCTTTTCGCCAATCCACTTGCATGTAATTTTGCTCAACCATATGACAACTGGAGCATTTATCGGTTTCTAGACCTATTGGGTGATGTGCATGTTTTTCCGCGTTGTATTGCTCTGCGCTATGGCATTGTTGACAAAGCTGAGGCTCAGGCAGTTTTATCTTGGCGGTGTGCGGATTATGGCAATCACTGCAGGTTACTCCTGCTTTATGCATTTTTGATTGTAGAAAAGAGCCGTAAACATAGTCTTCATCAAAAATTTGCCCGTCGGGATAATACAAGTCTGAGCTGATTAAATTAAGTTTGTGTCGCTGTGAAAATTGCGGATGAAGACCGTCTTCATTAAGTTGAATACGACGACTATGGCACTGCGCGCAAACAGGGTCGCTGTTAATGTCTCGACCGGTTACGTCATAGGGCGTGGCGACTTTGTTGTCTTTGATATGCTGCGCAGAAGGCCCGTGGCACGCCTCACAGCCAACATTAATTTCTGACCAAGTGGTATTGTAACGATTGAGTTTTGAGTCATACCCTTTTTGCAAATTGGTTGAATGGCAGTCAGCACACATATAATTCCAATTTTGCCCATGGTTTAACCAAAAAAAGTCATCGCTGGGCTTATCAAACTCAGGATATAAATGAAACCAACGCTGTCCACCGTCACTTTTATCGCGGGTATCCCATGCAAAGGGAATTAATTGCACGCGACCATCGGCAAATTCCACCATATATTGTTGTAAGGGGTAAATAGCAAAGGTATAGCTCACTTTATATTTATTAAATTGCCCTTGTTGATCTTTTAATGTCACCCAATATTGACCATCTTCAATACTAAAATGATATTTCTCGCCTTTGAATAATACGGTCTGATTATCAAAGTTGCCTTTTACTGTTTGGCTATTTGCCTCTGCCATAGCATCAAAATGTTGTGATGTTTGCCATTGCTCATGCTCTTGTTCATGGCAAGATTGGCAAACATCACTTCCAACATATTCCGATGCAAATAACATCGATGAATAGCAGAAGAATAGAAGTAAAAAAACACGAAAAATAGCGGTTAGCATTGGGAGTTCAACCGTTAAGTAAGGTGGGTTGCCCCACCTATATTTGCTATTGATAAATTTCAGATTCAGGGAACCAGTGGCTCCAAATCATCCATGGCATACCAGAATATAAGTTGGCGCGAGATAACTGCCCGCCATCATATTTCCCGTATGGATCGACATTCACCTGTTGCCAATTTCGACTGTTATCGACTAGATAAGCCGCTACGGTGTCAAATTCAGGGTATTGCACAAATAACACATCTTGCGCAGGTAAATGAGCCACAAACTGTTGCTGCTTATCAAAATGACTTTGAGTCACCGCAATGGATTTACCATCAATGGTTACGCCCCATATTTGCTCGCCTGATTCCACCCTTGGATCTGGCTCATTCAGAGTAGGAAACATGGCTACGCCTTCATAATGCGGGATCAATGCGGTATCAAATAATTTGAGGGTTAGCTGATCAAATGCATTTGGCTTGTAATTAAAGACTTGTCCCTTTGGATACAAGGATTTAAATGCTTGCCACGTCATTCGTTGCACTGGGTATTGCTGCAACTGAGTTTGGCTATATTCTGCCGTGCCCGTCACCTGTTGAATAAGCTCGCCGCTGTTTCGGTCGGTGAAAATAAGGTTGTTATGAACCTGCGCGATAACTCTAAAATCCGTTTCTTGACCGTTCATTTTAGGGTTAAACGCCACTGGCAAATTACTTAACGCACAATAGGTCATCACGGTTTCTTGGCCGCCTATTTTATCACCCACGATATGGGGCAATTGCATCCAATCTCTTGGGTAGGCACGTGCATCGCCATTGATCTCTAGCACAAAGACATCGCTATCATCACTGAGCTTCTGATTGGCCTGCTCAACAGACATAAATTCCGCGCCATATTGCTGAGCTCTTAGCCAAAACTCGGGCGCAAAAACATTGATAAAAAATAAACAGGCAACGATGGCTATACCATATAACCCAATCCATTTTTTACCCAGCAATGACCCTTTCAGGAGTAAATAAATCGCTACTACTGCTAATGCCACGATAAAGACATTTAGCGCAACACGATATTCAAAATAGCTAAATACCCATTCCCTTGGCATATTTATCATTTGCCCCGCTTCGGTAAGGGCAATTGCACCAAACGCCCCCACCAGCAAGCTGATAATCGCTAATATAAAAGCACTCTTTTTCATTACACTTCCCTTGGTAGTGATTGGCACTGAGATTGCTCTCAGTGCCATGAGTGATTATTTTTGCCAAGACATAAAGTCTGCAACCAGTTTCTTCGTTTCAGGTCGCAAGTTTTCTACGCCAGAATATGGCGTACCCTTGCCTAACGGTAAATGAGGGTATTTTTCGATAGTTAACATGTGACGTTTCATCATGTCTTGGAAAGATGCCCCAGACCACAATGCCATACCGATATGCGGGTTTTCTTCACGAGGGTCGCGATAGACATTAAATACCGGCGCGGCCGCACCTGGCATGCCCGGCGCTGGCATGTGCATTTTGAATTGGTCTTTCACTACCGCGGCTAAACGCGGGCCTTGGTAAACATACACATAGTCACGGCGGCCATTTTTTTCACCCTCTAGCAATAGAGCGGTCTGGTTAATGCCATCAATGACGCGGTCACGAGGAATATACTCCGTTGCTTGAGCAATCGTGGCGATGGTGGTGTATAAATCACTCACATGGATAATGTCACTGGCAGCAGTGTTAGATGGAATCGCAGCAGGCCAACGAACGTAGGCATCGGTACGGATACCACCTTCTAGGAAATCGGTTTTACCACCACGATAAATCAGCTCACTTAACCCTGATGGACCACCATAATGGTACATTAAGCCGTTATCAGCCATTAGGATAACCAGTGTATTATCGGCAATGCCTAATGCATCTAACTCAGTTAAAAACTCACCAAACCACGTATCTAGTAGCTGAAGTTTTTCCGCCATATAACCGCCATTTCGAGATACGTTTTGTTCATTGTCATGCACAAAGTTCAGCGGATACAGTGGCCAGTATTGCAAGTAAAAAGGTTTGTCTGCTTTAGAAAGTTGTTGCAGTTGATCTATCGCTTGCTCTTGATAGCGAACGTTCATGGCATGATAATCCGCTTGCGACCATTCATGTCCTGCCGGCATGTGCACTTCTCTGGCTTTTTGACCTTTGTGAGCTTCAAGTCCAGTAAGCATGCCTTTTGGTCGGAAGGTGTCATCAATAATAAAATCGTTGTTTTGCATTGAATCATGCCAACCAAACAGATTATTCGCTTTTGACGCTTCTTTGGTCATTAGCGAAAGCTGCACCTGTTGATGCGCAGGAAATGCGGCAAAATCAAAACCTTGGTTATGAGGGAAAGACTGCTCTATGTCTCCTTGGTGCCATTTACCAATGTGCGCAGTACTGTAACCAGCTTCAGATAGTACTTCGGCAATGGTCACTTCTTCTTTTGATAACCCTTCACCAACTAAAGTCACTTTTACTTCACTTGAACCACTGCGGATTGGATGACGACCTGTCATCATAGCGGCGCGTGTTGGTGTACAAGATGGCTCAGTGTACATACGCTCCAACGACAAACTTTCGTTGGCAAATTGGTTGATGTTTTCGGTGTTCACCCCCATCACATGGTTCATTTTGCGGTTGCCCATTTGGCCATAGCTCAAATCATCAACCAGCATATAAATGATATTGGGACGTTTACCGCCATTCTTCTCACGGATTTCAGCCAGTTTCGCCTCGATCTGTTTATCTTGTGCTTGCCACTTTTCTCCGTGTTGCGCTTCTAAAACCCCGAATTGCGCATCGTACACAATCCCTTTCGCCATTACCGCTGTGCTGCCTGCCAACAAGCAACTCAACGTTAACATTCCCTGTATTTTCATTTTTATTCCCTCGGCTAACTGTTGCACAGATTAATTGTAAAAATGAATGTTATTTCTTAACAAACCAATTACTTGTATTAACATTCTATATTAGAATGTGAAATGAAATATCATTAATCTGCCAACTTAATTTTAGAGAGAACATGCAACCACAAGCAACGCCCCTTTTGCACTCAATCGCCATTCCAAGCGTTGAGTTATTGAATGAATCTCTCAAGCCATGGGGGCTTGATTTTATTCAGTTAGAAAAAGGCATTTTTCATACTCACTTAACGCAACTGCAGTTGCCACAAGCGGTATTACAAAAGATTTCGTTTGATAAACAAGTTTGGCAACGAGGCGTCGCCCCTGCAGAGTGTTTAAATATTGGGATAATGACCCAACACACTGGGCCTATTTGTTGGAACAACGCGCCAATCCAGTTGGACACGTTAGAGGTTTTTAGCAGTAGTGATGGCTTTGACGTGATTTCCCCCGCCGGGTTCGAAGCGTACACTTTCTCGGTGCACAAAAGCGTAGTTGAGAGTTATATTGAAAAAAGTAAGCTATTAATTGATTGTGATTTGTTATTAAACTCACACCAAATACACCTTTGTACGCCTCAATATATTGATGGGTTAACTCGAATATTTTCGCATATGCTTAGCGAAACATTTAGCTGTCAGTCTCCCCTTGCGCAAACCCAAACCGTGTTAGATTTAACCAACGACTTGCTTTTGCAGCTAGAAACGAAAACCATTTTTAAGCAAAGAACGAGTAAAACTCCAAGAGATAAAGTCATTAAACGTGCGCTCGATTATATACTGGAAAATATTCACTCCCCTATTAACCTCAGCGAAATTTGCGCAATCACCCACACCAGTTTACGCACTCTAGATCGATGTTTTAAAGAGAAATTTCAGGCCTCACCAAAAACTATCATCATTGCACTTAGACTGCATGCCTTTAGAAAAATGCTCATTTCGCACCCTGAGCAAAAAATTTATCAGACAGCTAGCTTGTGTGGTTTTTGGCACATGGGAAAATTAAGCGAAGATTACTTCAGCATGTTTGGCGAGTTACCTAGCCAAACTAGGCGAGCTGCCGAGCATGCGCCTAGAAAGAGGTTAACGGTAAGTTAGAGTAAGTGATAATACTTACAGCGACGATCTATAGATTGCGAGCATAACAAAACCAGCCATTTCAGACTGGTTTTTGTTTGTCATACCCTAACACTCAGAACTAACTGTTGTGATGATGAGTAATTGGATCCACTAAGTGATTGTCCATCTGATCATGGGCATTATGGTTACCATCGTGGCTACCTGTATCCGCCAGATCGTGATGCTTAACATCATGATTATGTTTATGACCCTTATGATCATGCTTATCATCAAGTGGATTAGCAAAAGCATCATGCCCGTGTTGCTGAGCATGTTTTGGATCTTGGAAATCATCCGCCAATGGATTGTGCGCAAAATGTTTGTGGGTATGAAGATGATCATCCCCATGTTTGTTATGCTCAATCTTCACATCTTTCGCATCCACACCCACCATATTCAGATAGTGACTCGCACTGTCTGATACGCTTGCGCCTTGCGAGTGACTTGCCACAGGGGCAGGAGATGCCGCAGACGTATCATGATGCTGCTGCGTAGGTTGTGCATGTGCTTGTACCATATCTAGGTATGGGTTGCTCGTTGCCGCTACGCTATGGGTTGAAGCGTCATCTTGGTCATGAGTTGCTGTGGCGACGCTTGGCATATCATCTGGCGCGTCGTGCTGCTCTGGCGCTGTGATGGTGACTGTTGGGACGTCGTCTGGTTCGTCGCTCTGGTCGTGTACGATTGGTAATCCACTATGACTACCAATGTTTTTAACCTCACCTTTTGCCATATCATCTTTCGCATCTTTATTCAGATAAATAGATAGTGGATGGGTCAACTGCGTATGTCCATCAGGCGCGTAAGCGTTCACCTCAATATGAAATGTGAATTGATCAGTACCTATCTTTGGAGTACGTACAAACAAACCAAGTGCAATCTGTCCTTGTGTTATATCTTGAAGACCACTAATAGTACCACTACCATCTGTCTTAAGAATTGAATGCCAACCAGTATGAGATATAGGATCGTCAAAATAACCAACTTGTGTTCCTGGGGTTGTAGAACCACTTTTGCTTTCCACTGTAAACTGATATATCACCCCTTCAACATGGTGGCGTAAGTGCACTGATTGACCTAAATCAAAACGCCAATATGTATGACCATCATGCTCATAGGCATAGCTATCATGGCGGTACTTAGTAGTATCTTTAAAATCATTTTTACCATCTGCATTATTAGCATCACTACCACCAGTACTACTATCATAAATAAGAGCCTGATCTTTAAATGTCGGATTTCCGAGTTCATCCTTGCCCGTAATAAGCACATCAATTGGCACTTTGACACCCGAGTTACTTACAACTTCAAAGTGCTCAACCAAGGCATTCTTACCTTCATGAATAAGCCCTGATTGTAAAAGCTCTTCTGTTATCTGGTAGGTTGAGTGCGTTGTACCTTGATGTGAAGAAATAAATTCATCAATCTTCACATCCGCATTTAACTCTTGAACTGCACGCTGATCATTGTTGGCATGATATGCCCAAGTACCATCTTTTTGGAGTTCAAGATCACCATAACGTCCATGAATAATCTGCGCTTGGAAAGCTAAATGACTATGGCTAGGGTTAATTCCGCCCTGCGCTATTACACCGTTGATATCAGCCGACGCGGTTAACATATGACCGTTACTTTTATCGAACGTAACATCTTCGACAAGGTGTATACCCGAGCCAGGTTTAGGCGCTTCTACCGTGACATCCATTATCGTTGCCGCCGAAGTAATCTGGCGTGTTTGACCTACAACAATTTGTCCTTGGTGATCATGTACTGGTATTTCCGCAGTTTGACGCACATGAATATGATTTTTACCGATATGCGTAGCGGGCTTAGTCGCTGACCAATGAGTACCATCTGTCGAATATTCAAGATGCGCACCAGACTGAGGTGCATCAACAGTGTAACTACCATCAGTGGTAACCCCATCACCAACTGTTCCAGTGTCATGCGTCAAATGTGCCGCGACTTCTGGCAGTTTATTCCCATATAAATTGATTTCAAAACTTGAGCTATAACTGTTACCCGCTGAGTCAATTAACTTGATTTCAAACTTACCCAAATCCGCCTTTTCACCAAATAAAAGTGCCGATTGGTCTGGGTTGTAATGACCAACACCTAATGTGTCATATGTGCGAACACCATGAGCTGGATCATGACCTGAATCATAATGAATAAACTGTTTTACGCCCGAATGTGTGCCTGAATGTACTTCAGAAACAGTTAAAACCCCTTGGTTTATACGAACACGAACACAACCGTACGGGCTTTCAATCATGAACTCACCATTGGCCCCTAGATGATAAGTTTTACCACCTATAACCATATCCTTGTGTATTACATCTATCGCTTCATTCGGATCTTTAAGGTCCATCTGCATAAACATACGCGAAGTATTGGTATTGATTTTATGTCCATGTTTATCAATAGGTAGACCTTGTGTATGGTGCTCATTGACAAAACGTTCAAGGACATAGTGATCTGCTTGAGCAAGAGGTTGAGATTGATCCTTTGCCGTCCATTCAGTATTAAAATATGGCACGAGTTCTGGATGGCGATTAATTTGGATCTGAGCGTGTTTAATTTTTGTATTACCTGCAGCATCTGATACATGCGCATGAGCAATCAGGCTTCCATCTGCAAACGGCGTTACATTTTGAATAAACTCATAATGACCCTGTGCATCAAGTGTCACCGTTATACCATTTACTACCTCTGTATGTGCCTTCCCATCATTCACTAAATGGTTGAATTTTAGTGTTTCTGTATGATGCCCAGAGCCTGTTAGTGTAATGCTATTGAGAGCCGCACCTGCATCGACAAAACCACTAATATGAGTAGTTGCAAGCTCTGCATCATTAATCTTACGATCATGATGATAGACTGTATTTTGATGAGCTGGATTGACCCCATCATCAATAGCAATTTTAGCAGCAAGCTTAGTATCAATCGTCACCGTAATTGGTATACCTATAGCCCTATTACCATGAAGGTCTTTTGTCTCTGTATGCAAAGTATGCAGACCGTCTGGCAATGCTGTGGTATCTGAATGGAAAGTCCATTGTGTGGCACCATGGCTACCAGTTGTCGAACTAAAGGAGCCTGTAATGATATTACCAGCTGCGTCTTTAACTACCACGCCACCGTTTTTCGGATCAACATCTGGATCAACAGAGCCCAGATTGAATATGAGCTTGCCATTGGCATCACCATGGGTGATGTTATCTGTGTGACTTGTACCTGAATCCGTACCATCGGTTAGATCGAGCGTTACTGGCGTTATATCGGTATCAACACTAAAGTGGCTATTGGCCGGTTGAGTAAAGGCATTCCCTGCGACATCTGTACCTGTCACCGTTGCTTTTACTTGGCCTGACATCACAGCATGACCATTGTTATCTGTCGTAAACTCACTGCCATCAACATCTAAATTAAAGACATTGCCTTTTTCGACCAACACATTGTTGTGCGTATTACCGTTGATCTCAATGCTAACGTAATCACCCACACTAGCATCTCCACCAACCTTACCCGATACGTGAACATTGCCTTTGGCATCCGTTTGGTTGATTGGATCGCCACCATTGATCTTATCAACAGAGATAGTAGCTGATGCATCAGTATCAATAGTGATATTGGTCGGTGTGCCTGTGGCGGTATTACCATGGCTGTCCGTTACCTCAGTGTGCAACGCATGATCGCCGTCGGTTAGCTTGCTCGCCGTCGTTGTGAAGGTCCATTTTCCGTTATGTTGATCAAAGGTGCCGTCAATTTTATGACCTTGACTGTCTTTAACAACAATGTCTTTAGCTGGATCAACATCTGGGTTAACCGAACCTAAATCAAATACCAACTGACCCGTACCATCACCGTGAGTGATGCTGTCTGTGGTTATCCCTGAGTTACTACCTGCTTGCAGTGTCAATGACACACCATCAACATGACTGTCCACTATTGGTGTAGAAGTGTCATGAACTTTGTTACCGGCGACATCCACAACCGTTGCGGTAAAGGTTGGCGTAAAGCCATCTGGAAGATTGGCGGCGCTCAGCTCTGATGCTGGAATGTGCGCATTCCAAGTTCCTGCGGTTTGACCTGCCGTTACCTGCGTTATTGCGTTGGCATCGGTCACGGTGTGTGTGGCGCCACTTTGGTCTTTCCAAGTGATGACCACTTGCTGACCTGCTTCTACGTGGTCAACCGTACCGGAGATAGTAAAGCCGTTGGTGATTTCAGAACTGTCAATGATGTCATCTTTAGCTACGTGCGTAATGCTGATGCCGGCTTTTGTATCGACGGTGACATTAGTGGGTGTGCCTGTGGCAGTGTTGCCATGGCTGTCCGTCACCTCGGTGTGCAACACATGATCGCCGTCGGTTAACTTATTCGCTGTCGTGGTAAAGGTCCAATGGCCGTTATTCGAAGTAAAACTGCCATCCACTTTATTGCCTAAACTGTCTTTCACCACAACGTCTGTAGCTGGATCAACATCTGGGTTGACCGAACCTAAATCAAATACCAACTGACCCGTACCATTACCGTGAGTGATGCTGTCTGTGGTTATCCCTGAGTTGCTACCTGCTTGCAGTGTCAATGACACACCATCAACATGACTGTCCACTATTGGTGTAGAAGTGTCATGAACTTTGTTACCGGCGACATCCACAACCGTTGCGGTAAAGGTTGGCGTAAAGCCATCTGGAAGATTGGCGGCGCTCAGCTCTGATACTGGAATATGCGCATTCCAAGTTCCTGCGGTTTGACCTGCCGCTACCTGCGTTATTGCGTTGGCATCGGTCACGGTGTGTGTGGCGCCACTTTGGTCTTTCCAAGTGATGACCACTTGCTGACCGGCTTCTACATGGTCAACCGTACCTGAAATAGTAAAGCCATTGGTAATTTCAGAGCCGTCTATGATGCCATCATTTGCCACGTGCGTAATGCTGATGCCGGCTTTTGTATCGACTGTTACTGCCGTCACACTACCATCAACGTTATTACCTGCTGTGTCTGTTGCAGACACATGAAGTGTATGATCACCTTCTGGCAATGCTGTAGTATCGGTGTGAAATTCCCACTTGCCATTAGTTTCTTTGAAACTGCCGTTTACAATGTGATCAGCACTATCTTTTACTACAATGCCACCGTTTTTTGGATCGATATCTTTATCAATTGTACTTAGGTCAAATACTAAATCACCCTTATGATTCGTATCATCAAAGTGGTTACCATGAGTAAGGTGGTCCGCTTTATCACCAGAATTACTACTTTCTTGAAGCGTAAGAGTCACTGGCGTGATATCAGTATCGACACTAAATTGCCCATTGTGTACTGGCGTGCCACCTGCCAATGCTGGCGTATGGTTCGTCACGGTAACTGAGTTACCCGCTGTGTCAGTGCCTGTTACCGTCGCTTTCACTTCACCCGAAGTCACTGCTTGACCTGATGCATCTGTTGTAAAATGAGTTGCTGGGATCGCAGCTGCGGTAAAGGTATGTCCTGCACCTACTACTGCTGTATGTGAATAACCGTTGATGTCTAAAGTGACGGTTTCACCCGTCTTAACATCCCCGGATACCGTACCTGTGACTGTAATATCACCCGTGTTCGCATTAATGGTAACGCCACCATTAATTCTATTAATGGTGATACCTGCATCCGCATGCAAATCCGTAGTTAAATGACCGTCAGTTACAGTCGCAGGGTTACCTGCCGCATCGCTGACTGAAGGGGTGATCTCAAGTGATGCGCCATCTTTGATACCAACAAGATCGGCATGGGGTACAGTCAATGTCCACTGGTTTCCGTGCACTTCAATAGGTACACCTGAAGCTGCATCGCCGTATTTATGGCCATTAAACTCCACAGTGACATACTGACCGTCTTCAATGCCTGTTGTCGTACCACTAATGACCAAGTCTTGCCCTTGCTCTGCAAGGTTTAGTACATCATCTTTATTGGCTGTGAGGCCTGTGTCGACTGCAATGGTGCCTGCTTGCGTATCAACACTGAATTGGCCATTGTGTGTCGCACTTGAAGTCGGACCCACTGGCGCTGTACCTGATATCGCTTGAGTAAATGCAGATTGACCATTGTTATAGGCTGAAGCCGTGTTACCTGATGCATCGGTCACTGAAACTCGCGCTTGCACCTCTCCTGATCCAGCTTTAAATTCGCTGACTGGAACGTCTATAGAGAAACCTTGACCGGTAGCGTCCACTTCCCCCGTAAACTGATGACCATTAACCACCAATACGACAGGATCGTGCTCTTTAGCATCACCACTGACTGTACCCGTGACCGCAAGGTTGCCATTTTGGTCGCCAGTGAAGGCCGCATTAATGGTTACGCCATTATGGATGCTATTCAGGGTGATTCCTGCTTCCGCATGTAAATCGGCATGAATAGACTCGGCTGTGCCTGTCATTGTTGCCGCATTGCCCGCCTTATCACTGACCTCTGCGGTTACAGGATAGTTCGTACCATCAACAAGATGAACAACATCCGCAGCCGGCACGGTTGCGTGCCACGTGCCATCAGTTTGGCTACCGGTATTTAACACTACTTTGGTCGTGTAATCGTGACCATTAAAGTGAACCGTCACCTCTTGGTCAGCCTCAATGCCTGTAGTGGTTCCCGATAAAACCAAATCTTGACCATGCTCAATGGCATTGACAATATCATCGGACTTCAGGGACGTAAGGTGATGATCGACTGCAATAGTGCCTGCTTGCGTATCGACACTGAATTGGCCATTGTGTGTCGCACTTGAAGTCGGACCCACTGGCGCTGTACCTGATATCGCTTGAGTAAATGCAGATTGACCATTGTTATAGGCTGAAGCCGTGTTACCTGATGCATCGGTCACTGAAACTCGCGCTTGCACCTCTCCTGATCCAGCTTTAAATTCGCTGACTGGAACGTCTATAGAGAAACCTTGACCGGTAGCGTCCACTTCCCCCGTAAACTGATGACCATTAACCACCAATACTACAGGATCGTGCTCTTTAGCATCACCACTGACTATACCTGTGACCGCAAGGTTGCCACTTTGGTCTCCAGTAAAGCCCGCATTAATGGTTACGCCATTATGGATGCTATTCAGGGTAATCCCCGCATCCGCATGTAAATCGGTATGAATAGACTCGGCCGTGCCTGTCGTTGTCGCCTGATTGCCCGCCTTGTCACTTACCTCTGCGGTTACAAGATAGTCAGTACCATCAACAAGATGAGCCACATCCGCAGCCGGCACGGTTGTATGCCACGTGCCATCAGTCTGGCTACCAGTATTTAACACTACTTTAGCCGTGTAATCTTGACCATTAAAGTGAACCGTCACCTCTTGGTCAGCCTCAATGCCTGTAGTGGTGCCCGATAAAACCAAATCTTGACCATGCTCAATGGCATTGACAATGTCATCGGACTTGAGGGACGTTAGGTGGTGATCGACTGCAATGGTGCCTGCTGCTGTATCAACTAACGGAGCACTCTTGTCTGTTCCAGTAAATGGGTTACCGTGGTTATCCGTACCTGTCACGATCGCTGTAACGTCACCACTGTGATTCTTAAGCTCCGACGATGGCACTTTAGCCGTAAAACCATATTGGCCTGCACTGCCTGTAATCGTACCGGTGTAGTGTTGACCGTTAAATACGACATCAACTTTGGACGTAGAGTCAACATCACCGGTTAATGTGCCTATAACGTCAACATCACCTGTCGTCGCCACATTAATGGCATTGCCACTATTGATGCTATTAATGGTGATACCCGCATCCGCATGTAAATCCGTAGTTAAATGACCGTCAGTTACAGTCGCAGGGTTACCTGCCCTATCGCTGACTGAAGGGGTGATCTCAAGCGATGCTCCATCTTTGATGCCAACAAGATCGGCATGGGGCACTGTCAATATCCACTGGTTGCCGTGCACTTCTATCGCTGTACCTGAAGTAGCATCACCGTATTTATGGCCGTTAAACTCCACAGTGACATGCTGGCCGTCTTCAATACCTGTTGTTCTGCCACTAATGACTAAGTCTTGCCCTTGCTCTGCAAGGTTTAGGACATCATCTTTATTGGCTGTGAGGTCAGTGTCGACTGCTATTGTGCCTGCGTGTGTATCAACCCAAAATTGACCATTATGTACTGACGGGCCACCGGCCGTTGCTGGCGTATGGTTCGTTGCCGTAAACGAATTACCTGCAGCATCTGTGCCTGTGACCGTTGCATTGACTTCACTCGATGTAACAGTTTGACCATTGATATCTGTCGTAAACTCACTGCCATCAACATCTAAATTAAAGACATTGCCTTTTTCGACCAACACATTGCTGTGCACATGACCATTGATTTCGATACTAATATGGTCTCCCACACTAGCATCTCCGCCAACTATTCCTGATACCTGAATTTTTCCTTTGGCATCCACCTCGTTGATTGGATTACCGCCATTAATGCTTCCAACAGAGATAGTGGCAGATGCACTTGTGTCAACAGTAACTAGAGTTGAACCACCTTCAACACTGTTTCCTGCTATATCTGTTACAACGGTGTGAAGTGTGTGATCACCATCTGGTAATTCAGAGGTAGTAGTATGGAATTCCCACTGACCATTAACCGGTATAAAACTACCTTTGACTTCATGACCAGTAGCATCTTTAACAACAACCCCACCATTGGACGGATCAATGTCTTTATCGACAGCACTGAGGTCAAAGATCAAATCCCCCTGCCCCGGATGCGTCTTATCATTAAAGTTTTCACCATGAGTAAGATGATCCGTTTGATCACCCGAATTACTACTGTTTTGAAGTGTAAGCGTTACTGGATTGATATCAGTATCAACAGTGACAGCCAGCGCAGGGGAACTATTACTCGTATTCCCTGCAGAATCTGTCACCTTAGCAGTGATTTTATAATCGCCATCAGCTAGATGGGCAGCAGTGAATGTCCAGTCGGTACCAGAGCGCATTGCAGTGCCTACAGACTTATCATCAATAAATACTTCTACTGAAGTAGCATCAGTATCAATACCATTTAATGTAAAGGTCGGATTTGTATCCTTGGTGATATTGTCCGTATCAGTACCAGCAGTATTTATGCCGTACGTATCAGAAGTCGCATTTAAATCAACTGTAGGAGTACTGACGACAAGATCTGATCCTGCTGCTGTTCCAAATGCATCCTTTGAAGTGTTACCCGCAGCATCGGTAACCGTAGCCGTAACTGTATCTCCTGGGCGAACTTCAATATCTACGCCTTGAGTTAAATCTATCGCAGTCAGTATATGTGTTTGCTTCACTCCGCTGGCTACAGTGTAGGTCAGAGTATCGCCTACCTTCGCATCTGTATTAGGAGTGATAGTCGCAGTCACTGTGCCATCAGTTCCGACTTCAACACTGTTATAAATGCTATCTTTACCTGTGCTTTCAAAGCTAACGGTTGGAGAAGCAACGCCTGTATCTAATGTGCTGTGCGTCGGTGTGGAAGTCGCCGTGTTACCCGCTTTATCCGTTGAAGATGCACTAACGGTTAAGTCACCATCAACCAACTGAGTCGCCGCACCTGACTTATCTTTCACACCCTTAGTTAAATCCACAGCAATGCTAAAGTCACCATTGCCATCGATTGTCATGCCTGTGGTATCCACATCTAAATGGTTACCCGCACTGTCCGTAATCGCTAATGTATCAAGGTGTGCACCAGGTTCTACATGACCTGTGATGACGGTAGCCGACTGTTCACCACTACCAATCAGTTTGTCCGTTAACTTGGCATTCACTGAGGTCTGAGTATCAACTGTAATGGTTAATGCTGGAGACGTCGTACTGGTGTTACCTGCGGTATCCGTCACTAAGGCCGTCACTTTATGATTGCCATCTGCTAGAGCCACTGATGTGAATGTCCAATCAGTACCGGTGTTCGTTGCATGACCTACAGATTTACCATCGATAAATACCTCAACAGACGCGGCATCCGTATCCACGCCATTTAACGTGAAGGTTGGCGTGGTGTCTTTGGTCAGATTATCCGTATCTGTACCAGTGGTATTCGCGCCATGGCTATCCGAGCTATCATTAAGATCTACCGTTGGCGTCGCAACGCCTGTATCTAAAGTGCTGTGCGTTGGCGTGGAGGTTGCCGTATTGCCGGCTTTATCCGTTGAAGATGCACTAACGATTAAGTCCCCATCAACCAACTGAGTCGCCGCACCTGACTTATCTTTCACACCCTTAGTTAAATCCACAGCAATGCTAAAGTCACCATTGCCATCGATTGTCATGCCTGTGGTATCCACATCTAAATGGTTACCCGCACTGTCCGTAATCGCTAATGTATCATGGTGTGCACCAGGTTCTACATGACCTGTGATGACGGTAGCCGACTGTTCACCACTACCAATCAGTTTGTCCGTTAACTTGGCATTCACTGAGGTCTGAGTATCAACTGTAATGGTTAATGCTGGAGACGTCGTACTGGTGTTACCTGCGGTATCCGTCACTAAGGCCGTCACTTTATGATTGCCATCTGCTAGAGCCACTGATGTGAATGTCCAATCAGTACCGGTGTTCGTTGCATGACCTACAGATTTACCATCGATAAATACCTCAACAGACGCGGCATCCGTATCCACGCCATTTAACGTGAAGGTTGGCGTGGTGTCTTTGGTCAGATTATCCGTATCTGTACCAGTGGTATTCGCGCCATGGCTATCCGAGCTATCATTAAGATCTACCGTTGGCGTCGCAACGCCTGTATCTAAAGTGCTGTGCGTTGGCGTGGAGGTTGCCGTATTGCCGGCTTTATCCGTTGAAGATGCACTAACGATTAAGTCCCCATCAACCAACTGAGTCGCCGCACCTGACTTATCTTTCACACCCTTAGTTAAATCCACAGCAATGCTAAAGTCACCATTGCCATCGATTGTCATGCCTGTGGTATCCACATCTAAATGGTTACCCGCACTGTCCGTAATCGCTAATGTATCATGGTGTGCACCAGGTTCTACATGACCTGTGATGACGGTAGCCGACTGTTCACCACTACCAATCAGTTTGTCCGTTAACTTGGCATTCACTGAGGTCTGAGTATCAACTGTAACGGTTAATTCTGGAGACGTCGTACTGATGTTGCCTGCGGTATCCGTCACGATAGCAGTCACTTTGTGGTGACCATCAGCTAGGGCCGCTGACGTGAATGTCCAGTCAGTACCGGTGTTCGTTGCATGACCGACTGATTTGCCATCGATAATGACTTCGACAAAAGCGGCGTCTGTATCCACGCCATTTAACGTGAAGGTTGGTGTTGTCTCTTTGGTCAGATTATCGGTGTCTGTACCTGTAGTATTCGCGCCATGAGTATCAGAAGTCGCATTGAGATCGACCGCTGGCGTCGCAACGCCTGTATCTAAAGTGCTTTGCGTTGGCGTGGAGGTTGCCGTATTGCCGGCTTTATCCGTTGAAGATGCACTAACGATTAAGTCCCCATCAACCAACTGAGTCGCCGCACCTGACTTATCTTTCACACCCTTAGTTAAATCCACAGCAATGCTAAAGTCACCATGGCCATCGATTGTCATTCCAGTGGTATCGACATCTAAATGGTTACCCGCACTGTCCGTAATCACTAGCGTATCTAGGTGAGCACCTTCCTCTACGTGACCGGTAATAACTGCTTTTGCTTGCTCACCACTACCAATCAGTTTGTCCGTTAACTCAGCATTCACTGTGGTCTGAGTATCAACTGTAATGGTTAATGCTGGAGACGTCGTACTGATGTTGCCTGCGGTATCCGTCACGATGGCAGTCACTTTATAGTGACCATCAGCTAGGGCCGCCGAAGTATATGTCCAATCAGTACCATTGTCCGTTGCATGACCGACTGATTTGCCATCGATAAGGACTTCGACAGAGGCGGCGTCCGTATCCACACCATTTAACGTGAAGGTTGGTGTGGTGTCTTTCGTCAAATTATCGGTGTCTGTGCCTGTGGTATTTGCGCCATGAGTATCAGAAGTCGCATTGAGATCGACCGTTGGCGTCGCAACGCTCGTATCTAAAGTGCTGTGCGTTGGAGTGGACGCTGCCGTATTACCCGCTTTGTCTGTTGAAGATGCCGTAACTGAGAGCTGGCCATCGGTAAAGTTGCCAGCTGTTAAATCAACGGTTGTCGTGAAGCTACCATCAGCTTTCACTGTAATACCCGAAGTCGGTACATCTAGATGATGACCTGCACTGTCCGTAATCACTAAAGTATCAAGGTGAGCGCCTTCTTCTACGTGACCGGTAATAACTGCTTTTGCTTGCTCACCACTGCCAATAAGCGTATCGGTGAAGCCCGCATCCACAGCTGTATGAGTATCGACCGTTACCGTCAACGCTGGAGACGTCGCACTGGTGTTGCCTGCATTATCGGTGACTATCGCAGTCACTTTATGATCGCCATCAGCTAGAGTCGCTGACGTGAATGTCCAGTCAGTACCGCTGTAGGCTGCACTGCCTACAGATTTACCATCGATAAATACCTCAACAGACGCGGCGTCTGTATCCACACCATTTAACGTAAAGGTTGGCGTGGTCTCTTTCGTCAAATTATCGGTGTCTGTACCTGTGGTATTCGCGCCATGACTGTCAGACGTCGCATTGAGATCGACCGCTGGCGTCGCAATGCCTGTATCTAATGTGCTGTGCGTTGGTGTAGAAGTCTCGGTATTACCGGCTTTATCCGTTGAAGATGCTGTAACCGTTAATGCACCATCTGTGAAGTTGCCAGCTGTTAAATCAACGGTTGTCGTGAAGCTACCATCAGCTTTCACTGTAATACCCGACGTCGGTACATCTAGATGATGACCTGCACCGTCCGTAATCACTAAAGTATCAAGGTGAGCGCCTTCTTCTACGTGACCGGTAATAACTGCTTTTGCTTGCTCGCCACTGCCAATAAGCGTATCGGTGAAGCTAGCATCCACAGTAGTATAAGTATCGACCGTTACCGTCAATGCTGAAGACGTTGTGCTGGTGTTGCCTGCATTATCGGTGACTACCGCAGTCACTGTATGATCGCCATCAGCTAGAGCTGCTGACGTGAATGTCCAGTCAGTGCCGGTGTTCGTTGCATGACCGACTGATTTACCATCGATAAATACCTCAACAGAGGCAGCGTCAGTATCCACGCCATTTAACGTAAACGTTGGAGTGGTGTCTTTTGTCAGATTATCGGTGTCTGTACCTGCGGTATTCGCACCATGGCTATCAGAGCTAGCATTAAGATCTACCGCTGGCGTCGCAATGCCCGTATCTAAAGTGCTGTGCGTTGGCGTGGAGGTTGCCGTATTACCCGCTTTATCCGTTGAAGATGCTGTAACCGTTAACGCACCATCAGTGAAGTTACCTGCCGTTAAATCGACGGTTGTCGTGAAGCTACCATCAGCTTTCACTGTAATACCCGAAGTCGGTACATCAAGATGATGACCTGCACTGTCCGTAATCACTAACGTATCAAGGTGAGCGCCTTCCTCTACGTGACCGGTAATAACTGTTTTTGCTTGCTCGCCACTGCCAATAAGCGTATCGGTGAAGCTCGTATCCACAGCTGTATGAGTATCCACCGTTACCATCAACGCTGGAGACGTCGCACTGGTGTTGCCTGCATTATCGGTGACTATCGCAGTCACTGTATGATCGCCATCAGCTAGAGCTGCTGACGTAAATGTCCAGTCAGTACCCTTGTGGGCTGCACTGCCTACAGATTTACCATCGATAAATACCTCAACAGACGCGGCGTCTGTATCCACACCATTTAACGTAAAGGTTGGTGTGGTGTCTTTGGTCAGGTTATCCGTGTCTGTACCTGCGGTATTCGCACCATGGCTATCAGACGTCGCATTGAGATCGACCGCTGGCGTCGCAACGCCTGTATCTAATGTGCTGTGCGTTGGTGTGGAAGTTGCGGTATTACCCGCTTTGTCTGTTGAAGATGCCGAAACTGAGAGCTGGCCATCAGTAAAGTTGCCAGCTGTTAAATCGACGGTTGTCGTGAAGCTACCATCAGCTTTCACTGTAATACCCGAAGTCGGTACATCTAGATGATGACCTGCACTGTCCTTAATCACTAATGTATCAAGGTGAGCGCCTGCTTCTACGTGACCGGTGATGGTAGCTTTTGCTTGCTCGCTACTGCCGATAAGTGTATCGGTGAAGCCCGCATCCACAGCAGTATGAGTATCCACCGTTACCGTCAACGCTGGAGACGTCGCACTGGTGTTGCCTGCATTATCGGTGACTACCGCAGTCACTTTATGGTCTCCATCAGCTAGAGCCGCTGACGTAAATGTCCAATCAGTACCATTGTTCGTTGCATGACCTACTGATTTGCCATCGATAAGGACTTCGACAGAGGTGGCGTCCGTATCCACGCCATTCAACGTGAAGGTTGGCGTGGTGTCTTTCGTCAGGTTATCGGTGTCAGTACCTGTGGTATCCGCGCCATGACTATCCGAGCTAGCATTAAGATCTACTGTTGGTGTCGCAACGCCTGTATCTAATGTGCTGTGCGTTGGTGTGGAGGTTGCCGTATTGCCAGCTTTATCCGTTGAAGATGCACTAACGGTTAAGTCGCCATCAACCAACTGAGTCGCCGCACCTGACTTATCTTTCACGCCCTTAGTTAAATCCACAGCAATGCTAAAGTCGCCATGGCCATCGATTGTCATGCCAGTGGTATCCACATCTAAATGGTTACCCGCACTATCCGCAATCACTAGCGTATCAAGGTGAGCACCAGGTTCTACATGACCTGTGATGACTGTAGCCGACTGTTCACCACTACCAATCAGTTTGTCCGTTAACTCGGCATTCACTGTGGTCTGAGTATCAACTGTAATGGTTAATTCTGGAGACGTCGTACTGGTGTTGCCTGCGGTATCCGTCACGATGGCAGTCACTTTGTGGTGACCATCAGCTAGGGCTGCTGACGTAAATGTCCAGTCAGTACCATTGTTCGTTGCATGACCTACAGGATTCCCATCAACCAATACTTCGACAGAAGCCGCATCGGTATCCACACCGTTTAACGTAAAGGTTGGCATAGTGTCTTTGGTTAGATTATCCGTATCTGTACCTGCGGTATTCGCGCCATGGCTATCCGAGCTTGCATTAAGATCAACTTTTGGCGTCGCAACGCCTGTATCTAACGTGCTGTGCGTTGGAGTGGAGGTCGCAATATTACCTGCTTTGTCTGTTGATGATGCACTAACGGTTAAGTCGCCATCAACCAACTGAGTCGCCGCGCCTGACTTATCTTTCACACCCTTAGTTAAATCCACAGCAATGCTAAAGTCACCATGGTCATCAATTGTCATGCCAGTGGTATCCACATCTAAATGGTTACCCGCACTGTCCGTAATCTCTAATGTATCGAGGTGTGCACCAGGTTCTACATGACCTGTGATGACGGTAGCCGACTGTTCGCCACTACCAATCAGTTTGTCCGTTAACTCATCATTCACTGTGGTTTGAGTATCAACTGTAATGGTTAATTCTGGAGACGTCGTACTGGTGTTGCCTGCGGTATCCGTCACGATGGCAGTCACTTTGTGGTGACCATCAGCTAGGGCTGCTGACGTAAATGTCCAGTCAGTACCATTGTCCGTTGCATGACCGACTGATTTGCCATCGATAAGGACTTCGACAGACGCGGCATCCGTATCCACACCATTTAACGTGAAGGTTGGCGTGGTGTCTTTGGTCAGATTATCGGTGTCAGTACCTGTGGTATTTACGCCATGACTATCAGACGTCGCATTGAGATCTACTGTTGGTGTCGCAACGTCTGTATCTAACGTGCTGCGCGTTGGTGTAGAGGTCGCCGTGTTGCCCGCTTTATCCGTTGAAGATGCCGTGACTGTTAACGCACCATCGGTGAAGTTGCCAGAAGTTAAATCAACGGTGGTGGTGAAGCTACCATCAGCGTTCACTGTAATACCCGAAGTCGGTACATCTAGATGATGACCGGCACTGTCCTTAATCACTAATGTATCAAGGTGAGCACCTGCTTCTACGTGACCGGTGATGACCGTCGTTGATTGCTCAGTATTACTAATCAGGTTATCAGTGAAACCTGCATCCACAGCAGTCTGAGTATCAACCGTTACCGTCAACGCTGGAGACGCCGCACTGGTGTTACCTGCATTATCGGTAACCACCGCGGTCACTGTATGGTCTCCATCAGCTAAAGTCGCTGACGTGAATGTCCAGTCAGTACCATTGTCCCTTGCATGACCTACAGATTTACCATCGATAAATACCTCAACAGAAGCGGCGTCCGTATCCACGCCATTTAACGTGAAGGTTGGTGTGGTGTCTTTGGTCAGATTATCGGTGTCTGTACCTATGGTATTCGCGCCATGACTGTCAGACGTCGCATTGAGATCTACCGCTGGCGTCGCAACGCCTGTATCTAATGTGCTGTGCGTTGGTGTGGAAGTCGCGGTATTACCCGCTTTGTCTGTTGAAGATGCCGTAACTGAGAGCTGGCCATCGGTAAAGTTGCCAGCTGTTAAATCAACGGTTGTCGTGAAGCTACCGTCAGCTTTCACTGTAATACCCGAAGTCGGTACATCTAGATGATGACCTGCACTGTCCTTAATCACTAATGTATCAAGGTGAGCGCCTGCTTCTACGTGACCGGTGATGGTAGCTTTTGCTTGCTCGCTACTGCCGATAAGCGTATCGGTAAAGCCCGCATCCACAGCAGTATGAGTATCGACCGTTGCTGTCAACGCTGGAGACGTTGTGCTGGTGTTACCAGCATTATCGGTAACCACTGCAGTCACTTTATAGTCTCCATCAACGAGAGCCGCTGACGTGAATGTCCAGTCAGTACCGGTGTGCGTTGCACTGCCTACAGATTTACCATCGATAAATACCTCTACAGAAGCGGCGTCCGTATCCACACCATTTAACGTGAAGGTTGGCGTGGTGTCTTTGGTCAGATTATCGGTGTCAGTACCTATGGTATTTGCGCCATGACTATCAGACGTCGCATTGAGATCTACTGTTGGTGTCGCAATGTCTGTGTCTAACGTGCTGTGCGTCGGTGTGGAAGTCGCAGTGTTACCCGCTTTATCCGTTGAAGATGCCGTAACGGAGAGCTGGCCATCGGTAAAATTGCCAGCTGTTAAATCGACGGTTGTCGTGAAGCTACCATCAGCTCTCACTGTAATACCCGAAGTCGGTACATCTAGATGATGACCGGCACTGTCCGTAATCACTAATGTATCAAGGTCAGCACCTTTCTCTACGTGACCAGTAATGGTAGCTTTTGCTTGTTCACCACTGCCAATAAGCGTATCGGTGAAACCCGCATCCACAGCAGTATGAGTATCGACCGTTACTGTCAACGCTGGAGACGTTGTGCTGGTGTTACCTGCATTATCGGTAACCACTGCGGTCACTTTATAGCCTCCATCAGCTAGAGCCGCTGACGAAAATGTCCAGTCAGTACCAGTGTGCGTTGCACTGCCTACAGATTTACCATCGATAAATACCTCAACAGAAGCGGCGTCCGTATCCACACCATTTAACGTGAAGGTTGGCGTGGTGTCGTTAGTGAGATCATCATGATCTGTACCCTTTGCACCATAGCTATCGGAGCTGGCATTTAAATCTACTGTTGGCGCACCAACGTTCTGGTCAATCACTATCGGTGTAGTGGTCGTTGTCTGCCCATCATGTCCTGATGGGTCAGTAACCTTCGCACCTAAATCATGATGAGTACCATCAACTGTTGATGATTTACCCAAGTCCACTGCAATTTCAAAATCGCCCTTCGCATCAGCAAAACCTGAGCCGACAATATGATCGCTGCCATCGGCATTTTTACCATCGATAATATCGACTTGTGAGAATGGGATATCAGTACTACCGGTGATCGATGGTGTTGGGTTCGATGTAATACCATCAGTATTATCGATACCGGTATCGGTATTTCCAGTAAGTCCTGTCAGCGTCACTGTTGGCGTGGCCGGTGTTAACGTTGGAGCTATCGGCGCTGTTAGCGTCAATTGCGCTTGAGTAGGAACGTTATTAGTTACGGTTGGCTGAGCGCCGACCACTGATGGCGCCGTTACTGTCGCTGTTGGATTGAAGGTTAAAAACTGAGAATCCTTACCACCATGATGATCATCGGTGCTGACCTCAAAGGTATCTTGTCCCGTGTAAGTCCCTGATTTCGCGTCGTAGTTCATGCCTTGATGAATGGCATCGGCGTGCATTGTATAGCTGTAAACGCCACTTGCATTATCCAGTGTTAAATCACCGAATGTGCCGTGCGCCACAACACTGCTGCCAGTGATAGTGCCACCGACTGCACCATAAGTATGTGTATCGGTTGTATCCACATCTGTTGTGCTGAGTGTACCGGTGGTATTAGCACTTTGAGCGATCTGCAGTGATGGGATATCGTTACTGCCATGGATAGTGACGGTAATTTCACCGGTATTGGTGTTGCCCGCTGTATCAGTCACAGTGTATTTAACGCTGTCTGTTTCAGATTCACCTTGCGCAAGATGCTGAGCCGCATTGTTATCAAGCGTATAGGTGTAAGTCCCATTCGCCTTCACATCAAAGTGACCATGCTTACCATCAGCATCGATGACAGTGACTACGTCACCCGCTTCGCCTTGCGGGTTAACATCACCTGTCGCAATAACATTTGTATCTTCAGTAACGGTATCTGTTGCATCCGGCGCAGCAACATTTTGGTCAATCACTATCGCTGTTGTTGCCGTTGTCTGTCCATCATGTCCTGATGGGTCAGTGACCTTCGCGCCTAAATCATGATGAGTGCCATCAACCTTTGATGATTTACCCAGATCTATAGCAATCTCAAAATCGCCCTTCCCATCAGAAAAACCTGAGCCAACAATATGATCGCTGCCATCGGCATTTTTGCCATCGATAATATCGACTTGTGAGAATGGGATGTCAGTAGTACCAGTGATCGATGGTGTTGGGTTTGATGTAATACCATCAGTATGATCGATACCGGTATCGGTATTTCCAGTAAGCCCTGTCAGCGTCACCGTTGGCGTAGTCAGTGTTATTGCCGGAGCGATTGGCGCCATCGGCGTCAATTGCGCTTGAGTAGGAACGTTATTAGTTACTGTTGGCTGCTGGCCAACCACTGACGCCGCTGTTACTGTCGCCGTTGGATTAAAGGTTAAAAACTGTGAGTCCTTACCACCATGGTGATCGTCGGTGCTGACCTCAAAGGTATCTTGTCCCGTGTACTTTCCGGAGTTCGCGTCGTAGTTCATGCCTTGATGAATGGCATCGGCGTGCATTGTATAGCTGTAGACGCCTGTTGCATTATCTAGTGTTAAATCACCGAATATGCCGTGCGCCACAACGCTGCTGCCTGTAGTGGTGCCACCGACTGCGTCATAGGTGTGTGTGTCGGTTGTATCAACATCGATTGTGCTGAGCGTACCGGTGGTATTCGTGCTTTGCGTAATATGCAAATCAGGAACGTCATTACTGCCATGGATAGTGACTGTAATTTCACCCGTATTAGTATTGCCCGCCTTATCGGTCACCGTGTATTTAACGGTGTCCGTTTCAGATTCACCTTGCGCAAGGTGTTGAGCGGCTTTGTTATCAAGCGTATAGGTGTAAGTCCCATTCGCCTTCACATCAAAGTGACCATGCTTACCATCAGCATCGATGATAGTGACTACGTCACCCGCTTCGCCTTGCGGGTTAACATCACCTGTCGCAATAACATTTGTATCTTCAGTAACGGTATCTGTTGCATCCGGCGCAGCAACATTTTGGTCAATCACTATCGCTGTTGTTGCCGTTGTCTGTCCATCATGTCCTGATGGGTCAGTGACCTTCGCGCCTAAATCATGATGAGTGCCATCAACCGATGATGATTTACCCAGGTCTACCACAATCTCAAATTTACCATTCACATCAGAAAAACCTGAGCCGACAATATGATCGCTGCCATCGGCATTTTTACCATCGATGATATCGACTTGTGAGAATGGGATATCAGTACTACCGGTGATCGATGGTGTTGGGTTCGATGTAATACCATCTGTATGATCGATACCGGTATCGGTACTTCCAGTAAGCCCTGTCAGCGTCACTGTTGGCGTGGCCAGTGTTAACGTTGGCGCTATCGGCGCCATAGGCGTCAATTGCGCTTGGGTTGGCACGCTATTGGTTACGGTTGGCTGAGCACCGACCACTGACGGAGCCGTTAATGTCGCTGTTGGGTTAAAGGTTAAGAACTGAGAGTCCTTGCCTCCATGATGATCGTCAGTGCTGACCTCAAAAGTATCTTGCCCTGTGTACGTCCCTGATTTCGCGTCGTAGTTCATGCCTTGATGAATGGCATCGGCGTGCATTGTATAGCTGTAAACGCCTGTTGCATTATCGAGTGTTAAATCACCGAATGTACCGTGCGCCACAACACTGCTGCCAGTAGTCGTACCACCGACTGCGTCATAGGTATGTGTATCAGTTGTATCGAGATCTTTTGTGCTGAGCGTACCGGTGGTATTCGTACTTTGTGTAATATGCAGATCAGGGATGTCATTAGTACCATGAATGGTAACGGTGATTTCACCTGTATTGGTATTACCCGCTGTATCAGTCACAGTGTATTTAACGCTGTCTGTTTCAGATTCACCTTGTGCAAGGTGTTGAGCGGCTTTGTTATCAAGCGTATAGGTGTACGTCCCATCCGCTTTCACGTCAAAGTGACCATGCTTGCCATCGGCATCGATGACCGTGACTACGTCGCCCACTTCGCCTCGCGGATTAACATTGCCCGTAGTGGTCACTTTAGTATCTTCGGTGACGGTATCTGTGGCATCCGGCGCAGCAACATTTTGGTCAACCACTATCGCTGTAGTCGCAGTTGTCTGTCCATCATGTCCAGATGGGTCAGTAACCTTCGCGCCTAAATCATGATGAGTGCCATCAACCTTTGATGATTTACCCAGATCTATAGCGATCTCAAAATCACCATTCCCATCAGAAAAACCAGAGCCAACAATATGAGCGCTGCCATCGGCATTTTTGCCATCAATGATATCAACTTGTGAGAAAGGGATGTCAGTAGTACCAGTGATCGATGGTGTTGGATTCGACGTAATACCATCGGTATGATCGATACCGGTATCGGTACTTCCAGTAAGCCCTGTCAGCGTCACTGTTGGCGTGGCCAGTGTTAACGTTGGCGCTATCGGCGCCATAGGCGTCAATTGCGCTTGGGTTGGCACGCTATTGGTTACGGTTGGCTGAGCACCGACCACTGACGGAGCCGTTAATGTCGCTGTTGGGTTAAAGGTTAAGAACTGAGAGTCCTTGCCTCCATGATGATCGTCAGTGCTGACCTCAAAAGTATCTTGCCCTGTGTACGTCCCTGATTTCGCGTCGTAGTTCATGCCCTGATGAATGGCATCGGCATGCATTGTGTAGCTGTAGACGCCTGTTGCATTATCTAGCGTTAAATCACCAAATGTGCCGTGGGCCACAACGCTGCTGCCTGTGGTGGTGCCACCGACTGCGTCATAGGTATGTGTATCGGTTGTATCTGTATCTTTTGTGCTGAGCGTACCGGTGGTATTCGTGCTTTGCGTAATATGCAAATCAGGAACGTCATTACTGCCATGGATAGTGACTGTGATTTCACCCGTATTGGTATTACCCGCCGTATCGGTCACGGTGTACTTAACGCTGTCTGTTTCAGATTCACCTTGCGCAAGATGTTGTGCCGCGTTGTTATCAAGCGTATAGGTGTACGTCCCATCCGCTTTCACATCAAAGTGCCCGTACTTGCCATCTGCATCGATGACTGTGACTACGTCGCCCACTTCACCTTGCGGATTCACATCACCCGTCGCGGTCACTTTGGTATCTTCAGTAACGATATCTGTGGCGTCTGGCGCAGCAACATGCTGATCAATCGTCACAGTCAAAGCATTTGACGTACTGGTGTTGCCCGCAATATCGGTCACTGTTGCGGTAATATCGTGATCGCCTTCACCCATGAATGATTTAGGCACAGTAACTTGCCAAACACCATTCTGGATAGCAGCATCACCAATAGAATGACCATCCACAAACACTTCAACTTGTTGAGCGTCTGTATCGATATTACCCAATGTAAAAGTCGGGTTAGCGATATTGGTAATGTTGTCAGTATTGGTGCCCATACCACCAAAACTGTCTGAAGTCGCATTCAAATCAACCGTTGGCTGAGCGGTATGTTGGTCAATCACTATCGGTATAGTGATCGTTGTCTGTCCATCATGTCCGGATGGGTCAGTGACCTTAGCGCCTAAATCATGATGAGTGCCATCAACCGATGATGATTTACCCAGATCTATAGCAATCTCAAAATCACCCTTCCCATCGGCAAAACCTGAGCCGACGACATGATCGCTACCGTCTGCATTTTTACCATCAATGATATCGACTTGTGAGAATGGGATATCAGTAGTACCCGTGATCAATGGTGTTGGGTTCGACGTAATACCATCGGTATGGTCGATACCGGTATCGGTATTTCCAGTAAGCCCTTTCAGCGTCACACTTGGCGTGGCCGGTGTTAACGTTGGAGCTATCGGCGCTGTTGGCGTCAATTGCGCTTGAGTAGGCACACTATTAGTTACGGTGGGCTGAGCGCCGACCACTGACGGCGCCGTTAATGTCGCTGTTGGGTTAAAAGTTAAGAACTGAGAGTCTTTGCCGCCATGATGATCGTCAGTGCTGACCTCGAAGGTATCTTGTCCTGTGTACGTTCCGGATTTCGCGTCGTAGTTCATGCCTTGATGAATGGCAACGGCATGCATTGTGTAGCTGTATACGCCTGTTGCATTATCTAGTGTTAAATCACCGAATGTGCCATGGGCCACAACGCTGCTGCCTGTGGTGATGCCACCGACTGCATCATAGGTATGTGAATCGGTTGTATCGACATCTGTTGTGCTGAGCGTACCGGTGGTATTGGCACTTTGAGCAATCTGCAGTGATGGGATATCGTTACTGCCATGGATAGTAACAGTAATTTCACCGGTATTGGTGTTGCCTGCCGTATCCGTCACCGTGTACTTAACGCTGTCTGTTTCAGACTCTCCTTGAGCAAGATGCTGAGCCGCATTGTTATCCAGCGTATAGGTATACGTCCCATCCGCCTTCACATCAAAGTGACCATGCTTACCATCGGCATCGATGACTGTGACTACGTCGCCCACTTCGCCTTGCGGGTTAACGTCACCCGTAGTGGTCACTTTGGTATCTTCAGTGACGGTATCTGTGGCATCCGGCGCAGCAACAATCTGGTCAACCACTATCGCTGTAGTTGCCATTGTCTGTCCATCATGTCCTGATGGGTCAGTAACCTTCGCACCCAAATCATGATGAGTACCATCAACTGTTGCGGAGTTGCCTAAGTCCACCACAATCTCAAATTGGCCATTCCCATCAGCAAAACCTGAGCCGACAATATGATCGCTGCCGTCGGCATTTTTACCATCGATGATATCGACTTGTGAGAATGGGATATCAGTACTACCGGTGATTGAGGGTGTTGAGCTCGACGTAATACCATCGGTGTGATCGATACCGGTATCGGTATTTGTAGTAAGCCCTGTCAGCGTCACACTTGGTGTGGCCGGTGTTAACGTTGGATCTATCGGCGCTGTTGGCGTCAATTGTGCTTGAGTAGGAACGTTATTAGTTACGGTTGGCTGAGCGCCGACCACTGACGGCGCCGTTAATGTCGCGGTTGGGTTGAAGGTTAAGAACTGTGAGTCTTTGCCGCCATGATGATCGTCAGTGCTGACCTCAAAGGTATCTTGTCCAGTGTAAGTCCCTGATTGTGCATCGTAGTCCATGCCCTGATGAATAGCATCGGCGTGCATGGTATAGCTGTAAACGCCTGTTGCATTATCCAGTGTTAAATCACCGAATGTACCGTGGGCTACAACGCTGCTGCCTGTGGTGATGCCACCGACTGCATCATAGGTATGTGTATCGGTTGTATCGACATCTGTTGTGCTGAGCGTACCGGTGGTATTAGCACTTTGAGCGATCTGCAGTGATGGGATATCGTTACTGCCATGGATAGTGACTGTAATTTCACCGGTATTGGTATTGCCCGCCGTATCGGTCACCGTGTACTTAACGCTGTCTGTTTCAGACTCACCTTGTGCAAGGTGTTGAGCGGCTTTGTTATCAAGCGTATAGGTGTACGTCCCATCCGCTTTCACATCAAAGTGACCATGCTTGCCATCGGCATCGATGACAGTGACTATGTCGCCCACTTCACCTTGCGGATTCACATCACCCGTAGTAGTCACTTGACTATCTTCCGTAACGGTATTTGTGGCATCCGGCGCAGCAACATTTTGGTCAACTACTATCGCTGTGGTCGCCGTTGTCTGTCCATCATGTCCAGATGGGTCAGTGACCTTCGCACCCAAATCATGATGAGTGCCATCAACGGTTGATGATTTACCCAAGTCCACTGCAATTTCAAAATCGCCCTTCGCATCAGCAAAACCTGAGCCGACAATATGATCGCTGCCATCGGTATTTTTACCATCGATGATATCGACTTGTGAGAATGGAATGTCAGTGCTACCGGTGATCGATGGTGTTGGGTTCGACGTAATACCATCGGTGTGATCGATACCGGTATCGGTGTTTATAGTAAGCCCTTTCAGCGTCACTGTTGGTGTGGCCGGTGTTAACGTTGGAGCTATCGGTGCTGTTGGCGTCAATTGCGCTTGAGTAGGAACGTTATTAGTTACGGTTGGCTGAGCGCCGACCACTGACGGCGCCGTTAATGTAGCCGTTGGGTTAAAGGTTAAGAACTGAGAGTCTTTGCCGCCATGATGATCGTCAGTGCTGACCTCAAAGGTATCTTGTCCAGTGTACGTTCCGGAGTTTGCGTCGTAGTTCATGCCTTGATGAATGGCATCAGCGTGCATTGTGTAGCTGTATACGCCTGTTGCATTATCTAGCGTCAAATCACCGAATGTGCCGTGGGCCACCACACTGCTGCCTGTGGTGATGCCACCGACTGCGTCATAGGTATGTGTATCGGTTGTATCGACATCTGTTGTGCTGAGCGTACCGGTGGTATTGGCACTTTGAGCGATCTGCAGTGATGGAATATCGTTACTGCCATGGATAGTGACGGTAATTTCACCCGTATTGGTATTACCCGCCGTATCGGTCACCGTGTACTTAACGGTGTCTGTTTCAGACTCACCTTGCGAAAGATGTTGTGCCGCGTTGTTATCAAGCGTATAGGTGTACGTCCCATCCGCTTTCACATCAAAGTGCCCGTGCTTACCATCAGCATTGATGACAGTGACTACGTCGCCCACTTCACCTTGCGGATTCACATCACCCGTCGCGGTCACTTTGGTATCTTCAGTAACGATACCTGTGGCGTCTGGCGCAGCAACATGCTGATCAATCGTCACAGTCAAAGCATTTGACGTACTGGTGTTGCCCGCCACATCAGTCACTGTTGCGGTAATATTGTGATCGCCTTCACCCATGAAAGATTTAGGCACAGTAACCTGCCACACACCATTCTGGTTGATGGCATTGCCAATAGAATGTCCATCAACAAACACCTCAACTTGTTGAGCATCTGTATCGATATTACCCAGCGTTAAAGTCGGGTTCGCGATATTGGTAATGTTGTCAGTATTGGTGCCCGTACCACCAAAACTGTCTGAAGTCGCATTCAAATCAACCGTTGGCTGAGCGGTATGCTGGTCAATCAAAATCGGTGTTGATGATATTGTCGAGCCGTCCTGACCAGAAGGGTCAGTGACTGTTGCAGTTAAATCATGATGTGTACCAGAATTTGTAGGCGACTGCCCTAAGCCAACAACTATTTGATAGTGACCATTTACATCAGCATAACCCGATCCAACAATCTTATCTGTGCCATCTAAATTTTTACCATCTACAATGCTAACGTGTGAAAAAGGAACGCCTGCAACCCCTGTTACCGTTGGGTTTTGGTTATTAGTAATGCCATCGGTATGATCCTGACCTGAATCGGTAGTTGGATCTAAACCATCAATACTCACCGTCGGTTGCGCCGGCGTTTTTACTGGCGTCGTTGGTGGTACTGGGGAAACTTGTGTCTGCGTTGGCACTGAATAATGAATTGACGGCTTAGCACCTGAAATTATCGGTACAGACAGTGTTGCTGTTGGGAAAAATGTTAAGTGTTGAGTTGCAGACCCACCATGATTATCTGTAGTCGAGATTTCAAAACTATCCTGACCTGAATAGGTGTGCGTTTTAGGATCATAGTTCATACCATGACCATTCTGAATAGCATCAGTATGGATCTTATACCCATATTCACCAGTAATAGAATCTAAGGTTAAATCACCATAGACGCCATTAGCTACAACTGTCTGCCCAACCGCTGAGCCTCCAACAACTCCATAAATATGTGTATCAGTTACATCGATATCGGTAGTGTGCAATTGACCCGATTTAGTTGAATTTTGGGTTACACTCAGGACAGGCAGATCATTGGTACCGTGTACAGTTACAACTACTTCTTGTGTTGTACCGCCATCTTTTGAAACAGCAGTAAAGGTTTGAGTAAAGGCTTCACCAGCGGCAAGTTGCTGAATGGCAGGATCGGCATTATTTGCAGTGAAGTGCCAGTGGCCTTGGTTATCAAGGGTGAATTCACCATGGTTAGTAGAAATAGTTTGCGGAATAAAGTAGGCATCATCGTGGTCATTATCAGTAATGATCAATTGACCTTCGGTGTTGAGTTTACCATCTTGAACCTGTACATCTTCGGTAACATCACCAGTGTGTACGCCCGCAATAATGGCTTTATCTTCGGCCCCTTTAATCACAACCGTCACACTAGAATCGATGCCACTATTGGTTGCAACCGTAAATGTATCGGTAATCGAATCACCCGGCTTCAATGACTGAATAGCCATTTGATGATCGTCGGCATGATATTGCCATTGACCATCGCTATTCATGCTTAAATGCCCATACTTGCCGTCGTGCTGGTATGTTTGGAACGCAGATGGGCCTTCTGTTTCATCAACCAAGGCACCTGAAGCCACCAAATCACCCGCTTTAACGTCCACATCCTCTGTTAGCACTACCGCACTATCACCAGAGATCACCACAGCGCCAGCTGAACCTGTTGTAAATGTGATTGGGTGGTTAATCTCATGCCCATCTACCACTTGACGAGCCATAAAAATGCCACCGCCAGAAGCTAAGATTCCTGGAGTAGTAAAGATATTAAAGGCACCCGTTGAAGCTACCTCTACAATACCGTGAGTGCTTCCAACGCGTGTAGCTACAAATTGTTGTGGATGCTCATTATTTGCCACCACTTTACCAGTAAATATTGGTTTAGCATCGGATACATGATGAGGCTGATGCATTGCTACAGGCGGCATGATATCTAGCCCTTGATGCGGCGCAGCATGTGTTTCTGTATTCTCAACAACTTGCTGTTGATGATGAGAATGTTGTGGCGCATTGTGAGCAAACACAGCGTTAGATTCCGCCATGACTAAATCTGATATAGGTAGTTCCGTATCACCCTCTTGATAGCGCAGTTCAGAGGCACGCAACTTTTCTGCTTGTTTTTGCTGCTCTTTAGCCTTTGCGATAGTTGGGTCGACAGGTTTTACTTCAGGTTTCTTAGCCATGGGTGGTTCCTATGCATTATTTTACTGTGGTATTTAAAATAAAATGCTCACAAAATATTTCGTTAACTTATTGAAGAATCAATAGAATAAATAGCTGGCACTAATTCAATAGTTAGAAAGTGATTCTTTCTTACTGCACATAATACCAATTAATTATCTAGATATAAAAAAAACCCTGATATTTTAATATCAGGGTTAATCACTCTTATGTAGGCGTTAAATAACTTAATATAATGTTTTGAAATCTTAATATTAAGTTAAAACTATTATTTTTGAAAACTTAGCGCTCACCAAAAGCACTTGCCATATTGGTAAATACTGGTTTCCACAAGTATTCAAATACAGTTTTTTTGCCTGTTATTATATCGGCCTCACCGGTCATGCCGGGGATGGTTTTAAGATACTCAGGATCCTTTTCAAAATAGGGTTTAGCAATGGCAATCTTAACTTTATAGTAAACGCCACCCCGTTCATCTTGGTCTGTTGTCGGAGAAATACTTTTAACCACTCCAGTTAAGGAACCATAACGAGAATAATCAAACGCATCTATCTTAATTCTCGCCAAATCACCCACTTGCACAAAACCAATATCACGAGGTGATAATTTGGTTTCCATCAAACCTTGCTTGGTCACAGGCACAATGACCGCGACCATACCACCGGGCTTAACCACACTTCCTGCAGAAGTGGTTGGAATAGATTGAATCACCCCTTCAACTGGCGCTTTAACCACGTCATCCTTTACATCAGCCGCACTAGAGCGCAGGCGAGCATTAGTTGCAATTAAGTCAGTTTGTGCTTCGGTACGCTTTTCAGATACCTCTGAAACCAAATCTATATCTTTTTGAATAAGCTGTTTATTTAAATTATCCAATGAACGTTTCAGCACCTTAGAGCGACTATTAAGCGAATTCACTTGTTGCTGATACGAATCGTATTTCTGCTTGGTTTCTAAGAACTTCACTTCAGATATAGACTGATTCTGCCCCGCCTCTTTCATCAATAAATACATTCGATGTGAAGCCTTTAGCTGATTGCGCAGTGAAGGTAATTCTTCCAACACCCCACTTAATTCCGCATTGGTCTTTTGAATCTCCGATTCAATCACCTTTTCACTGGCTTCACGCTTTTCCTTCATTTTATCAAAGGCTTCAATGTGGTTGGCCGTCAGCTTGGGGTACTTGGTGGCATACTCCGTAAGATCTAACGCTTGTTTGTTGATATAAGCATCGTAGCGTTTGATTCTCATCTCAAAATTAGCGCGCTTAACTTCTAATTCATCTTTAGTTGATAGATTTTTCTCGGAAACAAAGTGCACCAAATGCTGACCTTTTTTCACCATTTGCCCTTCTTCAACATCAACCGATGCAATGGTGCCGCCACTCTGAGATTGAATCACTTGCTTATGGCCCAAAGGAATAATTTGCCCCTTACTCTTTGAGATCTCTTCGACCGTAGCTTGAGTCGACCACAACAATAAAATAGCAATCGCAAAACAAATCAGCAGTGCCACACGACGAATCAGTCGGCGATCTTTAGAGGATTCAATGCTATTAGAAAACTCATAGTCTGGCCAATCATCGTTATGTGGCGTTCGGCTATTACGCATCGGCTTCTCCTTGTGGTTCAACAGCAGGTTGCTGTGGTAAAGGACCGGCAAAGGCCACTGCGCCCTTGTCCAGCACGACAACCTTATCTACCAGCGGTAGAAGATTTTGATCATGCGTCGAGAAAATCAGGGTTTTCGAGCCCTTGCAAGACTGGATAAATTTAACAAAAGCGGCCTTCACTTTCGGATTGCCACATGCAACCGGCTCGTCCATCAAAATAAAGTTTGAGTCAGAGATGATAACGCGAGCCAATGCGATAGCCTCAGCATCGACCGAACGTAGCATGATATTGCATGCCTCAAACATGCTTGCGTATATGTCACCTTCAACCAAATCAAGCAGTGCTTGTCCACCTGCTTGTTTAAGCGCAGCAATGATTTCTTCATCCGTTGCTGACGGCTTTTGCAAACGAATATTATCCGCCAGTGAGCCCTCAACTAGCTGTGTTTCTGCAGGGGCATAACTGCACCAAGTTCGATACACCTGTGGATCATACTGACGGATATTTCGTCCATTTAATGAAATATAGCCTGCTTGAGGCTCTAAAACACCTAACGTAGTGATCAGCAAAGAGGATTTTCCGCAGCCATTTGGCCCTAATACAGCAACGCTTTCACCCGCGAGCGCCTCAAACTCAACACCATAGAGCGCAGGAGCAGATTCAGCATCATAGCGCAAAGTCACTCCTTTAAAGTTAACCTCAGGGGCTTTATCCATCTGCGGAATGTCCAAACGCAATTCATTATTTTCCGTTTGCACTGTTAAAAAACCATCAAATTGAGTCACCGCGCTCTTTAACATATCAATTTTAAGTGATGACGAAAACGCCATAGCTGCCGGGCCTGTAATGCGCCAAATAAGCATCACACAAGCAATCAAAGCACCGGAGGTAATGCTATGGTTTAGCACCAAAAAGATACCGACAAAGATAGTGACTAGGCCTGTAACCATGGTCATTACATGGCTTACCGCGCCATACAATCCATTGCGTTTAGCAAACATAAAGTTTTGACGGCTATTTTCACGATTTAAACGATGTAAACGCTGAATCCAGCCTTTGGCATTACCACCCGATTTTAAAAACAGAATATTTTTCGATAATTCGGTAATGCCGTCTTGATGTTCATTATAGATAGCCGGCAAGGCCGCATTGGTAAATTTAGTCAACAAAGAAGAGACGAGTTTATGGAGCAGTATCATAATAATCGGAACTAACACTAACCAACCTGCCAGCAGTGCAATGGTAATCAATACAATGACGACAAAAGGCAGATCCAACATACCGCCACCCACAGTACCCGCTAACATAGAACGTACACGTTCTGTATTTCTCATACGGTTGATGTGGTTAGTGATCCCCACTCGCGTAAGCAAAGTGAGAGGCATATGGATTAATCGATGTAACGTCGTGTTTGATATTTCACGTACAAACTCAGTCACAACCTTAGATAAAATATAGCCACGAACTAGCCGCGCACTCACATAAATAAAGACTGCAATCGCCGCACCCATACCAAGTTCAGGCAACACCTCAACTAAGTGTCCACCAATGACTTTGTCATAAACAGACATAGTAAACAGTGGAATGGATAGGCCAGTAACCGTCGACATAAAGGTTAAAACAAGGACAGGCCAATACCATTTTTTACGCAGGTTCACTTCCTTGATAAAAGTACGAACTGATAATTGCTTACTTGGGATCGATTCCAGTACCACAATATGGCTAAACTGTTGTATTTCACTAAAATCAGCATCTTGCCAGCGGCGATGTCCAGGCACTTGTTTTTGAAATTTTTTACCGCTGCGACGAAACAAAATAGCATGATACTCACCATCCTCTTCACGCCCTGACGTAATACCAATAAACGGATAATGGGTATCCTCAAGCTGGTCTTGGTTTGGGATATCAATGGTATAGGTAACGTTAAACTTTTTTAGTTGCTCTACCAAATCTAGCGGTGACATGTGTTCAAGATGCGGATTTTTTGCAATATTGCGCGCCTGTGCATGCATACCCACTTGCTTTAAGAAACTGCCTGCAATACTGCGCAATGTATTTTCAGATTGTGTCGTCATCTTATACGTTTCCTTGCTCATTCATCGCAGGGTTTGTGAGCAGTTTGCCCTCACCTGTCGCATCAATTCTCAATATGTAATCATATTGCAGGCTCTGTGGACTCAAATAGCCGGTTGTGAAAATACTGCGTTGATGTTTTTCCTCTTGCAATACTTGTGCTACTAATTCTGCAGAGGGAATGTCTAATGATAAAAAGGGTTGTTCAAGCATTAAAAATGCTGGGTCTTGTACTAACGCTCGTACCAAGGCGATAAGCTTAATGGTGCCTTTATTAAAGGTTTCTATACCACTTTCATCAATTCGAGTTTGATAACCGGAAGGCAACTCCGCAAGTGTGGCTGTCAGGCCTAATCTATCGGCCATTTGCATAGCATCGGCCTCTAACTCTGGCTTAAACATGGTCATATTTTCAAGCAGGGTTCCTGAGAATAAATTTGGCCATGCGGATACCAACACCACTCCATCACGGTAAGCTTCATATTCAAGATCATAAATATTATTCTCACCAATACGTACTTCACCTTCCGTCGGTGGCTCAAGCCCTACCATCATAGATAATGCTTCACTGGCAAAATACAGTGAATCGGATGTAACCTGAATCAGTGATTTTTCAGGCAATGCGATATCATCTAGCGACAATAGCTTGCTCGCGACTGGCATTTTTACGCCATCAAAAGAGATAACATCTGATTTTAGCCGCTCATCAAGTTTTACTTTGCCGCTAAACTTAGCCTCTGGAATATTAATTAATTCAAGAACTTCTTCTTTAGCCACTTCTGCAGACGCAACTCGTGTATATAAGCCAATAATTGCTGATAGCGGGGCAACGGCGCGACCCGCCAGAATTGAACATGCAGTCAGCCCCCCAGTGGTCATATGACCATCAATAACAAGAAGCGCACCAAGCATAATGATTAATAGTGTTGTTGCCTGTGATGCCCCGCCGATACACTCTTGAAGTCGGATAGAGAGCCAATCAACGCGCTTTTGCTGTTGCTGCAATTGATAGTTGGTTGTTCTAAAAGAGGCTGAAAGCTGCGCTTCTTGCGCAAGGGCTTTCACGCTTGTCAGGCCCGAAAAAACGCGAATAAAAATACGTGTACGTTGGCTTTCGGTTAACGAAAGAGATTTGGTTAGCTTAGTCAACTTGCGACCCAAGAAAAGAATCATCAAGGTCACTACTACCCACACCGCAATAGGGATGAAGACTAGATTGCCACCGATAAAATAGACCAGCCATAGGAACAAACAAGCAAAAGGGAGATCGATTAAGGCAACTTTTGCCTGACCTGAGTACATATCACGCATGTGTCCAATGGCACTGACGCCGTTAAAGATTCGGCCGACATTCATATTAGCAACGAGTTTATAATCACTTTTGAACAGAGACGTCACTACCTCTTTAGACACTTTGAGCTCGAAATTAGCGGCGGCAGAGGCCATCATCCAACTGCGAAAATAGCGTAGGAAACCTTCCAGAAGTACCGCAGTTACTACTCCAACAAATAAAATAGTCGCAGTGTCGTAGCTCTGATTCGGTAATATTCGATCATAGGTATGCAGCAGGGAAAATGGCATTGCCAATGATAAGATATTAATAAATAAAGAAATTAGTAGCAGAAAAAATAAACTGCTATCGCGATTAAAAAAAAGTCGAAAATTTCGTTTCATTGGTTGTATGCGCCCAAATGCATTAAATAATTAGTATTGACCTAAGTACCATTGAATTAATCCGAAGATATCATTTTGTTTATTAAGCAATTTTTTGAATTTATACCAAACCCATTTCCTATAAGAGCGAAACAAAAACGATGCTCATTTTCAATGAGTCGTTCAAATATTAAAATTAACGTGTACAATAAACAACTAGGCATTATATAGCCAATTTAAAATTAATCACTTTTACTTGCGATCTTCCGTTGAAGCTATGAAACGAATTCCATTATCCCTACTTATCTCAGGCCTTGTTGGCTTGCCACATCTTGCAGCCGCAACCAACCTGTCAGAAGTCTATTCTCAGGCTAAAAGCAGCGATACTGTGGTACAAACAGCCAAAGCAAATAAAGACGCTGCCTTTGCCAATGTCGATGCAAAACGCGCGCCACTACTACCACAAATCAGCTTAGTTGGTACTGCTGAGGGTGAATTAGGCGATCATTATTATCAGGCCCCTGGTAACAAACCGTATAGTGATGGATATACTACAGGTGCTAAGATCGTCTTAGAACAAGACTTATATCTTCGCTCTAGTTGGATTGAACTGGGCATTGCCGAGAAACAAGCCCGTCAAGCTGACGCCAATTACGCCGCTGCCCAGCAAGAGCTGATCATGCGCTCTGCTCAAGCTTACTTTGACGTATTGAAAGCGCAAGATGAGTTGATATCCGTTCAAGCGGAAAAAAAGGCCACGAAAAAGCAATGGGATCAAGCGAAACAACGTAATCGTGCAGGACTTGCCGCTATTACAGATGTCTATGATGCCGAAGCTCAATACGATACTGTGCTAGCAACGGAAGTATTGAAACAAAATGATCTCACCAACAGCTATGAAAAGCTACGTAAGATCACCAACCAACCTTATAATGAAATTGACACTCTAGACTCTGAACGTTTTAGCCCCGCTAAAAACAACACCGATTCTACTGCTCTTATCAATGAAGCCCACGAGAAAAACCTTGAGCTTCTGGCCGCACGTATCGAAAAAGATGTTGCGCAAGATAACATTAAGTCTGCTAATTCAGGCCATTTACCTAGCCTGCACTTCAATGCTTCCTACGGTAATGAAGACTACCAAAATGCATGGGGTAGCTCGCCAGTGGATCACAGCCATGGTAACGACCTGCATGCAGGACTGACGCTATCTGTTCCTGTATACAATGGTGGTGCTACTTCGGCTAAAACAGATTCCGCACAAGCACAGTACATTGTCGCCAGCCAAAGCCTTGAAAACAAATACCGTGAAGTAGACGCCAACATTCGCGCCTATAACAACAATGTTTCCGCAGCTTACAGCGCCATCCTAGCCTATAGACAAGTGGTTAAATCAGCGCAAGCTGCACACAAAGCCACACTGTCTGGCTTCCGAGTCGGCACCCGTACCATTGTGGATGTTCTCAACTCTTCGCGTCGCGTTTTTGAAGCGCAACGCAGCTTATCCGATGCACGCTATGACTACATTACCGCAGGGCTTCGCGTGAAGTTAGCGGCAGGTAGCCTAACCGAGCAAGATATCCTAGATATTAATGCTGGGCTTGAGTCGCCACACAAATCGAGTGATGCTGCACTAAAATAAATAGCTTCAGTAGAGAGTAGAAAGGCTGCTAATTAGGCAGCCTTTTTTGTACGCTGTTACTCAGCATTAGACCATTCACTTTGCTGTTGAATGCCGTGATTTCACTTTGATAAAAACGATAGAAAGATCTTGAGAGTCTCTCTGAATCTGTAAATTTCAGACACAAAAAATCACGCAACAAAGCGTGTTATTTTAAATAATTAAGCAAGAGATTTGATAGAGAGAGATTGGAGCGTGCAGCGGGAATCGAACCCGCATCATCAGCTTGGAAGGCTGAGGTAATAGCCATTATACGATGCACGCACATCGTGTTGACGAAAGTTAATATGCCATAATAATTTGAAAATAAAAGCTCTAATTTCAGATTATTAAGGATTTCCAATCTGTTTGCGTGCTTTTCAGGCTATATGCATAAAAAAGAGGCAGGCTGTAGTCACCTATATTCCTATGCAATTTATCGATGTTCCACCGTGATAACTCGCCTCGCACAGGCTTTAACCCTAGCTAAAATTAAGATAATTGCTCTCCTGCTTGTTGGAGACTGTAGGCGGTAAGTGGATCAATTTCTGCTATCAAGCGTTCTATCTGTTTTATCGCATCTATAGAGTTGCTGGATTTTCTGTAGCTAAGATAGATGGGTCTGCACCAACCTTTACTGTCATCCACTTTATATAATTGTTCACTTGCCACAAAAGGCTCTACCACAGAGGTGGGTAGATAGGCTGTGCCGCCTTTTTCCAGAACAAAATCTAAGGCTATTCTGGCGGTCGATGTTCTCAAAAAAGGAGCCGGAATATTCGGATGGCGCTCTGCATGTTCCGAGGCGAAGCGGGTTCCCCAATCTATGTATACGTATTTATTGTCGAACGCTTGCTCTTCATGGCAGGGCTCGGTTGATACTAAGGTAAGGTTAAAATCAGCAATATGTTGGCAAGCCAGTTCGTCAGACTTAATTGGGTCTAAGGCAAATGCCATGTCGAGTGTTCGCTCTAGCAACTGTCTATTAATTTGTTCTCTGGATAACGCTTCAGCAATAAAACCATAGCCATCAAATGCATCCGTCACTACGCTTAGACAGTTTTGTAAATATGCATCCCAAATCGTCGGCGTGCCACCGATAGTCAGTTGCAGTGCTTTACCTTTTTCTAATGACAACTCAAATTTTGCCTGCTTGAGGGAAGAAACCATCACTTCGGCATATCCGACTAAACGCTCCCCTGCAGATGTGAGTTTTATGGCATTTCTATCGCGAGTGAACAAGCGCGTATCAAAGAAGGATTCTAGTTGTTTGATTCTCGCGCTCACCGCAGCTTGAGTGATATAAAGATTCTCTGCCGCGTGACCAAAATGTTTCTCTTTCGCCACTTCAAGGAAGGTCTGGAATACTTTTACATCCATATTTATATCTCTGATTATTGCTGATAAAACATAGTAATATTTAATGATTGAGACGACAAAATGTTTTTGATTTTCTCGATTTGATTAAGTCTAAGACTATGAAAAATTATCCCAATTCTTTCGATAAATTTTCTTTATCGTGAAGATAAAACTTTTTCGTTTTACTCCCCTCTCTCAAAAGCTCATATTCGCTAAAAATAGAGATTTAAATCTATTTGTCACATGGCTGATTGATGAGGTGATAAAGTGGAAACCACAACGGATTTGCAAGTAAAAACAGGCTTTAAAGTGCCCATTGCGGCGCTATCACTTTATGCAATATCTTCTGCTTACCTCATGACTCTCGTACCACTGTTACTCAGTAAATACGGTATCGATGATAGCAATGCCAGTTGGTTAGCAAGTGTGTTTTATTTAGGTTTATTTGTCGGCGTAACATCAATTAAGTCACTTATTACCTACATTGGCTATCGTTTAGCTTTCATCACCTGCTTATTATTATTCATTGCCACTATTATTGTCCTTCCACTGGCGCCAATCGTGGCGATATGGTTTGTGGCTCGTTTTGTGGCAGGTGTTGCAGTGGCGGGATTATTTGTGGTCGTAGAATCTTGGTTACTTGCAGGGGACGAAGCCAATAGAGCAAAACGTTTTGCTTTATATGTATGTTCGTTCACTGGCGGTGTTGCACTTGGGCAATTAGGCATTGGTTTTGTGGGCGTGCAAGGCGCGTTACCTTTTGTGGTTATACTATCGCTATTATTTATCTCAATGCTAGTCATGTTGCTCGTCCCAACCCAACCGCCCTTGATTCAACATTCTGTCACTTTATCATTAAGAAAAATTTCACATCTCAACCACTCCGCGATTATCGGTTGTACTGTCGCGGGGTTAATACAAAGTTCTATTTATGGATTGATGCCAATTGAACTTTCCAATCGCGACATATCACAAACTGATCTTAGTCTTTTAATGGCACTGATTATTGTGGGTGGCATGTTAGTGCAAGCAATTATTCCCAAACTAATACGAGTTTCTGGACGTACACCTTTGATGGGGATGTTCTGCATCCTTGGTATCTTTGCCGTAGGTTTAATCATTCTAAGTAACCGCCTAAATGTGCTCGCAATTAGCTTATTGTTGATTGGCATGACAAGTTTTGCTCTCTACCCTATTGCTATCAACTTGGGCTGCGATAAGTTAAATAAAAACTGTATCGTCTCTGCAAGCCAAGTGATGCTGTTTAGTTACAGCCTAGGCTCTGTTGTTGGCCCCTTAGTCGCGGGGTGGTTTATGGGTAGCACACAAGGTTTGATGACCTATTTGCTAGCGATTATGATGAGTACTGCTATTTATATGGCGGTAGCGAGTGTTCGCACACATAAACATGTCATCGTAAAATAATAAACTCTAGCCAATGACGCCCCTTTGTTAGTTCACTACCAAGGGGCGTTATAGATCTCAGAAAAGGTTTTGTTTGCGTTGACTATCTCGTTGTTAATGATCTTGGTAACTTCTCAGCACTTTCACCGAGCCTATAGCTGTAGAACGATCGCTATGATCTTACTTATTTTCCGAGTCACTCTATGCTTAGTACAAATTATCGCCTCCAACAGCGTAAGTATCCCTTCCTAATACATATCAAACTTAGCTGAAATCTAACCCATCTCTGTCAATGCGAAGATTTGTAAACCTTGTTACTCGTCATTACGACTATCAAGATCTATAGCTTCTATTACTGACCAATAAGGCAAACAATCTAGGTTATTTCATTGTCGAAATAACGAGCACTTAGTTTCATATTAATATAAAACTAAGTGCTTTGATTTTCTGCAAGCAAGATAAAACTCAAAATAAAGTGTAACAAAATATAGAGATCCTCATCACACGAATCGTTAAATAATACAATAATACTCAATGATAAATAACACCTCGTAAACCACTGATTTAAAACATATTTTTAAGCGGAAAATATGTTTTAAATCGTGTTTTCCGAATAAACAGCACTTAAAAACAAGATCTGAATCACTGTTTGAAACATCTCTAAGAGTAAGCTTTTGTCCATAGATATTACCAAGAGGTAGAAAATAATGAACAAACATGCACTCGCCATTTTAATAGGATTGGCACTCGCTGGGTGTAACAGCGAATCCAATACAAACTCCACCTCTCAAACTCAAGTTAAAGAGCCAGTAACTGCTTCTCAGCCAGTAGTAACCGAGTCAAATACAAAGACTCCAGAAGTTGTAAAAGCACCAACTACTACTCCATCGAATGAAGTAGCTAAAGCACCAGCGACTACACCTTCAGGTGTTGCTCTAATACAACCTGAAAACCAAAACGACTCTATATTTGAAAGTTCAGGTATTCCATCTGGCGTTGTAATGGTTCCTAGTGTTAATTGTACAGAAACCTTTCAATCAGTAAGTAAGCTACAAGATGCTGCTGAGGAGCTTGTTGACGCGCTTAAAGATGAAGACAACCCAACAAAACCAGCTGCAAATACAACCCTGTGTTTAGCTGACGGTACTTATGATAAAGACCTTGAATTAAAAATCTCCGGATTTAAAGTTGCTGCGGAAAACCCTGGTCAAGCAATCCTTAAAGGTGGTGAAGTATCCGTTGCAATGGGTGGTGAACACAGCCAATTCCAAGGCTTCGTTCTAGATGGTGTGAAATTTGACAGTGCTTTAATTAATACTCGTCTAAGCAGTAGTGATATTTGTCAAGATTGTCGTATTTCTGAAGTATCGGTACTTAACGCTGTAGGTGAAAATGAATACGGTAACTTAGTTAAAGTTTACGGTGGCGGTACTTGGTTAGACCATAATATTTTTAGTGGTAAAACTATTAAAAATCCTATGGTTTCATTGGTTCGTGAAAAAGGTTTATCAACAGAACAACGTGCACACAAAATCGTTGTTTACAAAAACTACTTTGCAAACCGTCCACCAGCAGATGGCAAAATCTATGCAGGCTCTAAAGACAACGACTATGAAGCCATTCGTACTGGTTTAAGTGAAACTCATGGTGAAGACAGTAACTCTTTTGTTGTTGGTAACCTGTTTGAAAACATTCAAGGTGAAGCTGAAGTTATCTCTAACAAAGCCAGTCACAACACCATTAGTTTCAACACTATCCGTAATAGTTATGGTTCTCTTACCAACCGTCACGGTCACGCCAACACCATTGAAAATAACTTCATTCTTGGTGAAGGTTACCCACTAGCAGGCGGGATTCGTATCGGTGACTCTGACCATCAAGTGAACAACAACTACATCGAAGGTACACGTTACTTAAGCTCAACTCACCACGGTGGTATTGTTCTATTAGGTTCTGATAGTGATCAAAAAGATGGCAATGGTACCGGCAATGGCTACCAATTAGTTACAGATGTTCATGTCTCTCACAATACCATTGTAGATAGTGTAAATAGCTTCAACCTAGATGGTGGCGGTAAATCACATCAACCAAACCATGTTTTCATTGACCACAACATTGTTGAACAAGCGATTGGCCCAGTATTCAAAAGCTCTGACCGTGGTTTACCAGAAAATTCAGAAATTATTGGTAACCTATTCTCTGGTCAACAAGTTGCCGATAGCGATGGAATCAAACAATCTGATTTAGCATCTCAAAACAGATTTAAATCAGCGGTTCTAGCACGTGATGATCATGACAACTTATTCCGTCCAACAGTAAATAGCCCAGATCTCACTGTAGCTGTGCAAGCTACTAAAGCACTTGATTCTATATATGATATGGATGGTCAAGTACGTAGCACTACTACTACAATCGGTGCAGATGAACCCAGCACCTCTGAAATCAAAGTGAAACCACTGACTTTCGCTGATGTAGGTCCTGTAAGCTACACAGTTCCAAAACCTGCTGCAATTGTGATTACTGCACCGATTAAAAATAGTAATTTTGAAAACTGGTTAACTGACTGGGATAACGGTAAAGGCGACTACTACACAGTTACTGGTCAAAATGCATTCTCTGGTCAAACACTAGAACTTGCTAACAACGGTTCTATTAGTCAAAAAGTTGATGTTCTACCAAATCATCACTACGAGCTAAGTGCCTTTGTAAAAGGTAACTATGCACTGTCTATTGATGGTAAAGAGCTGACTAAAGGTGCTGTATCTGGCGACCAATACAAATGGGTAACTGTGCCTTATGATTCTAAATCAGCAACAAGTGTAGAAAGTGTAGATTTATCATTAAGCATTCCTGAGTATGTGACTGTCAACGCACCAGTTACTGACCCTGACTTCACTAACTACTACCACAAAGATGCTGGTAGCTGGATTATCCATGAAGAAAGTGGTGATGTAGGTTCTTCAAGCGACAGTGCATTCACCGAAAAAGGTTCTATGCGTCTACGCTTTAAACTTGACGATGATGCAACTAATAACTTCCAAGACCAACCTGGTGTAAGCCAAATTGTTGATGGATTGCCAACCAACACAGACGTTACTTTCTCTATGTACTACTGTGACAAAATGGGTGACAACTCTATTGCAAGCCTTGGCTTTGGTGCTAAAACTGTAGCCGCTAAATCACTACAAGGTGCTGTTCTTGGCCAATCAGTTGCTCACAATAAAGACTTAGCCGATGCTGCGAAAGGCACATACAAAGATTGCTTCAAACATGTATCTACAACCTTTAACACTGGTGACAATGGTAGCGTTGAACTCTTCGCTAACTTAATCATCGATCAAAGCTTAACTAGCGACGATGTTAAAGCTGATAGCAACTACAAAAATGGCAAACTTGAAGTTCGTATCGACCACTTTGCTCTTACTTACCAAGCTAAAGCAAGTGACGACTTAACTGCAAACTTTGACGAAGTGCGCCTAGCAACTCGTACTGACCAAAATACTCCAAAAACTGATGACTAATCCATTAGTTAATTATAACTAGCCAAAGGCACCTCAAATGAGGTGCCTTTTTTTACTCTTGTCACTTTATTCTTGCCACTATTGCCTTGCTCGCTTATTAAAGCTCATTGTCTTCTGCTACTTCCCAGCCCTTAGCACTACTCATCAGCAAAACAGTCATAGACTTTATTTATAGCAACCCTAGTCATCAATTGTAGGTTCTAGCGTAGCAACAGCATTGAACGTTTTGATTATATAGCTATGGCTTATCGGGAAGCGAACGCTTTACTTGGTGGTTTTTCTACGCCATTTATGGATGGGTAATATTAAGAAGATACATTATAAGTAAGCCATCCTACCTGCGTAGCTCAGCAATGCAGAACCTAATATAACTATGGCTATAAAAAGAAAGCGACATACAGAGAAGAGTAATGTCTAAAGAGTCGTAAACAGTTGGAATAAAAAGAATTACAGCGTTTTCGAAGTGAAATAATAATTTGAGTTTTCAGTGATATTTACAGCGTTCTAAAGAAGTCTTTTAGCAGGCACACCCCTTCAATAAATACCAAGGGTTGCGCCCGTTATTTAAGCATTAACGCTTATAAGTCACTGCTTCACTTTCATCTAAGTGAATAGATGTTTGTGCAGGTTTCGTCTCTGCAATCACCTGTCCGTGACGAACAGAATAACGCACAGGAACTTGGCGACGCACAGCGTCAAAACCATTTTCTGCAGGAAGGATAAGAAGGCTAGCGGGTTTGCCCTCTTCAATGCCGTATTGATCTTGAATATTTAACGCCTTGGCGGAGTTAGTGCTGATCAAATCTAATGATTGGTTTATCTGATCGTAACCCATCACTTGCGTGACATGTAGCCCCATATGCAGAACTTGAAGCATGTTTGCGGTGCCCAATGGATACCAAGGGTCAAACACATCATCGTGACCAAAACAGACGTTGATATTCGCCTCTAGCATCTCTTTAACTCGGGTAATGCCACGACGCTTAGGGTAATCATCGAATCGACCTTGCAGGTGAGTATTCACCAGCGGGTTTGCCACAAAGCTAATGCCTGACATTTTAAGCAAGCGGAATAAGCGAGAAGCGTAAGCCCCATTGTATGAACCCATTGCAGTGGTGTGACTTGCCGTCACCTTATCGCCCATTTGGTGTTTATGAGCCAATGCCGCTAGCGTTTCGACAAATCGCGATTGCTCATCATCAATTTCATCACAATGCACATCAATCAAGCAGTCGTATTTACGCGCTAATTCAAAAGCAAAATGCAGCGATTCCACCCCATACTCACGAGTAAACTCGAAGTGTGGAATAGCGCCAATGACATCAGCGCCAAGCTGTACGGCTTCTTCTAATAGCTCTTTACCGTTAGGGTAAGACAAGATGCCTTCTTGAGGGAATGCTACAATTTGGATATCTACCCATTGCTTCATTTCTTCACGCACTTCGACTAAAGCGCGCAGTGCCAACAACGTAGGATCAGAGACATCAACATGAGTTCTAACATGCTGAATACCATTCGCTATTTGCCATTTTAAGGTTTGTTTTGCTCTAGATTTTACGTCTTCAATGGTGAGCGTTTGTTTGCGCTCAGCCCAACGTTCAATCCCTTCAAATAAGGTACCAGAGATATTCCAGCTAGGCTCACCGGCTGTTTGCGTGGCATCTAAGTGAATGTGTGGCTCACAAAAAGGAGCGACCACTAATCCGCCTTCAGCATCTAGCGTTTTGCCATTAAATTCGGTAATCGAGTTGGCATCAGCAATGCGTTTAAATTTGCCGTCTTCGATTAAAATCTGTTGCAGATCGTTTTTATCCGCCAAGCGAACGTTATTAATTAATAGTGAAGTCATAATGCACCGTTACGCCGTTTGTTTATCAAGTGATTTTTTGTTTAACGCAGGGTTTAATATCACATAAGAGATAGCGCCGCCCAATACCGCATTTAAAGGTACGATACCTGGGATAAATGCACCCGCTGCCACGCCAATCGCTACCGCAATAATTGCTGCCCAATTCACGGTGACAAACTCAGCTTTAGCGAAGTTTTTGTAACGCTCTTTGTTCATCACAAAGTCGGCAATGATAACGCCGCCAATCGGTGGAATCGCCAACGACAAGAAGGTTAACCAACCCACAAAGTTATTGTACAGCCATAAAGCAAATACAGTACCAATCAAGCCGTTAATGATAGAAAGCATAGTGCTTGAACGGCCGGTAATATTCGAAAATCCGAGGCCAGACGCGTAGAGCGCATTCTCGTTGGTCGTCCAAATATTAAGACCTAATACCACAATTGCAGGCAGCAATAAGCCCTGAGCCATCATCACATCAGAGATATCCGCTTGACCGGTCACAGCTGCGCCTGCCGCGCCAAAGATAAACATTAAAGAGTTACCGATAAAGAATGCCACCATAGTGATCACTACTGCGCCAGAAGCTTTTTTACCAAAGCGCACAAAATCGGCAGTCAACGTACCCGCACTGATAAATGAGCCCACAACCATAGCTAACGCAACCGAGAAATCGATTGGTGTTTCAGGCTGGATAAGTTGCAATTGATCTACGCCACCCACAGAGTGCACTGCGGTCAAAACCGAATATCCACCTAATACTGCAATAGCAGGAACGGCGATAGCTGATAACACCATTAGTGCCTTAATGCCAAAGTAAACCGTACCCGTCATTAGTAGGCCAGATACAACAATCAAAATGTTGGTATCAATGCCAGTCGCTTTTTGCACAGGAATAGCAAACATAGCTACACCCACACCAAACCAACCCACTTGAGTTCCGCCAAGTAGTGCCGACGGCAACCAAGAACCTTTAGTACCAAAAGAGAAGCGAGCTAATAAGTGAGTGGAAAGTCCAGTAGAAGCGCCGATGTAACCAAGAAAAGAAGTGTAAATACCTAGAATAAGGTTGCCGATAATCACGGCGAGGAAGAAATCGTTGAAATTAAGCCCTGTACCTAGTGAGCCACCTGTCCACATACTTGCTGAGAAGAAAGTAAGCCCTAACATCACCATTGTAAGTGATGCCATACCCTTTCGAGCATTCGCCGGAACCGGACCAAGACTGTAATTGTTGTCGCTTGCCATTTTTATCTCCGTACTACATAAACCAAAAGACCGTATATGTGTAAATTTCACACAAACGGACAATATTATGGTGATATAAATTACAGAGTCAATTTATTTTGATACATATAAACGTTTGCTTTTTATTTATATATCATAAAACATTTAATATACAACAACTTGAAGTTTTCATAATGACATTAAAATTCATTAAATACATACATAATTCAAATGGTTTATTGTTGAATTAGCAGTAAGAATCATTTACACAAACAAAAAATAAACCCTACTCTTTTGGTAGGGTTTATTTTATAAGCAACGCATTAACAATGAATATTAAATATTAAATATTAAAAGCAAATAGTAAATGCATTATTTAGCTACCCAAGTGTGTTCAACTAGGCATTGTTCACCTTGTAAGACTCGCCCTATAAAGCAATCGCCTTTAGTCACAACCCCAACACCTTTTGGGGTGCCTGTCATCACTACATCACCTTCTTCAAGCGTCATAAACTGAGCAAGCTGCTCTTTTATTACTTTAGGTGGATACAGCATTAACTGAACTCCGCCTTGTTGAATCAAAGTGTCATTAATCCAAAGTTGCAAAGATAAATCGGGGCCTGCGGGATCAAACGGCACAAATTCGGAAAATAACGCCGAGCCATCAAATGCTTTAGCACGCTCCCAAGGCAAGCCCTTATTTCTAAGGCGAGTTTGACTCTCACGCTTGGTAAGATCTAGCCCCAATGCCACCGCTTTAAATTCACCCTCTTTCACTAAAAAGCTCAGCTCGGCTTCATAGTGCAGTGCTTCACCTTTATCACTGTGTAAAGTTGTACTAATTGATGAATTAGGTTTTAAGAAAACCACCATATCCTCAGGGATTTCATTTCCTAATTCTTCAATATGAGCCACATAGTTGCGGCCAACACAGACAATTTTACTTGGCGTATAAATTTGATTTAGAGCGCGAACCGTATTTAATGGCATACTTTAAAACCCTTATATCTGAATTATTCGGCTTTTATAACAATATCATAGTGTCGAGAAACATCAGCAGTAACCTTGCCCCAAAAAGAGTCTTTTACTCGGCGTTGATGAAATTCAAAGGAGGGTTTATCGATAAACTCTTCGTAGACATCGAAGCGTTGTGGTGTGTCCGCTGATTGCTGAACACGAAAAGTCATATTGCCACACTCTGCCTGAGTCAAACGAATGTGCTCAGGCAAAGCATGGAGAACGGCGTCAAGGTCTTTATCAGGCACAATGATGTAGCCTGACAAAATCACCTTAGCCATAACTGTGATTATCCGCGATAGTAACGCTGAGGTACAAACGGCATTTTCTCAACCGTCATCGGCAGTTTTTTACCACGTACTTCGGCGAAGATCTCTGTGCCTACTGCCATCAAATCACTGCGCACATAAGCCATAGACACCGGCTTACCTGCGTTAGGGCCCGCTGTACCACTGGTTACAATGCCCACTTCAACATCGTTGGCATCAAACAGGTTGCAACCTTCACGCACTGGCGCTTTGGTTTGCCCAACTAGGCCGACACGTTTGCGTTTTACGTCTTTGGTCGCAATTTGCTCAAGGATGATATCGGCGCCAGGGAAACCGCCTGCACGCTGACCATCAGCGCGACGGACTTTACTAATACCCCAAAGCAAGCTTGCTTCGACAGGTGTCGTTGTTGTATCAAGATCATGACCGTAAAGACAAAGACCACATTCAAGGCGAAGTGAATCACGAGCACCTAAACCAATCCATTCTACCAAATCAGAATCCGTTAGCGTATTCGCAAGCGCTGCGGCTTGCTCACTTGGCACTGAAATTTCAAAGCCATCTTCGCCTGTGTAACCTGAGCGGCTAACGATACATTCAACGCCAAGTAGCTCAAGTCGAGCCACATCCATAAACACCATCTCTTTAACCGCAGGGTTTAAAGTGGCTAATACATCTACCGCTTTTGGCCCTTGCAGTGCAAGTAAAGCACGATCTTCAAGCACTTCTAGCTCAACACCGTCTAAAAGGTTGGCTTTTAAGTGTGCTATATCTTGTTCTTTACACGCCGCATTCACTACTACAAACAAATGATCGCCAAGGTTAGCCACCATTAAATCGTCCATGATGCCGCCTTGTTCATTGGTAAAGAAGGCATAACGCTGATTACCGTTTGGCAAATCAATAATATCTACCGGAACCAAAGCTTCTAGTGTTGCCGCCGCATTTTCACCAGTTAGGCGCAGTTGTCCCATATGGGAAACATCGAAAAGACCGACCGCATCACGCGTATGTAAGTGCTCTTTTTTAACCCCTAATGGATATTGCACTGGCATATCGTAGCCGGCAAAAGGCACCATTTTTGCGCCGTGTTCTACATGTAAAGCATGCAGCGGGGTCTTTAGTAAAGCTTCAGTCATTGTCTCTCCTTAGTCGCGCTCTAATCCCAACTGTTGATGTGGTTTAGAGCAACATATTCTTTATGATTGATTCTGTTTCTTAATCAAAGCAAACGTTTGCTGTCACTATAGGAAACTTCATCTCTTAACACAACCACTACATTAGCCGTGGTTTATTTGGCTGTCACCCACAGGATTTGTGCATCTTGTTCACTGCGTGAAATCAATGCGTGTCCCATGTTTGCGTCGTAATAGACGCTATCGCCTTCAGCAAGTACTAAAGGCTCATAAAATTCTGAATAGAAAAGAACTTCACCAGAAAGTATCAATAAAAACTCTTCTCCATCATGGCGAACCCAACCTTGAAACTCATCAAAACTGCGTGCATGAATCAAAGATTTAAACGGCATCATTTTCTTTTGCGACATTTCAGTAGCAAGCAATTCATGCTCATAGGTCACGGTTGGATGCGGTTTACCCATGCCTTTCAATGTAATGTCTCGACGACCGCTCGCGCCTTTATTTTCGGGCGGTGCGAATAATTGAGGCATATCAATATTTAAGCCATTGGCTAATTTTTGCATCGCCTGAAACGTCGGGCTAATTTGTTCATTCTCAATTTTACTTAACGTTGAACGAGCCAAGCCAGTGCGCTGACTCGCCTCTTCCAATGTCAAACCAAGCTGGCTACGAATCGTTTTGATTTTTTCGCCTAGCTTTAGTGGCTCTACACTGTTTTCAACGGAGGACTTCTCTACGCTAAGCGATGGATATTCATCCAATGTCGGTTCTTTCATGAGGCCCTTCACATAAAATTAATAAAAATATCTTATGAAAAAGTGTGCCTTAAAAGCGCCTTCGTATGAAGAGCATAAGAGAAGATTTAGTGAGAAATAAGTAGCAAAGTTGAATTTTTTGTTTCCAATAGGAAATTTCGACTTGAGAATGTACACAACTCAGTTTATTTTATCTTCAATACAAAATTTTTATTAATTTCAATCTGATTAAGTTGGAGATTCAAAATGGACAACACTCTAAAGTTTGCTGATAGCCATGAGTGGGTGAAAGACAACGGTGATGGTACTGTGACAATCGGTATTTCAGAGCACGCTCAACAAATGCTTGGTGATGTTGTTTTTGTCGACCTACCAGAAGTAGAAGACAGCATTGAAGCAGGTGATAGCTTCTCTCTTGTTGAATCTGTAAAAGCAGCGTCTGACATCTACGCTCCAATTACGGGTGAAATTGTTGAAATTAATGAAGAGCTAGAAGACAGCCCTGAATTAATCAACGAAGAACCGTACGAAGGCGGTTGGATTGTTAAAGTGAAGCTTGAAGATCCTTCAGAGCTAGACAACTTAACAAACGCAGAAGACTACTTAGCGAGCATCGAAGACGAGTAAGCTGTAGTCCGAGTTTATTGAGTAAAAACAATAAATTCAAAAAATCCCCGCGATTGCGGGGATCTTGCCATTTAGAGACACGTAAAAGTAACAGAGCGACATCACTGCATATCCACAGCGGGCTATTAACACTCTTTGCTTATGCATCTAGGAAATTGACTAACACCTAAAGTCTCATAGTAAGGCTTCAAGTAAGGTATAAAGGAATTATGACTGATCTACTACGCAGTTTAAGTACAGACAACGAGTTTGTTTCACGACATAACGGTCCCAACTTAGCTGACCAACAAAAAATGCTTGAGCGCATTAAAGCGACAAGCCTAAATGAATTGGTGCAACAAACCGTGCCGCAGCAAATCCAGCTGGAAAAACCATTAACTCTAGACGCGCCGCTTAGCGAAGCAGGCATGCTAGAAGAGATGAAAAAGTTTGCTCAGCAAAACCAAGTCAAGCGTACCTTTATTGGCCAAGGTTACTACAACACCTTTACGCCAAACGTTATCTTACGCAACGTACTAGAAAACCCAGGTTGGTACACAGCATACACGCCGTATCAGCCAGAGATTTCTCAAGGTCGTCTTGAAGCCCTACTGAACTACCAACAAATGATCATCGACCTAACCGGTATGGAGATTGCAAACGCTTCTCTACTGGATGAAGCGACAGCCGCTGCTGAAGCGATGACTCTTTGTAAACGTGCTGGCAAAAGCAAAAGCAAAACCTTCTTTGTCGCTGATGATGTTCACCCACAAACAATTGAAGTTGTAAAAACTCGCGCAGAGTTTATTGGCTTTGACGTTGTGGTTGGCGCAACGGACTCTTTACCTGAGCAAGATGTGTTTGGCGCACTACTGCAATACCCAAACACCACAGGCGAAGTTCGCGATCTCACGGATATCATCAGCCAAGCACAAGCCAATAAAACCTTAGTGACTATTGCGACCGACCTACTCGCTTCAACGCTGTTAAAGCCAGCTGGCGAAATGGGCGCCGATGTAGTCATTGGTTCAGCACAGCGCTTTGGCGTACCTATGGGCTATGGCGGTCCTCACGCGGCATTTATGGCTACGCGTGACAAACACAAGCGCACTATGCCGGGCCGCGTTATCGGTGTGTCTATCGATAAAAACGGCAACCAAGCACTGCGCATGGCAATGCAAACTCGTGAGCAGCACATCCGCCGCGAAAAAGCGACTTCAAACATTTGTACCGCGCAAGCATTGCTGGCTAACATGGCGGCGTTTTATGCGGTATTCCACGGCTGTGAAGGGTTAAAAACCATTGCTCGTCGCACCCATCACATGACCGCAATTTTGGCTGCTGGCTTAACCAAACAAGGTTACGAGCTTTGCCACAATTCTTTCTTTGATACGCTGACTATCGCAACGGGTGATAGAACAGACGCGCTTTATGGCGCAGCGCAACGCGATAACATCAACCTTCGCAAACTGGATGGTAAGCTAGGCGTAAGTTTTGATGAAACCACAACCGTTGCCGACATTGTTGCACTGTTTAGTGTCTTCCAAGTGAGCGAATCGATTGAAGCGCTAAGCAACGAAGTATCACAAAACGAATTTGCCGCAATCCCTGAAGATTGTCGCCGCAGTTCAAGCTTCCTAACGCACCCTGTGTTCAACACTTATCACAGTGAAACTCAGATGATGCGTTACCTAAAACAGCTTGAAAACAAAGACTTCTCACTAACGCACGGCATGATCCCGCTGGGCTCTTGTACTATGAAGCTCAACGCTGCCGCAGAAATGATTCCAGTGACTTGGCCAGAATTTGGTTCAATTCACCCGTTTGCTCCTACCGAGCAAGCCGCAGGTTACACTGCACTGGCAAAAGATCTTAAAGCTAAGCTGTGTGAAATCACCGGCTACGACGATTTCTCTTTGCAACCAAACTCGGGGGCTTCTGGTGAATACGCCGGTCTAATTGCCATTCAGCGTTACCACCAATCACGCGGCGAAGGCCATCGTAACGTCTGCTTGATCCCAAGCTCTGCGCACGGCACAAACCCAGCATCAGCCTCTATGGTGTCGCTAAAGGTAGTGGTCGTGAAATGTGATGACGATGGCAACATCGACATGGCAGATCTAAGCGCTAAAATCGAAAAACACGCTGATAACCTATCTAGCATCATGATCACTTACCCTTCAACACACGGCGTGTTTGAAGAGCAAGTAAAAGAAGTGTGCGAAATGGTGCACGCCGCGGGCGGTCAAGTGTACCTAGATGGCGCGAACATGAACGCACAGGTTGGCCTTACCAGCCCTGGCTTTATCGGCTCTGACGTATCGCACCTTAACCTACACAAAACATTCTGTATCCCGCACGGCGGCGGCGGTCCTGGTATGGGTCCAATCGGTGTTAAATCTCACCTTGCCCCATTCCTACCGGGTCACATCGAAAACGGTGAACACGGTCAAGATTACTCTATCTCTGCCGCAGATATGGGCAGCGCTTCCATCTTACCTATCTCTTGGGCATACATCGCCATGATGGGTGAGCAAGGCTTAACTAAAGCCACAGAAGTTGCGATTCTAAACGCCAACTACGTGATGGAACGTTTACTGCCTTACTACCCTGTATTGTACCGTGGTAAAAACGGCCGTGTTGCACACGAATGCATTATCGATATCCGCCCTCTAAAAGAAGAGACTGGTATCAGCGAAGAAGACATCGCAAAACGCCTAATGGACTACGGTTTCCATGCGCCAACTATGTCATTCCCTGTAGCCGGCACATTAATGATTGAGCCAACTGAGTCAGAAGACTTAGAAGAGCTAAACCGCTTCTGTGACGCGATGGTCGCCATCCGCAAAGAGATGAACAAAGTCCGCGACGGCGAATGGCCATTAGACAACAACCCACTGGTCAACGCCCCACACACCCAAGTTGACCTAGCCAGCAGCGAATGGGATCACCCATACTCACGCGAAATCGGCGCCTTCCCATCCAAATCACAAAGCATTTGGAAATACTGGCCAACCGTAAACCGCGTAGACAACGTGTATGGCGACCGCAACTTGATTTGTACTTGTCCAAGTATTGATGAGTATGTGGAAGAGTGATTGGTGTTGATCACAGATAACTAAGTTGGAAACTGACTGATAGTACAAAGGCGAACCGTTTGGTTCGCCTTTTTTTAAACCCTAGCTAAGCCAAGATACTCATACCAATCGTACATTTATGAATTTGGCTGAACCTAATTTTAGTAATGATAACGACACGAAATTATCGTTATTACTTGATCATCGACTGCGTAAACAAGTCGATTAGTGTCGTCAATACGACGAGACCAAAAACCAGATAAATTTTCTTTTAATGGTTCAGGTTTACCAATACCCTCGAAAGGAGAGCGCTTAACATCGTTAATGAGTTTGTTGATTCGCTTGAGTGTTTTTTTGTCTTGGGTTTGCCAATACAAGTAGTCATCCCAAGCATCATCCGTCCACGACAGTAAACGTTGACTGCTACTCATCAATTAACTCGCGTGTAGTTGTTTTGCCTGCACGATACTGTTCTATCGAACGGTTTAGGTGTTCAGCATTTTGAGGAGAGCGTAGTAAGTGAACTGTCTCCATAAGACTATTGTAGTAATCTAAAGACATAACCACAGCATCTTCAGAATCACGGCGTGTAATAACGGTTGTGTCTGCATCATTAACTACACCGTCCAAAACCGCTTTAAGGCCATTTCTAGCCTCAGTAAAAGATACTATTCTCATCAGAATCTCCACATGTACATTTAATGGGACAAGTATAGTATTCACTCACATAGTTGTACAGTAAATTGGACATAATCTATTGGAAAGTATTGATAAGGAAACTAACGTCCCATTGAATAATGAGCAGTACCACAGATACATTGTATGAACTTTCAAATACGATAATTGCAACTACTTTCTTGTATCTATCTGAATTTATCCTCTATTTTCTTATTCAACCTCCCTCTACGACATAATCAAAACCGTGTATCCAACGAAATCAAGGCACTTTGACGATCGCCAAAGCCGAATTCACCGATGATATTAAAGGTGGGGTTAATCACATAATTAAAACCAACAACGGCGTTCCATTCATTGGCTAGGCTTTGCTCTACAATGAAGCGTCCTTCATCATCGCCATTAACGAAATCCAATAAGCCTTCCAGAGCTGAGGGCAATTCAAGGTCGCTAATTTTGCCTTTTAGAGTTTGTTGGATATTTTGATATTGTGCGCCGCCCCATACTCGTATCGGCACGCCATGATTAGTAAAGTCGTAGCCAAGTCTTGGGGTTATGACGATGGAATCAATCCCGCCTTCGATGACAGTTAAATTGGTCTTGGTGTAGCTGGCATCAATGATGGTAAACCATTCTTTATAACCACCCGCTAGCACTAAGCCGCCACCGTACATATTGCCATCTAGGTCTAAAAGAAACCTTTCATCTTGTACTGGTTCAAAATCTATTCCGCCAATATCGACACTGATATTGGTTTCCGAATAACCGCTGATTTTCCCCGCGATGGCATAGAAGTTTAAAAAGGGAAATAGCCACATATCGGCTCGCACGGTAAACACATCACTGCGCTGAAAACCAGGGGATGTCTCTATGCCGATAAGTTCAGCAGGGATAGGCTGCTCTGGTATCACTGTAGGAGGTCTGCCCGGAATGATTGGCGGAATGGTTATCTCAGGGGTTTTTAAACCGTCAAACGAAATAGAGTCGACACTAATGCCTTGCTCAACTCGCATGTAGCCAACACTGATGCCAAATGCTTTGGGCAGAACATAACCACGCTCTTCCGCTTCTGACTTCCAGATCGGCAGTTCAAATGATGTCGCAGATGAATATAAAGGGGCAAAAGAAGTGCCAATAATGACAGCGGCTTTGGAAAAACATCTCAGTTCCATTAAGAAGTCCAAAAGATAGATAATGATGAATCACATAACAATAACTATATACGCTATAAACAAAAAAGTGAGATTTTACACAGATTTAGAGTCATCTAGTCAGGTTATTGGCGAGCTTTTCCATGACACATACAAAGGTCTCGAGCTCTTGTTCGCTCAGATCTTGCTGCATCTTATCTTGGATTTTTTGTTGGGCATTGGATATTTGTTGACTCAAGGCGATGCCTTGTTCAGTCAAAGAGAGCAGTTGACTGCGTTTGTCTCCTGGGTTTGGGGATTTGATTAACCAACCGTTGTTGATCATTTCTTTGACTAAACGAGCCACTTGCGCTTTATCACGAGAAAAGTGCTGCACAATATCATTGGCAGTGCATTGTGTATTTCGCTCAATGAAAGAGAGGCAACGAGCGTGCATTCCATTTAAGGCAGAATGTTGGGTTTGAAGCTCAGCACGAATGGCATTTCGGTATGAGTGAACGATATTAAAAATCGCTTCTGAAACTGTGTTCTTGTCCATGCTTAGCCCTTTAAATTACATCAATCAACTGCTGTCATTAAGTTGATTTTATCTACTTAATAGGCTCGACTCAAGTTACTGTTGTCACTCAGCACTAGGATTTCACTAGAAAGAAAGGGGAACGCCAACAAGTGTCTACTCAACAACGATGTATTGAACAACATCCTCATCAAGTAAGCCGTGTTTATCGATTGAATCAAAGTCTAATATTTGTCCAAGAATCAAAGCTGATTTAATAACAATAGTGGCTATCGTTAGTACAAGAATGGCTCTATTTAAGCTTAGCTTGGCAAAGTTCTTACGGATGTGTTTGTCAGAAACGTCTTTTCTTTGTGCAGATGCAATACCATCTTTTAAAGACTGCATCGATTTTCTAGCCGCGACAGCTAAAACTACTAGCAATAGCACACTCATCAAATCAAAAACAATCGGCCAAGACAAAATAGCACTCCAAATCACAAAGACAAAAAATTCAAAAGAATTATAGTAATACAAATAAACTTATACCGTGGGCACTTTCACATTTTTGGTCATTAATTACCACGCAAATAACAAAATAAGTGATCAGGATCACACTTTACATTTTCTTTGTAATTTTATTTCATAATTAAATTACAACACGAGTAACTATTTGCTTATAAAATTTTCAACATCACTCTATATATGCAAGTCATAGAATATAAGTGCCAAACACATTAATAATAGTATAAAAGGCATATGACAACCGCATGTCCAAATACAATAAAGGGCCTAGATATCACCTATCTAAGCCCTAATTCATAGTTATTCAGCTGTTTATTTTTTTGATGGCTTGTCTAACAGTTTCTCCCAATAAGTCGCACCTTTAATGCCAAGCTTTACTGGATCAAATGTATAGACGGATACGCCACGTTTTTTTTGCTCTTCATAATCTTTCAACGCTTTTAGAGCAGGTTTAGACATAACGAAGATAATCAAAATACCAATAATATTGAGCCAAGCCATCAAGCCTACCCCAACGTCACCCATCGCCCATGCTAAATTGGCTGATCGAACCGTGCCATAAAAAACCGAAGTAATAATGACTAATTTGAGTAAGAATTTTAAGCCGTTAATTTTAAAAGTACGACGGATATAAGCAATATTGGTCTCCGCTATGTAGTAATAAGCCAAGATAGTGGTAAAAGCAAAGAAGAACAGTGCGACGGCAATGAAAGGCTTACCGATGCCGGGAAGTGTGTTATCAATAGCTAATTGAGTAAATGCAGGACTGTTAGCGCCAATATTTGCCGCAATGTTTTGCACAATAAATACACCTTCGCCTGCACCTTGGACATTGTACATCCCAGTAATTAAGATCATAAATGCGGTAGCAGAACACACCAACAAAGTATCGATATAGATAGAGAAGGATTGCACTAAACCTTGTTGCGCCGGATGATCAACGTTGGCCGCTGCCGCCGCATGTGGGCCTGTGCCCTGACCTGCTTCATTAGAATATACGCCACGCTTAACGCCCCAACCGATTGCAGCACCAAAGCCAGCCATAGGTGTAAACGCGTCGCCGATGATCATGGCAAAGATGCGAGGCACCTCTGTAATGTGCAGCAAAATGATAACAAATGCAGTTAAGACATAAGCCAAAGCCATAAAAGGCACCACAATTTGGGTAAAGTTAGCAATGCGCTTAACCCCACCAAAAATGATAAAGCCAAGTATTATTGATATGAAAGTACCAGTAACAACCTTCGCAAAGCTAAATGTTCCGATCGCAGTTTCAATCATAGGACCGGAGCCAAATGCCGTTTCAACCGCATTACCGATGCTGTTAGACTGGACTCCTGGTAATAGCACCCCACAAGCAAAAATGGTGGCGATAGCAAAGATCCATGCGTACCATTTCTGACCCATTGCCTTCTCTATATAATAAGCTGGACCGCCGCGAAACTGACCTTCGTCTTCTTCTTTATATATTTGAGCTAATGTCGATTCTGCATAAGCCGTCGCCGCGCCAAAAAATGCCACAACCCACATCCAGAAAACCGCTCCAGGCCCACCAAAACCAATAGCGGCGGCAACTCCTGCGATATTACCTGTGCCCACTCGCCCAGATAAAGAGACGGCTAATGCCTGAAATGACGAAATACCTTTCTCAGAACTTTTTCCAGACAGCAATAAACGCCACATTTCAAAGAAATGACGAATTTGAACAAATCGAGTTAGGATGGAATAGAATAATCCCGCACCTAAACAGAGGTAGATAAGAAAGGGACTCCAAATAACCCCATTCAAGAAATCTACTAAGCCTTGCATAAACAACTTCCTTATTGAATAAATAGTGCAAATAAAAATCGAAGGAAACAGTATCTTACTTATGTAACTTGATCCATATACTTCTCGTAATAATTCGTATCACGCAATATAAGATCCAATGCAAAGGAGGAGGGAGTAATTTAAAAAGATGATTCAGCTCAACATTTTTAATGAATCAAAGAACACAATTTTTCTGGTGCATCATTTCGCTTTGAGAGAAAGCATAATATCAAACTGTGCCATGGGCTTATCGCCATGTAGGGTTGGGCAGAGGGCAATAACACGCATGTCTTTGTTGACCCGCTTACCGGTGGCGATAGTTTCTTCTAGCATTTGGTCAATAAGCTGTCCATCATGGCAAACAAAATGCACATCACTTTCCGGACGCATGAAAAACTCAGCGTTAAGCCCTTTAAAGGCTAATGATATCTTTCGCCCCTGATCCTTGGCTTTCATTGCAGCTAAAAATCCACCAGCCACATCAGCGCCAACCACTAATGCCCCAAGATACATGCTATTTAAATGGTTTTTAGTGCGCCTTCGTAGCGGAATTTTTATCTCTACCATTTCTTCATTCATGGTGATTATTTTAGGTCGACTCAACCACAATAAAGGCACTTTAAAAAAACCAAAGTAAGCAAGGTATAGATTGGCTTTTTGTAATGTAGAAAGCATAACGGTCACCGAAAATGAACTTGTCGTACCAGTTAAGCAACACCACTGTGAGTTGTCAAAGAAATGTTAATAATAGATGTGCATAGAGAGAAATGTCTCACCTTATCGGCGCAAACAAGAGGTGCAACCACGGCACGCTGAGCGCGTAGCTGGGTCTAACCTTCCCCGTTGAATTTTACAATACGCATTTCTTAACACCCTGCGCGCTGCAAACCAATCATCGGGCTTTTCCAATAGCAAATAACCGTTAAATCTTTTTAGCAATGGCAAGCGATACTCTTCGATGCATTGGCGTTCAAAGTCCACTTCAAAATACTCAAACACTTGCTCTAAAGAAGTGAAAGATTGTAGTTTTTGTTGAATGTCGTTAAAGCTCATACTCACTGCCATCTGCTATTTGGTTACCGCCATCACCACAAACAAGTTTTGACTCACTAACTCAGCCAATTATTGTCTGCGATAAGTGCTCCATGTTACCGCAAAGCAAAGCTGTCGTCTCAGCCTCTAACAACTGAATAATTTAACCTCTTGAAGCCACACCAAGAATGTATACTTAGCCCTAAATTAATTTTATAGGATAAACAGATGATCGTACTTTCGACCAACCTCGGTGATATCAGTATCGTTCTCAACAAAGACAAAGCACCCGTGAGTACTAAAAACTTTTTAAAGTATTGCGAAGAAGGCTTCTTTGAAGGCACGATTTTCCACCGCGTGATCGATGGTTTTATGATTCAAGGTGGCGGGTACAACGAAAAGTTACTCGAAAAAGAAACCTACGCTCCTATCGTGAATGAAGCAAACCGAGGATTGAAAAATAAGCTAGGTACCGTAGCGATGGCTCGCACCGATGCACCACATTCTGCCACCTCGCAGTTTTTCATTAACCTTGATGACAATGACTTTCTCGATTACACCGCCACAACAAACCAAGGTTGGGGTTATACGGTCATTGGTGAAGTCACTGCGGGAATGGATGTGGTCAATGCCATTGCAAAACGAAAAACACATTCACTATTTGGTATGGACGATCTTCCTATTGAGTCTGTTGTTATTGAAAAGGTAACAATCAGCGAATAGTCACTCCCCTCACGCTGATTAAAACTGATAGGTTAAGGGGCAGATTTCGGTGCTTCCGATTGTTAAGACGTAGGTATCACCTAACACATCATATGAGCACAATCGGCTAAATCCAGACGTTTCATCATCTTTAAAGAAACCCGTTTTCTTAGCGCTCGGTGCGGGTTTGCTTAGCTTTGGCAGTGTATCAAACTCATAAGTCAACGGGCACAAGTCCGTTGATTTTATATTTAGGCTATGTGTATCACCCAACACATCGTAATAACACACCTGAGTAAAGGCTTGGGTGTCTTTGCTTTTTAGAAAGCCCGTTGCCGCTTGCGTATTGGCGGAGAACAAAACAAACAGCATCACCAATATGGAGGCGATAGCATTATGTGCAGTAACATCTGCAGCAATATCGCTTATCTTCGAACGCCAAAGCTGCATTTTGTGTTTTTGATTTTGTTTTGAATTTTCTAACAACACCGAAACCTTCCGCTTAATCAAACTGCTTTAGTTAAAATACACATTCGTGAGTAAACCACAAACTCTGCCGTCGACATTTACATTATTAACATTTAGCGCCACACTTTCTTTACTTAACTTGTCGTCTACTCAATAATTACTATCGTATGCGAGTTAAATTATTGAACTAATTACCTTAATTAATGGATAAGGCAATGACTATGAAAAAAGTAATACTTAGCCTTTGTGCGATGCTTTTAATCAGCTTTACTGCACACGCAAGTAATCAAGTGCCAATAGATAATGGACTTATCTCAATGAAAAGTCATTACGACGTTACCACTACTGCCGATAGATTGGTTGATGCCCTCAAAGAAAAAGGCATGACCACCTTTGCACGAATTAAGCATTCTGAAGCAGCCGGAAACGTCGGCATAACGCTGCGCCCGACCGAACTTGTGTTATTTGGCAACCCCAAGGTAGGTTCTCCGCTAATGGTCTGCCAGCAAAGCGCGGCTATCGACCTACCACAAAAAGCGCTTATTTCGGAAGATGAGCATGGTTTGGTTTGGCTAACTTACAACGACCCAAACTACTTAAAAGCGCGACACAACATCATGGGTTGCGATGAAGTCATCGGCAAAATAAGTAAAGCGCTGAATATGTTTGCAACCAAAGCCACCCAACCATAATTTGCTCTGCGAACAAGGAGTGTAATCTAGTTGTACTCCTTGTTTCGTCTAATCACTAAATATTAAATATAAGATCTCACTCAAATAGCCACCTCGCCGTTAACCTCACCTTATTCTACTTTTTGCTATTTTAAATTTTACGTTATGCACTGTACTTTATAGGTATCTTCTGGCTTCAATTGATACTTCCGGCATTATATTGCCATCATTTCCTTTCACTACTGCTTAAAATTCAACCTAAAAGTGGCACACTATCAAAACAAGTGTTCATGTTTTTTCTCTGTATGAAGATTATTCTCTCTACAAAGAAAGGTCGTCTTGTATAGACACTGAGAATTTTTAAAGGCAGACAACATGAAATACACTTTATTTGCATTAGCTTTAACACCTGTACTTCTGACAGGCTGTGGCGGTGGTTCAAGCTCTAGTGACCATGGTGCCCAGCAAGATTTGAACAAGGCACCAAGTGTCACTCAAAACACTAATTCACCGTCAGCTAACAGCGATATCGACACTACTATCGATAAGCTAGATAATAAACAGAACTACAATATCCCTGTTAGTATGGTGGCTAAGGCTCAATATCAAAAACTGCAGAATAAAGAAGATGCTCACTTAAAGTCTATTCAACATTCCAATGCAAAAAACATGTCATTGAAACAAAAACAAATAGCGCAAGCCGAAGTAGATAAGTGGTTAGCTGAAGATAATCACCAGCAAATCGCCATGACATTTGAAGATGCAGGCTTTACCGAACAGCAGGTATACCAACTTTGTGATACTATTCAAACCTCAAGTAGTACCATTTTTACATGTACAATTGAACCAAAATTTAAAGGTCGACGCTCTACCGTATATACCATGCACAATAGTAGCTGGTTTCGTGTAGATGCGAATACTACTGGATTTGTAAAAATGACTTACAATCCAACTAATAACAAAATGGTACTAACAAAGATTTTTTCTAGTGACGATGCCGATACACTGAAAGATATAACGAATCTTAAAACGGTAGACTTAAATGGTGTTAGTTCCTCATCAGTTTATATCACTGAAAACAAAGAGAAAAATGAAGTCACGGTCACTATTGCTCTAACCATGAACAACCCGATTATAAAAGAATTAAAAAGCATGTATCTAAATGATAATAATGCCCATGCAATTACACAGCTGAAATTATCAGACAATAAAAATTTCAGCATTGCCTTTACCAAAGGGCTAGAAACATCTGAAGCAAATGGGGATGACTTAGCGGTATTTAATAGCAATATCCAAGAAATTATTACCGTAGCAGGTCAATAATCCCAACACCAATAACCTCTATCAACATGATGACCGCTCTTTGAGCGGTCATTTTTTTATGCTAGTTAGAAATCAACCACAGCGTTTCCGCTACTGCCACCGCCGTTGCTAACAAAGCGATGGTTTTCCAAAACAACAGCGGGTTTCTCTTTATTAGTGGGCTGTCTTTTAACTCTTTTTGCAACACACTATTAGGCATATACAAGTCGGCAATAAAATCACCAAGCACTTGATAACGTCGATGTGGAAGGTGATGAGTGGCTTTACGAAACACTAAGTCAACCCAAGATGGAATGTCCGTTCGATAATCCACTAAAGAACGATATTCCCATTTAGTATGCCTTGCCGCTTGTAAATTTTGACTGGTGGTGGGTTTATAAGGCAACTCACCGGTTAGCATTTCAAAACCAATCACCGCCACTGAAAACAGATCTGACACTATGCTCGCTTTACCCGAATCGATATATTCAGGAGCAATGTAATTGACTGCGCCCAACGGGGTAGAATCGCGGGATTCGGGCGTAATTTCTTCTAGCCCTTTTACTTTTACCGCGCCAAAATCAATAATTTTCACCTCGGCTGCGGGAGTAATCATGATGTTTTCTGGCTTAAGATCTCGGTGCACCATATCTGCACGCTGGAAAACTCGCAGTGCTTTGATAATCTCATCTAACAGAGTGCGGGTTTCTTGTAAGCTTGCTTTCGGATTATCATACATCCACTGACGCAAGGTAATCCCCTGAATATACTCACATATTTGATAGACAAAACGACTGTCGTTGGGGCTTGGATATACCCGCATCACTCGCGTATTCTTGAGCTGAGCCCCTACCCACTGTTCGTTAGCAAAGGCTTTTAGATAATCAAGATCATCGCGATAATGCTCAGAGGGCGCTTTTAATACTCGTCGCTTGCTCGTCAATTCGTCTTCAACCAAATACACATGACTACGCGAACCTGAATACAGCACCTTAAGTACTCGAAATTGTTCGAGTTTATTGCCCTCTTGCAAAACAGGCGGAATCGAGCGCGCCAGCATAGAAAACTGATGTTCCGGTAAGGTGTGCGCAGGTAAGTCTTTCACATCGAACACCAATGCACTTAAGTTATCTTGGCTGCCTTGCTCAAAGGCGTCATGACAAAGTAAGTCGCAAATTTCTTGCGGTGTATATTGACTCGAACTGGCTAAGGGAGTGATATCAATAGTGTCATGTACCCCATCTGAGGTAAGGATAAATCTATCTCCTTTTTGTAAACTCACCTTCTGGTAGTCCACATCAAGGTTAGAATCCATGCCTAAAGCTCGGGTCAGGTATGCGTGATTGGCTAAGTTGGTTCTTTGGTGATCTTTGGTGAGAAGTTGCAGTTGTCCATCTCTGAACAAGTGAATACGCGTGTCCCCTACATGGAAAAGATGAGCGGTATTGGATTTAATGACCACACAACTAAAGGTTGTCACTAATCCGTTGTGAGTTAGTGCTTGCTTGCTCCCTTCTTCATACAGCCACGTATTAATAGCCGTTAAGATTTTACCTGCTGAATGTTTGATACTCCAACTACTTGGGGTGGCAAAGTAATCATTCACAAACTGCACCACGGCGGTATGACTTGCTCTTTGACTGTGGTCACTGCAACTCACGCCGTCGGCAATACAGGCCACGATTCCCTTGTGTGTGAGTTCGTCAGCACTATCAGGAATCTTTAATAAAATAGCATCCTGATTTTGCGTGCGAGCGCCAACTAGCGACGCCCCCGCATGTTGTAATTTAAGTGTAGAGATTGGCATATTCATCAATAATCACTTATTAGCATAGAGCCCAACCTTGATGTGAAAGCAGCTGTTGAATATAGCTACCATCCACCAAGATTGAGCTCTATTCCTGGCTAGTTAGAGACGTCGATTAAGGTCACACTACCGTCCTTATTCACCTCAGCAATTTTACCGGTCGGCTCCTCCATGAAAATCAAAGTCACAAAGCCCAATACGGCCGTTGCCGCAATCACGTAGAAGAAGGTTTGATAATCAACAAAAGAGAGAATGGTTAAATAAGTCACCGCGCCCACATTACCGTACGCGCCTGTCATACCGGCAATCTGACCTGTCATTCTGCGTTTAATTAGAGGAACCGTTGCAAACACCGCACCTTCACCCGCTTGTACAAAGAATGAACATAGCATAGCCGCGGCTACTGCAAGCCATACTGGCCAGTGACTGCCCACTTGCCCCATCAAGAAGTACCCAACTGCAAGACCTGCTGTAAGGATTAATAGTGTTGGTTTACGACCAAATTTATCGGAAATCCAACCGCCACCGGGACGCGACATTAAGTTCATAAAGGCATACGCCGATGCCACCATACCGGCAAGTACCGGAGTCAGTTCAAAGGTTTCAGCAAAGAATAGCGGTAGCATAGACACCACGGCTAACTCAGAACCAAAAGTTGCGAAATACAGCACGTTCAGCACCGCAACTTGCTTGAATTTATATTGGTGGATCTCTTCTACAGGCTTTTCAAATACGGTTTTATTCACTTTCCATACTTGGCTCACTTCCAACAAATAAAGCGCCGCCAAGCCTGCATAGATACAGTTTACGATAAAGTCTGACAGCATACCGATGCCGCTAGGAGACAGTTTCCATGCCAATAAACCTAACACCGCATACATAGGAATTTTCATGATCAATAGGAAGAAGAAGTCGCCCTTTGAAGTCACTTCCATTGCAGTCACATGCTTAGGTTTAAAGTAAGTCGAGCCTTTTGGTGTATCGGAAACTGAACGATAAAAGATAACCGAGAACACTAAGCTCATTAGGCCTGTAATCGCTACCGCGTAGCGCCAGCCTTCATCACCGCCAAACAAGATAGCGATAGTCGGTAGAGTAAATGCTGCCGCAGCAGAACCAAAGTTACCCCAGCCGCCATATATGCCTTCAGCGGTACCCAACTCATTGTGCGGGAACCATTCTGAGACTAGGCGAATACCAACCACAAAGCCTGCACCAATAAAACCGAGTAAGAAACGGGCAATTGCAGCCTGTATAAAGGAGTCAGCAAAGGCAAACATAAAACACGGGATGGAACACACCGCCAGTAGCGCTGAATAAACCAATCTTGGGCCAAACCTATCGGTCAGCATACCGATAACCACACGTGCTGGTATGGTAAGGGCTACGTTTAAAATCAATAAGGTTTTGATCTCTTGGGTACTCAGCCCTAGTGTCTCTTTTACCATTTGCAATAAAGGTGCAAAGTTAAACCAAACCACAAAGGTAATAAAAAAAGCCATCCAACTTAAATGTAAGACTTTCATTTTTCCGCTAAACGAAAACAGAGAAAATTTACTGTTATCCATAATATAAATCCTTTTTTTGTTGCTTAATTTAAGCGACAGCTTCCTGCTTAAAGGGTGAAAAATTGACTTGCTCGCCGTTCATTACAATGAAAGGCGCTGCAGTGACAGGCATTACGCTGCCACCGCTTCACTAACCTGAATTTGAATAGCTCCATCAATAAGACGAACCGGATAGGTTTTTATCGTGCATTCTGGTTTTTCAATGCATTGCCCCGTCTGCAAATTGAAGTGCTGTTTGTACAAAGGAGACGCCACGCAAGGCTCACCTTCAAAGCAACCTATGATGCCTCGTGAAAGCACTTGCGCTTTACCAATTGGGTCATAGTTTGAAATAGCGTACAGCGTGTTGGTGCGCTGATAGTTAAATACCGCTATCTGTCTGCCATTAACAAGAGCACAGACTCCGACATTGGGAGCGATATCTTGTATATCGCAGATCGTTTGCCAATTATTCATATTCTCTCTCCTTGATAAAAATGACGTCTATTTCGCATAAATTTATATTGTCGGTTTTAGCCACTAGTTCACCTCAACCACATCGATAATTTGTTCACTACTTTGGGTATTAGATGAGGAATCAACAGTGCTACTAGGGAATCGCTGCTCACGTTCCGACACAAAGCTCAGCGTGTCATCACGTTGCTCACTATTGATAAAATGGCTAAATCGCTTCAGTTTTTCTGGAGACTGCAAAGTGGTTTTCCACTCACATTGGTATTGAACGATAGTGTTTGCCATCTCTTTTTCAAGCTCTGCCGCAAGGCCTAGTTTGTCTTCAACAACCACTTCTCTTAGGTAATCTAAACCGCCTTCAAGGTTTTCCATCCATACCGAAGTACGTTGCAGGCGATCAGCGGTGCGAATATAAAACATCAACATGCGGTCGATATATTGAATCAGGGTGGCTTCGTCTAAATCAGTCGCCAGTAAGTCAGCATGACGCGGACGCATGCCTCCATTACCACACACATACAAGTTCCAGCCGTTTTCGGTGGCTATAATGCCAACATCTTTAGACTGAGCCTCAGCACATTCTCGGGTACAACCTGAGACCGCAAATTTAATTTTGTGCGGAGAGCGCAGGCCTTTGTAGCGGTTCTCTACATCAATGGCTAAACGCACACTGTCACCCACGCCGTAACGACACCAAGTGCTACCCACACAAGACTTCACAGTACGTACAGATTTTCCGTAGGCATGTCCGGTTTCAAAGCCGGCATCCACCAGTTTTTGCCAAATAATCGGTAAATCGTTGAGCTGTGCACCAAACAGATCCACACGTTGACCACCGGTGATCTTGGTGTACAGATCAAACTCTTTTGCCACTTGTCCTAACACAATCAGGCGATCTGGGGTGATCTCTCCTCCAGCAATGCGTGGCACCACTGAATAAGTACCGTCTTTTTGCATATTGCCTAGGTAGATATCATTGGTGTCTTGCAGCTCCATATGCTCGTTTTGCAAAATATAGTCATTCCAAAACGAGGCTAATATTGAGCCCACGGTTGGCTTACACACTTCACAACCATGGCCTTTGCCATATTGGGCTAAAAGCTGTTCAAAGGTTTTGATCTGATTGACTCGAACAATGTCGCTAAGCTCTTGACGCGAATAGGCAAAGTGCTCACAAAGGTCGTTATTCACTTCCACGCCTAAGCTCAGTAATTCCGCATCAAGCACTTGTTTTGCCAGTGCACTACAACCGCCACAACCTGTTGAGGCGTTAGTGGTCTCTTTAAGCGAAGCTATAGTGTTACAACCCGCCTGCACCGCCTGCTTGATATCGCCTTTAGTGACATCAAAACATGAACAAATCACCGCGCTATCAGGCAAGGCATCCACGCCCATTCCCGCAGACTCTTCGCCCGCAACATTGGGTAAAATCAATACCGATGGATTGGCAGGCAAAGGCATATCATTTTGCTTCATCTGCAAGAGCGTGCCATACGCCTCAGCATCGCCCACCAGCACCGCGCCAATGATCTTTGAGCCATCTTCAGAGACAATTAAACGCTTATATATTTGATCGATTTCATCACTAAAGGTGTACGACTGAGCGCCTTCAGTTTGGTCGTGAACCTCACCAATACTAGCCACATCTACGCCCAGTAATTTCAATTTGGTGCTCATATCCGCGCCAGTAAATGCTGCGCTGTCAGCCTCATTCTCATCTTGTAATAAATGCTGAGCGGCCACTTTCGCCATTTGATAACCCGGTGCGACCAAACCAAAAATCTTGCCATCCCACAGGGCACATTCACCTATCGCATACACATCTTTGGCACTGGTTTGGCAGTAGTCATCAATCACTATCCCGCCACGTTCGCCAATTTCAATATCGGCTTGTCTTGCCAGTTCATCTTGCGGACGAATGCCTGCCGAAAACACAATCATGTCGGTTTCTAGATGCGAACCATCGGCAAAATTCATGCGGTAACGGGCGTTTTCTCCTGCCACAATTTCAGTGGTGGCTTTTTCGGTGTGTACCGAAACGCCTAACGATTCGATTTTTCTGCGCAGCAGTGCGCCGCCGCCAGCGTCTAACTGCACTGCCATCAATCTTGGAGCAAATTCCACAACGTGTGTTTGTAGTCCAAGCTCTTTAATAGCATTGGCCGCTTCAAGCCCCAGCAAACCGCCACCCACAACTACGCCGCTTTGACTTAACTTGCTCGACTCTTCAATAGCATCTAAATCTTCTAAAGTGCGGTACACATGACAGTGTTCACTGTCGTTACCTGGAATGGGTGGCACAAATGGGTAAGAACCTGTCGCCAGCACTAAGGTGTCATAAGGCTCAACTCGGCCGCTCTCAGTGATGACTTGCTTAGCTTGCGTATCAAGCTTTACCACCTTGTCACTGACGACAAATTTAACCCCGTTTTCGTTGTAATATCCTTCATCGGCAAGCATCAACTCTTGCGCGCCATTGCCGGTAAAGTAAGAAGTAAGATGCACGCGGTCATAGGCAAGACGAGGCTCTTCTGAAAAGGTAATGATCTCCAAATCATCGTTTTTTTGCTGTAACAAGTTTTCGATATATTTGTGGCCAACCATTCCGTTACCAACAACGACTACTCTTTGCTTATTCATAATTTTCATTCCTTGAAATCTAAATTTATCTCACGTGAGCGTGGGGTTACGCCGTCAATGGCAACACTTGTTTGCGTTTAGTTTGCTGTAACTGATGCTGAGTCAGCTGGCTAAGCCAATTCATCTGCTCTGCAATAGACACCACTTCACCCACCACAATAAGCGCTGGGGATTGAATTTGATGTTGAGTTTTAAGTGCGGTGAGCTGATCCAGTTTGCCAATATGTACGCGCTGATTAGGCGTACAACCATTTTCAATGAAAGCAACTGGCGTTTCTTTACTCATCCCGCCCGACAGCAGTTTTTCCATCAACATATCGGTTTTACTTAGGCCCATATAAAAAACCAAGGTTTGCTTGAGCTGCGCCAGAGCATCCCAATTAATATCTAACTTCTTATCTGCATGCGCAGTAATAAAAGTACAGCCTTGCGCCAAACCACGATGCGTTAAAGGAATATTGGCATAGCTAGTACAGCCCGACGCGGCAGTAATACCGGGAATAACATCCACTTCGACACCTTGCTTGGCAAGCATTAGCATCTCTTCACCGCCACGACCAAACACAAACGAGTCACCGCCTTTCACTCGGCAAACGTGCTCACCTTTTAAGGCTGCATCCAATAGCAAATCATTAATATCTGGCTGAGTCGCACTGTGTTTGCCCTTTGCTTTGCCGACAAAAACGGTCTTTGCATCTTTAGGAAACAGGGCTCTAATTTGTTCGCTGACTAGATTGTCATACATAATAAATTGAGCTTGGGTGATCGCTCGGTATGCTTTTACTGTGAGAAGATCTGGGTCACCAGGGCCGGCTCCAACTAGGGTTACACGCCCTACATAATTTGCTTGTCTTTGCATCATATTGCTCCTCAATCTCTTCACCGCATCTTGTTTCGCGTATCGCTTATTTAAAAACGACTAATTTTGTCAGTGCTTCTGAGAGGGAGCTTGCAATTTAGATACCAACATTAAATAAACAGTCAGAAATAAATTAATAAGCCATTAATAAACAACAGGTTATGAGGTGTACATTTTATTAACTAAACCAATAAAACTAATCAACAAACATCCAGAGCAACAGAAAATGACCCTTTGCGGTGCAATAAGACTCAACTTGGTGCATATAAAAGTAAACCTCATTATTTATAACTCAAAAACAATACCACTTTAGTGGTAGATGTATTTTCAAGTATTTGATAATAAAGTGTTATTTTTATATTTATTGAATTTTAGCAACTTGGTTTGATTTTTGCTTGTTAACCAATAGAGATAAAGATACCAATTAAGGATTAGCTATGACTTCGCAAGATGAAGGATGGATCAAAACGACCTGTGCATACTGTGGTGTAGGCTGCGGAGTAGAAGCAAGGCCTAAACTGTCTGGCGAGCTTGAAATAAGAGGCGATAAATCCCATCCGTCCAATTACGGTAAGCTCTGCACTAAAGGCATTGCCCTTGGAGAGACGGTCATTCACGACGGACGCTTACTCTCTCCTACCTTAAAAACAGAGCAAGGTGATCAAGCAATCACTTGGGACGAAGCCACCGCAAAAGTCGCAGCAGGCTTTGCTCGCACCATACAAGAGCACGGCGCAGATTCGGTAGCGTTTTATGTCTCAGGACAACTGTTGACTGAAGATTATTACGTCGCTAACAAGCTCATCAAAGGTTTTATGGGTACCGCCAACATCGACAGTAACTCACGTCTGTGTATGGCCTCTTCTGTCGTGGGGCACAAGCGAGCATTTGGTAGCGATACTGTGCCGATCTGCTACGAAGATCTTGAACAAGCAGAAATGGTGGTGATAGTAGGCTCAAACCTTGCGTGGTGTCATCCAGTGTTATTTCAGCGATTACGCACTGCAAAACAGTCCAATCCAGCGCTCAATATCGTCGTTATCGACCCAAGAAGAACCGACACCTGTGATATTGCCAATACTCATCTAGCTCTGGCATCAGGCTCAGACGTTGCGCTCTTTAATGGGCTGTTGTCCCAGCTTGCTAATAGCGAGGCTCTAGATGATGCCTTTATTGCCTCGCATACCTCTGATTTTGATAGCGCAGTAAGCAAGGCGCATGCTCAATCTGATATTGAACAAATCACTCAATTAAGCTCGCAACAGTTGGAAGACTTTTACCAAAACTTCGCCAATACCGAGCGCGTGGTGACTATCTACTCACAAGGGGTGAACCAATCCAGTAGTGGTTCAGATAAAGTAAATGCCATTCTTAATTGTCATCTTGCGACTGGCAAAATTGGTAAAGCAGGCAGTGGTCCCTTTTCTGTGACTGGTCAGCCAAACGCGATGGGTGGTCGAGAAGTCGGCGCGCTTGCCAACACACTCACCGCGCACATGGAATTTGATAACCCTGAGCATATCCGCTTAGTCAGTGATTTTTGGGATACAGATAATCTAGCGACAAAACCGGGGTTAAAGGCCATTGAACTGTTTGACGCCATTGAATCCGGCAAAATAAAAGCGGTTTGGATCATGGCGACTAACCCTATGGTTAGCCTGCCAAATTCGGCCAAGATTAAATCCGCGCTGAGTCGATGTCCGCTAGTGGTGGTGTCCGACTGTATTGCAGATACTGAAACCACACGTTTGGCTGATATCGTATTGCCTGCGCAAGGTTGGAGTGAAAAATCGGGTACGGTCACTAACTCGGAGCGTCGCATCTCTAGGCAGAGACGCATTCTTCCAAGCCCAGGGCAAGCTAAACCAGATTGGTGGATCATCAGTCAAGTAGCAACAAAAATGGGTTATCAGCATGCCTTTAACTACCAACACGAAGGCGAGATTTTTCGAGAATACAGCCAATTAACGTGTGTGGGTAATGACAAAGGTCAGCGAGATTTGAATCTGATTGGCTTAACTTGCTTAAACGATCAAGGTTATAGCCACTTAACCCCGCAGCAGTGGCCCGTTAGTGCTCAGCAACAACAAATCGTTAATCAAAGGCTATTTAGTGATGGGCGTTTTTATACCAAAGATGAAAAAGCGCGATTTATCCCCGTTACTTTTAAATCCCCTATCGCTACAACAGACAAGCAAACGCCTTTAATATTAAACAGCGGGCGCGCGCGCGATCACTGGCACACCATGAGCCGTACCGGTCTATCAGCAAAACTTGCCGAACATGCCAGCGAACCTTATGTACAAATTCACCCAGATACCGCAGTCAAATTTGCCATTCAAGATGGGCAACTGGCTTGGGTTGCCAATGCACAAGGTAAGAGCTTAGTGCGCGCTTGTGTCACTACTGACGTTTCTACCCAGCAATTATTTATGCCAATTCATTGGAATGACACTACCGCTAAAAATAGCAAACCTTGCACCCTGATAGCCAACACCACAGATGCTATTTCTGGACAACCCGAATTTAAACATTCCCCGGTCACTATTGCGCCATTTATAAGTCGCAGTTGCGCCATTTTTATCTCTAATAAAACCATTTCATTGAGCGGCGTGGATTATTGGGTAAAACAAAAAGTAGCAAACGGTTATTTATATCGCATCGAATCTCACAGCTCAGTGAGCCAATTAGCTTCTCTATTAAAACCACATTTGCAAACTCAAAATCTGCGACACATCAGCAATGAATCTAGCCAAGAGGGAGCGCGTTGGATCACTTTAAATGAAGAGAGGCCGACACAACTTCTTTGCGTACAAAAGAGCTTTAATAACAATGAAATAGAAGAGATTAAACAGGCCTTTAATCAACCATTAACGTTAATTGAAGCCAACGAAATCATTCATACATCGAGCCTAAAAAAGGCTCAATTAACACCCGTATAACCTGACAGATTTTGGCGTTATTTTGCTTATATAAAAAGTAAGAATGATTAGCATTAAACACTATTGATAATCAATCTCATTTTTATCCTATGTAATAATCATCTAATTGCTTAATATATTCAAGCAAAGCAATGCCTTATCAGAATACTTAACTATACTTTTGCGTAACGTTACATTTCCTCCAACACGCAGTATGGAGGCTCGGAAAAGGATTTATACCGATGAGACTGTTTGTATTAGCAATTTTAGGGTTTAGTGCCAGTGTCTTTGCGCAAGATGATGGCACAACACAAGATGCCCAATTTGAAGTAGGTAAAGCCAAGGCAAAAGTATGTATGACGTGCCATGGTGAAGACGGCATTTCAACCTTAGATCCCTACCCTAACCTTCGTGGTCAAAAGCTTGGGTATCTGATCTCCTCCCTTAAAGATTATAAAGCCAGAGAGCGAACCAGTGGCCTAGCCATTTTAATGCAGCAACAAGCTGACTCGCTATCTGATCAAGACATTGAAGACATTTCGTACTTCTTCTCAAAGATCGGTCAAGAACCTCAGCAGTAAAGGATTAACTGATGGAAAACGAAACCACGGTGTACAGCACCAAGGTCGTCAAATATTTTGTAGTGGCGTCCGTCACATGGTCAATCATAGGTATGATTGTTGGGGTGGTACTTGCCGCACAACTGTATTGGCCGGTACTTAATTTTGATTCTGAATATTTTCAATTTGGTCGACTGCGCCCCTTACATACCTCGGGGGTAATTTACGGATTTGTGGTCAATATTTTGATGGGTGCTTCGCTGTATATTGCGCAGCGCACAGGGCAATGTGGGCTATTTAATAAAAGCCTAGCATGGATGGTATTTTGGGGTTGGCAGTTGGTTCTGCTACTGGCCGTGTTATCACTACCTCTGGGCTACACCACATCAAAAGAGTATGCCGAACTTGAATGGCCAATCGACCTTCTTATCGTATTAGTTTGGGTGCTGTACGCCATCCTTTTCTTTGGCACTATAGCCAAAAGAAAGGTCAATCACATCTTTGTTGCAAACTGGTTTTTTGCCGCATTTATTATTGTGATTGCACTGATCTTCGTCATCAATAACCTTGCGCTACCTGCCTCACTCACCAAGTCATATTCGGTGTTTGCCGGCGCGCAAGATGCCATAGTGCAATGGTGGTGGGGACACAATGCAGTGGGCTTCTTGCTGACCGCAGGCGTTATCGGTATGAACTACTACTTCATACCTAAAGTCTCTGAGCGACCAATTTATTCCTATCGCCTTTCTGTGATTCACTTTTGGGGATTAGTCGGTTTTTACACTTGGGCAGGCACGCACCATCTTATTTACTCTTCTGTGCCTATTTGGGTGCAAAATATTGGCATAGTGATGTCATTAATTTTGTGGCTGCCATCTTGGGGTGGCGCATTTAACAGTGCCATGACCCTATTGCAAAATAAGCAAAAACTGAAAAACGACTACATCATGATGTTTTTCTTCTCCGCCATCCTTTACTACTGTCTGGCGACCTTTGAAGGCCCATTACTGGCAATTCGTTGGTTTAACATGATGGCACATAACACCGAATGGATTATCGGCCACGTACACTCAGGCGCTTTAGGCTGGGTAGGCATGTCGGGTATCGCGGTGTTCTACTACTTCATCCCGAAACTGTGGGATAAAGACAAGCTCTGGTCTACTCGGCTGATCAAATGGCACTTTTGGTTAGCCCATGCAGGGGTGGCAATTTATGCCATTGCATTGTGGGTGGCAGGCATTGGTGAGGGCTACATGTGGCTTGCTCAAAATGAAAATGGCGAACTAATTTACAGCTTTGTAGAGGCGATGAACTTTAAAGCGCCATGGCTATTCCTGCGTTTCTTTGGTGGTGCCTTGTTTGTACTTGGCTTATTCCTGATGGTGTTCAACCTGTATAAGACCGTCACTACACCAAAGTTTGTACTTAAAAGGGAGGCATCATAATGAGTAAGGATTTCACACAGTCAGTTTTTATTCTGATCATTGCCACCATAGTGGTAGCCTCGTTTTCTATCTTGGTTCTGATTGTGCCAAACATAGTCAGGGGCCCGGAGTTGGCAGCAAATAGCCAAGCCAAACCTCTGACCGCGATTCAAGTAGCAGGACGTGATATCTACATCAGTGAAGGGTGTCACGTTTGTCACACGCAGATGGTGCGCCCTATAGAGCCTGAGGTAAAACGTAATGGCCGCGCCAACCAAGAACCGGATGACATCTATGAGTTTCCAAACCTTTGGGGCTCAAAACGTACTGGCCCAGACTTAACTAACCTAGGTCGAAAATATTCTGACCAATGGCATGTTTTGCATTTAGTGAATCCCAGAGACGTTATCCCAACCTCAATTATGCCGTCCTATCCATGGCTGTTTGAGCAAAAGCTTTCCGGTGATGATATTACCGATAAAATGCGCACTCTGCGCACCCTTGGGGTGCCGTATAGCGACAACGAAATTGCCGATGCTCGTCTGCAAGTTCGCGGTAAAACCAAAGGCGAAGCGCTTATTCATTATCTACAAAGTTTAGGGGTTGATACAGCAGAGGAGATCCAATAATGAGTAATTTCTGGAATCTATGGGCTGTTATCTGCACGATTGTTTTTTTGCTATTAATGGTCAGTATCATCGTCAAATATTGGCGAAAAAACCATGACGCTGATGCCAATAAGGCGTTGGGTACCTTTGATGGTATCGATGAAAATGACGCCCCTCCGCCAAAACTATTATTTATTAGTTACTTTGTGGCTTTTTGTTTATCAGTCGGGTTTTTAGTGCTTTATCCCGGTCTTGGTAACTGGGAAGGGCTAATGGGTTGGAAGCAAAGCGATGATAAATTAAGTTCACCAACCACTACCCTTGATCAACAAATTGCCTCAGTAAGCGATACTTCACTGGCTAGCCTGGCGCAAAATAGTGATATTACAGATTCAGGGCGAATACTGTTTCAAACCCATTGTGCCGCGTGTCATAGAGACAACGCTCAAGGTCAGAAGCACTTTCCTAACCTAATTGACAATGATTGGCTCTATGGTGGTAGCGATGAAGCCATTCTTCACTCCATCGAAAAAGGTCGTAATGGCGCGATGGCGGGCTACAACGAAGTACTCAACGAAGATGAAATATCAAAACTTTCATACTTCTTAGCATCGTTGAACCAACGTCATACCGATGTTCCGCCCGTGAAAGTGGAACTTGGGAAACAGCTGTTTAAACAATATTGTTCGGCTTGTCACGGCGATGGCTCTGAAGGCAACGTTGATATTGGTGTACCGGTGCTCTCTGATGATATCTGGCTACACGGTGGTAGCATCGAAGAGATCCAGCATACCATTAAGTTTGGTCTGAACAACGTGATGCCGGCCTTTGATAAGCAACTGACTCGCAACGAGATTTTAGCCATTGGCGCCATGCTAACGAAATCTCGAATCGATGCAGATGCGCACATTGCTAGCCTAGATAGTGAGGCGATTAAGCGCGGTGAATACTTAGCACATGCCGGAGATTGTGTCGCTTGTCACAGCGCCGAAGGCGGCGAACCTTTTGCGGGCGGACTGCCGTTTGTAACACCATTTGGCACCGTTTATTCAACCAACATAACCCCTCACGCCAGTGAAGGTATTGGTGAATACAGCTATGAAGACTTTAAAGCAGCATTGGTTGATGGTAAAGGTCGTCATGGCTATTTATATCCAGCAATGCCTTACACCTCATATCAATATGTTAAAGAACAAGATATGCAAGATATGTGGGAATACCTGCAGTCGATCACAGCAGTAGCAAGACGCAACGACGACAACAGCATGATATTCCCATCTAACATTCGACTTGGATTATTGAGTTGGAATATTGTCTTTATGGATACCGCACCACTTCAATATGAAGTGCCGGCAGAAATCAAAGACAGCGTTGATGATGTTGAAAAATGGCAACAAGGCAAATATTGGGTGGCAGGTTTAGGGCACTGTTCTGAATGTCATTCACCTCGAAACCTTGCGCAAGCTATCATCAGCGATCGTATCTTCCAAGGTAATATCATTGATGGTTGGAATGCGCCGGATATCACTGCCAATGAGCTGTATATCGATGGCTGGGATACGCAAGTACTTACTGACTTCTTACACACTGGACACTCCGATAAAGGAACCGCTTTTGCAGGTATGGCCGATGTGGTGAAAAACAGTTTGAGCTTGATGACCCGAGATGATGTTGAAGCGATGGCGTATTACCTCATTAAAGGTGACACCAATAACTTTGTTAGTGCGGATGCAAAACCTCTACAGCCGAAAGGCTTTGATGAAAGCGCCTACAATTCAGACATCTATCCTATCTATCAGCAAACCTGTGGAGCCTGTCATGGCGCTGATGGTAAAGGACGCAATCCAATTGCACCGGCACTGCTCAATAACGGCATTATCATGCACAGCGACCCATTTAACACCATAGCGGTCACCGTGCGCGGACTAGAGCCAACCTATTTGGTAGAAGATAAAAACTTTATGCCAATGGTGAGTTTTGAAGATGTGCTCTCTGATCAAAAACTGGCAGAGCTGATCACCTTTGTTCGCTACCATTTAGGGGCGAGAGACATTGTCGTTTCAGAAGAAGATGTCAAAGAGGTACGAGAAACTCTTGAAAAAGCAGGTTATGCAGGCGGTGTGCACACCACTCCAGATATGTACGACCAGCGAGATCGCAACATTAATATCAAATAGTATTGATATTGTGAAATAGTCACATTAAGTGATGAGAAAAACCCCAAAATTTCTTTTGGGGTTTTTTATTAGCGGAAACTTTCCATAATCTAAGCGTTGTTTTAGGAGCGGTTTCTAAAACCTTGTTCTAAAGCCCACTAGCTGTGATTATTTTTTTACTCGTTCTAGGACAGAAGAATCGGTATGTGCAAAAGCGTTGCCGTAAATATCGAGTGCGGTTGTTTGCGAGTAAGTTAATGTATCGCCATCGATTTTAATATTCATCGTAAAATCAGTCGTTGATGCATTTGCCGTCATGTAATTAGACTCTGCAATACCACGAGCGGCTACTTTTAGACTCATCTCGTTGCCCGCAGGGCCTTCAGCTGTTACACAAGTGGTTCTAGGCACACAGTAAGAGTTGTAAACCATGTGGTTGTCTTTATCGTAAATTAGGTATCCACGCTGATCGTGGAATTTTGTATCATCTAATTTACGGAAAACTTCTTGCTTGTAGTAAAGTGCTACTAGATATTGCTCGCTGGCATTTTTCGCATCAGCCGCGACTTCAAAAGTCATTACTTCATAGAAAGGGGTAATTGCAGGAGCCCCTTTACCTTGAGTTGTTCCTTCTTGTGCAGGGGAAATATCAACACCACCACTTTCCACTGATTTCCAAGTACCGACAAACTGAGCTAATGGTCCAAAATCTAGGCCATTAATAACGGTGTTATCGTGATCAGCGAGGGCGCTACAAGGGGCTAATAAAGCGAGTGCAATTATAGACTTAAGTTTCATGTCGTATCCATTTATTGTTGTTGTTAATGACCTCGCAATAGTAACGAAACCAAATAATAAATAAATTAACGAAAGCCACTTATCTGACTACAGTAGCAAACAAATATGTAACCACATATGAATGAAATAAAAACATAAACGATTATCTTTTTGTTTGCTTATTTTATCTAATCCGAAAAAAGGAAATAAAAACAAAACTTAATGTCGGCATCATATTTATCTAACATTCTTAGAGCCTAAAACTGTTGCAACACATCAGACCAAAAAATGTAAACGAATGGCAATTAACGTAACAGTTCGCTTGAAATATATGCACATACCGACTAGCTACTCAACTTACATCGAAATTTAAAGCTAGTGTACTTGGTCACTCCTTCTTGAATGTGCACATTTTTCGCTTTGACAATACGTTTTGGTAATACCCTCTAAGTTCATTACTTTCCAACATTGCAATGATATCTTGCATGTCTAGTTTTTCATCGACGGGAGTGATTAGCTAATTAATACCAATCACACTAAGTAAGTGATCAGAACTAGCGCAGGAAAAATGCTCGAGAACAAGGCAGAATTTTTCGATAAGTAGTGATTCTACAATCAAAAATTCTAACGCCGTTATCGAGCATTTTAACAAGCTAGAATGAGCAGTTATTTAGTACGATTGGTATAAAACCCTTGAACTGAACCTGATGTGCCCAAATCTAAGATATAGAAACTAGGTTAATTTTTATTATCGATAAAACAATGACCTAACTAGGGAACTTTTTCTCGGATCTTTCATCTATTATTTATCGCTTTGCTCGCAACAAGGAACAATTACATGCCAGCGCAGTCTTTCCAGCAACTACAACGCTACTTAGAAACCCAAGTTATTGGTCAGGACAATCTTGTTAAACAACTGCTTGTCGCACTTCTCGCCGATGGTCACATTTTGGTAGAGGGACCTCCTGGATTGGCAAAAACTCGCGCCGTAAAATCTTTGGCTGACTGTATTGAAGGGAGTTTTCATCGAGTTCAATTTACCCCAGATTTACTACCATCAGATTTAACAGGTACCGATGTTTATCGTCCAGAGACCGGTGAATTTCAGTTCAAGCCCGGCCCTATTTTTCATTCATTAGTTCTAGCGGATGAAGTGAACCGTGCTCCCGCTAAAGTACAAGCAGCCATGCTTGAAGCTATGGCTGAAAAACAAATCAGTGTCGGACAAACTACATATCCACTGCCTGAACTGTTTTTAGTGATGGCAACACAAAACCCCATCGAGCAAGAAGGTACCTACCCGTTACCTGAGGCACAACTAGACCGCTTTTTACTGCACCTAGAAGTGGATTATCCAAATGCACAAAGCGAGTTGGATATTTTGCGCTTAAACCGCGGCGAAGCGTTGGGTGAAGTGAGTACCTTTACCCACAAATTGTCACAGCAAGATATTTTTGAAGCGCGTCGTCAGGTACTGTCTATTCACATGGCAGAAACCATCGAGAAATACATCATACGTTTGATTATGGCGACCCGTGAGCCAAGCGCTTATAGCGAACAACTCAGCAACTGGATAGAAATGGGCGTAAGCCCGCGCGCCACCATTGCACTCGACCGTGCGGCTCGTGCCAATGCATGGCTTTCCGGGCGCGACTTTGTTAGCCCAGAAGACATCCATGCCGTCATCTACCCAGTGCTTCGTCATCGCTTATTGTTGACTTATCAAGCTCAAGCAGAAGGCATCAACGGCAATAAAGTCATCGAAGAGCTTCTGCGCACTGTAGCATCAGCATAAGGCAACAAGCATGTTTGAAGGTTTAAAAGCGCATGCTTTTTGGGGCAGGAGTGCCCATCGTTCGCATAAAACAGAGCAGACGTTATCGTCTGCTCACCTGCCCGACAGCACCAATGGCGTAACTGTCAGTATTGACGAGCTGAGTTTTTATCAACTGCACGGAAAACGCTGGCAACCACCAGCCAAAAGCCTATGGTCACAACTCAATGGGCAACATTCTAGCTCACGCAAAGGGCGCGGAATGACGTTTTCGGAAGTGCGTCAGTACCAAGCAGGCGACGATGTGCGCCAAATAGATTGGCGCGTAACCGCACGCACAGGTAAAGTGCACACCAAACTGTTCACCGAAGAGCGTGAACGCCCCGTGATTTTATTTCTAGATTTAACCCCCAGCATGTTCACTGGCACACAGTTGCTGCTTAAATCAGTACAAATGTGTCACCTTGCCAGCTTATTAGCATGGATAGCCATCGCCAACAAAGATCGCGTCGGCGCTTTCATCCGCTGCGGCAACCACATCACAGAAATAAGGCCATCCACATCTAAAGTCGCCCTACTGCAACTGCTCAATAAACTGTGTGAAGTGCATAACCAGGGGCTATATGGTCAGCTTGATAGCGTCAGTTCTGAACAAAACGATTCTATGCAACTTATCGCCAATCGCTGCAAAAAAGGTAGTGAATTAATCATTTTAAGCGATTTTTCTGCCTTCTCCGAAGCTGACATTAAACTGGTCACCCAGATATCAGCCCACAACAGAGTAAGAGCAATCCAAATATACGACCCAATAGAAATGGGGGACACCCATGCTAAAGGCGTACAAAAACTGCAAGCAAAAGAGCATATCGTTTCTGTTAACTTATCCAGTCGTAAAGCCAAAAATGCCATTAAAAATGCGTTTGAACAGCAGCAGCAATTATTGACTGAACAATTAAGTCAGTACGGTATCGCACTTTCTCAGATTTCAAGCGGTACCCCGGTTTTACAACAACTTTTACATCATTCACTTAAGTAATTATCCATGACCCAAACCAACCAAGCACACACACTCCCTCTTAAATCACTTCACCTGCCACCCGAGCCAAGCGCTTGGCCTTTGGCTTGGGGATATTGGGGGGGATTGGCGTTAATTGTGATTGTGCTACTGGCCGCTTTTATTACGCATAAGAAGATACGCAACCGTAATCGAGCTAAAAAGGCGGCTTTACACATACTCAATCAACCCGCGCATCAACTCACTATCTCGGAAGCACAAGAGTTATTGCGCCAAGCGGCATTGAGTTACTTTCCACGTGAAGATATCGCTAATTTGACCGGCGATGAGTGGCTGTCCTTCTTAGACTCGCAGTTATCTACGCCTCGCTTTATGGCTAAAAACGAACAATGGCAAATAGGACTTTATTCTTCTGGCGTGAATGAACACCACACTAACCTTGCGCTAATCGAGGACTGTGCTTATTGGCTTGAGCATGCCCTTCCTCCTAAAAGAAAATATCGGAATTGGAATGAATCATGAGCGGTTTTACCTTTGAATGGTGGTGGATGTTCCTTGCATTACCCCTGCCTTATCTCGCATTTCGCTTTCTAAAAGAACAACCAGCAAACGCACTCGTTGTCTTACCACACCTGTCGCAAACCGCGACGGTACAAGACAAAAGTACCCGACTGGCAAAAATTCTCGCTATTTTGGCATGGGTTTTATTGGTGACCGCTAGCGCGCGACCTGTTTGGTATGGCGACCCTATCGAAATACACCCTAAACATCGCGATATGATGCTGGTCATTGACCTTTCTTACTCCATGAGTCAAGAGGATATGCAGCAGGGGAATGACTACATTGATCGCTTATCGGCGGTTAAGCATGTAGTTTCAAACTTTATTGATAAGCGCTCAGGGGATCGCTTAGGGCTGGTTTATTTTGCCGATCATGCTTATTTGCAAACACCATTAACCTTCGATAGAGAAACGGTAAAAGAGCAGTTAAACCAAACGGTTCTGAAGCTAATCGGTACTCAAACTGCGATTGGCGACGGGATTGGGCTTGCCACCAAAACCTTTGTCGATAGCGATGCGCCGCAACGTGTCATGATTTTACTCAGCGATGGCAGTAATAATGCCGGGGTATTGGACCCTATTCAAGCGGCTGAAATTGCAAAAAAATATAAAGCGACGATTTACACCATCGGCGTAGGTGCAGGCAAAATGCAAGTGCAAGATTTCTTTATGACTCGCACCGTAAATACCGCTGAAGATCTGGATGAAAAGTCTTTAACCAAAATTGCAGAAATGACCGGCGGGCAATACTTTAGAGCCCGTGACGCAAAAGACTTGGAACACATCTACGACACAATCAACAACTTACAACCTATCCAAAAAGCTACTCAATCTTGGCGCCCAAGAAACGAGTGGTTTATGTGGCCAGCACTCATTGGTTTCTTGCTGGTCATGGTCACTGTTGTGATAAGGAGAAATGATGTCTAATTTTGAATTTCTTTATCCGCAAGCATTTTGGCTTGTGATACCTGTGCTAATCCTACTTACTTGGATGAAAAGTAGCTCGGCAAACTCGCAAATGATCGCTAAACATTTAGCCAAGGCGATGAGAGATAAAGTGCCACAAAAAAAATGGTCGTATGTATGGCCTTCGATATTTTCTGCGCTGTTGATCATCGCATTGGCAGGCCCAAGCTTTGAAAAACAAAACATTCCGGCCTCTCAATCTGCTCATGCACGCGTGCTAGTGCTAGATATGTCTCGTTCGGTATATGCCAACGATATAAAACCAAGCCGTTTAGACCAAATCAGATACAAAGCGCAAGATATTTTGCCTTTGTTTAAGCAAGGGCAAACAGGATTGGTGGCATTTGCAGGTGACGCGTATACCTTAAGCCCTCTCACCACTGATGCCGCAACATTGGCTAATTTGATACACAATCTATCTCCCGACATTATGCCCATTCAGGGAGCAAGAGCCGATCTTGGAGTAAAACAAGCCATCACTATGATGAAGCAAGCGGGTCTTAACAAAGGTGAAATCTTGTTATTTGCCGATGATCTTGATCAAAGTGAATTAGACAACATCAAAGAGTTACTCAACCACGGTCAATGGTCGTTATCTGTATTAGCCTTTGGCTCCAAAGACGGCGCACCAATTCCGCAAGCTGATGGCTCACTATTGACCACTTCAACTGGCGCCACTGTAATCGCGAAAACACAATTCAACCACTTAAAATCCGCCGCCAGCATCGGAAACGGCCACTTCGCCCAATATCGCCACGACAACCAAGACATCGCCAACCTAGTCACAAACTCAACCTTCGATACCTTAATCTCCGCAAAAACGGGAGACACCCATAAAAAACAGCAGGTAGAAGCAAAGATTAATAACGGCTTTTGGTTGATGCCTTTCGCTCTATTGTGCTTGTTACCTTTATTTCGTAAAGGCTTAGTGTTTTCCTCCGCGCTACTCTTTATCGGCCTAGGGTTGAACACAAATAATGCTCAAGCATCAACCTTAAATAACGCCTTCTCAAACTCAAACCAACGCGGATATTCTGCCTTTCAGAAAAAAGACTTTTCTGGTGCCACCCACTCATTTAAAGACTTTAAGTGGAAAGCAGCTGCTCAGTATAATGCGGGCGATTATGCGGGGGCGATTGATAGCCTACAGGGATTTAAGGATATCGACTCTATTTACAATTTGGGGAATGCGTACGCTCAACATGGTGACTTGGATAAAGCGATTGAAAGCTATGAAGCTGTGCTTAAGCAAAACCCTGATCATGCTGATGCGAAATATAATCTTGAACTTGTCAAAAAACAGCAACAGCAACAGCAACAGCAACAGCAACAGCAACAGCAACAGCAACAGCAACAGCAACAGCAACAGCAACAGCAACAGCAACAGCAACAGCAACAGCAACAGCAACAGCAACAGCAACAGCAACAGCAACAGCAACAGCAACAGCAACAGCAACAGCAACAAAAGTCTGGCGATAAGTCACAGCAGAGTCAATCTAAAGACCAACAAAATAACGGTCAAACCGATAAAAATAATCGTCAACAAGCTGAACAAAATCAGACATCTAGTACGCCTCAATCTAGGTCTCAAAAGCAGGACTTAGATAAGGGACAAAAAAGTAAAAAACCGGAGTCTGAACAAACACCTAAACAGAAAAGTAAATCGGGAAAAGATCAGCAAAAACAAGATCAAGTGAAGCATAGTCAGCAGGCTAAGGAATCCGAAAAGTCAACTCCTGATGGTAAAAAGACGAAGCCGCTGTCTTCGGCATCCAATGGAAAAGCTCAGCAACAGAAAGTTGATCCTGACATGAGAAAATTAGAACAAATAGAAAGTGTTCGAGACCCTAGTTATTTGCTTAAAGCACAGATGCTACTTCAAGCAAAACATAAAGAAACACCGGCATCAAATGGGAAAAGTTGGTAGCGATAATGATTAAATTTAAATCCGTTATTTCCACGTTCGCACTTACTACAGGCTTACTCTGTAGCTTTTCGTCGTGGGCTCTTAATGTCACCGCAAGTGTCAGCAAAACTACAGTCACCAAAGATGAAATTATACAATTAAAAGTGGCCGCAGATGAAAAGCTCGATAGTGATAGCATTAATCTAAATGTTTTATCTGATAATTTTTATGTTAGCCGACCAAGCTTTGGCTCGTCAGTAAATATCATGAATGGTAAACGTACCGATAGTAGCGTATGGACAGTATCTATAGCGCCACGTAAAACGGGAACACTGACCATTCCTGCTTTTAATATCGAAAATGCAAAAACAGCGCCAATTACTTTAAAAGTTACGGAAAATGCGCAAACGCCTGATACTAAAGATCTTATTGAGGTTCGTACTAAATTAGATAGAAAAGAACTCTATCCAAATGAAAGCACCACCTTAAACACTCGAATTATTGTTAAGGTTGATCCTCGCCTTTTGCAGAACCCTAATTTAACGCCACCAAAGGCATCTGGTTTGCAATTAAAAGCATTGGCAGAACCTAAGCAATATCAAGCGGTTGTTGATGGTGTAGAAGTACTTATCATAGATCAAGCATTTCGTGTGACAGGCACGACAAGTGGTGAGTTTACGATCAATGCACCAACGCTCTCTGGTGCAGTACGTTATGGAAACCGTCAAGGTAGCAGCCACATTATATCTTTAGATGACAAGCCTAAGCAGATAGCGATTAAAGTACTGCCTATTCCTGATAACTATCATGGACAATGGCTGCCAACATCTAAATTGGATCTGTCTCAAAATTGGCAGTTAGACAATAACAAAACCATCAATAGTCAATCAGTTACGATTGATGCTGGCGACTCACTAACTCGCACTATTAGCTTGACGGCAGTAGGGCTTACCTCTGCACAATTACCAAATCTAACCATAGAAAATCCAGACGCTTTTCGTGTATATAGTGAAAAACCAAGCTTTGTAGAAAATGATGACGGTAGCGTTACCATGAATACCAAGCAAGTATTAATCGCCAAACAAAGTGGCGAATACACCTTACCAGACGTCACCGTACAATGGTGGAACTCAATAACTAAGCAAGCACAAACAAGTCATGTTGATGGACTAAATATAAAGGTAAACCCTGGCGATAACCCGGAAACTCTGCCTGCGCCCACACCCACAACAAGGCCACCCATGAATTTAGATGCAAACTTAACTGAGCATCCACAAAATATGGACACCCATACTAACGACAATAAATTATGGCAATTATTAACCGCTCTATTTGCTGTGTTATGGCTATTTTCCACCATCATGTGGTTACGAGCTAGACAATACAACTCAACTCCTAAACAGCCATCTTATACAAGCCACATCGAAGGTGATCTGCAACGTCAACTTATAAAGGCGATACAACAAGGCGATTCTATAAAAGCTCAAGATATACTAGAGCGCTGGCTAAAGGCTGAAGATATTAAGCAAAAAGATACAATTGCAATAAAAGCGCAAATAACTCTTATGAATCAATCACTCATAGGAAAAGAATCGAAAGAATGGGACAGCTCTACGCTAATCAAAATGATTAAAAATGCTGAAAGTAACGGAATTAATAAAGAGAATGATCTTGCTCGTCTTTAGTTAATATCTATTAATTACCGCCTTCATTTGAGGGCGGTTTTTATTAGGACACCTAATAAAACCTTTCAACGCCCGCATATAAATAAGCCCGGTTGCGGAATTAATTGAGCCACCCACTATAAAAACCATACTTAAATCACTCTACAATGGATAACAGGGTTTCCATTATTCACCTAGACTGCAATAAATTATCGATATTGGAGTCATATGATGCCCTGTCCTCGCAGAACCCAAATTAGTATCGAAGACACCCCATATTATCACTGCTGTAGCCGAGTGGTCCGCAGAGCTTATCTTTGTGGCCATGACTCTTATTCAGGAAGAAATTATGACCATAGGCGTGCATGGGTTGAATCGCGCCTAATCAAACTTGCTAGTATATTCGCCATTGATGTCGCGGCATTTGCTGTTATGTCGAATCACCTACACGTTGTATTGCGAATTGATGTCGATATGGTCAACAATTGGAGTGACCAGAAGGTAGTGGAGCAATGGCATAAGCTATTCAAAGGTGATGAATTGACTCATAAATTCACCAAAGGTGCATTGATAGAGGAGTTTGAAATATCCACTCTCAAACATAGGATTGCAACCTATCGTAGCCGACTGTGTGATATTAGTTGGTTTATGCGCTGCCTTAATGAACCAATAGCGAGACGAGCAAATCAAGAAGATGAATGTACTGGACGATTTTGGGAAGGCCGGTTTAAGTCACAAGCGTTACTTGATGATGCTGCACTTCTCGCGTGTATGGCTTATGTGGATTTAAACCCCATCAGAGCTAAATTAGCCAAAACCTTAGAAGACTCAGAGCATACGAGTATTCAGCTTCGTATTCGTTCAGCGCTAAAAGGAGAACAACCCAAACCCCTACTGCCCTTTATAGAAAATGAATTTAATCATCAACCAAAGGGAGTTTCATTTTCACTAAAAGAGTATCTCCGACTCGTTGATACTACAGGTCGTATGCTTCAAGAAGGAAAGCCCGGAGCAATTGATGAAACAAGCGCTAACTTGCTGACAAAATTAAATATATCTCATGATAATTGGCTAAAGCTTACATCAGATTTTGGCAAGATCTTCCATGGTCCAGTAGGTTCGTTAGAAGAACTCACTTGTTATTGTGGGCATCTAGAAAAAAAGAGGCGTCACTTCTTAACCTGCTGCCAATACCTTCACGCTAGTTAGCCAATGTCCTAATCTTATATTTCCCCTTTTAGCAGAATGAGGCTATAGGTCAGTTAACTATGCTTCTAAAATAAATTTCTAGCTCAAATCCTGACAATTCTTAGCTGATGACAGAATTTACGCTCACTCCTAATGGCAATTGAACGATTCCAACAACTAAAAGCAAAAATACTATTCATTAACCACATTATTAACAGTGGGTGGCAATATTAATTGATTAAATAATGTAATTTAACAATGGGTGGCATGATTAAATAGATCACTCTGGAAGCAACCATTCAATAAACTCATCAATTTCAGGTGCTTTCGCTTCTGCTGGCCTTAGCAAATAATAGCTCTGTCCCGAAGTAACATGACTAGGGTATGGGCGCATTAGACGGTTTAATTTTAAGTCTTCTTCGGCAAGAGTGATGTCCCCAATAGCGATACCAAAGCCTTGTTGAGCGGCATTCATTGCTTGGTCTAAAGTCGAAAAGATTTGATTTCGCTGACCTTTTTGCGAGGTATTGTTGGATTTTTCCAACCATAGAGCCCAATCGCTATGTGAAGGGTTAGCATGTAGCCATGTAAAGTTAGACAGTTCACTATCATTCCACTGAGACTGATTTCCAACAACTTTATTCCAAAGTTGTGGCGCACAAATGGGAGTCAATTTCTCTTCAAAAAGTATGTGCTCACTTACTGATAATGAATGAAGCGGTCTTCCGTACACTATGACCAAATCAAATGATTCAAAATTCGGGATATGTTGATGCTTAATGCTGGATGTCAACTCAACTTCTATGTCTGGGTGGCCCTGTTGAAATGACATCAGCCTTGGTAATAACCATGAAGTCACACAACTAGGAGCATTGAGCTTTATTCTGTTAGAACGCTCTGCAACCTTTACCACGGCCTTTTTCAGACGATCTACAATGTCTGCAGCCAACGGGACAAACTTACTGCCCTCGACAGTTAGCGCTAATCCCCTAGCCTGACGATAGAACAAAGCAACCCCCGTGAACTCCTCTAATGACTGTATCTGACGACTGATAGCGCCCTGAGTCATATTCATCGCTTGAGCAGCATGTGTAAAGTTCAAATACTCCGCAGTGGCAAGGAAAACTTGCAAACTTTTCGTTGAGGGTAGTCTAGTATTCATAATAATTAGCCATGAGTTAAATACATGGCTAGTATGTGTTTATTTCGATACTTACTCAAACGGTTTTTGATTAAATTAGCCACATAAACACTGAAAACTGAATTGTTAGGCAGTTTTATTAATTTAACATTCATTTAGAGCATTTAACTCATGACATCTTTAGCCGCAAGACTCGCTCCTGAAAGCATAAAAAAACTGATACCTTATCAATCTGCTCGTCGCATTGGTGGTGCAGGTAGACTGTGGTTAAATGCCAACGAATTAGAGCATGGTATTCACTATGCTACACACACTGAAGACTACAATCGTTATCCGGATTTTTTGCCTCATGACATTGCTGTCGCGTATCAAAATTATTGCCAAACCAATGTTCCTGCTGTAGCTGTACGTGGCGCTGATGAAGCCATTGATTTACTTGTAAGAACTTTCTGTAAACCCGGCGCAGATAAAATACTTATTAGCTCACCAACCTACGCAATGTATGAGTTCTGTGCAGATGCAATGGCAGTAGAAACCATTGATGTACCATTAAAAGGTAAAGAATTTCAATTAGATGTCGAAGGTATTATTCAAAAAGCACCTCAAGCAAAAATTGTCTTTTTATGCTCTCCGAATAACCCTACTGGAAACTTATTATCACGTACTGACATAATTTCAGTACTTGAGGGAACACAACACGATGCTTTAGTTGTTATTGATGAAGCTTATATCGAATTTGAATTAGCGGAAACAGTCATTGACCTTATCGCAACATACCCAAATCTAGTTGTAATTCGTACGCTCTCCAAAGCCTTTGGACTTGCTGCGGTTCGTTGCGGTTTCATCCTAGCAAATGAAGACATTATGGAATATGTGCTAAAACTTATTCCTCCTTATCCAATGCCTGATTGTTCAGCAAAAATTGTTCTAGATGCTCTGTCAGCAGAAGGTGTTGATATTGCGTTAAAAAGCACCTCAGAGGTTATCAAAACCAAACATACTTTTATTGAAGCAATCAAAAACAATCAATGGATTGAGCATATTTATCCATCTTCAACTAACTTTGTTTTAATTCGTACAAACTCAAAAGCTCAGCTTTTCAACTACTTAAAAGAAAATGGGGTTGTTACTCGTAATCAATCTCATGAACCAGCACTAAACAACTGCGTCAGAATCACGATAGGCTCGCCAGAGTCGATGATGGAAGTCGCTCAACTCATAAACCAATACTCAATTTCATCGCTCTAAAAAGGGAAATAAGAATGAAAAAGCTCCTACTTGCACTTACTTTTGCCGCCTCACTCTGTTCTGCTAATGTTATGGCTAAACAGGTTCGTCTAGCATCAGATTTCACCTATGCGCCTTTTAACTACAAAAATGCAGAGGGCAAACCTGTTGGATTTGATATTGAAATTGCAGACGCGTTATGTGCTGAAGCAAAGCTTGATTGTACATGGGTGTCTCAAAGCTGGGATGCACTTATTCCTAGCCTTTTAGCTCGTAAATCAGATGTCATTATGGCTTCTATGCGTATTACTGAAGAACGTAAAAAACACGTATTGTTCACTGATAAATACTACCAAACACCAGCACGCTTCGTAGCCAAAGCAGATAGTAATATCAGCATGGATGAGCAAGGTCTAAAAGGTAAAGTGATTGGCGTACAACAAGGTACTATCCACGACCGTTATGTCACTGATAAATTTGGTAAAATCGCAACCATCAAACGTTACAGCGGCCAAGATGAAGTTTACTTAGATATGCAAAATGGTCGTTTGGATGTCACCTTTGGCAATGCTGACCAACTTATGCTGGCTTTCCTAGATAAAGAAGCAGGTAAAGGCTTTGAATTTAAAGGTAAAGCTGTGACAGACAAAGCTTACATCGGTGAAGGCACCGCCCTTGCATTAAGAAAACAAGACAAAGCCTTAGCAGAGAAATTTAACAAAGCTATTGCGACTATTCGTGCCAACGGTACTTACGACAAAATTGCTTCTAAATACTTTAACTTCGATATTTACGGCGCAGACTTAAAATAAAACCCAATATCCCTACACATAAGGTCTGATGCATAGCGTCAGACCTTTCTTTTTTTTTAACCATTAAACCAGACACCCATACATATCCCCTATCAATTAATCGTGACACCCATTGTTAAAAGCTTTCATAAAATAACCTAGAACAGTCTCAAAAGAGCATCACCAAAGATCTTGCCGTAATGTGCCACCCATAGAAAAATCCCTTTGAACAACCCAATCCAGCCCTTACCCCACTCTTTCACTAACATGACACCCATTGTTAAAACACATAGTTAAACAAGCTCACACAGCAAAACCAACAGCCCTCACCTCTACTGTGCCACCCACAACAATCAAAACCCCACCACTCTCATAGCCCATAAATAAAACAACACGATACGTCATTTATTTTGATAGGTTTTTCCTATCGTAATGATAGAAACGTTCAAATTTATCTATGCCGTGTCTTGAGGCAATATAACTCCATCGACGCAATACAGCGTTAACCATTAAATCAAGTAAAGAGAGTGACAAAATGATCAACACAGAAATCAAGCCATTCCAAGCTACAGCATTCAAAAACGGTGAGTTCGTAGAAATTTCAGAGCAAGACGTAAAAGGCAAGTGGGCAATCTTCTTCTTCTACCCTGCTGATTTTACTTTTGTTTGTCCAACTGAGCTCGGTGATCTTGCAGACCACTACGAAGAACTACAAAGCCGCGGCGTAGAAGTTTATTCAGTATCAACTGACACTCACTTCACTCACAAAGCATGGCACGCAAGCTCTGACACAATCGGCAAAATCAACTACTTCATGGTTGGTGACCAATCAGGCGCTATCACAAACAACTTCAACGTAATGCGTGAAGGTCAAGGTCTTGCAGACCGCGCTACATTCCTAGTTGACCCGGAAGGCGTTATCCAAGCAATGGAAATCACAGCTGAAGGCATTGGCCGTAACGCTGGTGACCTACTACGTAAAGTTAAAGCAGCACAATACGTAGCAGCTAACCCTGGTGAAGTTTGCCCAGCTAAATGGGAAGAAGGCGAAGAAACACTAGTACCTTCTCTTGACCTAGTAGGCAAAATCTAAAATTCGAACCTAAATATTATTAGAGTTCAACCGGCACGCTTTGGCTTATCTACTAAAGGTTCAAAGCGTGCCACCTTTACCTTATTAACCATCTTGCATCCCATTTTTATATTTCCCTTTTTTAGCAAGAAGGTATGACACCTTAAGCTACCAACTTTAGAGTAGGCACAATTATGTTAGATCAAGCAATGAAGCAACAGCTCAAAGCATACTTAGAAAACCTAAAAACAAACGTTCAGCTTGTACTTAGCCTTGATGGCAGTGACACCGCTAACAAGCTTCAAGCATTAGCAGAAGATATTGTTTCACTGACTAACAAAATTGAAATTGTTCGTGATGATAACGCGAGTACTCGCCAGCCAATCATGCAAGTGGTCAACCCAGAAAAAGGCACAGCCATTGGTTTTGCTGGTCTACCTATGGGGCATGAATTTACCTCTCTCGTACTGGCACTTCTGCACACTGGTAATCATCCAATCAAATTAGATGCAGAAACTATTGAGCAAATAAAAGAGCTTAATCAGCCACTTAACGTTGAAATCTTTATCTCACTATCATGCCAAAACTGCCCTGAAGTTGTGCAAGCATTCAACATGATGTCGGCAATAAACCCATTGGTGAAAACCACCATGATCGATGGCTCTGCCTTCCAAGAGGAAGTGAAGTCTCGCGATATCATGGCAGTGCCAAGCGTATTTGTGAACGGCGAGCTATTTGGTCAAGGCCGTATGTCGCTTGCTGAAATACTAAACAAAGTAGACTCAGGTGCTGCAGAGAAAAAAGCAGCAAGCTTAGATAAACAAGCGCCATTTGATGTATTAGTGGTCGGCGGCGGCCCTGCTGGCTCTTCTGCGGCTATCTATGCTGCGCGTAAAGGCATTCGTACTGGCGTAGTTGCAGAGCGATTTGGTGGTCAGGTCATGGATACCATGGCAATCGAGAACTTTATCTCCGTCAAAGCCACGACCGGCCCTAAACTTGTCGCAAGCCTAGAAGAGCATGTAAAAGAATACGGCGTTGAAGTGATTACCGAGCAACGTGCCGCCAATATTATCGATGCGCAAGAAACTGAAGACGGCTACATCCATGTTGAGCTAGCAAGCGGCGCAACACTAAAAGCACGTACAGTGATAACTAGCACAGGTGCACGCTGGCGTGAAATGAACGTCCCTGGTGAGCAAGAGTACCGCAACAAAGGCGTCGCGTACTGCCCACACTGTGATGGTCCACTATTTAAAGGTAAGAGCACGGCCGTTATCGGTGGCGGTAACTCAGGCATCGAAGCGGCTATCGACCTGTCAGGTATTGTTAAGCACGTTACGGTTCTGGAATTTGCCGATACATTGCGCGCTGACCAAGTATTGATCGACAAGGCAAACTCGACGCCAAACATTGAAATCATAAAAATGGCACAAACAACTCGTGTACTTGGTGATGGAAACCGCGTAACCGGTCTTGAATACAAAGACCGTAATACTGACGAGCTTGAGCAAATTGAACTTGCAGGCATCTTCGTACAAATTGGTTTAATGCCAAATAGCGAATGGCTAAAAGAGACTAAAGTTGAGCTATCTCCACGCGGCGAAATAGAAATCAATGCACATGGCGCAACCTCAATGAAAGGTGTTTTTGCGGCCGGTGATGTGACTACCGTTCCTTATAAACAAATTATCATCGCTATGGGAGAAGGTGCAAAAGCCAGCCTAGGTGCATTTGACCACCTGATTCGCAACCCAGCACCGGTAAAAAATACTGAAACTGCATAATAACCGAGAGCAAAAGTAAGTAATTACTATCAACAAATCCTCAACTGTAAAAGGCCTGGCATCACTCAATGCCAGGCCTTTGCTATTTTAAACTCACCAATACAACCCAATGTAAACCACTCTTATGCTTGCGTGATCTCAATATCGAAATCATCTTCTTGCTATAAACAGCGCCCACTCAATTAAGCTATGATGATAAAACCTATCTAACCGAGCGCAATAGATGACACTAGCCACAGATTTCGAACCCGTCTTTAAAGACTTCCTAATTAATAGTGCCACCCATGATCTTGCCCACGATATGTCGCATATCAAACGGGTAGTCTGCACCGCAAAAATATTAGCAAAGCAAGAACAAGCCGATCTGTGGGTAATCATACCCGCTGCTTATTTACACGACTGTTTTACTTACCCTAAAAATCACGCTGAGCGTCATCTCAGCTCACAACTTGCCGCAGATAAAGCGCTGCAATTTTTGATCTCTATCGACTATCCCGCTCACACTTATCAAGCTATTTATCATGCTATTGCTGCGCACAGTTTTAGCGCTGATATTGTGCCAACCAGTCTAGAAGCACAGATAATACAAGATGCGGATCGCTTAGATTCACTCGGCGCGATAGGGATTGCGCGCTGTATTCAAGTCAGTAGCAGTTTTGAAGGAAAGTTATATTCTGATAACGACCCTTTTGCAGAAAAAAGAGAGTTAGATGATCATCGCTATGCCATCGACCATTTCTTTACAAAGCTGTTTAAATTGCCCAAAACAATGAATACCAAAGCCGGGCAAAAAGAAGCGAATAAGCGGGCGATTTTTATGCGCCAATACTTAAATCAGCTTAGGCAAGAGATCCTCTGATCTTTAACGTCTCTCTGTCAGATACAAAATGACCGCCGACAATAAACAATATTGAGGCGGTCATTTAAAGTTCTAAATTTAACGTTATTTAAAAATAAACTTACTCAGTCGCAGCTTCCTGCACAGACAATGCCTGCTTAGTTTGCTCTGCTGTTTTCAATATTCCAAGCTCGTGCAGTAGATGTTTAACCAAAATGGCATAAATAAACATCATTGGTAATCCCGCTACAACACACAGTGATTTAATGGTGTTAATGCCGCCACCCGCTAAGAAAACGCTAAAGCTAATTAAAGCAATCGCACCTGCCCACAATAGCTTCACTTTATTATCCGGGTCGCCATTAAGCTCAAGTCTATTTGTGGTCAACATTGCTGTTGCAACACTGGCGCTCGACATTGTTGTCAACATCAAGAAGAACTGAATAATGAGGAACAGACCTAAAATAAACGATTTAGCCGGTAAGGTTTTAATCAATGAAACCACCGCAAAGGTCAATCCACCGTCACTCATCCATTGTTGAACAGGTAGTCCACCTAACATTTGCGCCCAAACTGCATAGCCACCAAAGATTGAGATAAAGAAAGCACAACCTAGCGACCCCATAGAAATGGTCGACAAAATAACTTGGCGAATAGTACGACCGCGAGATATTCGAGTGATGAATAAACCCATCATGATGAGGTAAGCGTAATACCAGAACCAGTAGTATTGAGTCCAGCTTTGTGGGAAACCACTTTGCTGTACTGGGTCAGTCCACATAGACATTCTGAAATAGCTATCGAACATCACGCCAAGTGAATCGGTAAAGTTGTTCAATATAAACTGCGGATTAGTTGAAAACAGCACAAACAACGCAAAACCAATCGCCATCAATACCGTATAGTCTGAAACTTTACTGATACCTTTGTTGAAGCCCACCAACATTACGCACAGTAGCACCACCACAAACAGTAAGATGATGCCGCCTTGCAACAACAAGCCATTTTCGATACCGAAAAGATCCGCCGCACCAGTACTTAACAACGTAACCGTTAAAGATAAAGAGCTAGCAAACGCGGCCAAAGTGCCAAAAATTGCCAGTAAATCAATCGCTTTTGCCACTACAGGGTTAGTACCTACAACCGATTCACACAAGGTAGATAACTTAAGAGTACGCTGTTTTTTAACGTAAAATGCATAAGCAAACGGAATCGCAGGGAAACAATAAATTGACCAACCAGTAATACCCCAGTGGAAAATTGAATAAGTCACCGCCCACGCCGCGGCAGAGAAACTATTAGCTTCAGCAAATAAAGGCGGAGCCTGCAAATAATACATCGGCTCGCCGATACCCCAATAAATCAGAGACGCACCAACACCGGCTGTAAAAATCATGCCGCCGTAGGTAAAGTTGCTGTATTCAGGTTTATCGTCACCTAATTTAATATTGCCGTGCTTAGAAAACGCTAACCAAAGTAGAAAGGCAACCAGAGCTAAACTGGCAATTTGAACTAACCAGCCAAACCAGTTAGTCACAAAAGTCATCGCCCCACCTGCCATTGCTTGGGATTGTTCAGGAAACAAAGCCGAAACAAACAGCAAAACAATGACGAGAATAATGGCAGGAATCGCTAAACCAAAATTAAGATTCTTCACTGTCATCTCTCCATTTAGCTAGCGCGGCAATATGAGAAGGTTGAATACCGCAGCATCCTCCAATAATAGTGGCGCCTGCTTGATACCAAGATTTAGCAAGCTCTAGATAATCCGCCGGAGAGAGTTCACGCATTGACTGAATGGTATCGTTGGCTTCATGCCCTTCAGTAATGGGAGTAAAGCTATTAGCAAAAACGCCAATCACTGCATCAACGCCAGTTTCTTTAATCACGCTATGAGTTATCGCAATGGCTTTTTCCATCACTTCTGGAACAGAGCAATTAAAGAAAATACCGTCAACGCCGGCATTACATGCGGCTTTGGCTACATCAACAACTAATTCACCAGAGCGTAATTTTGCTTCTGTTGAGGCGTCATCTTGCAAAGTGAAAGAGTAATAACAAGGCTTGTCCGTTGCTGAAAGCACCTCACTGATCATCTCAAACTAAGCAATACTCGCGACGGTTTCTGCCAGCCATAGATCTACATTTTTGTCTTGCGCATCAAACAGCGTTTGAGAAATAACGCGAGCTTCATTAACTTCAAACAAATCAGGGCGGTAACTACCAAAAGCAGGTGGAATAGAGCCAGCAACTAGCACTTTTGTCGCACTTTTATCAGCAACTTCTCTTGTTATTTCAGACGCTTTTTTTGCCAGTTCAAAACCTTGTGTTGAATAAAGCTCTTCTCCCAGATGAAAAGGGACACACGCATAACTGTTAACTGTGAGAATTTGAGCTCCCGCATCCACAAAACCTTGGTGGGCTTGGGACACATGCTGAGGTGATTCGATAAGTGCTTGAGCACTCCACAATGGTTGTGAAAAAGGTGCGCCAATTCGTTTTAGCTCTCGCCCCATACCACCATCGAGAATAGTTAAATCTTTCATTTTGAAGGTTCCATACAACTTTAACTGGAAACCTTATATTTAATACAAACTTCTCTCTTATAGATAGTGAAATACATTCAGGCGCAACATGAAGAAATTTCAGGTTAAACGCCGTTATTTCAAACAACAGCAATCATCATTCAAATTTTTCAACAAAATAAACGTTAGATAATCACAAATAAAACATAAAAACTCAAACGAGAATCGCTCTAAGTCTCAATTTTAACAAAATCGCTAATTTACTGAAAAAACCCCTTGATCTATTACAGAAATGCAACAAAATACCTTTTGTAATAAACGTATTTTTTGTAGGGCTTTATGCTTGTTAACACTCAGAAACTAGGTGAATAAAAAATAACATCTACCATAAAAAACAGATATTTCAATGGTTTATATTGATAATCTTTCCATGTTTTTTATGTGGGATTAACGCAAAAAACCGTACAATCACGAACGATAATGATATATTGTATCAATACTTGGTCGGTTATCTATTTGTGTGAATTATGTTTACATTAATGGCTAAAACTGGCTTCGCTTATAACAATAAAGGTAATGATTATGACAAAAAAACTGACAACTGCCGCTGGCTGCCCTGTTGCTCATAACCAAGATGTACTGACTGCAGGTAAACGTGGCCCTCAACTACTACAAGATGTTTGGTTCCTAGAGAAACTGGCACATTTTGATCGTGAAGTGATCCCTGAGCGTCGTATGCACGCAAAAGGCTCTGGTGCATACGGTACTTTCACTGTTACCCACGACATCACAAAATTCACCAAAGCAAATATCTTCTCTGAAATTGGTAAGAAAACAGACTTATTTGCTCGTTTTACAACGGTTGCAGGTGAGCGTGGCGCTGCCGATGCTGAGCGTGATATTCGCGGTTTCGCACTAAAATTTTACACAGAAGAAGGTAACTGGGATCTTGTTGGTAACAACACTCCTGTGTTCTTCTTGCGTGATCCTCTAAAATTCCCAGATCTTAACCATGCGGTTAAACGCGATCCAAGAACTAACATGCGTAGCGCAGAAAACAACTGGGATTTCTGGACTTCTCTTCCTGAAGCACTCCACCAGATCACTATCGTAATGAGTGATCGCGGTATTCCAGCAAGCTACCGCTGCATGCACGGTTACGGAAGCCACACGTTCAGCTTCATCAATGCTGACAACGAAAGATACTGGGTTAAATTCCACTTCAAAACTCAGCAAGGCATCAAAAACCTAACTGACCAAGAAGCACAAGATCTAGTTGGTCAAGATCGCGAAAGCCATCAAAAAGATCTATACGAAAGCATTGAGAACGGTGATTTCCCTAAATGGAATCTACAAGTTCAGATCATGCCAGAAAAAGATGCAGAAACAGTATCTTACAACCCATTTGACCTAACTAAAGTATGGCCACATGACGACTACCCTCTGCATGATGTTGGTGTGTTTGAACTGAACAAAAACCCACAAAACTTCTTTGCTGAAGTTGAGCAGTCTGCATTTAACCCTGCTGCAGTTGTACCAGGTATTGGTTTCTCACCTGACCGCATGTTACAAGGTCGTTTGTTCTCTTACGGTGATGCTCAACGTTATCGTCTAGGTGTAAACCACCACCAAATTCCGGTAAACGCACCTCGTTGCCCTGTACACAGCTACCATAGAGATGGCGCAATGCGTACTGACGGTAACTTTGGTTCAACCATCGGTTATGAGCCAAACCAACACAAAGAGTGGGCAGAACAACCTGAGTTTTCTGAGCCACCTCTTGAGCTACAAGGTGTTGCGACACATTGGGATCACCGTGAAGATGATGATTACTTTACCCAAGCAGGTAACCTGTTCCGCATCATGGCCGCTGATGAGCAACAACGTTTGTTTGAAAACACAGCGCGCGCTATGACTGGCGTATCGCTACCAATCAAACACAAGCACATCAACCACGCGCTACAAGCAGACAAAGCTTACGGCGAAGGTCTTGCTAAAGCGATGGAAATCAACATCGAAGATATCAATCTATAAGGAGTCTTATGTTTGAAGAACTCTTTCAGATCTTTAGCCTAGAAGAAAGCTTTTTGCTTCTATGGTGATAGATCTAATCTAAGGTATTTATATCTTTAGAATGAATGATCAAGCCCTGCAGGTTTCTGACTTGTGGGGCTTTTGTGTTTAAGTAGAACTTGATGATTTACGGTTCGATGTTTTGCAAAAATTTAGGGGAATAAATTGTGGGTGTCTTGATTAATTCTCTAAGGGGATAATTTAAAGCGGAATAAATTTGGCTATACCTCAGAGACAGTATCGACTCAAGGACATGATTTATATGGTTTTTTAATGAGGATGATAGTGTAATTGCGGGTATTTAGAAGCTATTAGCTTGGTGACGATACGTAGCTAAAGATTATGGGTGTCTCGATTAATTTTCCTATTTGTTTTACCTTTGCTCATAAAGTCTAACCAAAGCCAGATGGCTTTGGTTTATCACTTTAATCTGCCAAACAGCTAGCAATTATGAGCAAGAACCACAACAAACACCTGGTTCACCGTGTTTTTTCTTAGGCGCTTCTTTCTCAGTACTTGCATCTGTTTCTGTATTCTGTTGTGTTTGAAGTGCAGCGTTTGTTGCTTGCTCGTCTTTTTTGGCAAATAATTTTTTCACTGAAAATGTCATAATATAGTTCTCTTCTTTAATTAATTTTCATTCACTACACGTTATGGCAGAAACGAATGATGATTTTTTAATATGCATATAAGTTGCATCTGAAATACATGTTATATCGTATTTGATTCAGATCAAGCTTTATTTTGCCAATATCAAAGAATTCGAACGACTCAGCCATACCTTCGGCAGGGTATCGCACATATAGAAATCACCTCTGTTCCGATTAGTACTCCAGCGACAACGTTGACTTTATTTTCTTTACGATAAGTGTCCAATTCTTACTCATATGCTACTGAAATAATTGATGTCTTGTTGCGCAAAATGTTCATCTCCGACGGGTAAAACAAGAACACTTTTTACTCATAAAGATCGATAACATCATCTAGATTTAGACGCAATTACTGCGAATGTGGTTAGAGTGAATCGTGCGGTATTTAGTGTCTCGGAAAATAAGTTTTAACTATGAGTCCTTAAAATGAGTTATGTGGACACCCATAAACAATCAAAAGTGGATCATAGCGAAAAGGCTTGAAAGGTTGTTCACTACAACTCACTCTTTGGCTAAGAGACTGAGTCAGAAATCATGGGTGTCTCTCTTTTTTCAATCTGAATTTTTCATATCTAACAGACAAAAATGACAATGCCAACCTAGACTTGGTTGGCATTATTTTTTAAATCAGCATTCAGTCAGTTAAATCCCTCGATACCTAAACAACCAATATGAGTAACAAGATGGGATCAATACAAACAGCAGTATTGCGACTAAAGAAATATAGAAACTAGGATATATGAGGGTAGTTAATAACAGCAAGGTGCCAGTCACAGCTGAAACTTTGGCTATGAGTCTATGCGTTAATCTCCAATTATTGGTACTGGCCAATGTCCACGGTAGTTTGCATCCAAAGAGATAGTTGGGCTCTATCTTTCCCCAGAAATTACTCGATATGATAAAAAATAATGCGATAGAACAGACCTTTGTTTGACAACCTGCCATATTTTCAGCCATCTCATGGTATTGCGTAAGATTTGCGTAGTGATAACCCAGCATTAGGACACCCATCGCAATAATGGCCTCTTTCGTTGCGAACGTACTATTATCTAAATTCAATTTTGTTGGGCGCAGTTTAACGTACAGCATCGTTAAGAGAATACATGCCAAATAGGTAGTCGGTAAAAATATTGTCGCCACGTTTTTGGTTACATATTGGTATCCCACCCCATCTAAGGTGTATCGCATTGCCAGCATATCTGGCAGTGAGGAGTATGATAAATAGCTGATAAACAACATTAAAAAAAGAATTGCAGCGCATATGATATTTCTAATCATTTGAGGCCCTTAGTATCAATTAATGAATACATGTACGTGAGAACATCCTCCATTAAGGAGGTGTGTACCGTGTAGTAGATATTCCTTCCTTTCCTTGTCTTAATAATCAAATTGGCTGATCTGAGTTTATTTAAATGGTGAGTAACCGATGCTGGCGTGATGTCTAGTTGACTAGCAATGTCAGAAGAGCACAGTTCACCATGCTTTAGCATGTCGAGTATCTTACGGCGATGGGGATCAGATAATGCTTCAAAGATATCTTGCATGATTCTCAGTTTGATAATTAGATGACCATCTAATTATCAAACTGAGCAGGTTCACTGTATATACTTGAATTTTAAATCAAATATTTCATTTTCGGATGTGTAGGCTGCTTTTCAGCCATCGCAACGTGATGTAGTGTGGAAATAATGTGGACACCCATAATTAAATTCAAAATCAATGCATCTAGTGATCTTCAAAGGTGCTTCACTTCCAGCCCATTCTTTGACAAAACAACGGCACTATAAATCATGGGTGTCTCGATAAAACAGGCAGCATTAAACATGGATGTCCACGATAATTAATCGTAGGGGCTTGGAAAAATAACGTAAATAACGTGGACACCCACCATAAAATCAAGAGTAAATGTACAGAATTAGCTTAAGTGACGGTTACTTCCTTACTCATTCTTTGGCAAAACAACGGCACCATAAATCATGGGTATCTCGATAAAACAAAGGCAGCATTAAACATGGGTGTCCACGATAATTAATCGTAGGAACTTGGAAAAATAACGTGGACACCCACCATAAAACCAAGGGTAAACATACAGAACTAGCTTACGTGACGGTTGGCCCCTTACTCATTCTTTGGCAAAACAACAGCGCCATAAATCATGGGTGTCTCGATAAAATTCGATAAATTAAGCTAACTAAAAAGGGCCACTTCATAATAAAGTGGCCCTTTGCGGTATTACTCGATGAAAATAAGCGGTTCGCTGATTTCCTTGGTATCAGGATTCAGCAATTCCATGCCGGTGTAGGCTGGTCCTTGGCCTGCTTCTTTGTTCGGGTATTTCTCCATCATCATTTCGTGGCGTTCTCTCATTCGTGCAAACGAATTGCCGTGCATAACCATGTTCACCAACAGTGGGGATTGCTCTCTTGGATCATTGAGCAAGTCATAATAGGTTGAACCTATACCACTTGCTGCCGTTGGATCGGTATTTATCCAGTGCATTTTGTAATGCTTCTTGACCGTTGCACCCAATTTGTCTCCAGAATAAATATGAACATAATCTCGACGCCCATGCGTATCACCGTTAATCAGCAAAGAGGTTTGGTCGATACCATCAATCACTCTGTCATCTGGGATATTTTCTGTCGCGTTGCCTAATCGAGCAAAGGTAGTGTAAAGGTCTGTCACATGAATAATATCGCCAACGGTCTGCCCGGGTTCTATCATTCCCGGCCACCATGCTTGAGCGGTTACTCGCACTCCGCCTTCGGTAAAGTCTCCTTTACCGCCTCGGAATAAGCCTTCTCCCATGCCCAATCCAGCAGGAGGATTGTGCGTCATTGGCCCGTTATCCGCCATTGCGATGACTAAGGTGTTCTCTTCAATACCGGCTTTTTTCAATGTATCCATTAAAGCGCCTGCCGATGGATCAAGGTTATTCTGATACGCATCCCCCACTATGCCTCGCTGACGAGATGATTTTTGCTGTTCAGGAATAAACGAAACCCACTGTGGCCACCAAGCAACATAAAACGGCTGTTTGGCTGCGGCATTAGTTTCGATAAATTCTAAAGCTCTTCGCTCAGCTTCTTGATCAAATTGGTTATAACAATCTAACGAAACACCACACCACTCTTTTGCTTGTTGCCCTTTATGCCCTTCATAAAAAAGCACAATATCATCACTCATATAAGTATCATCTAAATGGTAAGGATCGGGAGCTAACACGGAATCTTTAAACCCTATGGTCGCATTAGCAGATTCACCTTGTTCGTTCCAAATACTGGCAACTTGGTTATAAATCGCGGCAAAAGCAACGTCAAAACCTTGGTTATGCATATACGACTCTTCTATATCACCAAGGTGCGCCTTACCAAAAAAGCCGGTCGCATAGCCCGCATCAGATAAAATATTCGCCGTTGTCACTGACTCTTCTGAAATGCCATGGTACTCAACGGGGAAACCCACTCTATACATGCCATTTCGGATAGGATGCTGTCCTGTTAAGGCTGCCGCTCGCGTTGGCGTACAAGATGGCTCAGTGTACATGCGGCTAAATAGCATTCCTTCATCAGCCATTTGATTTAGATTTGGCGTATCGTAACCACGTGATTGCTGAATAGCCGGGACACCAATCGCCCCCATAGGTTGGTCATCCCACATAAAGTGAACAATATTAGGCGGTGTTCCATACTCCTCTGCTAGCTCCGCAAGTTTGGCGTCTAAGTCTTTATCTTCAACTTCCCAAACCTTTCCATTTTGCGCTTCAAGAATATAATATTCTGCATCATGAACTACGTTTGAATTAGCTGTTGCGGTAAAAGGAAGTATAGATAATGCTATTGGTAACAGTTTAAAGTTACTCAGCCGCTTATTTGTTGAAATAGTCATTTATATACCTATTGCAAGTTGAAATATTAATATTGAAGTGACATATAATATTCCCTGTATATAATCACCACACAAAACACCAATAGAATATTGGCATTTTATGCTTGTTAATTTAAGTGATAGTGGCTATTCCATTTGCGACTAGATTAATTTTTATGTCTCATAATTAATATCATGAGACATCATCGCTAGGCGTGAATATATTTACCGTTTGCTACAGGCTGTTTAAGAGTACGAAGTATTTGAGATAAGTCTTTATCTGCATGACTAAAAAACTTATGCCAGCCTGCACACAAATAATTTAGACCTGCTTCACCCGTTGCTGTCTTTATAAAACGGTTTTTCGGGCATTCACCAAAGCAGGCAAACTGATAATCACACTGCTGACACTTTTCTGGCAGTTGATTAATTTTATCTAAGCCAAACAATGCCTGCTGACTGCCAAAGGCCAGCGTCGCAAGATCATCTTCTAAAATATTACCGGTTTTATATTCTGGATATACGTAGTGATCGCAAGTGTAAATGTCCCCATTAGGCTCCATCGCCATGCCCTTGCCGCAAACGGGCCCTAAGGTACACATTGGGTTTTGACCACCAGACCAAGCTTGAAGAATCGCTTCAAAATATTGCACATGAACGCGCCCAATATCTTTTTGGTACCACTCATCAAAAATCGCAATCAAAAAGTTACCCCAAGCAATATCACTGACACACCAAGGCTCTACAATTGAACGTGCATTCCCCGGGATAAGCGCCTTATCCCCTTGTTTTGGAATGAAAGAATCACTATTTTCTGAATCCGGAGCGCACTCTCGAAAGTCTTTTTTCTCGACTATAGGAATGAATTGCATGATAGGCGAACGTACCTCATCACGTAAAAAACGATACACCTGCAAAGGATTACGACTGGTTAAATTATTCACACAAGTCAGTGTGGTAAATTGCACCTGATGCAGGTGAAACAAATCAACGGTTTGCATTACTCTATTGAAGGTTCCACGCCCCGATTTATTGGTGCGGTAGCTATCGTGTAGCATTTGCGGACCGTCGATACTCAGACCTACCAGAAAGTTATTTTCTTTAAGAAACTGACACCATTTCTCGTCAATTAACGTTCCATTCGTTTGCAAATCATTGAGGATTTCAACATTGCTAGGGCGGTATTTCGCTTGCAACGTCACCACTTTTTCAAAGAAACTCACTCCCAACAAAGTAGGCTCACCGCCCTGCCAAGAAAATATAATCTGCGATGCATTCTGAGAAGATATGTAGCTTTTAATATAGTGCTCTAATGTTTCGTCATTAATTTCTGGCGAGCAACCTTTTTTATAATCTAACAAACCTTGTTTGCTTAAGTAGTAACAGTAATTACAATCAATATTACATACGGCGCCAATTGGCTTCGCCATAATATGCATTCTTTTTATTTCTTTTCCGTTAAATTCGTTATTTACAAAATTTAAAGTATTACTCATAACTACCTCTTAAATTTTCTAGAAAGACAATCATTTATTGTTATTTTAAATAGTTTGTTTATTGACTAATTGTGTTTCCGGAAACCAGTGACTCCAAACCATCCACGGCATTCCCGAATATAAATTTACGCGCTCAAGTTTCCCTGACGTATATGACCCGTAAGGATCGACCTCTGTTATTTCCCAGTCACGACTGTCATCAACAAAATATGCAGCGACAGTTTGATACTCTTCGTAATTTACAAAAAGAATCTTTTGGTTTGATAACTCAACAACCAACTGATTTTTCTCGGTAAAATCTTCTGTGGTCACCGCTACAGATTCATTGCCTACCTGCACACCCCAAACTTGCTCACCGGTTGCCAATCTGTCGTCTTCTAAGCTCAAGGTCGGGAACATTGGTTCGCCTTCATAATGTGGCTCTAACGCGCTATCAAATAACTTTAATGTCACATGGTCGTATAACACTGGCTCATAATTAAATACCTGCCCTTCTGGGTACAAAGCTTTAAACGACTCCCAAGGCATACGCTGCACCGGGTATTGCTCCAGTTCAGTTTGACTGTATTCAGCCGTTGCCGTCACTTGCTGAATCAACTCGCCACTATTGCGATCAGTAAAAATAAGGTTGTTGTGTACCTGCGCAATAATCTTAAAATCTGTTGGTTGACCGTTCATGTTTGGATTAAACGCCATTGGCAGGTTACTTAGTGCGCAGTAGGTCATCACCGTATCTTGCCCACCAACCACATCACCAGCAATGTGCGGCAGTTGCATCCAATCTCTTGGGTAAGCACGCGCATCACCGTTAATCTCAAGAACAAAAACATCATCATTGGATTGCAGGCGCGAATCTGCTTCTTCTACCGACATAAAGTTCGCGTTATGTTGCTGTGAGCGCAGCCAAAAATCAGGTGCAAACCAGTTAATCAGAAAGGTGCAACCAAGAATCGAAACCACATAGAGCGATAACACCATCTTGCTAAACACCTTGTTACGGGTGGACAACCACAGCGCAGCAACAGCCAGCAGTAGCATGGCAACAGTCAGTAATCCCTTATATTGAAACAAGGTAAATACCCAATCACGAGGCATATTGATAAGCTGGCCACCTTCGGTCAAGGCGACTGAACCTAGCCCACCAATCACTAAACTCAGCGTTATCAAAACCATAATTGCTTTTTTCATGTTGCCACCTCTGCTTTGCTTAATATTTGAGCTAAGTCTAAGGCGAGACTGTGGCATAGCACAGGAATAGCAACTATCACTATTAGTGATTGAGGGGAGTAAGGATTAGTCAAATAAGTCAGAGACCGATCTAGGCTGTTCGATAATGGGATGCAGTAGTGTTGTCAGCCATTTTATCTTGGCGCTGCGTCTAATCGCCGCTTTGGTCACTAATGCCATATCAAGCTTAATTTTTGGGGTTTTAGTGGGATCGCAAACCCGATAACGCAAGGTCTGATATTCATCCATTAGCTGGGTAAGAAGCACTTGATTATCCACAACAATCGAGGGCTCAAGCCTTGGCGCCAACTGTTGATACAAATTCGTATAGTCATTGAATCCTGGCACAAGGTATTTCACAAATTCACCCTGTTCGTGGCCGATGATGCTACCGGTGCCAGAGTGCAAATATTGCTCATGAAAGGCTTGGTTTCTGCCATTCATTGTTGTGATGCCAATATCTACAGCTTCATCAAGGATCAACTGCTCACTCTGTTTATTCCATTGCAACAATTCAATATGCGCGTCAGTGTGTTGACGAATTGCGCTGATGACATCCCTGCCATAAGCAATGATGTAAGGCTCCATCATATGGATGGTGATGGTATCTATATTCTTTGGCGAAAAAAGCCTTGGTTGGACAGCCTTGTGCAAAGCGGTTAACGCTTCGCTCACCCTTGGCTCTATTTCAATGGCATACGCCGTTGGGCTGAACCCATTTTCATCTCGAATAAACAAAGGATCGTCTAGATCTTCTCTTAACTGACCTAAGATTTTAGATACATACGATTGTGAAAAACCACTGCGCTTAGCCGCGGCAGAAGTAGAGCGGGTTTCCATTAGTAAAAGAAACATATCTAGCATTTTAATTTCTAGCATCTAATTCCTCGTCCATGTTCGAATTCGTATGCCAAACTTTTTGTTAGGCTAACCATCAAATGCAACCGCACGCAGATAACTAGCACCTTGAAAGAGTATACCCATTAGTTGAATCGATACTGATTACGATTTAACTTTAATCGTACACATGTCACATAACACACTGAAAATGCGTTAAAAACTAGCATGGACACCCACTCTGTAGCGATATCCATTGCACATTTAAATGCCCCTTAAACGGCAACAGCTTTCCTCAAACAACATGTGTCTAAAACAAATAGACAAAACAAAGATTAGAGCAAAATAAATAGAGACACCCATTAATGGTAGAAGCAATAACAAGCATAAGTTTCGCACTGACAGGATTTCCTATACTCTTAATTAATCACCCATTTTCAAGAGCAAAACATGTCAAATATCGTCTACATCGCCACTAGCCTAGATGGCTATATCGCTGACAAAAACAACCAAATTGATTGGCTGCATGATGTACCTAATCCTGAGCAATCGGACTTCGGCTTTGCCGATTTTATGGATAGGGTGGATGCTTTGGTGATGGGGCGCAACACCTTTGAAATGGTACTGAGCTTTGGTATTGATTGGCCCTATAGTAAGCCGGTATTTGTACTCAGCAATACATTAAAAACCGTTCCTGAAAACTTGCAAAAGACGGTGTTTTTAGTCAGTGGAGAACTGAACAAAATCATTAGTGATTTAGCACAACAAGGGTACAAAGATCTCTATATTGATGGTGGAAAAACCGTTCAAAGCTTTTTAGAGCAAGACCTTATCGATGAATTGATCGTCACTACTATCCCAGTGCTATTAGGCGGCGGCATTTCTTTATTTGGCAATCTTGAAAAGCCATTACAATTTAAACATATACAGGCACAAAGGTTAGCGGATCATATGGTAAAAAACCGCTACCTTCGTCTTCGATAAGCTCAATATAGACGAGTCATTACGGGTGTATTTCTCTATAAAAACGTAACGATGAATTAGGCTTCTTCGGCATCTAATGCCAAATAATACATATGATCGGCATAGCGTTGATTACCTATCGTCGAGGCATCAGCAATGGTTCGAATAAGCATAAAGCCTGCTTTAGTTAAGACTCTTTCAGAGGCAATGTTCCCTTCGGTAACGACAGCGGTAAACATATCTATATTTTGGGTTTTACTGGCCCAATCAATCACAGCCCGAAGCGATTCCGTAGCATAGCCTAAGCCATAAAATTGCGGTAGGAGCATGTAACCAACTTCGGCAATATCACCTTGCAAACAAAAGCCCGTTACGCCCACTTTTTCATTGCTTTGTTTGTCAGTAATAACAAGACACAACCAATGTGTCGATTGCTTGGTCCACGCTTGGGTGCGCAGTTTAAACTTGTCTTGAAGCTCTTCAATGCTTGGCACGTCATAACACAGTGCCATGACTTCTTGATTGGTATGTAAATCATGAAATATCGCCCAATCCTCTACACTTAATAGAGACAAACTGAGGCGAGGGGTTTGAATATTCACTAGAAAGCGCCTTGTAGTGCTTGCGACTGTCTTAATAAACCATAAGTTTCAATAAATCACAAACAAACAGCGATCGGAAATAAACACGCAAATTCTTCTGCGCAACTTCATCTCATCACCTATTATTTATTTAACTAATTTCCTAATGGATCAAAGATTTAGATGAAGTTTATCTTGGTATGTTTGTTGTCTGTCGTTTTGACCGCTTGTACCACCCCTAGCAATACATTGTTAGATGGCGCGCAACAGGTACAAGTGAGAACAAACAATGCACCGTTAATTCAAAACTGCGACTGGGTTGGTGAAGTCACAGGCAATGAGGGGCACTGGTATTCATACCTCTTTTACGGCAATGATGTGCTGGTTCGCGGAGCCATCAATGACATCAAAAATAACGCCTACAAAATACAAGCCAACACCGTCGTCTTACTAAGCCCGCACTATTTTAAAACATCAGCCACCTTAATTGGTACGGCCTATCACTGCCCGCAGCCTTAACTTTGTCGCGCGAGATTGCCATTAACTCTCCTCTGAATCTTGCGCTTTGGCGGCGTCTCTTACCGCCCAAACACACAGCGTCATCATGGTGAATGGAATCGCAGCGGCGATATATTCCACCCAACCAAATTTCGCCAATACCGGCGACAAAATGATATGACCAAAAATAGATAAAAAAGCGACAATGAGCATCGCAACAATAATTCTGAGCTGACTTTTATACGCTTTAGTTGCCACTTTAGATCCTTCTATGCTCAAGTATGACATTGGGTTTTCTACATTCGAAAAACGATAAATCTTGCCAGTATTCATACTAGATTAATCACACATCCTCTCAATCAAAATAGCACTAAGTTGTTATCTATATTCGAAAAATTAACTTTATCCTCTTTGTTATCCCGAGCATCAGTGAAATGGTTTACACTGACTAGACTTAAAAAGAAGGTCAACTCATAAAAGGAACATTAAACCCATGACAGCGACCAACCGCCAACTTGTATTAGCTTCTCGCCCTGTAGGTGCCCCTACTGCTGAAAACTTCCGTTTAGTTACCACCGAATTACCTAAAATCGGTGAGGGTGAAGTGCTACTGCGCAGTGTGTATTTATCTCTCGACCCCTACATGCGCGGAAGAATGAGCGATGCTAAATCTTACGCAAATCCCGTTGCCATTGATGATGTCATGGTAGGTGGCACTGTTTGTCAGGTTACGCAATCAAACAATAGCGAATTTACTGTAGGTGAGTGGGTACTCGCATACACAGGATGGCAGGATTACGGAGTATCTAACTGTCAAGGGTTAGTAAAACTGGGAGTGAATCCTGAGCACCCATCATTTGCCCTAGGCGTGATGGGAATGCCCGGCTTTACTGCCTATATGGGGCTATTAGATATTGGTCAGCCTAAAGCGGGAGAAACCGTCGTGGTAGCCGCAGCAACTGGCGCGGTTGGCTCTATGGTAGGGCAAATTGCTAAAATCAAAGGCTGTCACGTGGTAGGTATTGCTGGCGGTGAAGATAAGTGCCGTTTTGCGGTTGATAAACTCGGCTTTGATGCTTGTATCGACCACAAAGCGGATGATTTTGCCGAGCAACTCACTAACGCCTGTAATCAAGGCATCGACGTGTATTTTGAAAACGTAGGCGGTAAAGTCTTTGACGCCGTTATGCCTTTGCTAAATAGCTGTGCGCGCATTCCTTTATGCGGCTTAATCTCACAATACAACGCCACATCTCTGCCGGATGGCCCAGATAGAATGTCCGCACTGATGGGACAACTATTAGTCAAACGCATTAAGATGCAAGGGTTTATCATATTTGATGACTACGGCCATCGCTACCCAGAATTTGCCCAGCAAATGATGACATGGTTAAGCGAAGGCAAAATCACCTACAAAGAGCATCTAGTCGAAGGGTTAGAAAATGCCCCGCAAGCCTTCATCGGACTACTTGAAGGTAAAAACTTTGGCAAGTTAGTGGTGCAAACGAACCAACCTATCTAATTGCTCTATCTCGGCAATGGTATTGCTTAGCTCAAGGTTAATCACTATGGCTATAACTGGCCTTAACCTTGAGCTAAAAATTAATGAAATCAGCCACTTTCAAACACATTCTCCAGCAAACAAGACTTGAGCGTATGCGTAGTAGGATCTGTTTTATTGGTACTGTCGTTGGCGTATTCAATTTCACTCAATAGGCCATCGCCTTTAATGGTGATATTTTTAATCCCCATTCGCTTTAGATCTTCCACAGAGTAATACCAGCCATCGGTTTTTTGCGCCAGTTGACAGCTGTTTTTTATGGTTTGTCCATAGCTAGTAATGTTCTGATCAACACCAACAGTGTTAAAGAATCGCTTTTCTTTTTCTCGCAGTATAGAAATGTAATCCATAAATACCGCGCGCGAACTCTTTGGTATGCTGTTAGCCCAAAATTCATCGGATTGCATTGCGCCGCCATGCCAACCTAGCAACGAATTCGCATCAATAGTGACACTTTTGGCGGCGGGAAGCACATAGTTAGCGCAGGCAGAAAAGCATAACTCTCTCACTTCCACATCCCAGTTTTGTTCTTTGATAAAGAAGCCTAATTCTATGCCCGCAGATATGTCACCACCTTGACTGGTGATGGCTAGTTTTTTCACTTGTGTGTTGCTTTCTCGAACAGCTCGCAATGCTTCAAGCACCGCCTCTCCTGAAATCATGCCATCATAAACGAGCGTATCACCATCAACGAAAACAGTATGATCAGGGATATAGATAGGAATGCTTTGACAGCCCGCAATAAGAAATATCACGCTGCAAGTTATTGTTTTTGCGCACTTCATGCCACCTTCCTTTATTTTCGTTCAATCCTTCATCCTAAAGACTAGGAAAATCAGGGGCAAAAATAGTATGAAAAAGTTACGATTTGCTCACAATTAAACCAACAAAAAACACATGCACCATAAGCACATGTGTTTTGAAAATCACATAAAGACTGTGTTTGTCTTAGTCGATAAGAGAGCGAACATATTGTTCAATGTCTGCATCTTTGCAGTTATTAAAAAAGCACTCTTGGAACTGAGTGCTGCCTACGGCTTGTTTTACCAACTGTTGGTCGATAGCACGCAGTGACGAAACAACATCCTTACAAACTGCTGATTTTACTTCATTTAAAATCGCCGCATTCGCTTGTTGCGGTGCCACACGTTCAATTGGGTAGCCTTCGCCACGAGCGCCAGTGAACGCTTTTTCGAAAATATAACGAACATTAAGCTCACCCGCCCAACCAAAGCCTTTAGCAAACGCTAAAGCAATGGCATTGCCGTTATTGATTTGATTAAACAAGAACGCATCTGAGGGTTCTAAACAGTAGCCACACACAACACCAGGGTGCAGGTTGCTTGCCATTAACGCACCTTGACCAGTTCCGCAGCCTGTAACCACAAAGTCTACCGCTTTTGAGTTAAGCAGGATGCTCGCCATAATACCAAGATGAATGTAAGTGAGGTGATGATCGTTTTCATCAGTCATACCCACGTTGAACACATCGTGTCCTAAACCACCAGCCACATTATTAAGCTCGGTTGCCACCATGGCATTTTTTTGAGCTTGGCTATTTTCCATCATCAGTGCGATTTTCATTTGTTACTCCTGCAGTAAACTGCGATAAATTTTTTACTTATATCATTCTAAACTTAACGAGATAGCCAACCGCCATCGACGGCAACAGTATAGCCATTCACATAATCCGACGCGGCCGAGGCTAAAAACACACAAGGGCCGGCAATGTCTTCTGGTTTGCCCCAACGACCTGCAGGTATTCGCTCTAATATCTCTTGATTACGTTTTTCATCAGCGCGTAAAGCATCGGTATTGTTGGTCGCCATATAGCCCGGAGCGATAGCATTAACATTAATATTATGGCTAGCCCACTCATTCGCCATAGAACGTGTTAACCCCATCACCGCACTTTTAGATGCGGTATAAGAAGGCACTCGAATGCCACCTTGGAACGAAAGCATAGAAGCGATATTAATAATTTTTCCGCCACCACCTTGAGTCATCATCTGTTTTGCTACCGCTTGAGACAGAAAAAACACCGATTTTAAATTGGTATTTAACACATCATCCCAATCTTGCTCTGAAAACTCGATAGCATCATTGCGGCGGATAATTCCAGCGTTATTCACTAGCACATCAATGCGCCCCAACTCAGTCACAGCGCGATCGATAATAATGGGAATATCATCGAGCTTAGAAAGATCGGCCTCCACTTCAACAAAGCGACGTCCAAGCTGCTCAATACTTTGCTTAGTCTCTAATGAAGTTGAACGATTTACACCAACCACATCACACCCAGCACTGGCTAAACCAATAGCCATCGCTTGACCTAATCCAGTATTACAGCCTGTCACTATGGCGACTTTGCCTTGCAAACTAAAAGAATCGAGAATCATTTGTTGCCCTCAAGAAGAATATTTTTTAGTGGGTGTCTCTTTAATGAGGCTACTATAGCAGTTTTTGAAACTGCATTTCAATTATAAATGAAACGTTATTTTATTTTTTGAAAGCAAAGAAAGTGGGCAACCTGTAAAGACACATAGAAGAAAAAGAGTAATAGCCGAAGAATACAAAGATGCTTTTTGTCTAATCAGCGTCTTTGAAACAATGATTTGATGCATAAAACAGAAACAAACGTTTCTGATAGATTAACCTGTACCCCTCTCATAGGAAGCCAAATCAATAATCACTACAAACTTTGTGACATACCCCAACCTACTGTTCATCAACATAAAAATTTAATACCACAGACATAAATCACACTCTATTATATTCACCATATGAATATAATTTCTTATCGAAGGCGCGAAGGGATTTTTTCGGGGTTAAGCATGTGTTCAATGCTGCCCTCTCTGATCAGCCACATTCGCCTATAGACCCACGCACTACTAACGCTCTTACCGATTAAAATGAATCAAAAGGATATCAATGAATGATTAGAAGAAAACGACTGCCTGCACTGTTGTTGACAGCATTAAGTTTAGGTTTGACAAGCACAGCCGCTCAAGCAACGTTTCAGTCTTCATTAGAAAATGGATTAACGTTCTTCTCTGATGGCACTCAGATATTGAAAAGTGAAAGCAACACTGTGATTAAATTTAATGACGGTAATGTTGCCGATGATGAACAGGTTATTTCTAATTACGTAAACAGCGCTAATAGAGGCGTAATTTCTTCCGTCGTGCGTGATAACGATAACAGTGCCATTGATTTTAACCGTGTGATTATTACAAGGCCAATGTTAGGCACTGGAGCGTTAGATAATATTGCAGGGACAGAAGTAACCATCGTTTATAGTAATACTGGCAACGTTCTTGAAACCTACGATAGTGCTGGTGAAGTTAGAAAGTACACGCATATAGATGAAAACACTACCCATGTAGACAGCTCTATATATGGCTACGCTAGAAATAACGAAGAATGGTTAAGCAACGTATTTGCTATGGTTAACCCGACAAATTAAGTTGCAAGTCAACGTTATCCATTTCAAATACTAACCTCGTTTTTTATCGGGCTTTCCAAAAGAGTATTGCTCCTTTGTCGTAAATTTTTCGGCGAAGGAGCAAAGCATCCATACGGATTTTTATGCCTCTACCTCAAGCTTTTCTATAACCCAATTGTCAGGGTTCAGGCACTAAATGCTCGGAACTCTAAGCAAAATAAAGCATACTGCCACGCATCATACCAAGACAAACTCATTGTTAGAGCAAGCATGAACTCAATCAATCTCAGTAAACCTTTCACCCTTACCAATGGCCAAGTGATTAAAAATCGCTTATTTAAATCAGCGATGAGTGAGCAACTTGGTGACAAGCAGCATAATCCAAAATCTGGCATAGCCAACCTATATCAACGCTGGGCAAAAGGCGGGATTGGTCTATCGATGACAGGTAATGTGATGGTGGATAGAAATGCCCTTGGTGAACCTAAAAATGTGGTTTTAGATGAGCAAAGCGACTTATCGCAATTTATTGAGTGGGCCAATGCCGGAAAGCAAAATGACTCGCAGATATGGATGCAACTCAACCACCCCGGCAAGCAAATTCCTAAGTTCCTATGTGATAAGCCCGTTGCCCCTTCGGCTATTTCGTTAGGCGGTGGTCTAGAGAAAGGCTTTAATACGCCGCGTGCATTAACTGAAGCCGAAATTTACGAGATCATTGCTAAGTTTACAACCAGCGCCAAACTAGCCAAACAAACAGGTTTCACCGGAGTGCAGATCCATGGTGCTCATGGGTATCTTGTCAGTCAGTTTCTATCGTCACGTCACAATCAACGAGATGACAAGTGGGGCGGTTCATTAGAAAACCGACTCCGCTTTGTATTAGAAGTGTACCAAGCGATTCGCAAAGAGGTCGGTGATGATTTTCCTATCGGAATCAAACTCAATAGCGCTGATTTCATGAAAGGTGGCTTTACCGAAGAAGAGTCGATGCAGGTTGTGCAGGCTTTAAGTGCAAACGGCATAGACCTGATTGAGATCTCCGGTGGTACTTATGAAAGCCCGTCAATGATGGGGGCTAAAAATAAAAACGAGCCTGTAAAAGCCAGCACAATAAAGCGCGAAGCCTATTTTATGGATTATATGGTTAAGGTCAGAAAATTGGTCAGTACACCACTGGTGGTAACAGGCGGTTTTAGAACCGCGCCAGCAATGAACGAAGCATTAAGTACATCAGCGACGGACTTTATCGGTATTGCGCGCACCATGGCGGTAGACCCTGACTTCCCTAACAAGCTCATCGAAGACTCTAACTATGGAATGCCTTTAACCGTACCAACAACCGGTAAGCCTGCGCTTGATAAAATGGCGATGGTAGGATTGGTATGGTACGAACACCAAATGTGGCGTATTGCCGAAGGCAAAAACAGTGATCCGAAATTAAGTGCGCTTAGTGTTGTAGTAAAAACCATTTTCAGCGCGGGATGGCATGCCTTCAAAAAACGCAGAGCATAGACCCAGAATTTAGAGAATAAGTGCAACTCCTCAAATGACAGAGCTTAAGCAAAGCTCTGTCAATCAAAGGTAAAGCCAGCCAATAACCCTCCCCCTCATATGTAATCCAAGCTAATCATGACCTACAAATACGCTTGTTTCTTCAATCAGTGATATACAAAAAATAGCCACCATAGAACTAATGATATGCATTTCAATTATTATTGATATTAGTAATAGGCATTGGTGCTTACCCTCAGTACGCCATAAACTCATTCGTACTTGCTAAGACAATGATTGCAGTTCATTGATAAGCATAAAATTTGAATCAACTACTATATTGAAAATACCAACAGTGGTTGCATCCTACTTAGAACGAATTGAGGTATTGAATAGATGAAAAAGTTTCTACTAGCACCAATCGCAGTAAGTATCTTAGGCCTGTCAACTATGGCATCTGCTGAAGTAAACATTAGCCGAGACAACTATATTCAAGCAGAAACCTCTAAGTATTTTGCAGTCACTGAAGCTAAAGCAACTGATGGCGTCAACAGTTGGAGACACTTTCGCACTCCGCCGCTCACTGAAGATCAGCCTATCGTGCGAATGAACCGCGACACTATATACTCGACAGCGGTCATTGATACCGAAAAAGGCGCCACGCTGACACTACCTGATTTTGGTGACCGCTTTGTAATGGTGCAGTTTACCGATGAAAACCACCAAACTTTTGACATGGTTTACACCAAGGGCAATGAAACCCTAGAAGTGCCAGACTCGACAAAATTCATGTTCGTGGTAGTTCGAGCTTATCTGCCAAATATTCATGACAAACAAGAAATCGCCAAGCTTAACAAGCTACAAGACCAGCTAGTTATCAACGCAGGCTCAAAAGATGACTACCCTATTTATGGTGGCTACGACTTACCTACTCTCGCCGCAAAGCTTGAGCCGGTGAAGAAAGTGATCTTAACGGAGATCGCTGCTGAAGGTGTGGCTGACTCAGAGAAGATGTTTGGTACTGGTGAATACACAACCGCCGAAAAACGCATCCAAGGCGCTGCTTACGGATGGGGCGGAGCAACATTCAAAGACAATATTTACCAATATTCACCAAACTTTGAATCGACCCAGTGCCACTCAGTGACATTTGCAGATCCAAAAAATAAAGGCTTTTGGTCATTTACCGTATATAACGAAGATGGCTTCATGTTCAATGACGATGCAAGCGCTAACAGCGGTGTAGCCCAACCAAATACAGACGGAACCTACACCGTGTACTTTGGATGTGACGAAGAAAAATACGGCGCGAATAACATTCCGTTAGATGGTTTAAAAGACGGTCAAAAATGGAATGTGCTAGTGCGTCACTATGCACCTACTACGGAGTTTTTGTATAAGGGGATTGATCCGAGTAAGGGGATTAAGCCTGTGAAATAGTCAAGGTAGCTAAATCCACTGATAAAAATGGCTTTTCCTGCAATAGGGTTTTTATTCTCTTATTGCAGGTTTAGTCGTTTTGGCAAATTACGCTGGCTACCGTCCTACTACTGTAATAATTCTCCAATATAATCACCCCATCTATATTTGAAGTAACTAATCGTCGAGTAAAGTACTGGTATGATTTTTCCCAGATGGGTGTTGTTATGGACTCTGAGCTAACTTATAAATGCCCCAAAATTACTTAGACTAAATACTCTACTAGATTCAAAGGGCGTGCGTTTACCCTACTAAAACTTATTCGATTGAGTTGATAACTGTTCACTCCCGTCATTAGGCGACATCTTGCTATCCAATTTCTCTCTATGTGTCATAAGTTATTGATTATAATTCTATTTTATATGAAAATAACTGCGTTTTTGAAGGGTGAAAAACGACAATTTGTCGTCTAATAAGCGTTAACTGGCAAAAGGAGTATTGAACATTGGAAGAACTGATAGCCCAATATACGGGTGCTAATGAAGATCAAAGACTGACAAGACAGTATATTGCTCAGTTAGAGTTTGACACCACAATGCACAAACTCGAACCTTATTTGTCAAAAGGCAAATCGGTATGTGAGCTGGGAGCCGCTACGGGTCGTTACTCTTTAAGTTTTGCAAATATGGGTTGTGATGTAACAGCTGTAGAGCTTGTGCCTGATCAAGTCGATATTCTAAATACCAAAGCTAAATCCGAGGGTATCGACTTAAGAGTGTTTGAGGGAAATGCGTGTGACGTTTCATTTATTGAGAGTAGTTCTCAAGATGTTTGTGTGATCCTAGGGCCCTTATATCACTTGAAAACTCTGCACGAAAGAGAGCTGGCGATAAAAGAAGCTTTGCGTATTCTGAAGCCAAATGGGGTGTTAGCTGTTGCCTATATCTCACGCTTTTTTGTCGCGGGCATGTTCGCTCAACAATTTCCGGAATTGATTACCCCCGAAGTGCTTATCGAATTAAATAAGCACGGCACAGTTTCAAATTCAAAAGCAGATAGTTTCTTTAATGTAGGGTACTTCGCCACACCAGCTGAAATTGAATGTTTGGTTCAAGACAATGGTTTTGGTGTTATCGGTCACTCCGCAACAGATGGTTTTGGACGTTATATTTCTAATGGTGTTAATGGCTTTACACCATCTCAATATCAAACTTGGTTAGATTATCACTTAATAAATTGTGATGAACCTAGTTTATTAGGTTCAAGTAATCATGGTTTAGTGATCGCTAGAAAAGCCAGTTAACAAAGCATTTAAGAGTGATTCCCAACGCATGGTATTTTTCATTCCATCGTTGGGTCTTGTGTTTACGGTGGTCTGGTTAAGTCTCATGGTAGCGTTGCTCACACCTTAATGCGGCGTTATGTACTTTTACGGAAAATTAGAAACTGATGGATGAAAATACTGAAATTTGGCGTCAGTACTACGAAAAGGCACTGTCTCGCCCACATTCAAAGCGTACTGAATTTGCAGCCCAACTAAATGAATCAAACCTCAAAGTAGCCACTGACTGTGGTTGTGGAACAGGCAGTGATATCGAATACCTAGAGCAACAGGGTTTTCAAGTTCATGGCTTCGATATTAATCCTGATTCGGTCGCTATTTGCAGAGACAGATTTGGGTCAAACTCATTAGTGGATATTGCAGAGTCTTCGTTTGAATCGTTCAACTATCCAAAATCTGGTGTAGTTATCGCAAATTCCAGTTTGTTCTTCGCTGACCCAAACCAATTTGAATCGACTTGGAGCAACATTAAATCTTCAATCGAAATTGGTGGGGTGTTTGCTGGTGACTTCATGGGTTTCAAAGACAGTTGGGCTCACAACTATCGTAGCCCTACAACACCGTTATCGGAATCAGAAGTAAAGGCTTTGTTCTCAGGTTTTGAAATAGTCAGGTTCTTTGAGCGTGATGAAAAAGCAAAAACTTCATTGGGTAGAATGAAGCACTGGCATACATATTCCGTGGTTGCGGTGAAACGTACTTAGTATCAAGTTTGAAGTGCGACACTTTTTACAGATGCGCATGAATATACTCCGTTGGTGTCCTATACCCAAGTCTTTTGCGTGGGCGCGTATTTAATTTGTGTGCAATTTCATTGCATAGCTTCTGTGTCACGTGTGACATAGAAGTTCGTTTTGGTAAGTATTGTCGTATCAAACCATTGGTGTTTTCATTAGTGCCTCGCTCCCATGAGTGGTATGGATTTGCAAAGTAAAACAGACAGTTATGATGTTTTTCTAATTGTGCATAACCATGAAATTCAGTGCCGTTATCCGCAGTTATCGTCTTAAAAGGTAAATCAGAGCGGGTCATTATTTTGCTCATTCTTACGTTGAGCGACTCGCTTGTTCTGTCGTCCATTTGCCCAATAAAAGTGTAGCCAGTCATTCTGTCGACTAAAGTCACGATACAGTGCTTGGTTCCGCGGCCAACGACGGTATCAATCTCCCAGTGACCAGGCTCTTTTCGATGCTCAGCATTCTCTGGTCTTTCGGTAATATGGCGCTTATTTGCCAGCCGTCCTCGGCTGTCTTTTGAGTTATACCTTTTACGCCTTTTCTTAGTGGATTGGCGTAGGTGTTTCCATAGGGTTCCACCGAGAGTTTTGTCGTTCCAAATATGCTGATAAATGAGCTCGTGGCTCATTGTTGGATAGCCTCTTACCCTTAGGTATCCGACGATTTGGTCAGGGCTCCAATCCAGTCGCAGCAGGGCCTCAGGTAACCTAAAGTCGATTTCGCTGTAGCGCTTATTCCTGCGCGAGCGACTCAGCCGGTTGCGAGCCATTTGTTGGGCTCTCCACGCCTGATAGGAGTACCTTTTAAAGTGTCTGTTGTATCGGGAATTGCGTTCAATTTCTCGATAGATGGTGGCTTTGTGACGACCCAGTTGTTTAGCTATTTTAGCGGTACTAATTCCTTGCTTTCTGAGCGCAGAAATCATATACCTTTCGTTCTCAGTGAGGTGCGTGTATTTCATGTTTTTTACTTCTTGGCGGGAGCAAAGTTCATGATTATCGCATCTCACTGTTTTTATGTTCAGAGGTGTCGCACTTCGTACTTGAATCCAAGGCGCATAACAAATTGTTCAAGAGTGATTCGCAACGCTTGGCAGTTTCGCTTCGCTCAAGTATAGCCAAGCGCTGCTCACACCTTAATGCGGCGTTATGTGAATTGGAGAAATTGAGTATATGAAGAAGTTCTTCGCAATATTTATAGCAGCTATTTACTTAGTTTCATTCAGTGCTCTAGCGAATGACTACGAGCTCGGACAGGCGTTTGAAAATCATCAAAGTGACTTTCAAGTTCGTGGTTCAGGAACAGTAATTCGCCTATTGCCAGATGACAACAAAGGAAGTCGACATCAAAAATTCATACTCAAATTAGATAGTAAGCAGACTTTACTTGTTGCTCATAACATCGACTTAGCACCAAGTATTCTCAATCTAAAAGTCGGCGACCGAGTTCAGTTTTACAGTGAATACGAATGGAATAAAAAGGGTGGTGTAATGCACTGGACACACCACGATCCCAACAATAGGCACCCACATGGTTGGTTAAAGCACAACGGTAAAAAATACGAGTAAAAATTCACATAACAAAGCGTTTAAGGCAGATTCCCAACGCTTGGCGGTTTCAGTTCAAGGTTTGGTTTAAGTGTTTATGGCACAATAGGTTAGGTATAGTGGTAGCGTTGCTCACTACTTAACGCGGCGTTATGTTCTAGGAGGAAATTCATGATTAGGGAAATCACAAAAGCCGATTTTGAGTCGTTTTGGCCAACATTTTCTGCGGTAATCCAGGCACAAGAAACTTATGCCTTTGACCCAAATATGACGCTAGAACAAGCATTTTCTTTATGGTGTGAATTTCCCCTGAAAGCTTTTGTTTTCGTAGAAAATGACGTTGTACTGGGCTCTTACTACATCAAGTCAAATGCAATGGGGCCAAGTAGCCATATATGTAATTGTGGATACATGGTTTCTAGCGAAGCTAGAGGTAAGGGCATTGCACGCCTTATGTGTGAACATTCTCAAGAAACTGCTCTAGAGCTTGGCTTTGATGCCATGCAATTTAACAGCGTGGTCTCTACCAATGAAGTTGCGGTGAAGCTTTGGGAGAAGCTAGGGTTTCAAATCATAGGTACAATTCCCAAGGCATATAAGCATGCTCATCTAGGGTTAGTTGATAGCCACGTCATGTACAAATGGCTACGAACATAACAAGCAATTTTAGAGGGATTCCCAACGCTTGGCATTTTTGTTTCTACTTCATTTTTAGTGGTTACGGTACAATGCGTTAGGTCGAGTGGTAGCGTTGCTCACCCCTTAATTGGGCGTTAGGTGTCTAATGGAGAACTATCTTGCAGCAGTTATTTTTTATCGAAAAATCAGTGGCTGGTAGGTGTGGTCCTGACAACTGTATGTGGGATCTTAATGAACTACACAATAACAACGTAGTTGCCATACTATCTGTGAATGATGGTGAGATGGTGCATGTTTCTCTTCTGGACTCATTGGGTATTGCCTACAAAAACGTTCCGCTTTCAAGTAATGCACCTCCTCTCGATGGTGATTTGGCTCTTTGCTTAAAGACTCTCCCACAAATACTCAATTTCATTAAACAGCACGAGCGCAATGGTGTGGTTGTTATTCACTGTAAATCAGGTAAAGATCGCACTAGTCTAGCTTTGGCTGCATATTTAATGAGCACCAAAAAACTGTCTCCTATAGAAGCCATTTATGCTGTTAAACAGGCAAGGAGTATTGCCTTTACTGCGCCTGGTTGGGACGAATTTGCGCTAAAGGTACTGAGCGCGTTGAGAGACACCCATACAAACGTTTAAGGTTTCAAGATATTTTTTCTAATCTGAACGAAATGGTTTAGAGCAGCACACCTAAAACGTTTGTGTCCAGAGGTGTGCCAGCGCCGATTACGGCAAACACACCTTTGCCCCATTCGTTGCTAGAGTAAAATAGCAGTAACTAGTTACTCATACGAATTTGCCTTACCAAAAATTATCCGAATCAGCATGTAAATTTGTACTGCTCATTCTATGCGATACTTCAAAATCAATAGGATGTAAGCAATGAATGACCGAAACGCTAAAGGTTTTAATTGGACATTAAAGGTTTGAGAGTACCAATCATATTCTTAGATTGAGTTTAAAGATGTATTAGGCTTGCTCGGAACAAGTCGATGGCTAAAGATATAAAGGCTTTCCAGTAAGATAAGAAAGCCTTGATATCACATTCAATTGAATAAACACCAAAGATTAGTTATCGGTGTTTAGGTTTCACTCAATACCCCAAGCTCGCGAGCTTGATCGATCGTTATCTGGTTTGATATCAGATTGTGCAGAGCGGCTTCGGATATTTGCAGTACTTTGACGTTATCGGTAGGAGGTGAGACGTGAACTTTAATTGAATTGTCTGTCTCACTAATGCGTGACCACAGCTGGCGATCAACCACGTAGACATAAGAACCTTTAGGTAAGTCTGGGTGTGCTTTGGTCATCAAGTTTAGCCACCAACTTGCTCTTCGTAGCCCTGCTTCACCATCTATGACTTCTAGAGGCTGCATGGATTGAGATCTAACGGCTAGCTGAGTGGCAATGGATACATCCAATGCTCCGGGGTAGCTCTCGCTAAATGGGTTGGTAAACAACCCATCATATGAGCAAGCCCAACCAGTTGGGCTTGCTAATGCGATAACACCAGAAGCGATGCAGGTTATTACTCGCTTCGTCATAATCACTCCCTAAGGTGTTACAATATTGAACCAGAAGTTGAAGTTATCCAACATTCCTACAAAGTCTTTCAATACCTCTGGGTCACCATCCAGTTTGATAGAGCCGTCTGCAATCGCCTTCTCTAAGGTGATGTTACCAAGCTGAACGTCATCTAACGTAGCTTTAGTCAGTTCCAGTGAAACGTCAGGCTTTTCAGCGAGCTTCTTCGTATGATTAAGGACTGAGTTTTCAACATACAAAGAGTATTTCTCGTCGAGATCGGTGAAATTCATATTCATTACAAATGCTTTACCAGCTGCTTTTTCTGGCAAGATTCGAACGGCTAAATAATCGAATAGCATTTCTGGTGGCATGTTTTTAATAATGTCTGGTGACGCAGTTGTCAGTCCACCACTACCAGGAACCCCGTTTCTCAACTCATAAGCCCCTTGTAAGTAGACCGAACGCCAAGGACCTGACTCGGCTTGATAACCCATTTGTTCATAGGCATCCGCTAATAGTGCTTTCCCTTTTTCACTTTCGGGGTTAGCGAACACAACATGTTTAAGCACTTCGGCTACCCAGCGATAATTACCTTTATCAAAGTCAGCTTGCGCCTTGTTGATGGTTGCTTCCTCACCTCCTATATACTCAACATACTTATCCGCAGCATCTGTTGGTGGTAGGTTGTTTAGATCAGAAGGGTTACCGTTATACCAACCCATGTAGCGCTGATACACTGCGCGACTATTGTGGCGTAAGGTGCCGTAGTAACCTCTTGAACTCCAAGTATTATTAATCTCGTTTGGAAACTCAATCATCTCTGAAATTTCTGAGCCAATGTAGCCTTGGTTCATCAAACGAACGGTTTGGTCGTGAGTGTATTTATACATATCACGTTGTGTCTTAAAGTACTTAACAATGTCTTCCTGACCCCACATTGGCCAGTGATGACTTTGGAATTTCACTTCGACATCATCACCCCACATATCAATGGTTTCTTGTAAGTAGCTTGACCATTTCAACGCATCTCGAACCTGTGCTCCACGGAGAGTGAGGATATTGTGCATCGTATTAGTGGTATTTTCCGCCATCCAAAGGGCTTTTTTATCTGGGAACCAGATGTTCATTTCGGTTGGCGCTTCGGTACCTGGCGTATATTGGAAAACCATTTTTACACCATCAATGGTACGCTCTTCACCGGTTTTCTCGATGATGTCTGTTGGCTTGATCATCGTAGCCATACCAGTAGAGGTTGTTTGACCCAAACCACCATTGACACCGCCTTTTTCATTTCTTGGTAGCATTGAGCCATACATATAAACGGCTCTGCGCCCCATTGCGTTACCCGCAATCACGTTCTCAGACACAGCATGTTCGGTAAAACCGAGAGAGGCAACAATAGGAACTTTACCTGAAATCACGTCTTTCTCATCAACAACACCTCGCACTCCGCCAAAGTGGTCAAGGTGACTGTGGCTGTAGAAAACGCCAGTAACCGGCCTTTCACCTAACTCTTTGTTGATAAAGTCAAGTGCCGCTTTGGCGGTTTCTTGTGAAATGAGAGGGTCAAATACAATCCACCCCGTATCGCCTTTAATAAATGTGATGTTGGATAAGTCGTAGCCACGAACCTGATAGATACCATCGGTAACTTCAAACAGGCCATTGATCATGTTTAATTGGGCGTTACGCCATAAGCTCGGATTAACAGTGTCAGGAGAAGGTTTGTCTAAGCCTATGTACTTTTTATACGCTTCAAGGTCCCAAACAACGTCGCCTTTTTCGTTTTTGATTGTTACCACATCTTGCTTGGCGATAAAGCCTTTTTGAGCGTTCTCAAAGTCCTTCTTATCACTAAACGGTAAGTCTTGTTTGACTTGGTTGTTTACATCTATTGTGGATTGAGTTGCGTCTTTAGGATCGGCGGCATTAGCACTCAGCACCACTAACATAGCAAGTCCCAGCGTTCCAAGTTGTCGCATGTCATTTCTCCTTATATAAAAACTACTTACTAAGGATAGACGAATAAAAAGATGTCAGACCATGAAAAAACGATGAACTATGCTGCGTACCTAGCAGGAGTGCGAATGGTTACTTTTATCCATTATAATTCATTGATTCATAAGATGTTATTTGGGTGTTGCTTGTCTATCAAAAAATCCATGATGACAGTAAAGATCGTTTTTGTGATTGAAGTCGTGATTTTTATCCAGTATCAACAATGACTTTGGATAAACAGCCTTGACCATCAGAACGTTGGCTAGCAGATATTAGGAAAGGTGAACTAGGTGTCGAAGTCTATCTAAATCGGGATAAGTAACGCTGATTAATAAATAAGCAAGTGATAAGAGCGCTCTTGAAAAGTTCAGCTGTTCATACTTAATTAAAGTTAACCTAGTCGCATAGCTATAACACTTCTACATAAATGTTGCGAAAAGCAGTGGCCTTGTAAGCCATAGACTCATTGAGGGAGAACATATGCAACCCCCAAAGATACCTTACAACGAAGCAGAACGCTTACATGCATTAAGAGCGCTTGAGGTATTAGATACCACGCATGAAAGAGGAGTGGATTCCACACATCAGGATAGATAATTGGACTCCCCTCCTCATAAGTCGTAGCCTCTATTTGCTGCTAGAAAAATATTCGGAGTTCAACATGATGAAGACAATTGCTGGTGTAGATTTGGCCAAGAAAGTGATTCAAGTTTGCGTTTATGCGAACAAAAAAGTGCATTCCAATACAGAAATGACACCGAACGAGTTTACTTGCTGGTTAGCTAACTCAGAGTCAGCGACCGTCATATTTGAAGCCTGTGGTACTTCGAACTACTGGAAGCAGCTTGCAGTCTCCCTGGGGCATGATGCTCGATTAATTTCCCCTAAATTAGTCGCTTCAGTGAGGCAAAATCAGAAAACAGACAAAAATGATGCTTTAGCCATTATTCAAGCGTCGTTGCTACCTGATGTTGCCTTCATTTCAGGGAAAACAATGGATCAGCAACAATTACAATCAGTCATGCGACTGAGGGAACTAAGCGTCAGGCAAAAAACAGCAGCAAAGAATCAATTAACAGCCCTGTTGACCGAGTTCAATATTAAAGTGTCTCACAAGTATGGTGGTTTGAGGGGAAGTATTGAGTCAACCTTAGAAGATGCAGAGAATGGATTGTCGAGTGAGTTTCGCATGGCTCTTTCTGTTGCATGGGAGCAGTATTTATCGCTTGTTAATGCTGTAGATACTTATGACATATGCCTGGAAAAATCATTACAGTCTCAGTCTGACTGTAAAAAGCTGCTAAAAATTGAAGGCGTTGGAATGTTAAATGCTGTTAGCTTGTACATTGCGCTAGGGTGTGCGGATATTGGTACGTTTACGAAAGGGAAAGATGCTGCGGCCTGTATAGGTCTAACCCCCATCCAACACTCCACTGGTGGCAAAGTGAAATTAGGCTCTATAGGCAGACGTGTAAAGAATAATATTTTAAGAAGTCAGTTAATCACAGGGGCAATGGCTGTTGTAAGCCACTTAGCTAACAGGCCAGCCAGAACTAAAAAAGAGCTATGGCTAAAAGCGTTAATAGAACGCCGTGGCAAAAAGTGTGCTGCTGTGGCATTGGCAAACAAAAATGTAAGAACGGCTTTCGCCATACTGACACAAGGTACAGAATATAAAGCTGAGCCTATTGTGGCTTGATTTGAAAAGTGTCAAAACAGTAAAAATGCATAAAGTAAGATGAAAAATCAGCTAGTCAAAGCAGCCGACAACGAAGAGTCTCGAACTCGCAGGATAGAATTGCCACTAGCTCGCGTAAATATCACTGAGTCTGAGTTAGCTACTCACTAGAACTCGTACATAAGTGCGCATTTATTTCTTATTTTGAATTTCTTGCTGTTGACAACGGGGAGTCCACATAAGTTGTCACTGTTAAAATTTAACCAGTTTGGGTGGTAATGAGTAAGCTTTGAATCGCATTCCAACAGAAAGAAAAGAAGCCATATTGAAGAAGCTACTACCTCCTTATTCAATGTCTGTAAGCCAAGTAGCAAAAGAGGAAGGTATTAGCACAGCAACCCTGTATCATTGGCGGCAGCAACTTAGACGTTCAGGAGCCGCTGTGCCGAATAGTAATACTTCATCAGAGCAGTGGTCTGCTCAAACTAAACTCGCCATTGTCGCTGAAACTTACTCGATGACGGAGAATGAACTCAGTCAGTATTGTCGAGAGAAAGGCTTGTTCCCTGAACAAGTGCAAGATTGGCGAAGTGAGTGTATGCAAGGGTTTATGTCTGCTAAAGAGCGTGAGGCTGAAGCAAAGAAACAAGCTAAAGCTGACAAGCTTGAAATTAAAGAGCTGAAAAAAGAGTTACGCTTTAAAGAAAAAGCCTTAGCTGAAACCGCAGCACTCTTGGTTCTGCGAAAAAAGCTGAGAGCCTTTTACGGGGAAGAGCCAGAGGACGACTAACCTCAACCGATGAAAGGCACTACTTGGTTACTCTTATCCACGATGCTAAGCAAAGTGGTTGCCGATTGGAGTACGCTTGTCATGAAGTTCAAATCGACTTGAGAACGTATCGACGCTGGTATCAGCAAGGTGAAATACAGGCAGATAAAAGACCGACATGCGTTAGGCCTGAGCCTGAGAACAAACTATCGCAACAAGAGCGAGACGCGATTATCGAGATGTGCAACCGCCCAGAATACGCGAGTTTACCACCAACTCAAATCGTTCCGACACTGCTTGATAAAGGTGAGTATATTGGTTCGGAGTCGAGTTACTATCGGGTTTTGAAAGCGAAAGGTCAGCTTCATACTCGAGGTCGTCAGCGAAGCCGACAGAAGCGATCAAAACCAACGAGTTATACGGCAACAGGTCCCAATCAAGTCTATACGTGGGACATCACATACTTGCCGTCTATGGTTAAAGGGCAGCACTACTATCTGTATGTCATTGAAGACATCTATAGTCGCAAAGTTGTCGGCTACGATGTGTATGAAAGAGAATGTGGAGAGCTAGCATCTGTTCTATTGCAGCGTACGCTGATGCGTGAGCAATGCTTTAATAAACCGTTGGTGCTTCACTCAGATAATGGGGCTCCAATGAAGTCTCTGACCTTCAAAGCAAAGATGGAGGAGTTAGGTATCACTTCATCGTACAGTCGTCCGAGAGTAAGTGATGATAACCCTTATGTAGAGTCTTTGTTCCGCACGGTGAAGTACATGCAGAATTGGCCCACAAAAAGGCTTTGAATGCGTTGAAGATAGTCGCTCTTGGGTAGAGGCGTTCGTGCGTTGGTACAACACCGAACATAAACACAGTCAGTTAAATTACGTCACGCCATCAGAGCGCCACAATGGTCAAGATAACGAGATATTACGACGCAGAGCGGGCGTGTTGTCGATAGCAAGAGAACGACACCCTGCACGTTGGTCAGGCAAGATTAGGAACTGTGAACCAGTTGGTGAGGTTCATCCAAATCCTGAAAGAGAAGCCGCTTAATAAGTAAGCGAATGATGACAACTACCTTGAAAAACGCCGATCTGGCTTAGTATATCTTCTGGTATATCTCTCGATTATAGACATGAATTAACAAGCTCTAAATTAGATGTTGCTAAATCAATAAGCACTGATATTATTCTTAGTGTCAAAACATTCACTCACCTAAGGAGATTGTTATGCCTCTGGATTGGAAAAAAGGAGCACTTGCATTAGCGGCAGTGTTTTTACTCGCCATCGTTTTAGTTAAACCAATTGGCGTCTCGACCCAATTTGTTATCTTTGATGGCGTGATTGCTAGCGCGATTGATGAAAACTTGATCGAACAAAATGCCGATACAAAAACGGGCTACAGCAGTACCAATGAGTATTTAGCAAAATCGGATGGTAAGTACGCAAAATCGATCGCAAACCCAGTTAATTATGGCTTGATCTTTGTGTTTAGTATGATTTTTGGTGGCTTCTTGGCATCGAGAAAACACAAAGAACCAGCGTTACCTAAAGCGCATGTACGTCGCTTTGGCAATAGTCCTGTCATTCGCTATACATTGACTTTTATTGGTGGCTTTATTGCCTTGTTTGGGGCTCGTTTGGCGGGTGGTTGTACCTCCGGTCATATGATGAGCGGTATGATGCAAACCTCAGTCAGTGGTTATCTATTCGCCTTGGCAGCATTTGCTGTGGCTATCCCGACTGCGATGATTATCTATGGTAAGAAAGGAGCAAAATAATGAGCATTATTTTATCAATTGTTCTAGGCACTTTATTTGGCTTTGCTCTTTATCGAGTAGGCGCAACGCATGCAGATAAAATTATCGATATGCTGACGCTCAGAGATCTAGGTTTGGCGAAAACTATCATGGCCGCGATTGGGTTGTCCTCTTCGCTCTTCTTTGCTGGGATCGCGCTAGGCATTTTTGACCCTTCACATATGAGCATTAAAGGTATGTACCTTGGGGTCATTATTGGTGGTTTGTTACTCGGCTTTGGCTGGGCATTATCAGGAATGTGCCCGGGTACTGGCGTTGCCAACCTAGGGGCAGGCCGTAAAGATGCTATGTTCTTTGTCGGCGGCGGGTTAATTGGTGCGTGGGCGTTTACCCTTGCGTATGAATGGCTAGCGACATTTGGTCTTTTTGAACCTATGCTTGGTGGAAAAGTGAGTTTAGCTTCTGGCGTTCATAACATCTGGCTAGCGATTGTTATTGGTGTTGCGATGATTGCGGCGGCGTTTGTATTACCAAAGCAGATCATCAAAGACTAATCTGCGCAGTATGTCTGATAACGGCTCTGTCGCAAATTTTGATCTGCTCCAGCCAAACTGGACTCTTACACTAAGCGATTTTCCGATACCAAAAGTTATCCGCACTTTTCTAATTTAAGTGATTACTCTAAGAAGGTTTTGTCCAAAAATCAGTTATACAGTCACAGTGCTCACCCCTAAAACAAAAAACGGGGCTACTAATAGCCCCGTTATAAACCAATTCCCGCTGATCTCTACTTCAAATTCACCGCATCAGCAATAACATGGTAGATGTAGTTCTGCTCTACAACGCCTTGGAATAACCATGCTTGTGGGCCACGGGCGAAGATGGCTACGTCTTCACCTGAGTGTGTTTCTGATTTTAGTTTAATCATGGCTTGCTGGATGTAATCAGGGCTTGCCACTTCTTTTGCAGTTACGTCTGGACGAGCGCCTTCGATGCCACCAGGGCCGTTACCGTACATTAATGTGGTGTATGACTTGCCTGTTAGATCTTTGTTTGGCTTGCCGCCAGACATAGATAAACCAAGGATGTCGTTACCACGTTCAGCGTAGCCATTCGCTACGAAGCTATGGGCGTGATCGGCAGTTACAATGATTAGCGTATCTTTAGGATCGGTTTTTTCGATTGCGGCTTGAACGGCTTTATCAAATGCGATGGTATCTTCTAGTGCACGTGCTGCGTTGCCTGCGTGGTGAGCGTGGTCAATACGTCCGCCTTCAACCATCAACAAGTAGCCGTCTTTGTTTTTTGATAGTACATCTAGCGCTTTGCTGGTCATTTCAGCAATGGAAGGTTCGATGTTTTCTTTTACGCGATCTAATTCCCACTCAAGGTGGTTTGAGTTAAATAAACCCATTACGCGAGATTTGTCGTCAAGCTTTTCAAAGCCTGCGCGGTCATAAACGTAGTTGGCTTCTGGGTAGCGTTTTTGCCACTCTTCGATTAGGTTTTTACCGTCGCTACGCTTACCTGCAAAGCCTTGCTCATCTTTCATGTCTTTGTCGATGAACTCTCTACGTCCACCAGCGAATACAACTTGGATGCCATCACCGTGGTCAAAATTAACCAGCTGATGTGCAATGTCTGTACAGCCGTTGTTTTTGTTGTAGCTTGAGATAGAAGAATCACTTTCCCAGTTACGGTCTGGGCTATGAGCGTAAGCGGCCGCTGGTGTTGCGTGCGTAATACGAGTTGTTGTTACAAAGCCAACTGACAAGCCTTTTTCTGCTGCTGATTGGAAAGCACTTTTTACTTTGTTCTCTTCAACGTTGTTACAGAAGCCACGTTTGATGCTCTCATTCACACCCAAAACGCCAGAGCTTGTTTTTACACCAGCAACCATAGCGGTTGATGTACCTGCTGAATCTGGGGTTTGCATGTTGGTGTTGTAGGTTTTAGACAGAGCCATGTGTGGAAGTGCTTCCATACTTAGTTTGTACTCTTCGCCTTTCAAACCTTGTTGCTGTCCCGCATAAATACGAGCCGCTGTGATTGTTCCGACACTCATACCGTCGCCAACAAATAAAATTACATTCTTTGCAGGACCTACAATTGGTTTAACTTTTTTTGCTTGCTCTAATGCTGATTGGCCTTCTTTAAACCATTGGTCAGCTTGCTGAGGCAATTGAGCATAAGCTGATAAAGAAGCGCAACCAGCGATGGTTGCCAAAACTAATCCACTGCGTTTCATTCTTATTTCTCCGTGAGATTGGGATATTTTAGGATTGATTTACGAGTTTTTAAAACAGTGGATAATCTATAGATTGCATATGACAACAAAAGGTTACTGCATGAAATATTTCTTAACTTTTAATGACCAAAAGATGACAAAAGCCCCAGTGGTAGGCTCCACTGGGGCTTTTGTCATCTTTTGGCTAGTTTCTACTCAACTAAGAGATAAGGTGAGTAGTACAGATTTTATTGCCAGACGGGTCTCTTAAATAAGCCATGTACAGTTGACGCTCTGTGTTTCCGCGAATACCCGGAGGATCTTCACACTCTACACCACCGTTTTCTAAGCCGACTTGATGCCACTTATCCACTAGCTCAGGGCTAGCTGCTCTAAAGCCGATGGTTGTGCCATTTCCATGTGTCGCCGCTTCACCATTGATGGGCTTGGTTAAACAAAAAACACCGCTATCTGAGAAATAAAAGCAGCGGCCCTTTTCATCAATAACACCAGCGTCATAGCCTAGCGTTGCCAGAACAGCATCATAAAATGCTTTAGATTCATCCATATTATTGGTGCCGATCATTACATGACTGAACATACAATTTCCTTTTTGGTTTTAGTGTATTCAATGTGCTAGATTCAGCCGTGATTGTCTAGTTATGTTGCCTTAAATCAGCTAATGCGACATTTTTTCTACTAAGTAATCTATCAGCACTTTAACTCGCCTGATTTTCTGGCTGTTTTGTACATAGTATAGGTATAGCCCAGGATAACTTGCCCATTGTTCTTGCATAACCGGCATTAATTCACCGCTATCAAAATAACCTTGTACGCACGGCTCAACAATACTGCCCATTCCGACACCTTTGATGGCTGCATCGATCTCTAGATCAGTATCATTCACAATCATGGTACAAGGCATTTCAACGATGACCCTTTCACCGTCCTGCATCAGCTCTAAAGGGGCTAATTGATTGGAGGTAATATAACGATACTGAACGTATTTATGCTGTTTTAAATCATCAATGGTCTTTGGCATGCCATGCTGTTGTAAGTACTCACTTGAGGCAAATAGTGCACCTCTTAGTGGTCCGGTGAGTTTTTTCGCCACCATGTCAGGAGAAACCCTATCGCCAAAGCGGATGCCCAGATCAAAGCCTTCTCTCACAATATCTACCGCAGCATCGGATACGGAGATCTCTAGTTGAATATCTGGATATTCGGCGCAAAAATCTGCGTAGATAGGACACAAATAAACCTGATACACAAAACGAGGCACGGTAATTCTTACTATCCCTGATGGGGTTTCACTCAGGTCGTTGACGCTCTCAAGGGCATTACTTAAAGAAGAAAGTGCCTCTTTGGTTCTTTCATACAACAGTAAACCTGCATCGGTTAAATCCATTCGTCTTGTCGAACGATTAAACAGTGTCAGCCCAACATTAGACTCTAGTAACTTCAAAGACTGGCTGACCGTAGGCGGGCTCATTTCTAGCTTTCGCGCCGCTGAGCGAATGCTCCCTTCTTCAACGATAGTCTGAAAAGCAACTAACTGATTGTATGTTGTTCCTTTCATTAATCACACCATTGTTAGGTTTATACTAATTAAAAAATAGCATAAGTGGCACTACTCACCTAACAATCTGAAGCCTAGAATACTCCTAAATCAAGCGTAACCCATTTACGGAGTAGAGCAATGAGCAAAGTTTTAGTTATTTCTGGCCACCCTAATCTAGATGAATCATTCACCAATAAGGTGATTTTAGAGCAGTTGGAAAGTCACATAGATGACGTTCAGGTTCGTCGTCTTGATACGCTATATCCAAACTATCAAATTGATGTCGCTACAGAACAACAAGCATTGTTGGATGCTGACATTATTGTTCTACAGTTCCCATTTTTCTGGTATTCAATCCCAGCGCTATTAAAGAAATGGATTGATGATGTATTTAGCTACAACTTCGCATACGGTTCTAAAGGCGACAAGCTAAAAGGCAAAGACTTTTTATTGTCGTTTACCATTGGTGGGCCAAGCGATTCTTATGATCCTCTAGGCTACAATCACTTTAGTATCGAACAATTAATCGCACCGCTGCAACAAACTTGTTATCTAACGGGAATGAATTTCCGTAAGCCATTATATTCGCATGGTATGGTCTTTATTCCGGGTGTTTACAATACCCAACAAGGCGTTGAGGCAAATGCAATGGAGCATAGCGTTAAGTTAATCTCCCGCATTAACACGCTAGCTCACTCCACCGAAAACCGCGTAAAAAAGCTGGTGAAGGAGTGGTTTGCCGGATTTGATAAGCTGCCCGAAAGTGGTGAGCAATTTTTACAATCACTATCGCATGATATTCAGTGGAGCTCTCCAGAGGGTGACTTCACCGGACATGCAGGCTTCAATAATTGGTATCAAGTGGTGCGTGGCCTCTTTAAAGCAGATTGCCAACACATAGTGGAAAATGTTGAGGTTATAGAAGGCGATGATGATATTAAAGCAAGCCTGCGCATTCGACTGATTGCAGATACGCTAGATGGACAATCGGTCAATATGCTCATTAATGAACAGTGGTCTCTGCTTGAACAAGACGGTCGTCTGTTAATCACACATTACAAGGTGACTCCAGTTCAAGGATAACCGTTCGTCAACAGACCACGCCAGCAAGAAGTGGCTTATTAAGTCACTTCTTGCTGGCGTGGTTTAAGTTTTTAGGGGCTTAAGTTTTTAGGGGCTTAGAAAAGCATTAAATTGCATCGCAACTAAACATAGTGATCCACCAGCAGAGCAATAAATAGCAACATTAAATGATAGATTGAAAACTTAAAGGTTTGCATGGCTTGTTTGGCATCGGCTCTGTATTTGAGCTTCCACGCATGATAAATAAATCCGGTACTCAATATGGTTGAGCTAGCCAAATAAATTTGCCCGCTCATGCCCACTAACACCGGCATAGCGCAGACCAAAGCCAATAAAATGGTATATAACAGAATGCTGGTTTTGGTGTATTCAACGCCATGGGTAACAGGCAACATCGGGATATCGGCTTTGGCATAATCGTCTCTGCGATGAATAGCTAGCGCCCAAAAATGCGGCGGCGTCCAAATAAAGATGATCATCACCAATAGCCAAGCGTTGGCATGCAACTCTCCTGTTACCGCCACCCAGCCCAGCAGTGGTGGCATTGCTCCGGCGATGCCTGCAATTACAATATTTTGCGGGGTGGCACGCTTTAGATATAGGGTATAGATCAGCGCATAACCTAGCAGACTGGCAAAAGTCAGCACCGCTGTTAGCCCATTTACTCCAACAAACAAAATGGCAAAACCCGCCAAACCAATACTAGTGGCAAACAAAAAGACGTTCGCCGAAGAGAGCTCTCCAGAGGGAAGTGGGCGCTTATATGTACGAGCCATAATCGCATCAATACGCTGATCAATAAGGTGGTTAAACGCGGCCGCCGAGCCTGCCATCAAGCCAATACCAAGTAGCCCTAGCAAAGATTGTTGCAGTGGCAACGCTCCCGGCATCGCCAGACACATCCCCACCACTGCGGTTAGCAACATCAGTGCTACGACTTTAGGTTTGGTCAGTTGGTAGTAGCTGTGTAATACCTGCTTACTGCTCACACGTGTTTGCGAACCGATAAGATGACTCATACCGAATACTCCCTTTTCGAATCATGAGCTTGCGTGCGACTAGATTGCACTTTGACCCACACAAAATGATTGGTGGCGATTAATGTCACCAGTAGCAACGCCGCACCAAGGTTGTGCATGACTGCGTTGAGCAGTGGCAGATGAAAGACGACATTCGCCGCGCCAAGTAATACTTGCACCATTAAGCCTAAGCCAATGACTTTCACGTACGCTTTCGCCGCAGGTAAGGCACTTTTATAAAGCAGTATCATTAATAGTAATAACACTAAGGTGGTGATGAGCGCCCCGACTCTATGGGTTACATGGATGGTCATTCTTGCGCCGTAATCCAATACGCCAAATTCATAATCATCAAATCCAGATTGGATCAAATTAAACGCATTGGCAAAATCGAGATGGCTTTGCCAGTCGCCCTGACAGATGGGTAAAGAGGTACACATTAAGGCGGCGTAGTTTGATGAAGTCCAGCCACCAAGCATGATTTGCAGTATAAGTACGGCGGTGGAAAAGACAGTAAAGCCGCGCAATACACTGAGCGATGAGGTCGATAAATAATCGATGTTTGCGGTGCGCTGTTTTGGAATAAAAGAAGCGCTGCGAAGATGGCACATCAGCCATGCCAGTAAGCTAAACAGGGTGAAACCGCCAAGTAAATGCAGCATGACAATCACTGGCATTAGCTTTAAGGTGACAGTCCACATGCCAAGGGCGGCTTGGGCAATAATGACGGTGCTAAGCACAACGGCAAATGGGCGATACGTCACCGAGCTTTTCCATATTAAATAGGACAGAGCGAACACCACAAGTCCGAGTGTCCCCGCAAAATAGCGATGTATCATTTCAAGCCACGCTTTACTTGGCTCAACCGCTCTTTGTGGAAACAATTGCTCCGCTTTGGCAATGTCTTCGGCTTGCATTGGCACGCCGATTTGCCCATAACATCCGGGCCAATCGGGGCAACCTAAGCCTGCATCGGCCAATCGGGTGTAGGCGCCAAGCGCTATCACCACTAGGGTCATAAACAGCGCAACCCAAGTTAATCGTTGTAATGAGATGCTTCCTTGCATAACAAAATTACCCCACTCTAGATAACTTTAAGATTTTTCGCACATCTGAGATAAGCCCTTTGTTTTGCGACACTTGCTGATCTGCCCCAATATTGGAATAACGCATCACCCACTGCCCTAAAGGATCGATAAGCACATAATCTTGCGCATGCACCGGAGCGCTTTTCTGGTCGATAAGTAAGGTTGGTCGCCCTTGCCTGTTTTGTGCAAGCCACGTTTGATCTGAGGTCGGCGTAGTGTAAAGAGAGACCACTACTCTTTCGCTATAGGCGCCAAGGGCGATGTAACTTTGATTCAGTAGATGCCATCTTTGATTACATGCGTCATCGCATTTATCTGGCACGATAAACACCAACTGCCAACGCTCAGAGACGGGGTTAACTAAATTGGCAGATTCAAAGGTAAACCTTGGCTCTATTAATACGCCTTTATTGGTTACGCCTGATTGATACCAGCCTTGATGTAAAATCAAATGCGCGGCAATAACCGGCACGGCAAAAATCAGAATCAAAGCCAGCAGTTTTGCTCGACCTTGTTTTTGCAGAGCCTTATTCTGCTTATCTTTATTCTGCTTAGTCTTATTCTGCCTGGCTTTTCCCTTTTGCGAACAAAGTGCTTGGCTTTGCATAGTCATTCCTTAACTTTTCTCTTTCTTAACACAAATAAAATCACCAGTAACGCATACACTCCAGCCATGCCAAACCACTGAAATGCGTAACCAAAGTGTTTCTGGGAGGTCATTGGATACGGCGACCACATCATAGGTAAATCACTATTGACAATCACCTCAGGCTGAAACACAAACGGTAATAGTGGCGCATCAAGCGCTGCCGCAAGTTGGCTTAAATTCAAGTTTTGAATGCGCATTCCTTCTGGCATATTTTCTAGCATCACATCCGAGCTTAAAGGGTTGGTGCTTTTTTGATATACCTTGCCCGTAAAGCGTTGCGCCTGCCCAATGGGTGTCACTTTAGGAAGCTCGTCTCGGGTTATGGATGCCACTACAAAACCGAGTTCCACCAACACTAGTTCAGAAGACAATAGGGATTTTTCTCGCTTCACAACCACCGCCATAGGTTGCAACACTCGATAGCCAACCTTGGAGTCATGGGTCACGTTATCTAAATACACCAAAGGTAACGGCTGCGGTTTTACGTCTATTTGTAATGGAAAGCCTGTGACATTGAGTTCGGCGTCCATAGCCGATAACTGCTGTACGCTAAGGGGCGACATTTGCTGTCTGTCCAACAACTGCTGTTCTAGCTGTTGCTTTTCTTCGCCTCTGGATAATTGCCAAAAACCCAATTTGACCAATACCACAAACACAACCACAGTTAATACTGATGCCATTAACCAAAACACTTTGCACGCTATCTTGTTAGAGACCGCGCTTTTAAGACTCAAAGACGAAGACTTAGGAGATTGAATGTCACCACTGCTTTTCAAATCCATCATCATCCTGTTGTTGCTGTTTATTATCTTCAACTTGGTTCTCGCAATGGTGCGTATGGTGCGAGAAAACGCTGATTCAAAAGTGCCAATGAGTCGCTATTTAGGACGCCGCGTAGCGTTATCTGCGATAGTGATCATCTTTCTCATCCTTGCCTTAAAAATGGGCTGGGTTATGCCTAATCCAAGGCCGTATTAGTGCACGGCTAAAGCACGTATACAAAGACAAATAAACACAGCCACACCACATCCACAAAGTGCCAATACCAACTGCCTGCTTGAAACCCAAAATGATCTTTAGCGGTAAAATGGTCTTTGCTGATCCTAAATAAAAGCACAATCAGAAAAATCGTACCAATAAACACATGCATGCCATGAAAGCCGGTCAGCAAGAAGAAGGTGTTGCCGTAAATTCCAGATTGCAGAGTCAGCCCCATATCTTGATAGGCATGGATGTACTCTTCTGCTTGGAAGAACAAAAAAAACCCTGCTAACACTATGGTGAGCTCTAGCCATACCACCAGCGCCATGCGTTTATTTTGTTCAAGGCTGACATGCGCCATGTGCAAAGTGACCGAAGAGAGTAATAAGATGATGGTGTTTTTTAATGGCAATCCTTGCCAGCCCATCGCTTGGGTGGTGTCCCCAGCAGGTGTTGTAGTTAAGGGCCAGATCGCCTCAAAGGTGGGCCACAATACTTCGTGAGTCATCACGTTATTATCGGCGCCGCCAAGCCAAGGCACGGATAACATTCGAGCGTAAAATAGCGCGCCAAAGAAAGCGCCAAAGAACATCACTTCCGAGAAGATAAACCAGCTCATTCCTTGTCGAAAAGAGCGAGTTATTTGCGCACTGTAATAGCCAGATAATGACTCTTGCACCACATTGGTAAACCAACCCGCCAATACCACCAAAAGAGCAATAGAACCTAAAGCCAACAGCCAAGGCCCTAACAAGCCTCCATCGTGCATGGTCTGTACGGTTAACCCCGCTCCCACGGCAATAAAAAACAGAGCAAATGCTGCCACAAGTGGCCATTGGCTTTGTGCTGGAACGTAATAAGCTTGGTGCTTGTCACTCATAACGCATCTCCTTGCGTGTCATATGACGACGTCAGTTGCCCCGATACAGCAGAGGACGCGAGTTTAGGATCATCAACGCTGTCACTGATGTCGTATAAGGTATAAGACAGAGTCAGCGTATGGATTGAATTAGGCAGTTCATGTTCTACATAAAAAATTAAAGGCAGCTCCGCTTGTTGCTGAGCATTGAGTGGTTGCTGATTAAAACAAAAACACTCAATTTTATTAAAATGGGTCGCCCCTAAACCAGGGCTGACTGACGGCACAGCTTGCGCCACTAGCGCCAGTTGCGATTGATTCGTCGCAATGTAGGCGGTGCGGATAATTTCACCCGGATGCACGTGCATCACTTTTTTCTGCGGCTCAAACGCAATCGGTAATCCCGGAGGAATATGCGATACAAACTCCACCTTGATTGTGCGCGACTCATCCACTTGCATCGTGGTCGGTTGCTCGGCAGCCAAGGTTGAAGTCTTACCGTTGATACCTAGTTGTTCACACAAAATGTCGTACAGCGGCACTAACGCAAAGCCAAAACCAAACATACCTAACGTAGCTGCGCACAGTATTAATGTGAGCTTTTTATTCGACATGCGTTGCTTGGTAGAGGCTCCCTTAGACATAAGCGCATCAATCCACTTTCGGAGGCGTAGAAAAGGTGTGGTGAGGCGCTGGGCTTGGCACTGTCCACTCCAAACCTTCGGCTCGCTCCCAAGGTTTGGCCGGCGCTTTTTCGCCGCCTCGTACACATTTGATCACTACCCATAAGAAAAGCAGTTGTGATAAACCAAAGGCAAATCCGCCAATTGACACTATCTGATTCACATCGGCAAATTGAATCGCATAATCAGGAATACGCCTTGGCATTCCCGCCAGTCCCAAGAAATGCATCGGGAAGAACAAGATATTGACCGACACCACTGATGTCCAAAAATGCCATAAGCTAAGGCGCTGGTTGTACATATTGCCGGTCCATTTTGGCAGCCAATAATATGCCGCCGCCATAATGGAGAATACCGCTCCTGAAACCAATACATAGTGGAAATGCGCCACCACAAAATAGGTATCGTGATACTGAAAATCCGCAGGCACAATCGCCAGCATCAACCCAGAAAAACCGCCAATGGTGAAAAGCACAATAAAGGCTATCGAAAATAGCATTGGGGTTTCAAAAGTGAGTGCACCGCGCCACATAGTTGCTACCCAGTTAAACACTTTTACCCCTGTCGGCACCGCAATCAGCATGGTGCAGTACATAAAGAACAGCTCGGCAAACACAGGCATACCTGTGGTAAACATATGGTGCGCCCATACCAAAAATGACAGCAAAGCGATGGAACAAGTGGCGTACACCATAGAGTGATAACCAAACAACTTTTTACCGCTAAACGCCGGCACAATTGCCGAGATAATGCCAAACGAAGGCAAAATCATGATGTACACCTCTGGGTGACCGAAGAACCAGAAAATATGTTGGAACATCACCGGATCGCCGCCACCTGCGGCATCAAAAAAGCTCGTGCCAAAGTATTTATCGGTCAGCACCATAGTCACTGCGCCCGCTAACACAGGCATCACCGCAATGAGCAAAAAGGCCGTAATTAGCCAAGTCCATACAAACAGCGGCATTTTCATCAATTTCATGCCCGGAGCACGCATATTGAAAATGGTCACGATCACGTTGATCGCCCCCATAATTGAGCTGATCCCCATGATATGCACCGAAAATACAAATAGTGCGGTACTGTCAGGGCCATAAGTGGTAGAAAGCGGCGCGTAAAAAGTCCAACCAAAATCAGGGCCGCCGCCGGGCATAAACAATGAGCTTAATAAAATTAAAAATGCAAAAGGCAAAATCCAGAAACTGAGGTTATTCATGCGTGGCAGCGCCATGTCCGGCGCACCGATCATCATCGGGATCATCCAGTTCGCAAGCCCAGTAAAGGCTGGCATGACCGCGCCAAAGACCATTACTAGTCCATGCACTGTGGTCATCTGATTAAAAAACTGCGGATCAACCAGTTGTAAGCCCGGCTGAAATAGCTCGGCGCGAATGATCATTGCCATTGCGCCGCCAGTAAAGAACATGATCAAGCTAAACCACAAATAAAGCGTACCGATATCTTTATGGTTAGTAGAATAGATCCAACGAGCTAACCCTTTGGCTGGGCCGTGATGATCATGATCTGCGGTATCGGCCGTTGTACCTGCGCTAACGCTTTGCAGTTCATCACTAGCAGTGCTCTTGTATGTAGAGGCTTTGTCGTACTCTTTCATCACTCACCCTCCACATTAGTTTGTGCATTTATTTGCGTTGCCACATCAGACGCTTGTACAAGATCGCCGGTGTTGTTGTCCCACGCATTGCGCTCGTAAGTCACCACAGCGGCAATTTCTTCGGCAGTGAGTTGAGTGCCAAAGGCTTGCATAGCCGTACCACTCACCCCATTGACGATAATGTCGATATGTCCGTTTACGTCACCCAGTACCACACTGCTGCCTTTCATAGCTGGGAACACATTGGCTACACCTAAACCATTGCTTTGATGACATACCGCACAGCGCCCTTCGTATACCTCTTTTCCGAGTGTCATGAGCTCATCCATACTCAAGGTTTTTTGTAATGCTTGTTGCTGCTGACGTTTTTGCTCCGCTAACTGCTGCTCTTTATCGGCAATCCAAGCGTCAAATTCATCGGCCTGCACCGCCTTCACCACAATCGGCATAAAGCCATGGTTACGTCCGCATAGTTCGGCGCATTGCCCACGATAAATGCCCGGTTTATCAATTTTGGTCCACGCTTCGTTTATAAACCCGGGAATCGTGTCTTTCTTGACTGCAAAATCGGGCACCCACCATGAATGAATCACATCATCAGAAGTCATTAAGAAACGGATTTTTTTACCTATTGGCAACACCAGAGCGTTATCCACTTCCAGTAGGTAGTGCTCGCCTTTTTTATCAGTACCTTCGATTTGTTCATTGCTGGTAGAAAGGTAACTAAAGAACTCCACATCATGCTCAAAGTAGCTGTAATGCCATTTCCATTGTGAACCGGTAATTTTAACGGTCAGCTCTGATTCACTGGTGTCTTCCATTTCAATCAAAGTTTTGGTGGCAGGAATTGCCATACCGATGAGGATTAAGATGGGTATCACGGTCCAAATAATTTCCACTTTAGTGCTTTCGTGAAAATTGGCCGCGACTGCGCCTTTTGATTTTCGATGCTTAATGATGGAGTAAAACATCACCCCAAATACCACCACCGCAATCGCGACGCAGATATAGAAAATAAGCATGTGTAAGTGGAACACCTTACCGCTTATTTCCGTGACCCCTTGGGTCATATTGAAGGATGAAGAGGAACTTGGAGAAGGCTCTGATAGTGGTGCAATTTCAGCAAAAGCGGATGACGATAACATCAATTGCACACCCACAACAACGCTACAAGAGCGCAGTTTTAGACTAGTGATGATTTGCTTAAATGATCGCATTACTGTGTGGTCATGCATTAGCGTATCACCCTCCTGGTGAACTAATTCATTTGCCTCAATGCATATCTGAACGGCTATCATCAGGTATGCGCACCCTAAAAAACCCCACATGCTCTATAGATTATCTAAGTAATCCTTCGAGACCACCATGTTACATTTATGTTAATAAATGCTAGTTTAGATTAAATAACAATCAAGCAATCTGTGAAATTACATTTCAACATCAGCAAAATACACCTTTGTTAACTATACTGATTTAGATATTGATAAATCTGTAACCCTATATTTTTAAACCACTTTTAAGAGACCTCCACATGAGTAAAGGATTACTGCTACTTGTACTGTTGTGTAACGTCTTTGCCGGTGTCGCCACCGCTGCTGAGACTAACCAACTATTGAAACAACAAGATAAATTTTCACAACAAATAGATAAAATTGAAAACTCAACTGGCGAACAAGCCCTATTTCTAGAAGATGTATTGCGTCGAAAAAATGGGGTTTTGCGAGATGAAATCGCCAATCTAGTGGTTCAATCTCCAGACTCAGAAATATTAAAAACTCTGATCCCAGCACAAGCCACCATGCTACAAGCGTTAATTGTTCATGCCGATGGACAAGCACAAGAATTGTTTAAACAAGCAAGGGATGCGAATGAAGCTGACAAAGCCGAATATCAGTTTTTAGCTCAGCAACGAGTAGGTAGTGTTGATATCTATTACACCGAACTTGCCACCACCTTCAACTGGGCAGAAAAACTCAATATCAAACTCGACCCAACGAGTTTTAAAGATGACTTACAAAAGCGCAGTGATGTTTTATATGACATTGTTATTTATCTAGATAGCCGCAAAAAAGCGTTAGATCAACGAAAGTTGTATACCACCGAAGAAGATAAACCGGCACTGGAAAAGCAAATCGTTGCCTTAGCACAACTGCAACGCTACCTACTTGCTAGCATGAACAACACCGTAACTCTTATGTCTGATTTTGGGCTAGATGTGACGGAATATAAGCAAACCCTATTTGCCATGACCGGAGACATCAATGCTGATATTTTGGATGTGAATGTGGCGCTAGGTCTATTCCAAGAATGGCTAGACTCTTTTAAAGACTGGGCATTTGATAACTCACCGTCCATATTGGTGAAGCTACTGGTGTTCTTGGGCATACTTTGGGCTACGCATATTCTGTCTAAACTGGTCGCTAAACTGGTGAAAAAGAGCGTTTCGCACTCGAAAATGGATTTCAGTGTGTTAATGCAAGATTTCTTTATTTCCATTGTCTCCAAGGCTGTGACCTTTATTGGTCTGCTTATCGCCCTATCGCAAATCGGCATTAACTTAGGCCCACTACTAACAGGCTTTGGGGTAGCGGGTGTCATTATCGGTTTTGCCTTGCAAGATACGCTGTCTAATTTTGCTTCTGGTTTGATGATTCTGATCTATCGTCCTTTTGACGTAAAAGACTTAGTACAGGTGGCAGGGATACAGGGTACGGTCAGCCACATGAGCTTAGTTTCGACCACCATACGAACGTTGGACAACCAAACATTAGTCATTCCCAATAATAAAATCTGGGGTGACGTTATTAACAACATGACTTCAGAACGTGTGCGCCGCGTGGATATGGTGTTTGGTATTGGTTACTCTGATGACTTTGATTTTGCTATCGAAATTTCGAAAAAGGTACTGCAAAACCACGACAAAGTGCTGAAACATCCAGAAATGAATGTACGTGTGCATACATTAAATGAATCGTCGGTTGATCTGATTGTACGCCCTTGGGTAAGAACCGATGATTACTGGGATGTGTATTGGGATGTCACCGAAGAGATAAAACGTCAATTTGATGCAAATGGCATTACCATTCCTTTCCCACAACGAGATGTACATATCTATAAAACGGATCAAGCGTAACTAGAAATACAATGATGTGAAAAAGCAAAATGGTGAGAATTTATTCTCACCATTTTTATTTTCTAAAGTATTTAAACTAATCGTACTAAATAATGGGTCATTCTAGCTTGTTAAAATGCTCGGTAACTGCGTTAGTTCTGATCACTTACTTAGTGAGATTGGTGTTATTTGAGTGTTCAAAAACAGCAAAAATACAAAAGAAAAACCCCGAGAGCTTTCGCTCTTCGGGGTTATGACCTTACTTGCAGCAATCCGGCTACTAAAAGTGCTCCATGCATCTATTCCATGATAAGTATGCTTATCCTAAGCTTAATCCTTTCACGCCTTCCTAGCGGTGTCCAAAGCCCTATCCTGGCAGACCAATATCCTTACTGGTATTACTCACTTGTTCCTTGAGCGTTGTCCCTTACATCATCCTGATGTTAATCCTTCCTCTATCCTAGAGGTGTCCATTGCTGTCCTTTGCAAGTTACCATCCTAGTAACTTCTGTGTCCGTACAATGTCCTAAATCCTTTTCAACAACCTTCCTAGCTGTTGCTCTTCATCCTGAAGATTCCTTAATGTCTGCTCCTTGCCGACAACTAAAGTTTCGCTCTTTTTTGCCTTGCCCACAATAGACATAGGACTTTGTTAACCTGCTTATTTTATCGACATTATAATTAAACTGTTATTTTTCAATTACTTAAGTGATTTGAACGGCTTTTTCTGGTTAATATAGTCTCATTGTCTCACGCATTTGTGAGAGATCTCTTACAAACAACGTAGTCATTTGAGCGATAAATGCCTAAACATCCATTTCCAAAAACGCATTTTAATGCTCTTTATTAGATGATTTACTCTTATATCAATACATTTTACGTTGCAATATGGTGGCTAAATAACCTAAAACTCGCTCTTCTTCGTTAAAGTTGCATCTTATTTGCATCAATACAAAATCTCGCATATGTCGCAAAAACTAGAAACTTCATCATGAATAAATACATATTACTACTGAATAGTATTGCTATTTGCCTAGCTAATACCGTATTCTTCCACCGCTAAATATGCAAAAAGTAAAACTAAGATTCCACATCAACAACAGTAGCAAGCGTGAGCCTAATAATGCAGCAAAATAACCATAATCAATCGATATATAACAGCGACAACCCGCCGAAAAAAGGCAACTTCTGGATGTTCTTTATTCCCTCTATTATAGGGTTATTCTTATTTATGGCTCCCATTAGCTTCGATGGGAACTTAACCATACCTGTTGCTGTACTCGCTAAAACTCTGCAATCTGTATTAGAAAGCCAGTTAATTGCAATTATCACACTTATCATCGCTAGCATGGCCATCGCTTCACTACTGTGCGCCATAAAAACGCCACGTTTTATTGCGGAAAATAGCTTTCTTAACGGCTTATTTAAACCTTCTCCTTTATGGCTAACCGTCAGAGTGATTGGTGGACTAGCCGTTAGCATGACCTATTTTCAAATAGGTCCAGAAGCGATTTGGGAAGAAAATACCGGAGGATTAGTCTTAGATGGACTGCTGCCAACGCTATTCTCTGTATTTATTTTTGCTGGATTATTACTGCCATTGTTACTGAACTTTGGCTTACTTGAGCTATTTGGCACTCTGTTAAGTAAAATCATGCGTCCTCTTTTCAATCTGCCTGGACGTTCTGCGATTGACTGTATCGCCTCATGGTTAGGTGATGGCAGTGTCGGTATTTTGCTAACAAGCAAACAATATGAGAAGAAATTCTATACCCAACGTGAAGCGGCAGTGGTCGGTACTACCTTCTCTGCGGTCTCCATTACATTTAGCTTAGTGGTTATCGCCCAAGTGGAACTAGAACACCTGTTCTTACCTTTTTACGGTGCAGTTTGTTTAGCTGGCTTAGTTGCTGCGGTAATTATCCCTCGCTTACCGCCACTGAGTCGCAAAAAAGACCTTTTTATTGATGGCACAGCGCCCGATCATGATGCAAATGCAATCCCAAGTGGCCACAGTACGTTTTCTTGGGGGCTGGATTTAGCGCTTTACAAAGCAGGTCAAGTAACCTCAATCAGCAAAGTTGCCAAAGAAGGCGTTAAAAATGCAGTAGATATGGTGTTTGGCGTATTACCTGTAGTGATGGGGCTTGGCACAATTGCCTTAGTTATCGCCGAATACACCTCTATATTTGCGATTTTGGGTAAACCTTTTGTCCCTTATTTAGAGTTGCTGGCTATTCCTGAAGCGGTCGCGGCTTCGCAAACTATCGTGGTTGGTTTCGCAGATATGTTTATCCCTGCCATTCTTGCCGCTTCTATCGATAGTGAATTGACTCGTTTTGTTATCGCAGCCATGTCAGTGACACAGCTCATTTATATGTCTGAGGTAGGCGCATTGCTACTGGGTAGTAAAATCCCCGTGAATATTGGCGAGCTATTTGTCATTTTTATTTTGCGTACCTTAATTACCTTGCCGGTGATTGCCGGTGTCGCGCATCTGATTTTTTAAATCTGTCATGATAAAAAAACGCCCGCATATCGGCAGATATACAGGCGTTTTGCTTTTTCTATGAGATTAATTATTGGCATCCATACGAGCTGCTTCCCAACCTTGTATGGCCACTTTTCTATCACTGCCCCAACGGAATTGTCCTACATCACCATCACCACGAATGACGCGGTGACAAGGAATTAAAAAACCTATGGTATTTGAGGCGACCGCACTTCCGACGGCTCTTGATGCTTTAGGCGAACCGATTTTTTGCGCTACTTGTGCGTAGGAAAGTAGCTGCCCTGATTGACTATTTACCAGCGCTTCCCACACTTTTACCTGAAAATTGGTTCCTTTTACAATCAGATGGATTTTATTGCCTGACCCTGAGAATACCGACTCCGATATTGGCTGAGCGTCGCTCTGATGAAAACTTGCTAGCGGCCATTGCTGCTGCAAAATAGCAACGGTTTGTGACACATCTTGATCGACAAATTGTAAAAAGCAGATGCCTCTTTCTGTCCAACCTATCACCGCAGTGCCAAATGGCGTTGTTGCACAACCATATTTAATCACCAATTCAGCACCTAGATTTTTTGCTTCGCCTGGCGTCATCGCTTCACAGGAAACCAGCAGATCATGCAATCGTCCCGTGCCAGACAAACCTACATTATCTGCTACTTCTAACAGCGTATCTGAGGTTTTTAACACTTGCAGTGCACGCTGCTTGGTCATTGATTGCATAAATCGTTTCGGTGAAATACCTGCCCACTCAGTAAATATTCGTTGCAGATGAAATTCACTTAAATGAACATGCTCAGCGATTTCAGACAAACTCGGCTGATGCTGTAAATGCTGTCGAATATAGACAATCGCTTTTTCTACGGTTTCGTAGTGTCGCTGCTGGCTAATGTTCATGTTGTTCCTTTCGCTTTAAATTCAACATATTTTTGACTGAAAATCCGGTGACTAGCATAGTTCCACCAATAACAAAGAGTGCGCCTAAAGCGGTGTTCCACCCTACGCTCTCGTTCAAAAATAGGTATCCCCAAAGAATACCAAAAAGAGGAATTAGAAATGTCACTGATAATGCTGATGGTGGGCCCACATCTTCAATCAATCGAAAATACAGTAAATACGCCAGCCCTGTACACACAACCCCAAGCAATATTACCGAGATCGATATTTGAAGATCGGGCATTTCGCGAATGGGCATAAAGGGTAACAAAGGTAATATAATCAAGCACGCTGCCCACATACTGCCATGCGCATTATCAAACGACGATATTTTGGGAGCATTCTTCGCATAGTTGCTGGCAATCCCATAACAACATGCCGCCATCACTCCAGCCAACATTGCCATAGTTGAGTCTTGCGCCAAATGGTTGCTATCAAAGCCTACTAAGATAAACACCCCAATGACACCGCAGAGTAAACCAATAACAATCTTAAAGGTTGGCATGCTACGTGACCATACAATCGCAATTGCCGCCCCCCATATTGCCGCAGTTGAGTTAAGAATAGACAGTATCGAAGCTGGTAAAGTTTGCGCCGCATAAGCGAACAAAAGGAAAGGCAACGCCGTATTAAAAAAACCAATAATGAAGAAATGTTTTTTGTGTGATGAAAAATTGATGCTTTTCTTCATATAGACCGCCACTAATAACAAGCTGATGGCCGCAAAAAACACCCGTGCTTCCATTAAATAAGCCGGTCCTAGGGCATTAGCGGAGATTCGCATAAACAAAAACGAGCCTCCCCATATGGCCGCAAGGCATATCAGTCGTAGCATACTTGGGATAGTCAAAATAAGTCGCCTTTCAATAATGATCCGATTGTAAACATATAGCCATTCTCCTGTAGCGCCCTGCAAATGGCTCTTAGCCAAACAAAATAAAGGCAATATGAATGGCATATTGCGATGCAGTGAGTGTGGGTTCAAACCTAATAATACTCAACCCGATTCTTGCTCAATTGATTTGTTCTTATTCAAGAAGTTTTTTCATCAAGCACAGCAAATAAAGCAACAAAATGTAGACATAAAAGCAACAAACGTGATGTAGATCCTATTTGCAAACAATTGATTTACAGTTTTCACATATAATTAAAATTAATGAAACCTTTTGGTTTAACAATAAGTTAATATGAATATTAGCGCACAACATACGCACTTTTTCATATTAAGACTTAACTTAATATCTACTGATAGGGATTTCAGCCGATGAAAAAACTCTGCTTAGCTGCTTCACTGATTTTGGCTATACCAACTGCTTCACTTGCAACAGAAAGTTCAACATTTCACTCCCACTTATACGGTGGTGTAAACATGGGTATGACCAACTGGGGCGGACTTGGTGCTGGTGTTACCGATGTAACTGGTGTCGACGACCCTAACTTTGCATGGGGTGCATTTGTAGGTCTACATACGCTTCCATGGCTTGCATTCGAATTAGGCTACCAAAATCTTGGAGAAGCCGATCTTACCGATGTTTCGGGAAGCTATGATGCGCAAACTATTAACTTTACTGCTAAGTTTTCTCATACGGTTGCTGAAAATACCTCTATCTACGGCAAGGTAGGTACGCAATGGTATGACTGGAATGCGAATGGCTCAAATGTCGCTGAAAGTGATACAGGATGGACTCCTCATTTGGGTATGGGGGTTGAGTATAAATTTAATAAACACTGGTCCGGCGCTTTAGATTACACGTGGTATAACGACATTGGTGGTCCCGACATTAACTATTTCGGCATCGCAGCAATCTACCACTGGCACTAACCACCACACATATACCATTTAATTGCTCTCCAAAATGGATGGATAGCACTTATTTCACACAGGAGGAATATCGTGAAATATAAACTAATTGCATTAACTGTCAGTGGCGTTCTACTCGCTGGATGTGGCAGTGACAACGAAAACCGAGTCGAGCCTACTAGCACATCAGTTCAAGCATTCGACGGCGCTATTCGATACTTAGATACTTACATGGATTGTGCTGGCGGCGGTTGGGACTTCGTTGGCGAAACCGGTGGTAAAGGTCTTATCAATATCGGTAAAGGGAACTACCCACTATTTGATGAAGATCCAACCCAATGTGATATTGCCTTTGGTGAATCTCGCTTTGCTAGCGGTGGTGGCACTAATGACGCTATCGATGAAAGCAACAGTAAAGACATGACCAAAGTGTTGTATACGGTTCCTGGAGAGTTAATGACTGCAGGTCAACCGATTGTAGGCACACCATATACCACGCTTATCGCACAAGCCATTGAAGAAGATACATCTGGCCTATCGGTTACCGAGATCATTGATAAAGTGTTTGCTGATACCCTGCCTGAAGGTACAACGCTATCTAGTGAGCAAAAATCACTACTACTGAGCGATCCACAAGCGGCGCTTGATAGCATGGATGCGGCAACGTCAACCAGTGTACAAGCATCGACTATGATTCTTTCTGATGCCATTGTAGGCGCAGAAGCACAAGGCGGACGCGATTCTGCTGATATCGCTAATGTCACCAAAACATTAGCGACTTCGCTAGCAGCGCAAGATAACTTCCCAACCAATGCTGCGGGTGAGCCAACGTATGTAGATTATACCGAAGATCTTGATGACGAAGCTACCTTCGACGATACCGTGGCAACTGAACCTAACCCAGAGACTCCTCTTCCACCAAGTACAGCCGCGGGTGGGGATGATCCTATACAAGAAGGTGAAGTAATCACTGAAGAATTACCACCAACAGATATTCCACCAGTAGATGAAGAACTGCCACCAGCCACCGGTGGTACTGGCGGTAGCGAAGGCTAATCTCACGCCCCACAATAACGCCTCTTAACGGAGGCGTTATTTATTCCATCGACACACCCATTAATACCCTAGGATATGGATGTTCCTATGCCCACAGATTCTATCCCTGCAAAGGTTTCTCGCACAGTTATCGCGTCTCTCATCGCAACTCTCAGTTATCCTGTGTTCGCTCAAGTGGATATTCTGCCTTCTCAACAAGGTTTTAGCGGTCTCATTTTTACGCCCAATGCACAAACGTTAGCAACGGGTCGCGGCAGTGCGCAATTTGCTCAAGGCGTGCCTTATAAAAATAGCATTGCCGAGCTTGATAGCTGGTATGTCAATGCCGGTGTATTTCCTCATTTAGAAGTAGGCAGTCGTATCGTTACTGCAGAATACGATTCCAACTGTTATACCGACGGATGCGGCATTCGTGATCTATCGGCTACCGCTAAACTTCAGATGCCATATTTAGAAGAATTTTTAGGCTTTAATCTGGCATTCGGCGCCCAAGATATCGGAGGCGCTGCCAGTAACTTTGATGCCTATTTTGTGGTTGCCGATACTGAAATAGACGCGTTTAATCTTCGCCTTAGTGGCGGTTATGGTAAGTCTGAGCTCAGTTTAGGGGTACTTGATGGACCGTTTGCCGGGGCTGAATGGCAACCGTTTGAATTTATTCAACTCACTGGTGAGTATGACGCTCAAGAATTTAATGCTGCTGTGCGTCTGATGACACCCAGAGATATGCTGCCTTATGGCGCTCAGCTAGCGGCTCAATATCAGCTCTATTCTGGACATGAAAATAAAGACCAAACCCTATGGGGCGTGAGCGCGTCTGTGCCCTTCTTTGGCGATACCTTTACTCGCCAAAAATACTCCGACGTTAAACCAAATACTCAAACCCAAGTACAAAGCCAACTTGCACACAACGAGGCGAGCAGTCTCACGCAACTTATTGGCAAGTTAGAGCAAGAAGGATTCGTCAACATCAGTGTCGGTAGCAATCTCGATACACTGGTTATTGCTTTAGAAAATAAGCGTTATCAACACAACGCTATGGACGGTGCAGGCGTCGCGTTAGGGATTATTTCTGCCTACTCAGGTGAAGGGGTATTTGCCGACCTTCCAAGAGGGACCAGCAAAGCGCAAAAAGTAGATTTGGTGCTACTTAAAAACAAATTACCTATGTTAGCAATTAACACAGAGTTGCAATGCTATCGTGATTTTCTGCAAGTCGGCACTGAGTGCTCACACACGGCATTCTCCACTGAAAACCTCACAGATAAACTGGCAATGACCACTTGGATTTATGAAGTCAGTAACGATGGATTTGGTTATAGCGAGATCACTTTTGCACCGATAATGAATTATGCCGTGGCTACCGAGTACGGTTTTTTTGACTACTCCATTGGCCTCGGAACCAATTTGTATACGCCATTATGGAAAGGAGGCGCTATCGATGTTCGTCATATCCTGCCCATTGCTAATAGTGATGATTATGACGAGGGGTATTACGCACGAGGTGCACTGGAAAACCAAATTGACCGCGCTCTACTTCATCAAGCCTTTAACCTTCCTGCCGATATGATGACGCAATTCAGCTTAGGTTTAATTCGTGGTGATTATTATGGCGGACAAAATGAGACTCAATGGTATAGCGCGCAAGGAATGCATAACTTAGGCTTTGAAGTGGGATACTTTACCGCTAGCGAAAGCACCGACCCAGAAGCCCGTACTCCGTTATTAGCGCATTATCGCTTATCTGTTGCGCAATGGAATTGGCAGATGCAAGTGCAAGGCGGCGAGTTTTGGGGTGGCGATCAAGGCGTTAAGGCCACCTCTAGCCATTGGCTTGGTGATACTCGTTTAGATGCCAGTTATCTCAACAGTGAAAGAGAGCAGTTTGTCACTTTTAATGTCTCAGTCCCTCTTACCTTCTGGCGTGGAATGCAACCACAACCCATCACAGTACGGGGCACCAGTGAGTGGAACTTTAGCGTACAAACTCGAGTGGGTGAATCCCATAATCAGCTCAATACCGGTTTAGGGAAAACGGCCAGTAACTATCATAATTTAGACCGACAATATTTTGATAGAGCTCGACTTAACCCAAATTACTTTGAACACAACCCTATCCGTCTTAGAAACGCTTACCTGCGCTACTTAGATGAAGTCATTTACGAATAGTTTTATTGATCAATAAATACGTCAGAAAATTATAATGACTGTCTCGTCCTCAATGTGTAAACACATTTCAGGACGAGACAGACAATAGATAAAAGCCCTTTACGTTACTATATATAAAATGTATGGGCTTTTATCATTTTGATTCTCCATCTAAATTGATGCGCTCCGCCCTGCTTTCCCACATTTTAGCTTTTTCATTATCGGCCATCGGGTTCTCTGACGAGCGATACCACTGCGCCAAAAACATTTGTGCTCTAAAGCAACGTTTATTGGCGGCATGCTCTATCAATTGGATGCCTTTGTCCATATTACTGGCGATACCAAAACCCTCAAATAAGGCAATGCCTTGCTCGTATTCCGCTTGCTCATCGCCATTGTGTGCGTCAAACGCATTTTGCCAATAGCGATGCTTATCTTGGGTAATAAGCTCATCAGAATACTGCTCACACACTCTAAGAATGCCTTTAATGCCGTCGATACTGTCTTGCTCGGCGGCCCTTTCATACCAATATACCGCTTCTTTGGGATGCTTCGCTTCGTTCATTTCAGCTAATTCTAATTGAGTTGTTAGATGCCCGTTATCGGCTAAAGCGATTTTTTCTTTATGTACTCTCACACGCTCAGCTTCAAGTTGTTTAGCCTGATCTTCCGCTTCTAATCTGCGCTGTTCAGCACGCTCAGAACGTTTTGTTGACCATCGAGCAATACTTAAAAACATAGCCATGAACAGTAAAATTGCTATCCCTGAAGCCATCATTTCTGTGACTGTTAACATACAAAACCCCTATCCCTATAAGTCTAGCAACACATCGCTCGTGATTCCTTTTCACTGTTTCTAAAACGGCTTTCGTTAACACACAGCGAGAATGCGCTTGCTCTGTACTGTATATAGCAATGATACCTATACACATCTATTATAGTTCAAGCCTGCTCATACTTTGTACAACCTATTGGTAAGCATTATATGAAGACAAAAAAAGCCAGAGTAAGGTCTCCCTTCTCTGGCTAATAGGACAGAACAAATTGTCATGTTGCTTTATGCAGTATTACTTACTTCTGTGCTGCTCAAGGGCGTCAATGTAAGCTTGTTGCGCACCTTGTATCTGCAAATCTTTGGCTTCTTCTAACAGAGCAAGGGCTTTGGGCATATTATCTTCATCAACGGCTTTGCGAATTGCGTTGTGGTAATAATTCTGCGTAGATTTTTCAACCGTTGCATCTAGCTCATGTTGATGTTTTTTCGCATCATCATTGGCATCTAAGCCAGCATTTACGCCTGTCACTTCCACCAGTAACTTACCAGTATTTACATGTGGCGTTGGGATGTCTTTCACCTCAGGCAGATAGTTACCTTTGCCTTCGGCCATCGCTCTGGCTGGATGGATTCGATCCGTTGTTTTTGCAAGCTCATCTTTGGTGGTATAGATAAGCATAGTCACTGTCTTTTGATCCACTGGCGGTGTGAATCTAAGCTCAGCTACCAAACGATCTCCCCATGCTAAACGAGGGCGTCGGTATTCAAACGCAGAAGAGTCGTATTTTTCAATAACGTTACCCTTGTTATCAACAATCATAATCTGCGGAGAAAAGAAGGCTTCATCGGTCATGTTACTAGTGACCGAAATATCTAACGGACCGCGGTTAGAAGGAAGATCAAACGCCACCACTGGGCTATCTATTAGCTTGTTATTTAATACTTGAGTATTTTTATCAATCGTTACTAATGCTTGTGTATCAAGTTTAAAAGGCGATTTATTCAGAGACGCCACTGACGTTACTACAGGCTCTGCCCCAACTTGGTGGAGTGTTTCTTGAGTAGCACAACCCGCTAGAGCCACACAACAGCTTAAGAATAAGGCTCGAAATTTCATGGGGTATCTCCTTTATTATTTTTTTAATGACTTTTAGAGGTAATGCCTTTTATAACAAATACTTCACGCGAAAGCCCTTAAAAAAATAGCCGACAGCATGCCGGCTATATCATAAACCTATTTAAGGTTAAGAGGTGTGATTACCACCATGCTTCTGCTTGGATACCAACAACGTATTCAGTGTCGTTGTCTTGACCAAATGCATTGTCATTTTCAGTATCTAGGATGTAAGAACCGTATACGCGGATCTCAGGACGAGCCCAGAAGCTGCTTCCCATTGCCCAAGCTTGAGCAACGGTGAATTTAGCATTGCCGAAGTCTTCAGTGCTGCCGTTACCTAGGCGTTCACCTGCGTTATAGCCACCTTCAAATACTGTACGCATAGTGTCGTTCCACTTATACATAGGACGAACAACAACTGAGTATTGATCGATATCGTATTGTTGGCCTGTGCCATCACCGATATCTTGACCTGCTAGGTATGCCAACTGGTGACCCATTTCCCAAGAGTCGCCCATTGAGATAACACCCCAGTTAAGCAAACGGTAACCGGTTGAATCATTGTATTGGTCAGTACCACGTGCGTAGTATGAACCTGAACCCCAGAAGTTAGCCAGCTTGTACACCGTAGCCTGCAGTACCGTACTGGAATACAGTTTGGTTAAAGCCGTTGCTTAGGCCTTGTTGAAGAATTGCAGTTGCAAGTAAACCATCATCAGCTTGTTCTGAAACAGCGCCGCCAGTGTCTTTATCAATGGCAAAGTTATATGCCAATGCAATTTCTAAGCTCGCATCAGACCATAGGCCAATGTTAGCTAAACGTGCATCAAAGATATAACCTGAAGAATCACTATTGCTTGGGTTTGCACCAGCAGTTGTATTGTCACCATCTTGCACTAAAGCAAGAGACAGTTTTTGGTTACCCACTGACAAGTTTTCAATACCACCACCAGTACCTGATGTGTTTAGGTAGTAGAAGTCAGTGATGTGGATGTCTTTACGTTGGTAGTAAGTTTTACCAGCCCAAAGCGTTGCACCGCGATCAAATGCTAGAGCGCCTTTTGCTTTAACCGCAAACTGTGCCACGTTAAAGTCAGCATCTTCCCAACCGTTCGCACCTGGGGCACCAGATGCAATCATTGATTCAATACGCCAGTTAATCTCGCCAGTTTGCAAATCTTGAGAAAGACCAAACTCAGAGTAGTTGTCGTTTTCGTTACCTAGACGACCAATACCGTTTTTATTTACTGATACATCAGAACCACTGTTACCGCTGATGCCAGTACCTGCACGCATGTAACCATTGAAATCTACAGCAAGTGCTGACGTTGAAAGTAGGGCAGCAGAGACTGCAGCTGTTAGTAGGTTTACCTTTTTCATTCTCGTTAACTCCCGAAACGATTATTATTTTTCTAGTTCATTCTTCATTGATTAACAGTCCATCTGTTAACGCAGCCAATTTAGAATGTTAGTGTGAAACTGTTTTATTCGACGAAATGATAGTAATGCGATTTGGTATTAACGGAGTCCTCCTCCTCCTTTTAAATGGTGGGGGAAGTAGAGAAACTGAGAAAGGCGTAGTTTAAGTGATTTGTCGCCCAGATCACGTTTTTGAGGGTGAGATCCTTGTTTTAAAACGATAATGATCACACTCATAAAAGTACAAACATAGATCCAGATCTCTATTTAATTAGTTCCCTGATTTTTTAACAAAATCGCCGTAAAAGTGTAATCCGTGATGTAGATCGTTTAAGGCCCTACAATCAACCAGTAACGCTTATTGATATAAAGAAAAGCTTACATTAGAAAAAATCAGCTGCATTTTTGCGGTATCAGGCATAAGGGATATGTAACTCAATATTTTAAATAAAATACCCCTTAGAACAGCGCCAACAGCATGTTCCCTATTGCGTTCATGGGGTAAACCTTTTAACGTATCACCCAAACCATTCACAAAATAAACAAAAGATATAAAAAAGAATGAGTAGCAATAAATCACGCCCTTATCCGCTGGGTGCCGAGTTAGATAAATGTGGATGTAACTTCTCTATTCATGCCCCAAGCTGTAAAGAGATCTCTTTGGCTCTTTTTAATGCCAAGGGAGAGTTTAAAACCTATCCCATCACAAATAGCTATGCGGGTATAAAACACATTTACATAGAGGGGGTCTCACACGGCCAAGAATACGGCTTTATCGTTTATGACCAAAATGATGAAAAAATTCTCCTTTCAGACCCTTATGCTAAAGCAATAAGCAAACCACTGACTTACCAAGCGCCTTTTTCAAATGATAAAAGCTGGTCAATGGCGAAATCCGTGGTTACCTCTTCTGAGTTTGATTGGCAACAATCGGAGCATCCTCGTCTGACACGCTCTGAAATCGTCTTGTTTGAAACGCATACCAAAGGCTTAACTAAGCTAAATCAAAACGTCCCAATGCAACACCAAGGCAAGTACCTTGGCCTGATCAGTGACGAAATGCTCAGCTTTTATAAAGAGCAAAATATCAATTGCTTGCAGCTATTGCCTATTGCAGCCTGTATGCATGAACCACACTTGCTGAATATGGATAAGGTCAATTACTGGGGTTATAACCCATATGTCTTTATGGCTCCTGATCCAAGGTACGCCGAAGTCGATGCCGTACATGAATTAAAAACCACTATTCGAGAGCTACATAAAAACGGCATTGAGGTGATTTTAGATGTGGTCTACAACCACACAGCAGAAAGTGGTGATGGCGGCCCAGTATTCAACCTAAAACTGCTTGATAACCAATACTACTTAAAACACGGTTGTCACTACGCCAACTTCACCGGGTGTGGTAATACGGTCGACTTGAATTATCAACCAGCTTTAACACTAGTCATGGATACACTTCGTTACTGGGTGCAAGAATTTAAAGTTGATGGTTTCCGCTTTGATCTGGCGGCGACACTAGGACGCAATGGCGACAACTTTAATCGTGAAGCGGCCTTCTTTAAAGCAGTCGCGCAAGACCCTGTGTTAAAAGAAACCAAACTGATTGCTGAACCTTGGGATATTGGCCCAAATGGTTATCAAGTAGGTAATTTCCCTGATGGTTGGAATGAATGTAACGATAAATTCCGCGATATTACGCGCAGTTTTTGGCGTGGCGACCAAGGGTTTTTAAAAGAGTTTGCCACTCGTATGATGGGCTCAAGAGACATCTACAGCGCCAGTCGCTGGCCGCATAAAATGACGGTCAACTACATCACTTATCACGATGGCTTTACCATTCAAGACTTGGTCTCCTATCAACTAAAACACAATGAGGCAAATGGTGAGCATAATCATGATGGTCACGGTGATAACCGCTCAGATAACTTAGGAGTAGAAGGGGCAACACGATGCCCTGAAACACTGTTATTGCGAGAAAAGCGTAAACGTAACTTTATGAGTAGCTTGCTGTTCTCATTTAGCATCCCACATATATTAACGGCGGATGTGGTTTCTCATACTCAGCAAGGCAACAATAATGCCTATTGCCAAGACAATGCCATTAGCTGGTTAAATTGGGATTTGGGTGAGCACCAACAGGCTTTCAAAAAATGGTTATCTGAAATGGTTGCCGCCCGCCGCGAACATATGATTCCTTTTATTGAGGCATTTAGTGGCGAAACTCGCAATGATAACCGCGTCAGTTGGCATCGTCCCGATGGTAACTTAATGGAGATGAATGATTGGAATCAACTGAATGCCGTTTCCTTAAAGCTCGGTATAGGTACTGATGGCGCAGAGTTGCTCTACTATATTAACCAATCACAAACACCCGCTCGATTTAGAGTGCCAGAAGGGGATATCGAACGCTGGGTTCTCATCTGTGATACTGCCGAAGCGGAAGTTGGTAAAGGGAAGGTTGATAGAGATATGTTATTGCAACCTCAATCAATGGTGATCTTAAAAGCGCAAGGGCCGGCTAAAATTCTGCCTATAAAACAAGAAGTTTTAGAAGCCTAACAAAGTAGCGAACAATGATCTCGGTGCAGTGCTGAGATCATTGCTGAGAAGCAGGTAAAATGACATACAATTGCACTCTAGCTAAATATTGTAAATATCATTTTGCGCCAATCGGAATAAACAGAGCTTGATCAGCTATTAAAACTCTATATTATTGCCAGTCGTTGCAAGTTGGACAAAAAACAACCGGTTCATATTTTGACGTTGACCGTCAAACACAATAGACAACAAAATATATGGCTTTACCAAGAACAATCATCCGTCTTTTACGTCCCTACGTAATTGTACTCGTTGCCATTCTAATTTACGTGGCTTATCAGCATTATCACAAAGTTGAAAACGAAGTTATTACTCAGTCGCACGCTAACTTGCGAACTGCGACAAAGCTCATCCAAGGACAGTTAAATACTAGCCTTAGTAGCATTGCATCCCTAAATAAAACGCTCTCAATAAAAGACACTAAAGAAGCTAACCAACTGGCGATTGAACTTATTTATAGCACTGAAAACTATAATGATATTCTTCGATACAACCACAAAAATCATACCGCATTCTCAGAAACTGACATTGATATAGCCAAGCACAATAACAGTCATCCTAAACGCATTGATCTAACTGCGTTAACTTGGACTGACATGAACTTCATGCACAACAACTATCAAGTTTCTAATTTATATCAAAGCCGTAATAAACGCTGGGTAATTGCAGTACGCGAAAAACACCCTAAACAGGTAGAACAATACGTTATCGAATTCGACCTATGGTACATGAGCCAATCTCTAATTGATTTGCAAACCATGAGTAGCGGTAATGTATTCGTGGTGGATCGCACTACAGGACAAATCATTCTGCACCCAAACCCTGATCGTATTGGCAAAAGTGCCAGCGTATATCGCTATGCCGTGGCAGGAAAGGTCATCCAAGATGATCGCAGCGCTCCGGTTAGCTATTACTTTGCGGGTAAACCAACCTACAAATTCGACACTAAAGACAATATCGTTAACAGTCATCCATCCGGTGAGGTGACTTACTTCTTTAAAAATGACCCTAAACTGGCGGTTTACAATGCAAGAAACAGCTTAAATTGGATCTATTTTTCGTCAACATCACGTTCAACGCTATTTTCTCATAGCTATTCACTGTTATTGGTTGCGGTACTTGCCGCGACCCTGCTTTTAGTGGTGTTTGTGTTTAACTTTATCAACAAAGAGCTGCAACTAGAGCTTACCAAACTGGCACGATCGACGGATTTATTTGAATTTAGAAACCAAGTTAACGTATTGCTTTCAAGATTTTGCTCACACAATCGAATCCAACTGTGCTTATACAATCATGACAGTCATACCTTTTATAGCATTGGCTATTCTGGTGAAGAGCACGCGATCAGCGTCGATAAAGACTACGCCATAAACCTGCTTAGTAGTGATGTCACCTATATTCGACACACCAAAGACGATCTCCTTGCTAATCAAGTTCAAATCGATAAACCTTTCTATCGCTTGCCTTTGCAAGGATACAATGGATTGTTTGGGGTTATTTTTGTCGAAAGTCGCACCCGCACCTATGGCAGTTTAATGAAACTACTGCAGACTTACATTGAAACCGCGCTAAGCAATGTGTTGTTTCATCGTCAATTATCACTGCGTGATAGTGCTACTAATCAAGATAACTTGTTTACTTTACGCAATAAAATTAACCGCTATAAAGATCATAAAGATGTCTATTTGCTGACCATGGATGTGGATGATCTAAAAGTCATTAATTACCAATATGGTTATACCTGCGGTGATCAGTTGATTTTAGAAATGACGGACATCGTCAATACCCATTTCCCCATCGCTTCTACCTTATCTACAGCAAGGGTAAGTGGTGATGAATTTTGCGTTCTGTATCATGCCGATGATCAGCAGATGGCTTACGCACTGGCTGACGATTTACGCGATGCAATCCAAACGCACCGCTTTAAGTTTGATAGAACCGATATCCACTTTACGGTCAGTATTGGTATCTCTCAGCTACAAAGTTCTGTCGATAAAACCCTTGCCGCATCGCTACAAGCCACCGACCGCAGTAAGAAAAAAGGTAAAAACCTTACCATCATGAACGTCACCATCTAATCTAATGATTCACCTTGTGCGATATTTCTGATATCACACAAGGTGCTAACAGCAATCATCGTAATTTATGCGTTCAGCAATAACGCAAGAAAAAGCTATCAAACCCTTGCTGTGACTAACCTTCTCTTCGCAAGGCGACATTTTAGGATCAATACATGTATAAACTATTCGAAGGATTCACCAAAGCCTTCCCTAAGCAAGAGCCCGAACAACCACCCAATACTGTGTTCGCTTTTTGTCGGTACTACACCAAAGGTTTTGAAAAACCTCTACTACTAATGGCACTTTTAAGTACCATAGTGGCAATTGTAGAGGTTTCTCTATTTGGCATGATGGGGAAACTGGTTGACTGGCTCAGTTCGAGTAGTCCAGAAACCTTCATGCAAGACAACGCCAATACACTGATTATCTATGGTGTACTGGTGCTCATTGTCATGCCAATTCTGGTGATTTTACATTCACTGATTCAGCATCAAACATTGTTAGGTAACTACCCAATGTCGATTCGTTGGATGGCGCACCGCTACCTATTAAAGCAAAGCTTATCCTTCTATCAAGATGATTTTGCGGGCCGAATCGCCACTAAGGTGATGCAAACCTCTCTGTCGGTACGCGAAACCGTGATGAAGTCGCTAGATGTGTTTGTGTATGTTTGTGTGTACTTCACCTCAATCATCGTATTGCTAGCGCAAGCGGACTACCGTTTAATGCTGCCTATGTTGTTGTGGCTGTTCGCCTATATCGGCATTCAGTGCTACTTTGTGCCGCGCCTGAAAAAGGTCTCCTCAGAGCAAGCCAATGCCCGCTCAACCATGACCGGACGCATCGTTGATAGCTACACCAACATAGCCACTGTAAAGCTGTTTTCGCACAGCAAACGAGAAACCGAATACGCCGAACAAGGTATGGAAGGTTTTCTTGATACCGTTTACCGTCAAATGCGCTTGGTGACTGGCTTTAATGTGATGGTGGAAGTGGTCAATTACTTCCTGGTGTTTGCCATTGCCGCAATTTCTATCTACCTATGGACCGAGAGCGCTATTAGCGTGGGTGCTATCGCCATCGCCATCAGTTTAGCGCTGCGTTTAAATGGTATGTCGATGTGGATCATGTGGGAAGTGGGGGCACTATTTGAAAATATGGGCACAACGGTGGATGGTATGGCAACCCTTTCTAAGCCGATTGATATTCAAGACAAGCCAGATGCTAAACCTATCAAGGTTGAACACGGCGGCATACAGTTTGATGATGTGAGCTTCCACTATGGCGAAAATAAAGGGGTTATTAGCAACCTAAGTCTCAATATTAAACCGGGTGAAAAAGTCGGTTTAGTGGGTCGCTCTGGCGCCGGTAAATCGACGTTGGTGAACTTACTGCTGCGCTTTCACGATGTGGAAGGCGGCAAAATCAGTATTGATAACCAAGATATTGCCTCCATTACCCAAGATTCATTGCGCAGTAAAATTGGTATGGTGACTCAAGATACGTCACTGCTACACCGCTCTATTCGCGACAACATCTTGTACGGCAACCCTGATGCCAGTGAAGAAGCCCTTATTGCCGCAACCACACAAGCACACGCACATGAGTTCATTGATACTCTAACCGACCCGTTTGGTAATGTCGGCTATGACGCACAAGTGGGTGAGCGCGGCGTTAAGCTATCGGGTGGGCAACGCCAACGAATCGCCATTTCTCGGGTACTGCTAAAAGATGCACCTATTTTAGTGCTAGATGAAGCCACCTCTGCGCTGGATTCAGAAGTGGAAGCGGCGATTCAAGAGAGCTTAAATGAGTTGATGCAAGGTAAAACCGTAATAGCCATTGCCCATCGCCTATCTACTATTGCCTCTATGGATAGATTGATTGTATTAGACAAAGGGCATGTAGTGGAACAAGGAACTCACCAACAACTGATTGAAGGTAACGGCATTTACGCTCAATTATGGGCGCATCAAACTGGCGGCTTTATCGCGCAATAGATCGCGCAATAGGCTGTCTGTTAGCAACTAAAAGTGCTTAAAAGTAAAAAGGTTAGAAGCTGTGCTTCTAACCTTTTTTTATGGCTAATTTGCAGAGCGCGTTACACTAACTGAGCAAAGCTCGGGTCTTGAATCGATTCAGTATTAAACACAAAAAATGAATCAATCCAGTGCAATACAATAGCTGAATCAAGCACCTCTTTGGCTTGCTCAAATGTCGCTAAATACTGCTCTTCACTAATAAGATGCTTACGTTGTTCCACCAATTGCGACATAAAATCTAAGGTAAATTCAGGATGTCCCTGAATGGTAAAAAGATGGTTATCTTTGGCAAGCATAAAGTTGGGACAAAATTCATTGGATGCGATTACTCGCATCCCTTTTGGCACGGTAATCACTTGGTCTTGATGGCTGACTAGCATGCGCAATCGATCAATAGAAAAATTCATCCAACGCTTTTGCACCACGACATTGACCTCATAACTGCCCAATCCCCAGCCTTTTTCGGAACGACCAACAGTGCCACCCAGCGCTCGAGCAATCAGTTGATGACCGAAACAAATACCCACTAATGGGATACGACGCGCTTCGCAACGCTGTACCCAACTCATCAAATCGACAATCCAAGGGGCATCATCAAAAGCATTACACACACTGCCAGTGACAATATAACCATCACACTCATCTAAATTGGGAAGTTGCTGATTAAACGCTTCATATTCTGCAAATATCATCTCATCATTTACGGCTTGAAAAGCAGTTGCAATCATATTTGAGTATTGTCCATATACTGCGGCAAGTGGCTCAGAAAGATGCCCACACACTAATATCCCTATCTTCATCCATCGTCCTCTTTTGCTCAATGAGAATTCAGTTTTACAGTTATCAGTATAGGTGCTTCTTCAAGCTCGCAAGCCATAAAACAAAAAATCAACGATATAAACCACCAGCAAATGAATAACTAAACTTAGAGATTGATCACACTTCATCAAAAGTCACTAAAATAATGCCAGTAGTGAACCTATTTTCATAATTAGTCATCTCTGGGTGAGGTCATTCCGAGTTAACGACTCAATAAGTGAATATACAGTCACACAAAGCGAATATCAGAGGCTAAAAAATTGCATATATGCAATAAACTCATCGAACAATTGAATATTCCATGCTTGATCCCCCCGCCTTTGCCTGTATTGTGACTGCATATTTAAATGGCAAGGAATGCATTATTTATGCTGTTAATACGCCCTATTACAGCCAATGATCGTCAAGGATTGGCGAAGTTAGCAAAACAAACCGGCACTGGATTCACCTCAATGCAGGACGATCCCAAACGCCTCGATGAAATGGTCAAACAAGGCTGCGCTGCGTTTAATAGCGACACGCCATTACCAGACGGCTACTACCTGTTTGTTGCCGAAGATTTAGCGCAAAAACAGTTGGTCGGAACCTGCGCTATACAAGCGGGTATAGGTCTGCAAGACCCTTTTTATAGCTACCATCTCGATACTACTGTGCACTCATCTAGAGAGCTGGATGTATACAATAAGATCCAAACACTCAGCTTGAGTAACTTTCACACTGGATGTACCGAGCTTTGCACTTTGTTTCTGCTACCGGATTCAAGAAAAGGCTTCAACGGCCACCTGCTTTCTAAAAGCCGTTTCTTATTTATGGGACAAAATGCCAATCGCTTTGATTCTACCGTCATTGCTGAAATGCGAGGTTTTAGTGACGAAGAAGGCAACTCGCCGTTTTGGGAAGGGTTAGGCAGACACTTTTTTAACTTAGACTTTGCTATCGCCGATAAACTCTCAATGCATGACAAAGTGTTTATCGCCGAATTAATGCCGAAAAATCCGATTTACACCAATTTACTGCCCGAAACCGTACAAGAAGTGATAGGTCACACTCATCCGCACACCTTGCCAGCTAGAAAACTATTAGAAGCAGAAGGATTTCGTTTTAATCATTACGTGGATATTTTTGATGCCGGTCCCATGTTGGAATCTCAGCTATCCGACATTCGAGCGGTCAAGGAACAACAAACAGCAATGGTGCGAATCTCCCAGCACATCAACCACTCAAACACGCCCTATTTAATCAGCAACGGACAAGTTAAGCACTTTCGAGCTTTAGCAACCAAAGCGATACAAATTGAAGACAATACTCTGATAATAGATGCACAATTAGCCGACACCCTACAATTAAAAGACGGCGACGTAGCCGCGTATGTGCCCCTATTTGGCCCTTTGTCAGAGCAAGAATAGTAATCAAGGAATGAAGATGAAACACTCAACTCAATACGTTGAAGCTAACTTTGATGGACTTGTCGGCCCTACTCACAACTACGCCGGCCTGTCTGATGGTAACCTTGCCTCAAAAAATAATAAAACCAAAGCCTCTAGCCCTAAGCTTGCCGCTAAAGAAGGCTTGAAAAAAATGAAAGCCTTGCATGATCTGGGCATGACTCAAGGGGTGATAGCTCCGTTAGTTCGCCCTGATATTGGTGCGTTACGCCAGCTCGGTTTTACTGGAGATACTGGCTCTATTCTCAAGCAAGCCGCCGCTCACTCTCCGGCACTTTTAGCGGCCTGTTGCTCGGCCTCAAGCATGTGGACCGCCAATGCCGCTACCGTATCACCCAGTAGCGATACCGCTGATGGCAAACTGCATTTCACACCGGCAAATTTGATCAACAAATTCCATCGCTCTATCGAACATCCACAAACCGGGCGAATTTTAAAAGCCATGTTTAGTGATGCAAGCCACTTTGTTCACCATGATGCCCTGCCTGCAAGCCCTTACTTTGGTGATGAAGGCGCAGCCAACCATACCCGTTTTTGCCGTGAATACGGTGAACAAGGGGTTGGTTTTTTTGTTTTTGGTGAAAGTGCTTTTAACCGCGCTCTAGCAAAACCTAAAAAATTTCCGGCGAGACAAACTCTAGAAGCTAGCGCTGCAATTGCTCGCACTCACTCATTAGCCGACGATAAAGTGGTTTTTGCCCAGCAACACCCTGATGTGATTGATGCTGGCGTATTTCACAACGACGTTATTGCCGTTGGCAACCGCGATATCATGCTCTGCCATGAAAAGGCGTTTTTAAACAAAGACAGCGTTTATCAAAGGCTAAACGAGGCGATGGATAAGCCACTCAATATTATTGAAGTGCCGCAATCTGCTGTGTCGGTAGAAGATGCAGTAAACAGCTACCTATTTAATAGCCAACTGCTCACTTTGCCAAATGGCAAAACCGCTTTAGTCGTGCCAAGAGAATGCGAACAAAACCCGCAAGTATCGGATTACTTACACTCTTTGATCTCAAGCCAATCAGGCATAGATAAATTATTGTGCTTCGATCTAAAACAGAGCATGCAAAACGGCGGCGGACCAGCATGCCTACGTTTGCGCGTGGTCTTGTCACCAAAAGAACTCAGTGCAATGAATCAATCAGTGATTATGACCGATGAACTTTTCAGTCAATTAAATCACTGGGTAGAGCGTCATTATCGAGACTCTATCACCGCTCAAGATCTATCCGACCCTATGCTGCTGAGTGAAAGCCAAACCGCTCTTGATGAACTGACCCAAATACTCCACCTTGGCAGTGTGTATGATTTTCAAAAAACCGGTGAGTGAGCATCAATTTATTCCCCTTTATAAATGAGTTTAGTGATAGAAGGCAAAGTAGTACTACTTTGCCTTGTGCTTTTTATCGAATAGTAACTAATAAAAAACACATAAAAACAACAACCTATGAAAACCTCACCAAATAATTGAACGATCACTCAATAATTAACTTGAACGATCGCTCAATAGGCACTATAGTTCTCTCCATCGACGGGAAACACGCCGCCTATCAGCTGGGTTTCATTAATGAGATACCTGACGCTGCAATCAAGCACAATTAATTTATTGGGGTAATACAATGAGCACATTCAAATTCCACACAGTAGAGACAGCACCAGAAAAAAGTAAACCAATGCTAGAAGGTGCAATTAAGCAAGTGGGCGCCATTCCTGGGTTATATGCGGTCATGGCTGAGTCTCCAGAAACATTCAAAGCGTACCAACAAATTCACCAACTCTTCACTAACACTTCATTTGATGCAGAAGAGCTCACTGTTGTGTGGCAAACCATCAACGTGGAACATGAATGCCAGTTTTGTGTACCGGCACATACCGCGATTGCACATTCAATGAAAGTTGATCCTGCGCTAAGCGAAGCACTACGTAATCAACAAGCAATGCCAACGGCTAAACTGCAAGCGTTGCACGACTTTACTTTGGCTATGGTACGTGAGCGTGGCAATGTCTCTGATGCGCAAATGGAAGCATTCTTTGCCGCAGGTTATGGTCAGCAACAAGTGCTTGAAGTGATCCTTGGTTTATCACAAAAAGTGATCAGCAATTACGTAAATCACGTTGCAAAAACACCAGTAGATCCTATGTTTGAGCAGTTTGCTTGGACTAAAAAAGCATAATTGTTGTGTCTAAAGCACATAATAGAAAATAAGGAATAGAAGATAAGACACATCAACAACGTCTTATTGGCTATTCCTTGATTAAATAACTTAGTTAAATACCTTAAAAGCACAGCATACTTCCAAAGCGGAGACTCATTATGAGCAACAGAATCAAACTCGACATTATTTCTGACATTGTCTGCCCTTGGTGTATTGTTGGTTTCAAGCATCTTGAAGCCGCCATTAACGAGCTTGGCATTCAAGACCGCGTTGATATCGAATGGCAACCCTTTGAACTTAACCCTGACATGCCAGCAGAAGGGGAAAACCTGCGCGATCATGTTGCACGCAAATATGGCGCATCACGCGAAGACAGTGATAAGGCACGCAACAATATCGCCGAGCAAGGGGCTCAATATGGCTTTAAGTTCGATTACTTTGAAGAGATGAAAATGGTCAATACTCGCGATGCACATGTTCTTTTAGAGCATGCCAAGCTATTTGGATTACAAAGTAAACTTAAAATGCGTCTGTTTTCCGCTTTCTTTACTGAACACAAAGATGTATCAGATCGCGAAGTGCTACTCAATGAAGCACAAGCGGTCGGTATTGCTAAACAAGGTGCGGCATTGGCACTTGATGATATTGAGCTTAAAAATTCAATTCAAGCTATCGAAGAGCAATGGCATCAAATGGGCGTAAGCGGCGTTCCTACTGTGGTATTTAACCGACAAAGCGCTATGACTGGCGCACACCCACAGCAATCATTTAAACAAGCGCTGCAAGAACTTATAAAATAAATACAAATTGCTATAACAGCTAACGAGAGTGAGTACCTACTATGAATTCCGAGATTATTCTATTTGATATCAATGAAACTGTTTTGGATCTGAGCTCACTCAAACCCGGTTTTATCACAGCGTTTGCTCAGCAAGATGCCTTGTCACTGTGGTTTTCACGCCTGCTACACACCTCTACGGTATGCATCGCTACTGGAGTCCGTAGCGATTTTGCCACGCTAGCGGCAATAACACTCGATAACGTAGCAACGTATTACAAAGTCACTTTAAGTGATAAACAAAGAACTGAATTGCTAAAAGGATTTGCTAACTTACAGGCCCACTCAGACATTAAGCCGGCACTGAGCAAATTAAAACAACATGGCTTTAAAACCGTGGCTTTTTCTAACTCATCGTCTGCATTAATCAATCAACAAATTGCCCAAGCAGATTTAGCTGAGTATTTTGATGAGGTAGTTTCTGTTGAGAGCACTGGCAGCTTTAAGCCAGATGCAACGGTGTACCAATTTGTCGGCCAACAACTGGGCGTTGCCAAAGAGAATTTACGTTTAGTGGCGACGCATGATTGGGATACGCATGGTGCAATGTCTCAAGGACTAAAAGCCGCATATATCGCTCGCACTGCAGCCTTCTATAATCCGCTCTATCTCAAACCGGAGATACAGGGAGATAACATGCTGGAGATCGTCGAGCAGATAATTTCGGCATACAAGCCCGCTTAAACATTAGTGTGAGTAAAGCAACTCTGTGACAATAATGTTCAACGCGTTTATCTGCGGCGTTTTCTTTACCCATCCATCAATACTCTTTAAGATTGAACATACGTTCAAAGAAATGGGCATCATCAATGGCAAAAACGGCACAGTTCGATCGCAATGAAGTGATTGAAAAGGCAACAAATCTATACTGGAAAAAAGGCTACCATGCGACCTCTATGCGCAATCTTCAAGATGAAATTGATATGCGACCAGGTAGTATCTATGCCGCTTTTGGTAGTAAAGATGGCTTATTTAAAGAGGCACTTAAAAACTACACCCAACATGGATTGGCTAGCATTGAATTGTGTCGTCAGGGTAACGCTTCTCCATTAGGGGCGTTGAAAGACTTTGTCAAAGCGCAAGTCATTGAAACTGCACAAGGCGCACCCAATGGGGTGTGTATGTTAGCGAAAACGTTAAGTGAACTGACTAGCGAACATCAAGAATTACTTGATGAGACTAAAGCTCATCTTAGTAAAGTGGTGGATGAATTTGTCAAACTCATCGAGCAAGCTCAACAAATGGGAGAGTTGGATAAAGAGAAAAGTGCGACAGATCTTGCCAACTATCTTCAAATCCAAATAACAGGGCTACGCACCTTTGCAAAAATGAACAATGATAAGGTTGTGCTTGAAAGTATTATTGACGATATATTCGCGCATCACCCATTTTAATTTCCGAGTTTTATCACGCGTAAATGCCCAGCAAATCTTAAGAAAAGAGTTATAAAAGACTGATTTTCTTATTTCTTATTGGCATGACTAAGCATTTACAAGTAGGCTTATTGAGTAGTCATAATAAATATCAATAATTGCTCACTACGAGAAAGGCTTTTTAAAGCCTCATATCATTAGGTCTACTTTGTATCAGTTGGCAAACTTACGCATCTCAGGCCCACTCTCCAAACCCAAGACTATCCATCTTGGGTTTTTCTTTTTCCGAGCGATTTCTAGAGACATACTGATATCAACTTCATTAGCAAATAATCACCGCAAACAGACTAGTACTTAGTCTGCTCATTTGCATGAGTGGCGACTCCAAGTCGGTTCCATGCGTTCATCATGGTGCAAAGCACCAATAACTGCGCAATCTCATCCTCTGCAAAATATTTCTGTAATGTTAGATAAGTAGCATCAGTGACTCCTTGAGCGGAAATGTGCACCATCTCTTCGACAAGGGATAAAACAGCCCGTTCTTTTTCAGAAAATAGAACTGATTCCTTCCACACACTTAACGCAAAAATACGCTCCCGAGATTCCCCACGTTCAAGCGCTGCTTGGGTATGGATATGAATACAATACGCACACCCATTAAGTTGAGATGTTCTCACTCGAACAAGCTCTTCTAAGATCGAATCAAAGCCACATTGTTTTAAATAGGCCTCGACAGCAAAAAATGCTTTGTAAGCCGCTGGTTGGCTCGAATAAATATTAACCCTACCCATTGTGATCCTCGTTACATATGCACGTGATTATTGTTCGCTGTTATTTATATTAGACTATGATAAAAATTCACTGAATGATGAATGTTTTCAAGTATATAGCCATAGTCATTTTATACCTATTCTTCAGTATGTAAGAGCCAAATGTCATTATCAAAAAAAATTGTTTTTACTTTATTGCCTCTTCTCATAGCAATAATCGCGATAAGCTTTTATGGTCAATGGCGATACGTCCTACCTACCTTTCAAAAACTAGAGCAGCATGACGCTATCACCAACTTTGAACGCGTTGCTGCCAATCTTAATAGTGATATTGAAATGTTAGACTTACTCAATAAAGATTGGGGGGCTTGGGACGAAACCTACTCTTTCATACAAGGGCACAACCCTAAATATATCGCCTCCAATCTAGGTATAGAATCATTTCGCAATGGTAAGTTTGACTTCCTGTTTTTTTTCAATGAAAGTCATTATCTTATATGGCAAGGCATATACGACAGTAATCGCAATACCTTAGTCAGCGATGATCGTTTTACACAAAGCGTCATTGACCGACTGCAAACTAAATTTGCCAATGTGACCTCTCCAACAATCAATGCCGACGCTAATTACAAAGGGCTCATTTTACTCAACCAAAGACCGGTGGCCTATTCTATTCGTCCTATTTTAATGTCGAATGAAAGCGGCCCATCGAAAGGATTAATTGTTCGCGGACGCTATGTTGATACCGAATTAGTTTCAGATATCATTGAACAAACTCATGTTCGATTCCAACTGATCCCCATAGATAATAAATCTATTCAGGTGAATAACGAGTTTCTAATTGAAGAGTTGGGCAACCATACGCTTGAAGTTTCTCGCTATCTCTTTAGTGATAACAAGCCCATTATGTTAATGAAATCCTACTTTCAAAGGGATATTAGCCAGCAAGGTACCGTGGCTATTCAATCGGCGATCATAATCAGTACTCTACTTGGTATCCTGCTGTTAATCGCGGTTTGGTTTATTCTTAAAAAGATCGTTATTGCCCCTATCACCCAATTGACGGCCAGTGCCACCTCCATTACCTATACGCGAAACTACCAACAACGTACCCACGTAAAATCAGACGATGAGATAGGTAAGTTATCGGAACAACTCAATGAAATGTTGCATGCTATAGAAAACCGAGAGCTTCAACTAGAAGAGATATTGAGTAAAGTGAAGCGCTTATCGATGACCGATTCTTTGACCAATATTGCCAACCGCTTAAAATTTGATTCGGTATCGGATATTGAATGGCGCAGAATGAAGCGTGAAAGAAAGCCGATGTCCATTATTATGTGTGATGTGGATTTTTTTAAGCAATATAACGATCACTATGGGCATATTAAAGGAGATGAGAGCCTAGTTTTAGTAGCCAAAGCCCTCAACGAAACGTTATCTCGCCCAGCCGATTTGGTGGCTAGATTTGGCGGTGAGGAGTTTGTATTACTGCTACCTAACACCGAAATTGAAGGGGCTACTCATATCGCTGAAACTGCGCTGAATAAAATCTTATCACTCAAAATCACACACCCAAATAGTGAGGTCTGCCCTTATCTGACCGCCAGCTTCGGTATCGCCAGCATGGTCCCTTCGGTAGAAAACTCCATACTGCAATTAATTAGTGATGCCGATAAAGCTTTGTATCAAGCTAAGCAAAAAGGGCGTAATACTATTGAGGTGATCGCAAGTTCTCGCGCCGAAAATATAAAACCCAGCGCGTAATATCAGAACCAATAAATCTCGACAATCCGTTTGATAGGTGTTAAAAATTTACATGCACAATGAACAATAACTGCCTTTAAGTCATTAAAAATAAACGTATTTATCATTATTTTTAAACACAAAGGCGCTACATTCACTCTGATGTAAGAAATTATTTACGCATTTTGTAAATTTTTTCTACTTGCAATATATTGCTTTTCATTGAAAAAAGTGATTGAAAGTCATTTTTATCTTAGATAAGTTGCATGGAAGCAATAAATAAAAGACGTCGTTTCTGTATTTACACGCCAATGAAAATAAGTACAGATGTTATAGCGACAATTAATAAGGATTATTAAACATGTACCAAACTGATGACGTTCGCATCAATCGAGTAAAACAACTGCTGCCCCCTATCGCTATTTTGGAGCGCTTTCCCGCAACCGAAACTGCGACTCGCACCACCTATGAGTCTAGACAGTCGATTCATAATATCCTCAACGATCAAGATGACCGTTTACTGGTCATTGTTGGTCCATGTTCAATCCATGACCCTAAAGCAGCACTGGAATATGGCGAGCGTTTAAAAGTATTGCGTGATGAGCTTGGCGACCGCCTTGAAATCGTTATGCGCGTCTATTTTGAAAAGCCACGTACCACAGTCGGCTGGAAAGGCCTGATCAACGACCCATACTTAGACGACACTTATAAATTAAATGACGGCCTAAGAATGGCTCGTAAACTGCTTTTAGATCTTACAGATATGGGGCTTCCGACTGCGGGTGAATTCTTAGATATGATCACACCGCAATACGTGGGTGATTTGATCAGTTGGGGCGCAATCGGCGCACGTACCACAGAATCACAAGTACACCGCGAGCTAGCCTCTGGCGTCTCTTGCCCAGTTGGATTTAAAAATGGTACTGACGGCAATATTAAAATCGCCACTGACGCTATCCGTAGCGCAGAAGCTCAGCATCACTTCTTATCAGTAACTAAGTTTGGTCATTCTGCGATTGTAGAAACAGCCGGTAACCCTGATTGCCACATCATTTTACGCGGTGGTAAAGAGCCAAACTACAGCGCAGAACATGTTGCTTCTATTAAAGGGCAGCTGAACGCCTCTAAACTGCGTGAGAAGGTGATGATCGACTTTAGTCATGCCAACAGCAGTAAGCAATACCAACGTCAAATCAACGTTTGTCAGGACGTATCAGCGCAAATTGCTGGCGGCGAACAAGCCATCTTCGGTGTCATGATTGAATCGCACCTGGTTGAAGGCCGACAAGATCTGGTTGACGGTAAAGTGGACACGTACGGGCAGTCTATTACTGACGGATGTATTGGTTGGCAAGACACTGAAAAAGTACTGTATCAATTAGCCGATGCGGTAGCTCTGCGTCGTCAGAACTAAACCCCTTTTAAGCAAAATAAAACGCCCTAGCACAATAATCTTAGTGCTAGGGCGTTGTTTATTCAGTCTCTGTTTTATCACATATCACGCTTTGTTGTTGTCGTGATTCTCTATTTCACGCTACCCAGTGCCTTGATCAGCGCAACTAACTCATCTTCCGTTTTCGGCTCTTTATGAAAGTCTACCTCAGGTGCTGCGCCACCTTTTAAGATATACGCTTTTGTGCCGCAATGATCATAGTGATACCAAAGTCCATCTACGCATACGTCCGTGTAACATCTAGGGTCTTGTTTTAGTTCCATGCGAATACTCCTTTGTTCACACTTTATTAACAACTCCACCTTAGTTCAGATATCTATTCAAAAAAATGATCTAGATCAATAGCGAATCAATGATGTTAATCAATTGTAATAAACAAGCGCAAACTCTAATTCATTAAAAATCTACAGTAACGAAAGCAAAACACCATAACCAATAAAGCTTGCCACTAAAGCAACGATGGGCAGTTTTAATTGTTTCAGCAAAAAATACCCAATCAATACAATGGCAAAATCTTGCGCTCCAACAACTGCACTGACAAATATCGGTTGATACAGTGCGGCTATCAATAAGCCAACCACCCCAGCATTCACCCCTTTTAGTGCAGCCGCAACACGAGGGATTGACGCCAAAGATTGCCAATTGTTGATTACGGTTAAAATCAATAAAAATCCCGGTAAAAATACCGCTGCAGTTGCCACTACAGCGCCAAGGATAGGTTGCTGCGGAAGTAACTCATAGCCTAAATAGGTGGCAAAAGTGAACATGGGTCCCGGCACCGCTTGCGCCGCCGCATAGCCCGTTAGAAAAGTGTCTGTGGTCAGTTGCTCTCCCACCACATTTTGCAACAAAGGCAACACCACATGACCGCCACCAAACACTAACGATCCCGCATAGAAAAAATCATGGAACATCAGCAATATCGGTGTTTGTGACGCCACAAATGGGCCAACAATCAATACCGTGGCAAACACAACTAATGGCATGATAGAAAGCTTGCCTGTATCAAGCCTTGCTGTTGCGCTCTCTAGGGCTTGCTCCTTAAACCACAGCGAACCCAACACGGCACATACCAATAACGTCACCACTTGCGCCATTATTCCGCTAAATAGCAACATAGAAACTGCCACAAACAAACACAACATAATCGCGCGTTTGCTTTGGCAGAAATTTTTATACATGCCAACGATGGCATCCGCCACTACCACTACTGCTAGTAATTTTAGGGCATGCATAATGGCGATAAACACAGAGGTTTCCAACAAACGACTGCTTAACAACGCCAGCCCTATCATCAACGCAATAGAAGGCAGTGTAAAACCCAAAAATGCAGCAAAAGCGCCTGAGATGCCGCCTTTTTTATACCCTAAAGCAAAGCCAACCTGACTTGAACCTGGCCCAGGAAGGAACTGACTTAAAGCCACCAGCTGAGCGTATTCTGCATCTGTTAGCCATTGTTTTTGTTCAACAAAGGTTTTCCTAAAATAGCCAATATGAGCCGCTGGCCCGCCAAAACTGACCCAGCCTAAAGCAAAAAATATCTTAAAAATTGACAACATACCTAACCACTCACCATTAAAGTCAGGCATACAATATGCGACTCACCACTATGATTCAAATTAATAGTATTGATATATACTATGAACAAAATAGGATTAGATAATTAATCAATAGCCGTTCAGGGAGCAGTGTGTGAGCGAAATTAATTGGAAAGGTGTCGACCTTAATTTGTTGATTGCTTTTCAGGTATTATTAAAAACTCGAAGCGTATCGCAAGCGGCAAGCGAACTGCATATTAGCCAGTCGGCGATGAGCCATACCCTTGCGCGACTGCGTAAATTGTTGGGCGACCCCTTGTTCCATCGCCGAGGACATACCATGCAACCCACAGAGCGCGCATTGTCTGTGGCTTCTAATGTTGAGCAGATTTTAGCGATCGTTAAAAACAACATCTTACAACCAGAAGCCTTTTGCGCTGCAACCTTTCAAGGAACCTGTCGCATCGGCATGACCGACTATGCTGAATTTGTGTTTGCTCCAGTGCTATTTGATGCTCTCACCCAACAAGCGCCGCATGTACGAGTCAGCTTTATTAATGTTAATCGACATAACTTCTCAGAAATAATGGAAAAAGAACGCCTAGACTTAGTGATAGGCAGTTTTCCAGAGTTAGACACGCGTTTTCAGTCTGCGACCTTATATCAAGAAAGCCATGTTTGCTTATTTGATGCCAACACTACAGGCCTTAGTGCGCCACTCAGTGTCGACGATTTTTGCAAGGTGCCGCACGCCTTAGTCAGCGCCGATGGCAATTGGAAAACCCCCATTGATGCAGAGCTTGCAACACTCAACCATCAACGCCAAGTGCAAGTGATCTCACGAAATTTTTTAACGATTGGTCAACTCATTAAAGGACGAAATTTAATCTGTATCGTGCCAAAACTGATGTCGTTAATTCCATTTATTGCGCAAGGGTTAACGCGCACAGAGCCCGCCATTAAAGTGAATGATTTTACTATCAGCATGGTGTGGAAAGACAACCCGTTAAATGATGATAAACTACAGTGGTTACAGTCTTTAGTAACCGATGCCGTACAAAACAATAAACTCAAGGAAACCCATCCATAATGGAATCAACCAATAGCCAGTGGTTTAATTTTTTTAAGATCACCGAAAGCTCAATTTTAAATGAAATCCTGCTGATCACTATCTTGAGTTTGATCTTTTGGATTGCTTGGACAATTTTGATTGGCCACTTAGAAAAAATTGCCAATAAAACCCGAATTGTTTGGGACGATGCGGTATTGCACGGCATCAAAACCCCCATCAGTACCTTGATATGGCTATGGCCGGGTACAGTATCTCTAGGCTTAGTGCTGGAGCGCTATTTTGATCATAGGTTTGATTGGCTATATTCTTCAAAGCTCATCTTAGTCATCTTTATAGTGGTGTGGGCCCTATCGCGCATCATCACCAATTTTGAAAACCAAATCCTTGAAAAACAAGGGCGTGACGTTACCACAGTGCAGGCTGTCGCCAAGTTAGTGCGCCTATTAGTGATCATTATTGGTGTGCTCACGGTCATGCAAACCCTTGGCCTGAGCCTATCAGGCTTGCTGACCTTCGGTGGTGTCGGTGGTTTGATTGCAGGTTTAGCGGCAAAAGATCTGCTGTCTAACTTTTTCGGTGGCATGATGCTGTACTTCGACCGCCCATTTAAAGTCGGTGACTGGATTCGTTCCCCTGATAGAAACATCGAAGGTACAGTAGAACGCATTGGTTGGCGCATGACCAAGATTCGCACCTTTGATAAACGTCCTTTGTATGTACCCAACTCAGTATTTAGCAATATTGTGGTCGAAAACCCTTCACGTATGACCAATCGCCGTATCTATGAAACTATCGGACTTCGCTATTGTGATTCGAGTAAAATTGAGAAGGTGATCAGTGAAGTTCAGCACATGCTAAAAAATCATCCTGATATCGATGCTAATCAAACTCTGATGGTCAACTTCACCACGTTTGGCCCATCTTCATTAGACTTTTTTGTGTACACCTTTACCAAAACCGTCAATTGGGCAAGATTCCATGAAGTGAAGCAAGACGTACTGATGCAAATCATGCAGATCATCCAAGACAATGGTGCTGACGTCGCCTTCCCAACTCAGACGCTGAAAATAGAGCAAATACCAGACCCTCTGTCTGAATAAGCAATTTCAGATACCCACTAGCCACTCGTACCAACATAATTCTTAATGCAACAGCTGAGGATTGTGTTGGTATTCATAGAATGCCATCTCATCATGTTGAAGCGTGCACTCCAACAACAAAAGCATTAAAAAGCCACCACCACTTTACCAACCGTTCTCTGTTCTCTTATTTCTGTTAGGGCATCAGCCGCTTGATCAAGAGAAATAATGTTTAGCTGAGGTATCAAAATCTCTCCTTGCTCTAAAAGTTGGTTAAAAGCATTACCTGCACTGACAATAGCATTGCGACCTCGACGATGATTTACATGTCCGGAACCCAGACTCAATTGATGAAAGCTTAGCCCTCTTAAAAACACATCCTTATACGCTTCGGGGCGTACAACCTGCACCAATTCAACCATCTGACCTTGATAGCCTAATACTTCACTGCATAAAATATCATTGTCACCACCGACACAATCCAATGCAACTTCCACCCCTGTACCTTGCATTATTTCATTTACTTCAGAAGCGACATCTGACTTAAGATAATCAATACAATGTGAGGCACCTAATCCTTTTACGTAAGCATGATTTTTAGTCGAACAAGTCGTAATTATCGTAGGTACTTTGTAATGTTTAGCTAATTGAATGGCAAAACTGCCTACACCACCAGAACCGCCTGCGATGAAAATGGAATCTCGGTTCGCAATATCAAGTTTGTCCACTAGCGCACACCATGCCGTCCAACCAGCACAAGGTGTCGCTGCCGCAACGGCTGAATCAATATTGGGATGCTCAATCAGAGTACGTGAATCATGAACAGCGTATTCCGCTAATCCACCTTGCGTGCGACGCATATTGCCGTGATATAAAACTTTATCGCCGACATCCCATTCGATAACTTTGTTACCTACTTCTACAATCTCTCCTGCAACATCAAGCCCACCAACAAAATTATCGTCCATGTTCGCGACCATCCCTTTCCATAAATACACCTTTGCATCTACTGGGTTAAGAGCGACAACGTCAACCTTTACCACCACATCCCACTCTGTCTCTATTTGAGGTTTAGGTAACGATTTGATAATAAACTGGTCACGGCTTGCATTGTAGGTAAGAGCTCTCATTTTAATTTCCTTTGATTTACTTATCTTTTACTGATCTGGTACCCAGTTTAACTTGTATCAACTACACATATAATTATGATTTATACCTGTATTTATAACATGTATTTATACGCATACGTCCAGCTGCACCTAACACCTCTTATCCAATAGCAAACAAGCCCTAAGCATTAATGTTCAGGGCTTGTTTCTTTCAGGTATTACACTTCTGAATTATTTCATTTTAATCAGCACTCTACCTTGCGAATTAATCGAACGGCGCAAGCTAAACTTTAGCGTTAAAGTCACAGAAATAGTCATGACTACAAAGATGGCAATCAATATTAAGATTTGATATTTGATGGCAAGAATGGGGGATGCTCCACCTAAGATCTGTCCGGTCATCATCCCGGGCAGTGTCACCAGCCCAGAGGCCGCCATAGAAGCTAAGATAGGTGCCAACGCCTTTTGCATTGCTGTGCGTACAAAGGGCAGTGTGGCGTATTCTGCAGGCGCTCCAAGCGCGATAGCCACCTCATACTCCTCACGGCGGTCTTCAAAAGCGCTGTAGAGATTCTGTAAGGCGACAATATTGCCGCTCAGGCTATTACCCAATAGCATTCCTGCTAGAGGAATTACGTATTGTGCACTATGAACCGGCTCTGGCTGCACCACCATCCAAAAGAGGAACACTAGCACTGGCGCTAAACCAAACACCAAACCACCCAATACAGGGAAAAACAGAGGCTTGCGAGGAAGCTTGGCTTTACCCACGATAGTGCTCGCACCTACCACAAGCATCACGGCTATCCACGCTAGATTAATCCACAAGCTATCAATGGAGAACAAAAACTCCAGATAAATGCCCACCAGCATAAGTTGGACAGCCATGCGCACCACCGACACTAACATCTCTTTACTCAGCTCTAATCGGTATACCTTATTGATGGCAAGCGGTATTAAAAGAAGTAAAGAAAACGCGGAGAGACTCCACCAACTAATGTCATATGAGGACTGCATAAATTAAACCATAACAAAGAAAGTCATCAAGATAGCATCGTATATAAGCAGGTTTTGCTTACTGATACGCCAGATTTTTACTTGGTAAGGATAACACTTTTATGACCGATAGACTGCGATAGCTAAAAGGCGCGGCCAATAGCCCCTAACCTTGTGCCACATGTTATTGAGAAGACTGCCGAGAAGAATAATCAAGAAATCAACAGCATCGATATGTTTCAATTCACTTACTAAAACATTGTTTTATTAATTTTTGACAGCTTTTCCAAATTCTATATACTGAGCTCATCTCTCAAATAGATTTCAAAGCTTTAAAGGTAACCCCGTCGAGATGGACATAAGTATATTAATTGCCATGCTGTTGATATTTATTGGCGCATTTATTCAAACAACCACAGGCTTTGGAATGGCGGTTGTTGCTTCTCCCTTACTGCTTTACTTATCGCCGCAGTATATTCCTGCTCCTATCATCATTGTCGGCTTTTTCTTGGCTTCAATTAACATACATAAATACCGAGCTTATGTATCTTGGACTAATCTAAAGCAGACAATTATCGGGCTTCTCCCGGGAACATTATTTGGTGCAGGTGTACTTTATATTATCGATGTCAATCAATTATCCTTACTGCTTGGCGGAGCGGTACTTGCCGCAGTGGCGGTAAGTTTGTTGCCAATTAAGATAGATGTCACCCCTAAGCGACTCATGATAGCTGGATTCTTTTCCGGATTTTTAGGCACTAGCTCTGGGATTGGTGGACCGCCAATGGCTCTATTATTGCAACATCAAAAAGTCCACCTTATCCGAGCTAACTTAGCGGCATTCTTTTGGGTGAGCTGCATCTTGTCTCTCTCCATACAGATTCCCATTGGTTACATGAGCATGCATCACCTGCTTTTAGCTCTGCCTTTAATTCCGGCAAGCTATGCTGGATACAAATTAGCGATTTTAGTTATCGACTATATCCCTCACAAAGTGGTTAGAAACATTTCATTGGTGCTGTGTCTTATCGCAGGACTAGGCGCTATCTCTTCTGGGTTGAAGATGATATAGGCTGCCAATATTAAGGATTCGTATATGAAAGAAAATATTTTATGGGTTGAACAAGCCTGGAAAGATACATTTGAAAAAGTGAAAACCACTAGCCAAGAGATGAAGGTACAGTTTCCTTCTATGACTGAAAACGGCATTTACAGTGACACTCACAAACCTTGGGCTTGGGTCGTCGGTTTTTGGCCTGGATTGCTATGGTTACTCTATGAAAAACAAGGCTACCAGCCCTTCAAAGACATCGCTATTGATAGAGAAAACACCATGGATGGGCCTTTGGATGAGTTTATCAATATTCATCATGACGTCGGTTTCATGTGGCAATTAACCTCTGTAAAGCAGTATGAATTATTCGGCAATGAGAAATCCAGAATACGCGCTTTACGTGCCGCAAGTCATCTAGCCAGTCGTTTCAATATCAATGGCCGATTTTTGACTGCATGGAATAACAATGATGTAAATAATGCCGATCCAAAAGGCCTAAGCATTATTGATAGCATGATGAACTTACCAATCCTATATTGGGCAGCAGAGCAGTTAGACGCCCCTAGATTCAAGATGCTGGCCATGGCACATGCCGATACCGTTATTAATGAATTTATTCGTGACGATGGCTCTGTCAGACATATGGTGGAGTTTGATTACTTATCTGGCAAAGTAAAAAAATACCATGGTGGACAGGGATACAATGAAGACTCTGCATGGAGTCGCGGTGCATCTTGGGCGATACATGGCTTCTCTATGAGTTATCAATATACTCAAGAAGTTCGCTACTTAGAGACAGCAATGAAAACGGCCGATTTTTTTATTGATAATCTCAGCGATGATCATGTACCTCATTGGGATTTCAGAGCCCCTAAAACTGACAGTACGCCAAGAGACACATCAGCAGGTGCGTGTGCCGCCAGCGGACTGCTTTTGTTATCCGATCTGGCCACAGACCAACTAAAAAAAGACAAATACCAAAACGCCGCTATCAAAATTTTGAAGAGTTTGTATGAAAACTATGGCACTTATAACGACCATACCAAGCAAGGCATTTTAGTCGGTGGTACCTTTAATTGCCCTCAAGGGCTAGGGATAAACTGTTCTTTGATTTACGGTGATTATTACTTCGTAGAAGGTCTATACAAGCTCAAAAATAAATTACAATTCGCGTAAATCACAGTAAGGGCTACCTTGATGTAGCCCTTATATCAATCACTTACTGTGATTCACTTTACAGAGAAACTCTTTGCCTGCTAATACGCCAGATTCATAATCGGCAAGAATATCATCTTTGTGACTCATGAGACCACTACAGCTAAGTGGCTTACGAGGTGTGATCTCCCACAGGTTAACCCCTTCAGGTGGTTTATTCATAAACCCCGAAATAGCGGAATGATTCATATAATGATTAAACAGCATTTCCACCGTGCGCGGCGTGTGCGCTTTAAAATTCATTTTCTGCGATTGATGAGCCAACATTTCGCTTAGCTTTTCAGTATCAGGAAGCCAGTTTTTAGGAATAGAATCTAACTTAGGAAAATGATGCTGTGCTTGAAGTTGATTCACTCTCGCTAAGAACTGCTCACTAATCTGTTTAGCTTTACTTCTAGCTTGTGAGGTTTTATGCGGCGCTGCCGTGGCAGAGCGAGACGAAAAACGTTGAATATAAGGTTCGATACCTCGGGAAAGATCTAGCTTTAATTTATCTAAGTTTTCGGACGACAGCGAAAAGTGAGGTTTTTGCGTCTCTCCAATCATCGTCTCCGTGGTAATTGCCACGATATTACAAGCACCTCGGCGATACGCCTCTTGCACTGGAATGGTCGCCGTCACACCGCCATCCACCCATTTTGCCCCATCAATTTCAATTTCTTGATGGTAGAGCATGGGAATGGCGCAGGTAGCACGCAAAACGTCATACCATTGTTCGGAAAATATTGGAAAGTAATAATCCTTCATTTCTTCCACATGGGTAACACAGGCTAAAGCTTGTTTATCTGAGCCTAAGTTTTTGGCGCCTTTCTTAATATCCAGTGGAAACTCACCGCTGTGTACAAATTGAAAAGCCCAGTCAAGATCCATAGCGGCTTGTTGTTTATGCATCAGTCGGTGAAAATCGAAAAAACGATTTTTAGTGGTGTAATTGATGATGAAATCTAGGCCCAAACCTGGCTGTTTCGTCACAAAAGATGAAACATTTAGCGCCCCTGCGGATGTACCAATGTATAGGGAAAATGGATCGTAATTTGCCGCAATAAAAGTATCTAATACTCCTGCAGCAAACGCTCCTTTTTGCCCTCCACCTTGTACAACTAACGAATACTTACCAGTACACTCCGATAACATGTTCTTATTCCCTCATTGAACGTCAAACAAAAATACCGAGTAACCACTAAGTATTCAACTAGCGATTCACTCGGTATTCTCTTTTATGGGAAAAACTGGCGATTAATGCTCTGCACTGCCCAATTCAAGCAAGGTAGCATTGCCACCAACTGCAGTAATATTAATGGTACGAGTCCGTTCGGTAATATAACGAAGCACTAACTTAGGATCTTGAGCCACAGGCATTTTTACCAATTCAACCTCAGCGATGAGCGGTGCTATTGCGCCAGTTTTTCGAGCGAGATGGCGATTCACTTCTTTTACAAAAGCATCCTCGCCCAACACAGTCGTGATGCGAACATCACTCTCGATCAATTGCACGTACTGATCGTATTCAACCAAGCTCAACACACCCGATGGTAAAGCCAAGCACTCAATTAACTTCTGCACTTGCTCTGCAAGCTCATTATCTTGCACGCAAAGCACCACGCAGTTGCCTGCCATCAAAGACACACAAAGCTGAGCATAAAATGCCTTACTCACCGACATATTAACCGCGCTATCCGCAATAATCAGTGATACGCCACGACCTGCGGTGTACAGCTCGTTTGTTTCGCCGGTCGGACCGGGCATTAATACCGGCTCACTCAATAACTCAGCGCTGTGTTTATGATGAAATTCCAATGGCACTTTCAAGTGACTTAATGGTAAGGCTTTAGCCGCCGTCATAATCAACTGATAACGAGTGGCGTACGGTACTTGATTCCATAACGACCAAGCTTGTTGCGCTTCTGAGAAGCAAATAGATGCATTTTTCATTTCTATACTCCTTGCTCATTGGTTTTCGAAGCTTGCTCACTTGTCGTCGCATTCGACGTAGCATCAGACATAGCATCGGACTGATGGCGTTCTCTACAGGTATATTGAGTAAAGCGATATAAATAATTTGGCCCACCGGCTTTAGGACCTGTACCAGACAAGCCTTGTCCGCCAAATGGTTGAACCCCTACGACTGCCCCCACCTGATCTCGGTTGATATAACAGTTACCCACTCGTGCATTATGTTCAATCCAACGATAGGTTGTCTCATTACGAGAATGAATACCCATAGTTAAACCAAACCCAGTGGCATTAATCGTCTCTACCACCTCTGCCATCTGGTTTGCCTTAAAAGTCACTATGTGCAAAATTGGGCCAAATTGCTCTTCTTTTAATACTGAAATATCGCTAATTTCAATCGCCGTTGGCGCAATAAACATGCCTTTGGCACATTCATCGCTGAGCGGCACTTCTGCGACCACTTTTTGTGTTTTTCGCATCTCTTCAATGTGTTTGTGCAGTTTTTGTTGTGACGCACGGTCAATAACCGGTCCCACATCAGTACGATGTAAATAAGGCAAGCCGACTCTAAGCTCTTTCATGGCACCTTGAATCAGGTTAATGATGCGCGGAGCAATATCTTGTTGCACAAACAGAACACGAAGTGCCGAACAGCGCTGTCCTGCAGAAGCAAACGCACTTCGCACCACATCACGCACCACTTGCTCAGGTAACGCAGTTGAATCGACAATCATGGCGTTTTGACCGCCGGTTTCAGCAATAAACGGGACAGGTTCGCTATCGCGTTCAGCCAATGACAAATTAATACGTTTCGCGGTCGCGGTAGAGCCGGTAAAAGCCACACCGGCAATTGCAGAATGCGAAGTTAAGGCTGCGCCAATTTCTGCGCCGCGCCCTGGCAAAAATTGAATGACATTGGCCGGAAATCCACAATCCAACATAATTTCAATCGTACGCGCAGCAATCAAACTTGTTTGCTCCGCAGGTTTAGCCACTACCGTATTGCCCGCAACTAGTGCCGCGGATATCTGCCCTAAGAAAATCGCCAATGGGAAGTTCCACGGACTGATGCAGACAAACACCCCTCTGCCGTGCCTTTCACACCACTGCAAATTGCCATCAAAGCCTGCAATGGATTCAGGACCGAGTTCACTGGCATTGCTAGCGTAGTATCGACAAAAATCGACCGCTTCGCGCACTTCATCAATGCTGTCATGAATGGTTTTTCCTGCCTCCATATGACAAAGTGCCACCAATTCAGCCAAATTTGCTTCTAGCTTGTCAGCCAAGATATTCAAACACAGCGCGCGGCGAGCGATTGGCGTATTTCTCCAAGTCTCTAACCCAGATTGCGCAACGGCAACGGCTTCGGAAACATGATCAAGGTTGGCAAAAGAGATCGAGCCAACAATACGATCACTATCAAAAGGCGCAAGCACATCTTCTGCCTTGATCATCGTTTCGGATACACGAGATCCATTAATGATCGGCGCACCTTGCCACTGCTTGTTTAAAAAGCTTTGCACTTGCTTTTCAAAAAGTGCCGCCTCACTTTCGATATCGATATTAATTCCGATAGAATTGACCCTTTCACCAAAGATCTGTGGCGGCAATGGAATTTGATCGTTATGTAAGGTGTTATTGGCGAGCAAGGTATCGACTGGATGATGCGTCAGATCGGCAACCGGACAACGAGCATCCACCAATCTATGTACAAACGAACTATTCGCACCATTTTCCAGTAAACGTCGCACCAAATAAGGCAGAAGATCTTTATGGCTACCCACTGGCGCATAAATGCGAACAGGTTGCCCATATTTATCCATGACATGGAAGTACAGTGAATCTCCCATGCCATGCAATCTTTGAAATTCATAGTCGCTATGCTCAGCCATTTCGGCAATAGCCGTTACTGTATGTGCATTATGACTGGCAAATTGTGGGAAAATATTGCCACGTACACCCGGACTCAATAGAAAACGGGCACAGGCAAGGTAGGACATATCCGTCGCTTCTTTACGGGTAAATACCGGATAATTTGCAAAACCCGCCTGCTGCGACCATTTAATTTCACTATCCCAATACGCACCTTTAACCAAACGTAAAGGAATGACATCCCTCTGCTCTTTAGCTAACGCATTCACCCATAACAATACTGGCAAACAACGTTTAGAATACGCCTGTATTACTAAGCCAAACTTGCCCCAGCCTTTCACTTGCGGGTTGCTGTACACTTTTTCAAATAACTGCAACGACAGTTCTAAACGATCGGCTTCTTCTGCATCGATAGTTATCGCCACATCCAACTCAATGGCGCGAGTTAATAGCTTGATTAACGTGTCGTGCAGCTCAGTTAACACTCGATCACGATTTGCCACCTCATAACGAGGGTGTAATGCAGATAGTTTTATCGAAATAGAAGGGGCTGGACTTGAATCTGCACCTTGCGCACTTGCCCCTACAGATTCAATCGCCATCAAGTAATCATTAAAATACTTTTTAGCATCATCGGTAGTCAGCGCGGCCTCTCCCAACATATCAAATGAATGAGTGAAGCCTTTTTTACGCAGCGGTGCGCCATTTTTCTGCGCTTCGGCGATATCTCGCCCTAAAACAAATTGATGGCCCATCACCTTCATCGCTTGATGCATGGCTTTCCTAATAATAGGTTCAGACATTTTGTTCATCAGTTTTGAAAGTGCAGAGCTTGGGCTCGTTTTTTCAGGATCATTAATACCAACCACTTTACCGGTAAGCATCAACCCCCAAGTTGAAGCGTTAACAAATACAGAGTCAGACTGACTTAAATGAGACTTCCAGTCTGCTACCGTCAGCTTATCTTTAATTAACGCATCGGCGGTTTCTGAGTCAGGGATTCGCATTAGCGCTTCAGCTAAACACATCAACAAGATGCCTTCTTGGGTATCTAAACTGTACTCCAACAACAAAGCATCGATCATTTGAATTGAGCGTTTATCCGCTCGAATAGCCTCAATTAATGAGGTTGTTTGACGCTCAATACGCTGCTTTTCCTCATCGGAGGGCGTGGCGAGCTTTAACAACTCTTTTAACCAAGTCGATTCATCCACCATATACATAGGTGAAATGAGAGACCATAACGTCTCTTTAGGTTGATCGATGAAATCGGGATTTAAAACACTAGATGCTGTAAACATTGCTTTTCCTCAGCTCTATAAAACCACCATGAATTTGGCGACAATCCTACAGAGCAAAACAAACAGCACAAAAGGGAGAATAAAAGAAATGTGATTACAGGCACTTAACAATAATAACAATTGTGATTAACACTGCGTTTCTTGGTATTTAACAAAAATTAGTGAATGGTAGACAGGCACAACAACACTCTATAGACTCTCAATCGCTGGTGTCATGATATCTTAGATTTCATGCTTTAAAGGGAATTTGGTGTAAATCCAAAACTGACGCGCAGCGGTAATTGAGAACGAACATCTAAGGGTAATATAAGCCCACACACTGCAATACATATTGTGGGAAGTGAGATGCTAGGCAGTAGATTCTATCTACAGTGCTCATAAGTCCGAATACCTGCCAGTAACAAAAGATGCACTATAAGCATTTTATCACTACGCGTATTTAGGACTTAACATGAAAAAAACCATTTTAGCGACAGCGATCATCTCGTTGTACGCACCCACTCTTTTCGCTCAAGAAGCAGACACAACCCAAACTGATGAAACCATGGTTGTCACTGCAAACCGTTTTGAGCAACCTAAAACTTCAACTCTAGCCAATATCACTGTTATTGAACGTGAAGACATTCAAGCTATCCAAGCTGACAGTGCCATTGATGTACTGAAAACGCTTCCGGGCGTTGAAGTTACTCAGCTAGGTACAAAAGGTAACACCACAAGTATTTACCTACGAGGCACAGCATCGGCTCAAACACTTATCTTAGTCGATGGTGTACGCATCAATTCACCAACATCTGGTGGCGGTTCAATCGGTCTAATCCCTGCATTTGCAATCGAAAAAATTGAAGTTCTACGTGGACCAAAAGCATCTGTCTACGGCGCTGATGCGGTAGGTGGTGTTATCAGCATCACAACCACCTCTAAAGACAACGTACACGAAGTGTCATTGACTGGCGGCAGTAACCACTACCATTCTGAAGGTTGGCGTAGCGCAGGCGAAATCAGTGACAGCACTCGCGGTTCTTTTGTTGTCAATAATGAAGCATCCAAAGGATATGGTATCTCTACCTACTCTCCAGAAGGTGAAGATTACGGTTACAAATCTCAAGTTGTATTTGGCTCTCTAGAACATGATATTTCAGATAACTGGAGCGCTAACTTCTCAGGCTACAACCAAAATAGTAGCAGCGAGTTTCAAGCAACCACCAAAGACGAAACAGCACAAGACTTTTACTCTCTAACGGGCGGCCTTAACTATACAAACAATGACTTCCAGTCTTCTTTGCAAGTAAGCCACAGCAATGATACTCAAGGTACGCGTGATGCGGCTAAAACTCGCGCTGAAGCTATCCTAGAAGCTCAAAGAAACACAGTATCTTGGATTAACTCTTATAACTTCAACTCTCTGTTAAATGTGACAGGTGGTCTTGATTACTACAAAGAAGAAGTGGCTCTTAGTGGTTCAAACACAACCAACTATGAAAAAACAGACCGAGATAACCGAGGTATTTTTGCGACAAGTTCACTGAACTTACATCCATTTATTCTTGAAGCAAGCATCCGAAATGATGACGACAGCTCATATGGAAGTAACACCACTTGGAACTTAGCAGCAGGCGTAACTATTGCTGATACGTACACCTTATCATTAAGCCATGGTACTGCTTATCGTGCGCCTACCTTTAATGACCTTTACTGGCCAGGTAGTGGCAACCCAGATCTAAAACCTGAATCTTCTGAGTCTACTGAATTTACCGTACAAGGTTACCACTCTTGGGCTTCTTGGAACATTTCCCTATATAACACTGACATTAAAGACATGATCGCTTGGGCTCCAATAGATCCTAACAATCCTTTAGGTCCATGGCAGCCAGAGAATATAAATAAAGCTCAAATTAAAGGTATTGAGGCCAGCATTGAATTTGATACATGGTTAATTCACCACACCGTTTCTGCTGATTGGAAAGATCCGAAGAACAAAGAAGATGACTCACAGTTAGTTAACCGCGCGAAACAAAATTACTCTTGGATTGGTACGGCTAACTGGCAAGATGTGCAAACGTCATTGATTGCAAACTACGTTGGTGAACGTCCTGATAGTTCAGCACCAACAGCTAACATGATGGATGCTTACATCACGTTAGACTTGGCACTGAAATACAGCTTCACAGATAGTTTAGATGCTAGATTTAAAGTAAATAACTTGCTTGATGAAGATTACCAAATGGCTCGTGATACTAATTCATCTGGCGCGTATTTCATAGGCGCAGAGCGTAGCTACTACGCAGGCATTGATTACCGCTTCTAAGCGATAAAATCTACCCAAACAAAAAAGGATCTGACCAATGTCAGATCCTTTTTTTATGCTAAAACCAATTGATTGAGAATCAAAAAGTGCCGAACCAGCGACACTTATTTATATTTCAAAGGTAGGTATTTACAGAGTGGCTATTAACAGTAAGTAGACTCAACTTTAAATTCAACCGTGTAATTCGTCGGATATTTCTCCGATACATAATCATGCACTTTCTCATCACACCAATCGACTGCTCTGCTTTTGCTCGTATAGCCATCACCCTTAGCATTCCAACACTGCTTTAAATCATGCTGTTGTTGATAACGAAATGGCGCATCAGAATCCGTAATTTTACAAGACGAATAAGTAAATACTGAAGAACCATCAGAATTGGTCACATTACACGATGAAAGCAAGCAAACAGCCAATAACACAAATATCTTTTTCATCTTATTCGCCCTGCTTTCTTTGATTTTTAAATAGCTCAGTAAACACCACTTTGGACTGGCAAGGCACTTCAAAGTAGTCGTGATCATTATTCAACACTTGCAATTCAAGATCATGATAGCCTTTGCACGCATATTGAACGCCAGAAGTTGGGGCTAACTTCAGTGTTTCACCATAAATATTAATTGAAACCGTCTCGTTAGATATGTTTTGAATCGACAGTGTCGGCAATTGAGTGGTCACCACCTCAACACCATCTAGCGGCGCTACAATTTCGTTTGCTAATGCAGCGGAAGATATCACTCCCAACATCAAGGCAACTTTACTACTAAATTTCATGGCTATTCCTATACTGATGCAACCAACTCACCCTTTTGATTAATTTTGCAGATGGTGGCGCTATTGCCCCTAACAAAAGAAGATGTGATTGATTACGAGTTCATTTATCCGTCAAATTCGACGGCAAAATAAACAAATATCTAATGGAGCCAACTTTACTCCTTAATTTTTTCAACTCCAGAACGTAAAGATAACTTCTCAGATAGGGCGAGCCAGTAGATAGGACAAGCTAAGTTGAAGATTAATCAAAGTAATTAAGTCTTCAGAAGCAACACTGAAAGATGTCACAAGTCGCCAAATATTTCTCGTGTTGGGGAATTTAGATATAAAAACGGGACCTAACCTAAGTCAGATCCCGTAAAATCATTAAGCAACTCAATGTTAGCGTTACTGATCAATCATTATTCTTTTATTAATTATTTTTGAAATTCTAACAAAGCTGCCAACGCTTGCTCAGCCTTAGCACTTTGCACAAAAATATGGTCATGATAAAAAGCAGCAATAACGTTCGCGCTAATGCCCTTTTCTGCAAGCTTAGTCGCAACCGCCGCCGTTAAACCAACCGCCTCAAGGCTTGAATGCACCGTTAACGTGATCTTTTTAAAACTGCCATCAAATGCCAGTTGCGCTTTTGCTGCTGCTTGTTTTTCTACAACTAAAGTCAGCCCTTCAGATTCGATAAAAGTGGCAATTGGATTTAACGCCACAAAATCTTTTAGCTCACCTTGTACTGTACAAAATACAAATTCATCATTTTGCAACTCTGGTTGCATAGATTCGAGTAGCTGAGTTAACTCTGTAATTCCTGACATCATAGGCCCTTTCTAGTGCTAATAGTTATACCAATCGTACTAAATAACTGGTCATTCTAGCTTGTTAAAATGCTCGATAACGGCGTTAGAATTTTTGATTGTAGAATAACTACTTATCGAAAAATTCTGCCTTGTTCTCGAGCATTTTTCCTGCGCTAGTTCTGATCACTTACTTAGTGTGATTGGTATTATATTTACAGTGTAAATTATGGCGCAAGACGCTCAATTTCCCACTGTTGAGCATCACCCACACGAGTATAGATAAATCTATCATGTAAACGATTAGCTCCACCTTGCCAAAATTCGATAGATTCAACCTTAATACGATATCCACCCCAGAATGACGGCATAGGTATTTCACCATCAGAGAACTTCTTTTTAAGCTCTAAAAACTTACCTTCCAAAATTCCACGCGCTGAGATGCGTGAGCTTTGCTTGCTGGCTATTGCCGCTAACTGACTGCCTTTTGGACGAGAAGTGAAGTATTTAAAGTTTTCTGCCGCAGTCAATTTTTCAGCCACACCAGTCACATGAACTTGTCGCTCTAATGGATGCCACGGAAAGTGCAGGCTAATTTTGTTGTTATCTTGTAGATGAAGCGCCTTACGACTGCCTAGATTGGTGTAAAATACAAAGCCTTGATCATCAAGACTTTTTAACAGCACAATTCGTTGATACGGCTGACCGTTTTCATCAACGGTTGCCACTGTCATTGCGGTAGGATCCGTCAACTCTGCTTCAATCGCCTGCTCTAACCATAAATTAAACTGATCAACGGGGTTTTCTTTTAAATTCTTTCTGCGTAAACCGCCCAGCGTATAGTCGCGACGAATATCCGTTAACTTCATTTCACATCCTCAAATGACTTTTGTTAAATTTTGCGCTTTCGAGATAAATATCTCAAGAAGGTTTTGCATGTATATTCATTTAGCTTAACTCTGTTCTCATTTTTTGGAACATATTTGACATAAAACGGGGGAATCTATTTGTGAAATAATAATTATACTTAAAATTCAATCATCTAGAGCACCTATCCTTGTTACACAATAGCCAATAATAAAGCGCATTTACTTAACATTTACAACAAATCAACATACTATAGGAGTATGTCTTTGTTAGTGGCTCTAATCACTCTCTCACCCTAGCAGTAGACTCTTTTTCCCTTAATCACTCTATGCGCAAATGGATGGCCTATGAGTCAAGAGAAGCTAAAAAACCTCGGTCGAACCGAGTTAGAGTACGTTGATGATAAAACTGCAGCGCTACTGCTAAATACACCTTCAAACGCCCGGCTTTTACTATGGTTGGTTTTGGTTTTTTTTGGCTGTGCCGTTGCATGGACGAACTGGGCCGAAATCGACAAAGTCACCGTGGGAAATGGCAAGGTCATTCCTTCAAGCCAATTGCAAATCGTACAAAATTTAGAAGGTGGCTTAGTTAAAGCCATTCTGGTACGAGAAGGTCAACAAGTCACCCAAGGACAGCAACTATTGCTGATTGATGATACGCGCTTTCAATCTGACTTCAGAGAGCGCGAACAGCAAGTCTACAACTTAACAGCCAAAGTTTTGCAACTCTCCGCATCGGTCGCCAGCATCGAAGTAAAAGATAACGTTACTCTAAGAAATTGGCGCGATAGCGTGGTCATTCACACTAATAAACTGGTGTACCCAACTAATTTTGAAGAAACTCAACCAAAACTAGCCGCTAGACAGCGTGTTGAGTATCGACAAGATCTGGGCAATTTAAAAAACCAACTTAAAGTGATTGACGAAAGAGTTGACCAAAAAATTCAAGATATGAACGAGACTCGTGGCCGAATTTCAAACCTTAAACAAGCGTATGAGTTCGCACAAAAAGAATATGACCTAATGGAACCGCTAGCAATAGAAGGCATAGTTCCGCAAATTGAGTTCATCAAACTAAAGCGTCAAGTTATTGATACTAAAAGAGAACTTGATTCGGCCCGAGGGCAAGTTCCTGTACTCAATGCCGCTATTAGAGAAAAACTGCTTAGTCGAGTTGACGCCGCTCTTGATTTTCGCTCTGAACAACAAGAAAAGCTAAATCAAAGCCAAGATGAATTATCAGCACTGACCCAAAGCACCGTTGGACTCGAAGATAGGGTCAGCCGTACGGTGGTGACCTCCCCTGTCACTGGTACTATAAAAAAACTGTACACCAATACGGTAGGAGGCGTTATTCAACCGGGTATGGATTTGGTGGAAATCGTACCTACTGAAGATGTGCTCGTCGTGGAAGCGAAGATTGCGCCGCAAGATATCGCCTTTTTACGACCTGATCTGCCAGCCATCGTAAAATTTAGTGCTTATGACTTCACTAAATACGGCGGCTTACAAGGCAAACTTGACCATATCAGCGCAGACACCATTCAAGATGAAGAAGGAAATAGCTTTTATCTTGTACGCGTTCGCACCGAACAAACAGAGTTTGGTAACAACGGTCAATTACCGATTATTCCAGGGATGACAGCTTCGGTAGACATTATTACGGGCAAGCACACTGTGCTCGATTACCTACTAAAACCCGTGCTAAGTGCTAAGGGACGTGCTCTGCGTGAATAAACAAAGACTTACACGCAAATTTGCGAAAGCATGATCAAGGGTTTCCTTGTCAATAATCAAAGGCTTATGTGAATAACATTCATACTCACGACAAGCAGACAGTTGGTCTTAAGATTACTATTGGATTACACGGCTAGATGAATGCAGCCAAGGATGACAACGCATGAAAGACTCATTATTACATTCACTTATCTATGTCAGTCGCTACTACGGCCTCTCCAATTCGCCAGAAGCACTGTTAAATGGATTGCCATTACCTGATGGTAAACTAACGCCTATTTTATTTTCACGAGCCGCACAACGAGCTGGGTTGGTCGCAAAAGAACAATCGGCGTCACTGACCAAAGTATCAACCCTAGTACTGCCTGCCATATTACTAACCGGTGAAAACGAAGCCTGCGTTTTACTCAGTGTCGATAACGATAATGGACAAGCAGAAATTGTCAGTACCAAAACAGGATTTGTCGCCACAACAGTAACGCTTGCCGATCTGGAAGAAGATTATAGTGGCCGCTATTTTTTAATAAAGAAACAGTTCCGCTTTGATCAACGCTCTCCCGAAATACTCAAAACCCGCAAAGGGCATTGGTTTTGGGGTACATTAAAAGAATCACGCTCTATTTATCGTGATGTTTTAATTGCCTCAATTTTGATCAATATTTTCGCTATTGCCACTCCCCTATTTACTCGAATTGTCTACGATAAAGTTGTCCCCAATTTAGCCTTTGAATCTTTATGGGTGCTGGCGAGCGGTATTGTGGTCATTTTTATCTTTGACTTACTGCTTAAATCACTTCGAAGTTACTTCATTGATGTCGCAGGTAAAAAGTCAGACATTCTGATTTCGTCGAAACTGTTTAGCAAAGTAATGGGAATTAGAATGGAAGCCCGCCCACCGTCAGTTGGAGCATTTGCCAGACACCTGCAAGAGTTTGAATCTATTCGAGAGTTTTTCACCTCAGCCACTATTGCGGCATTGATCGATTTACCTTTTGCTCTGCTGTTTTTATTAGTCATTTGGCTGATTGCAGGCAACGTAGTGTTAGTGCCTATTGTGTGTGTGACTTTACTTATTTTACATTCACTCATTATTCAACGACCGCTACGCAACAGCATTGAAGAAGGCTCTCGCTTAGCTTCGCAGAAATACGCCAACTTAATTGAAAGTTTGGCCGGATTAGAATCATTAAAAATATTTGGCGCGCAAAGTCAGTTTCAATATCGCTGGGAAGAAGCCGTTGCACATATGGCAAACTGGAACATCAAAAGTCGTCGTATCACTGACGGCGTACAAAACTCGGCAGGTTTTCTACAACAAGCGTCCAATGTGGGTATGTTGATAATGGGTGTTTATCTTATCTCAGAAGGTGAACTGACCATGGGGGGATTGATTGCCGCCACAATGCTCAGTGGTCGCGCTATTGGTCCTTTAGTTCAGGTTGCGCTACTTTCAACACGCTACAATCAAGCAAAATCGTCAATGACTATTATTGAGCAAGTCATGAGCATGCCCGATGAGCAAGAAGAAGATAAACGTTACATCCACCGCCCAGTACTGCAAGGCAAAATTGAGCTCGATAAAGTCAGCTTCAATTACCCTGATTCTCCCGTTTCTTCTATTAGAGATCTCAGCATCACTATTCGTCCTGGTGAGAAGGTGGCGATTATAGGGCGTATTGGTTCGGGTAAAACAACTCTTGAGCGTCTCATTATGGGCCTGTATAAGCCGACACAGGGTCATATTCGCATTGATGATACCGACATCCAACAATTGCACCATACTGACGTGAGAAGCAACATAGGCTGTGTACCACAAGACATCACTTTATTTTACGGTTCAATCCGTGACAACATTACCCTTGGCAAACAACTGGCCGAAGATGATGAGGTATTACTTGCGGCTAAACGCGCTGGTGTCACGGACTTCACCATGAAAGACCCGGCTGGATTAGAAAGACAAGTCGGTGAAGGGGGTCAACTTCTCTCTGGAGGACAACGTCAAGCGGTTGCCATTGCCCGAGCATTTCTGGGTAGACCTCCGGTGCTATTACTTGATGAACCAACCAGTGCGATGGATAACCGCTCGGAAGCCTTAATAAAATCAGAACTACAAAACCTATCTAAACAAGAAACACTGGTGCTTATCACTCATAAGACTTCCATGCTCGAAGTGGTCGATCGCTTAATTGTAATGAGTGCTGGAAGTGTTGTAGCCGATGGTCCAAAAGAAAAGGTGTTAGCCGAGCTTAAAAAAGGAAACTTAAAGAGTGTGAATAATACCAATCATACTAAATAATTGGTATCAATAACGATTTACACTGTAAATTAAAGGGTCACAACAGTTTGATGTTGTGACCCTTTTTAATAACCAATGACCGGCACTTTGAATTTACAGTGTAAATTGAAGATGCCCGCAACTCAGCCGATTAACAACGACTTAATTTACACTGTAAATCAGACAGGTTGTGTAGTTAGAAGATAATAACTAATCGCTTGACGATACTGAGCTTCTGCTTGTTTGCGCCCAGTGAATCCATGCTCTTGACATACCTTCGCCCAACTTTGTTTCTTAATCGATAAATCAGCAATCAAAGAAAGATCGGCATAATCCTTTGCATCATACTCAGCAGAACGCTGTAGCACAGACGACAAATGACTAACCAATAACTGTTGTACCAGAATTCGTGTCGCCTCAAAACTAGCGCCACCTAATGTGTAATTAGAGATCAGCTTATAAGTACGTTCATTTAAAGTCAGAGTGTTCTGTGTCTCGGATATAAGGAGTCTAAGCAATAATGTTGTAGGCAGGTTTAAATGTATATCAGAAGCGGTGTCGATAAGGTGTATTTGCAACTGACGCTGTGCATCCTCTTTCCACCCTACAAGGCTATTTAAAGCTTTCACCATAGAGACAGAGAAGCACCCGCTCGCTTGGTCTTGCTTACTACCCAACCGAACGGCCTCAAACCCGTTATTGCACCAAAAGTTAAACAACTCACTGTTGACGCCAAAACTTGTTGATAGATAAGCAACTTCCGGCTCTTGCAATGACGCCAATTGAGACAACATCCAACTGCCAAGTCCAATGCCTTGCGTTTCTGGGTGAACTGCAATTCTCATCACTCGAAGGCTAGCAACAAGTGCTGGCCTGTTATCGGCAAGGTTACTGACTAATGAAATAGGAACCAAATGCCCTGCAGGTCTTCGTTTGCCTAATTGGATATCTTGTAATTGTGACTCATTCAGGCCGCCCTCTCGATACCCAAGTATCACTCCTACAACCTGCTGCTGTGATATCACTTGATAGAGGCGAATATTTGGATCATCGAGCAATTGAAATACGTCATTGGGCGAGGTTTGATAATGAGCATTCACCAATAAAGCAAAAGCTTTACGCAGTGAGGTAACGCAGTGTGTGGAATCCGTAATATCAAGCTCAAGTAGTTTGGCATCGGAATAATCATTTGAGGATAAAGATTCAATCTCCGCATCAAGTAAGAAAGTATCGAATAACCATGCTTCCACCGGATCTCCTAGGCTCCAACGAATAGGTTGAGTCAGTTTCAATGACTTCCAGCCCGGCCGATGTTGATTGAGCCACGCAGAAAACTTTATCGAAAACCCACGCCCGCAACCTTCATAACCGTGCACAGTAGTTGCGAAACAAGTTCGGTGATAGCGCTCAACAATGGATTGCAAAAGAGGCAAAGGAATGGCGGCAGCTTCATCAACCAACAATAAATCACAATTGACCGAATCTCGAAGCAACTCATCAGGGGCAATAAAACGTAAACTTGCCCCTGTTTCTAGGCAAAGGTGGTAACCTTTTTGCGGCGCTATACCTAACTCTTTACTGGCGTGTTCGAATAATGTTTTTACTGCCTGCGTACTAGGCGCTGTGATAACAACATGCTTGTTTGAATTTTTAATTATTTGTGCGGCGGCAATACCAAGAGCAGCCGATTTACCTCGCCCTCTATCTGCCGTAATGACTAGCGGGCGTTTACGATGCCCGCTTAATACTTTATGTATTGCCTCTATGGCTTGTCGTTGCTGTGAGAAACGATCGACTGCAGGTATCGTTTGCACCTGCGTAAAATCGGAACCGGTCTCAATCACACTCGGTGAAGACTCACAAATGCTGATAAATGACTGACAAGCACGTGCCATCCATAGCTCGGAAAACTGAACTGAATCAGTGTTAGGCAGTATCAGCAATAAACTGCCACCCTTTAATGTGCCCGTAACAGCAGTAAAACCATTGGCATCGAAGGCACAGTTAAGATCAGCTACGATAAGATCGCTTTCTTGACCTAGCTTTTGTCGTGCTTGTTTAAAGGTCACTGTTTCGGCATAACTTAACGTGCGCTCACCCAGCACTAATGCCCGTTGGTAGCGATGCAACTCTCCAAGATGTTGTAACACCTGTTGTTGCCATTGCTCAGAACCCTTTAATATCACACCGATACGGTGTTGAGATTGAAAAGCCTGACTTTGCAAAATTAGCAATTGCTGAGCATGAGAACGATATGGCAAGGGCATCACCTAAATTATGGAATCTTGTATTGGCATAGAATAGCAGAATAGCGAAGGGAATTAACGCTAACAAAAACTTGCCACAGCACAAAGCAACACATGAATATCACAACAAAACTCTATCGAAGACGATGTTGCTTTACTCTCGCTAAATGAAAGGCTTAGTATGATATTAATCTCAGTAAATAACGTCTCAGCCAAGTTTGTTAAAACACGATTGCTGATCACTTAATTACCCAGATTGCTCTAAATAAGATAAAACAAGGAGGTTTATCTAAATGGAACAACAACAAACATCGGGCGCGTGGGTATCAGACCATTTAGGTCATCTGCTGATTGAATTCCTGTCGTTATTCGATATCACTTTTGATAGGCATGATTTTTTCGCTGATGTGTCACTGATACTTGTCACGCTATTGTTTTCCGCTGTTACCTACTTAGTCATTCATCGTTTTACTGGGACTTTTGTCAATAAAAGTACTCATGGTTATGACTATAAAATAAAGCGGGCTATCGGGCTTAAACGCTTTCATGAAAAGATTTCGCTTATCGTGCCCTACTACTTGGTCATGTCGAGTATTGAACTGATAATTCCTAAAATTACTATTTTGGGCCAAACCATCAATGCATTTTTAGAAATAGGCGCCGCGATTATCGTTCTGCGAGCACTGTTCTCTATCTTCGATATTACCTTGTTAGTGCTCTCCACCAAACAATTCGGACATAGATTGCCACTGCATGGCATGGTGCAGTTCTTCAAACTCGCTTTTGTGGCGTTAGCGGTGCTGCTCACCATATCCCATATCTTAGATCGAACACCTATTTATCTCATATCCGGTGTCAGTGTAATGGCTGGGATGATCGCCTTTGTTATGAAAGACACCATAATGGGGTTTATCGCAGGCATTCAGTTAGCCGCCAATAAAATGATTTCGACCGGAGAATGGATACAGCTCGATAATCACAACGTAGATGGCACTGTACAAGAAGTAACGCTCACCACCGTAAAAGTAAAAAACTGGGATAACACCATTGCCATGATCCCTTCGCAAACCTTAGTGAGCGAACCTTTTATTAACTGGTATGGCGTTGAAGAAACAGGCGCCAGACGCATAAAACGAGCTCTGTTTATTGATACTGAGAGTATTGATTTTTTAGATAACGACATGCTAGAGCGCATGCAACGATTTAGACTGCTGAAGACGCACATATTGCGCAAGCAAAAAGAAATAGAGCAGTACAATAAAACCCTACCTGAAGATGCCGACCCTATTAACTTTAGACGCTTAACCAACCTTGGGTGCTTTCGCGAATACGTTGCCAGTTACCTCGCGACGCATCCTGCCGTCATAAAAGATTTAACTATTGTCGTAAGACAACTGGAAAGTAACCGTTTTGGCTTACCTATCGAAATCTACTGCTACGTCAACAAAACCAGTATCAAAGATTATGAACGTGCCCAAGCCGACTTGTTTGACCATATTTACTCGATTTTAAAAGAATTTGATCTTAGAACCGTCAAACCTTACGCGTCCATTGGTGCATAAAAAACGGGTATCAATTACTTGATACCCGTTTTTTATTCTGCTTTATGCTCAATCAACGACTGGCGATTATTTCAATTTGGCTTCGATAAACTGAATAATTTCTTGCGCTAAAGAATCGTCTATTTTTTTCAGGTTCAACGCTAAAGACTGACCTTTACGAACGTAAGTCGCTTTACCTTTTACCAGTTCAACCGGTTTCTTCGCTTCTTTATACGTGGTTTCGTTAACCTCAGCAATCCAGCCTTCAAGTAACAAGGAAACTTGCTTGGTGATCTTAGCTTCGCTAATACCGCTGAAACGTTGCCAAACGTAAGCACCATCTTGCTGACACTTATCTAAAATACCCTGCTGTGCCGCCTCCTCAAGCTCATTAAACTGTTTATGTAGCTTAACGATAGTTGGACGCCCAAGCTCGGTTACGTTTGGATACGCTTGCAATAATGGTAATGGCAATGAGGCCGCTTTTAATGCCCCACTCACCAATGCTTCACTGCATTTAAAGAGAGATGCGAGCCCTTTTTGGTCACTCACTTCACCAGAATCCAGCTTGGCTTGCATTTCACGGCCACGTTCATACAAAGAAAGTGGCTTATGCGCATTAGCAACGTCAGATAAAAACTTAGCGTGTTCGCTATTTATGTCTTCAGCAACGTAAATGAGAAAGTCTTTCTCCGCCAAAATACACGATTTTCTACGACGACTACCATCAAGAACTTCAATTTGACCTTGGCTATTCTTTCTACCGACCGCTGGATATTGCTGACCACGATCTTTAAGAGTATCTAGAATGTCGGACAGCGCATGTTCGTTAAGAAACGTTTGTTCACGAGCATTATCAGAAAATACTACTGTCTGTTCTTCAATCTTCGCCGCAGGGATACGTTGTAACTGAAAGGACACCATATCCTGCCCTGCTACGGCAAGCTCGATCACCTGTGCGTTTTCTTTGACTGCGGTTTGCGCTTCTGTAGGCGTTGTTGCTCTACGTTTGTTAGCCTTACCAAATAATTTAGCGTTCAAGTCGGATGTTTTTATCGCCATACCTTAATCCTCCTGATTTAATGACGCCCAGTGGCTATGAAGCACACGTTCTAATTCTAATGCGCTTTTTTGCACCGCATCTTGTGCAACTGCAAGTGTCTTCTTGCCCCCTTCAAAATCGCCAGGGGTTAAGTCAAACACAGTGCTGTATGTGTCAGCACAAGTTTCAAATGCACGACTTCTTGGAATGGTCGCCATCATCACTTGTTCTTGTAACAGGTAGTTCATTTCAGTCAGAACAGACACCTGCTTTTTATTATCGTCTTCAAACATGGTTGGCACCATACGAACAAACTCTAATCCGTGCCAGTCCTCAGGGAACATCTCGTATACCGTCGGTAAATGCTGGAAGAAGTTAACCGTTGACGCCCAGTCCAATCGCTTAGCAGCACACGGAATCAATAACGCATTTGATGCGTACATGGCGTTCCAAACTAATGGATCGACGTGTGGACCGGTATCAATCATGATCACATCAAAGTCATCGGCAATTTTATCGATAAGCTTTTCTTTAAGTAGCTTAACAATATCAAGAGATTGATCTTGCGATAGTGATTGCCATGCTTCAGCGTTAAACATCGCATCTTCAGGAAAAGCTGAAATCGTTTTCAGGTTTGGATACTGCGTTGGAAGCAGCACATTCTTACGCAAAAAATCTAAGTCCACGTCGGTATCTTCTGGCACATTATCCAGCATGATATCAACTGCAGAATAGATATTATCGTGCTCGCTAATACTGATCTGCGGGTTTAAAAACAGTCGCAGTGACCCTTGTGGATCCAAGTCAATAAGACAAATGCGGTAGCGCTTATCTAAATTCAGTGCCAAACAAGCCGCTAGGTGAACCGCAGTCATCGACTTACCTGTGCCACCCTTTTGGTTTTGCACATTGACAACCCAAGGCTTATTATTTTTATTTCGCTTGCGCTCGTGAAACATTTCAACGCCAGCAGACTCCATCAAATGATGAGCCTCCTCTAAAGAAATAGAGTAGTGATTGGCGTTGTTTTTTGTAAATTGATGCCCTTTAGCTTCCATTTTGCTGATAGCGTCGTCTAGCTTTCTGCGAGTCAAACCAGAGCGAGTTTCCATCAATGCTTTAGACATTGCAGGGAAGTGCTCATCGTTTCGCTCTTCCAATACAATTTCAATACGATCAGCTTGAACCTGTTTTGTTTGTTCTGCTAATTGATAAAGATTATCTATCGTTGATTCTCTTTTCATCATTCTTCCCATAAATGTATGACTAAGTTAATTGTACAGCTAACACAAGATAATTCAACTAAGTGCTGAACATTTATTAATGGGTTGAATCACATAAATAACCTGTAATATCTCTATATTGACGTCTATTTTACACCAATAACGAGTCGAAAAATTACATAGATTTTAAAAGTTACAGGAGTCACTTATTTACAATGTAAACAGACGAAAAGGCGTAAAATAAGGCAGGGTAGGCTAAATAGACAGCAAAAAGCTCATTTTTATTTCCATAAACGGAACGATGATAAAACCTGTACGAATTACGGTCATTTGCAATCCAATAAAACAAAACCACCGACAACCGAACGTATATTTAAACTATTGATCTTTTTTCAAGATTTCATGGCAAAATCTCGAGACATCATCAACACACAACAGATGCATAAACTCGACAGTAGTTAATGATTATCAACACAGGAATTAGGAAGAATGATCAAGGTTCACTCTTGATCATTCTTCCTAGAGAAAAAAACGAATATCTAAGAGAATTCAGGAAATTCGAAACGATGATCAAGGAAATGCTTAAACAGACTCTCCTTTGTTGATGATCACAGTTTACATACACTTAAGAGGATCTTTTCCGGATCGATGATCAAGTGTTTTTTCAATACGGAAGCATGTAAATTACTCGCTAGATTACGGTAAACATCAAGTAGAATGGGCATTTACAAAGAATAGGGGGTAAAAAAGGCGCAATTCATTTACAAACGCATCATCAAATCACGCAAAACCAATTAACTTGATCATGCTTCCACCAATTTGTACGCAAATAAAATAATATTCAATCCAAGTAAGGAACCAACTTAAACTGGCTTGCGTTTACCAATGAAATAATTCAAACAAATTGGACAGTTACAAATTAAGCGGAACAAGGGATCAATGATACTCATGATCATGCTTCCATTGCTTAAAGCGTTTGAAAATCAGGGTTTTGAAGATTTATAACGGGGTAGAATGGAATGAGAAGAACAAACAATGCATTAGATCCACGACAGCGTTCAATAAACGCACTCATGCACTGTGGATAAGTTGTTCACACCCAATGATCATGCTTTCGTTGCTTACTTGATCATGGTTCATTGATTGTGTTGATCACACTTCCGCAAATCACTGATCATGTTTACGTATTCTGTATGATCATTCTTTCGAAGTAACCTTGATCATCGCTCCGAAACACCATAAAAATTACTCTATTTTAATCAGCAACTTACAGCCAAATTAAAGCCCGGATCATTAGATCACATTATCAATAAGATCAGTTTTAAACAGAAAGATCAGTTTTAAAAAACCTCTATAATTTTTCTTTCTTTTTAGAAGAATTTTTCTTAAGCTATACGGAACAATGATTAAGTTACGATTGAATGTAGACGGATAATAA